>NZ_JAOWFA010000055.1:0-177173 GCF_030333885.1 Citrobacter sp. Cf132
AGGGAAGGTGCGAACAAGTTCCTGATATGAGATCATCATATTCATCCGGAGCGCATCCCAGAGGGACATCATGAGCCATCAACTCACCTTCGCCGATAGTGAATTCAGCACTAAGCGCCGTCAGACCCGAAAAGAGATTTTCCTCTCCCGCATGGAGCAGATTCTGCCATGGCAGAATATGACCGCTGTCATCGAGCCGTTTTATCCCAAGGCGGGCAATGGCCGACGGCCCTATCCGCTGGAGACCATGCTGCGTATTCACTGCATGCAGCATTGGTACAACCTGAGCGACGGTGCCATGGAAGATGCCCTGTACGAAATCGCCTCCATGCGCCTGTTTGCCCGATTATCCCTGGATAGCGCCCTGCCGGATCGCACCACCATCATGAATTTCCGCCACCTGCTCGAGCAGCATCAACTGGCCCGTCAATTGTTCAAGACCATCAATCGCTGGCTGGCCGAAGCAGGCGTCATGATGACCCAAGGCACTTTGGTGGATGCCACCATCATTGAGGCACCCAGCTCGACCAAGAACAAAGAGCAGCAACGCGATCCGGAGATGCATCAGACCAAGAAAGGCAATCAGTGGCACTTTGGCATGAAGGCCCACATTGGTGTCGATGCCAAGAGTGGCCTGACCCACAGCCTGGTCACCACCGCGGCCAACGAGCATGACCTCAATCAGCTGGGTAATCTGCTTCATGGAGAGGAGCAATTTGTCTCAGCCGATGCCGGCTACCAAGGAGCGCCACAGCGCGAGGAGCTGGCCGAGGTGGATGTGGACTGGCTGATCGCCGAGCGTCCCGGCAGGGTAAAAACCTTGAAGCAGCATCCGCGCAAGAACAAAACGGCCATCAACATCGAATACATGAAAGCCAGCATCCGTGCCAGGGTGGAGCACCCGTTTCGCATCATCAAGCGGCAGTTCGGCTTCGTGAAAGCCAGATACAAGGGGCTGCTGAAAAACGATAACCAACTGGCGATGTTATTCACCCTGGCCAACCTGTTTCGGGTGGACCAAATGATACGTCAGTGGGAGAGATCTCAGTAAAAACCGGAAATAACGCCAGAAATGGTGGAAAAAATAGCCTAAATAGGCTGATTCGATGTGTTTGCGGGAAAAAAATCGGCCCAGATCCGCGAAATTTTAATCAGCGAGTCAGCTTGGGAAGAAATGACCTGCTTATTCGCACCTTCCCTAGCTCTCATTGGAACTAATAACTCATGGAATAAAATAGTATAATCAATCGATTCTGGAAAATGTAATGCCCTGGTTCCAATGGCATTGAACTCACTTCCTTCACGTAAATTGGGTATCTGTGATTCTTCAGGAAAGAGATAGCTGTAATCTACAATACTTATATAACCAGACGCCCATTCAGACCACTCATAATCAATATTAGAACTTTCCGTTGATATCATTTCATTTTTTTCAAGAGACACGCCGAGCTGAAATAATCGAAGCCCTATGTATATAATAAATAACAAAGAAAAAATTAACGATATTACAAAAGCACAATATATTGAATTACTATTATGAGTAATATAATAAAACAAACCAAATAGCAGAACAACAGTTATTAACAATGAGAAAAAAACACCACTATCTCGCCCCCACCTAATAGAAGGTACAGGTTGCATTGCCTTTTTATCAGGAATATTCCAACTCATTTTAACTTACCAGATCCCCGTACAGGGAAGTGTTGAAATAACATAGCAACCGCATTGACACATGCATTTATGCACAGCTACTGGTTTTCCATCTGAGATCCATTCTGTAGACCCCTGGATTATCTTATTTACGCCATGAAATGGAATTGGACATATAACAGTATCACCAAGCAATGCGACGCCTAAACCATCGATAATCATCGTTGACGAAACAGAAATTACTTTGCCACCACTACTTAATGGATCATTGAGTCTGACTAAGCCTAGAAACATAAATCCTCGCTATAAAAGAATATAACTATCCAGATATGTTTTTTTCCAAAAAAAAACACTTACCAAACATATCTATATGATTAGATAAAGATCAGATAATAACACCTTATCTGTTAAAAATATTAGCTTTGAAATTTAACCTACAAAAAAATCGTCTAATAGTAATAAAACCACCATCCTGATGTCATTACTCGAACAGATTTTCCCTTCTTTTTAAATTCTTTAATTCTTCTGCGCTTTAATCTCCGCAAATCAATATTGGTCACATTTTCCCAGCCAGCAACAGTCAATATCTCCTCCGTCAGCTGTTCTTTCGGAAAGGGATGCCGTCGCCAGATCGTCCATATTGCGGGGAAGATATACAGAAAGGTTCCCGTAACCAAAAATATCGTTATCACTTGCCGTAATCCTTCACTAAGAACCCAATCTTCTTTATACAATCCCACTACCAGCAGCAGAATAGCCAGAAGAATAACGACCGAAATGGGGACTTTCATCGCGTCTATTCGCGCCCGTCGTATTCCCTGGTAACACCACGGTGGCATGGTCAGCGAACGCGCATGCGGCCGGACAAGGGCATATACCAGGTACTCCTCTCCCACTGGCGCGGCAATCAGTTCCACTTCCTCACCTTCCCGGCAATAGGGCGCGCCCAGCCACCCTGAAAAGGACCGGCCGTTGATTTCGCCCGTGACGTACCACGCCGATGAAGGAACCCTGTCTTCATTGCTCGCCACCATGCCCTGTGCCGTTGCTGCTGACCCCGTCGAGGCCAGCACCATCGCGGCAGACGCCATGTTCTCATCCTGCCTGCTGAAATATTCCCACGTCTGCGGATAGGCTTTGGTGTCAAAATAGTGCGTCAGGCAGCGCTGGTGGTAGTTTGTCACCACGCCACTGACCTTTATCAGCGGGGCTGGCGGAGGCAGTACCGGGTCCGGTGGCATATCGGCCAGCGCTTTTGCCCGCTGCTTTTCTTCACGGTACAGTTCTGCCAGCCGTTTTTTATGCTTCTTCTTGCCGTCCGATTCATAGTACGCAATGGTTTGTCTTAATTTTATCCACTCTCTGCGCTCCCGGAGATAGTTTTCTTCCACATACCCTTTTCCCTTCTCCAGTCCCCGGATATAGGCCCGGGGCATATCGGCAAACAGTTCGTCATCTTCTGTCATAGTATTTCGCTGCTCCACAATTAAACCACAACAGGGACTTCCGGCTCATCATAGATAATAAATGGCCAGTAAATTATTGGTTTCCCACGTTGTGGTTTTTTACCTGAAGATAATTGACGTAAGCTTTCTTGCAGTGAATTTCGGGTCTCATCAATAAATATATTGATTCTTTCCGGCGAATAACTGTCGATATCAATCGAACAATCATCACCAAACAAGCCATTCTCAATCCACGACTGTAACGCATCACGTGAATAATATTCCGTCAAAATATATTCTGCGACCATCAATAACAGAGCCACCTCCCACGAGGCCAACAGCCCCACCCATTCGACGCCTAATTTTGTTAATTGAGGCGCAGCTGCCCTCCCCAGCCATACGGCTAATTCCCCTTCAGGAGTCTTCCAGCCAAAGCGTTCAATCAGCACCGTCATCAATTTTCCTTCCGCTTTGGCAATAATGGCAACATCACTAAGAGTCTTGACTGAATATAAGCCGGTAAATGCCCATTTTTTACTGGAATTCGGTAAATTAACTTTATTCAATAATGTTGAAATATCTAACCCCAGCGAAAGGCCCGCACTTATCAACGAGCATCCTGCGCCAAACATTTTCATGTAGTGGAGGCTATTTTTCTCTTTAAGAATGACCTCCGTCGCAGGGGTCGCAATATCAATTACCCCGCTCGCCGTTGCCGATATTGCGCTGATTACCTTCGCGTAGTCAGCAGGTTGATTGTTAAAGTTATCGAGTTGGTTATACAGTTCGACCACATTGAAAAATAAAACAAAAATCCTAATACTGGTCACCGCATAACCAGAAGATCCCGCAGGCTGGCTAAGATAATTGGCATACGCTTTTTCAAGTGCGGCATATTTCTTACTCGCCCCCCGGAGAAGATCGGCCCGGATGGCTCTTTGCGGGCTGTAAAAAACAGTGCCGGCAATGTAAGCCCTGCGTTCCGTGGCCCAACCAAAATATTTGCTGAACAATGTTTTGGTTTCTAACTCTGACTTTCCGGAAGATAGCGAGAAAAGGGTTCGAACAATAAGGTCATTCATGGTATTGAGAACAGGTCCAATCCGTGATACGGAAAAAAACCTGGCCCCTACGGTTGCCATGTGCTGGTCCATTTGATACAGCACTCTTTTCGAGAATACGACATTGCCAGCCAGTGGTTTTGAAATTTCACTCGTTGCCTTTTCAAAACCTTTAAATATTTTATTAAGTTTAGCGCCATTCTTCTCAAAAAAGTAGAGCACATCATTTTCAGAAACCGGAGAAATACTACACTGGTGCAAACTAGCCAATAACGGCTCCACATCTGCCATGATCTCTGGATTATTATAAAAATGTGTTCTCCAGACGAGATTAGCTTCACTTTTCGTAGTATATGCGTCTATCCAGTCATCCAGCAATTTTATACCTGATGGCGACTCACCAAGACCAGCCATTGCGAAGGCAGCAATTTCACGATAGTTCGCATTATCAACAGGATCGTTAGAAAAAAAATCCTGTAATATTGTTATAAATAACGAAGCCTGTAACCATCCACAGCGATAGCTAATCAGCTTAGCGAGCTGTTTATCAATTTTTGGTGTTAGATCAGCACAACATTGATTAAAAGAGTCCCATTTACTCTGATTGATCATTCGGGCATATTTAGACCAATCATTAGCTACCTGTTATTTCTTATAAACTTCGTTTTGTTTTCCCTTTACCTGCTTTTCGAATTCTTCGCGAGTTAGTATATCCTTCGGGTCTGTACCTTTAGATTTCTCATTCTGGACATACATATCATAAGAATAATCCATTGCCGGTGGAGAAATATATGTTTCCTGCGGTAATTCAGCAAGTTGGGCTGCAACATTCTGTTCCGAGCTTTTGTTAACAATCTCCTTAACTCCGTTAATTAGACTCTGGGTACAGAACTCCAGGGCGCGTTCTTCACCAAATATCTTCGCCATCGCCAGGACATCATTCGTCCATCCCGTCAGCTCATGCGTTATCCCTGCTGAATCATGCAGCGCCATCAGCAACGGTGTAACGGGGGTACCGTCTGGCTTCACACCCCGTTCCTTCATCTGCCGGATTGTGTTTCCGGCCACTCCGCTCTTCCACGGGTACAATGTCTCCTGCGGCCCCGGCTCTTTGACTATCGCATAGCGTTCACTCACACACTGGCTGACGCGGATTTTAGTATGGGTGCCATATGGTAACCGCATTGCCGGACTCAGCTGGCTGCCCTGCGCCGGGATGTAATCCAGAACCCTGGCGAGATTTGCTGTGGTTGCCTCTGTTATTTGCTGTGAAGCCTGGGGCGCCGTCCAGTTCGATGAACTCAGACACTGCATTCTGCTCTGCCGTTGCCCTGCATCGCCCGCGTAACGCTCCAGCGTTTTTTCCGTCCAGGGACACTGCGTGAATGCTATCCAGATATCATTCTCTAGGACTTCATAAGGCAGCGTCAGAAAATCCTTTCCGCCATCACTGTACGTTCCCTGCCGACAGTCCGGCTCTGATTTCTCCAGAACATTTTTCGCCGACAGCTGTTTCCACAAACTGCCGTCATCACACACCGACCACGCTTCCCAGTCCGTCTGGTACGGATAGTAGATATAGATATAGCCCCTGCGCATCGCGCGTAGCGCATAGTGGTAGTTTTCGTTTTCCGCCGGGTAAGCTGATATTCCAGGTTTTGCCCACGCCGGCAATGGTTCTTTAATATATTCAGGAACCACCGCATAGCGTACAGGTAGTAATGCCGGTCCCTGTGACATACAGTCACATTTATGATTTATCATCCCTGTTCTCCCACATATTCGAACTGTAAATTGCTTAATTAATGTTTGCTCGAATTTCATTCCATTGTTGTTCTGTGATATGAGATATGATTTGAGTAAATTTTCCCCTCTCACTTAAGCTATTTATTTCAAGCAAGTTTTTAATAAATCCATGGTTATAAAACTCCGGAGCAACATTAATTGAACACTCGCCCCACTTGATAAGATCTTCTTGATCAGAAAAAGTATACAATACAGCTCTTTTAAGTGACTGCTTCAATAGCTTAAATACCGCGGGCTCTGAAAACCGTTCACGACTCAAATTAGCCAGACGATAATTACAGATAACTCTATTTTTTATCCCTGCAAAATTTATATCACGCCAATTGTCAGCGCTCAGCGATAACGTATATGAAAGTCGCAGTTGATTCTCAGACTGATTTATTTTATTGATAAACTGACCATCGCCATCAATAAAACTCCACACTTCAATTGGCCCTAACAAACGTCGTTGTTGCCAGTCATCCAGAATAGATAAAAGAGAGATCATAATTGCCGGGTCATAATACCGAAGCAAAACATCTTTTCCATCATGCTGCTGGATTGCCACCTTTCCCAGATAATCTGCGAGATTTACAATGTTTTCTTCGCAAGAAAGCCAACCACATACCATCCTGCCCTTACCCAGCAGTATTTCATTAGGTTCGATCTCTTGCAGAGATTGCATAATGCTTTCTTGTAGTAACTTACAATCCTCAGGTAAGGATAAATCCAGTG
This sequence comes from Citrobacter sp. Cf132, assembly GCF_030333885.1. Taxonomy (NCBI): domain Bacteria; kingdom Pseudomonadati; phylum Pseudomonadota; class Gammaproteobacteria; order Enterobacterales; family Enterobacteriaceae; genus Citrobacter; species Citrobacter sp. Cf132. The sequence goes on from NZ_JAOWFA010000055.1 coordinate 6,677, forward strand.
AAACCAAACAAGGTTCAAATTCAGATGATAGATAACGAGTAGCAACAGGTACCCTTACAACATCTCTATTTGTTATTTCATTATAGAATGATGATTCTTTATTTCTCAACCTTATAATTGCAGTATCAATCATTAAAATGCAATTTCTATTTAACGTTCTAAAAGAATTAAATATTTGCTCACCAATATAACCCCCTTGTTTTTGCATTGCCTGTAAGGAGTAATCATAAGTTATTAATGATTCCTTCATTATTGGTCCTCCATCAACCCAGCGTCACTGTAGGGCTTTGCGTACCACCAGCAGCATCAATAGCTGTGGCGCAAGGATCCGGTAATTCTATGCTGGCATTTAATGTTGCAGGAGCCATTTTCTGAATCCCAATGCTCTTTACGCGTACATTACCAGGCGCCCCTACTTCTATTTCACCATCTTTAAGCCTGATATACGCGCCACCACAACTGAGTACTAACTCTGTCGCTGCGGTAATGATCACCTGCTCATCCTTACTGGCTATACTCAACGTTTTCTTTGCCAGCAGATCCATTGCATCTCCCTGCGCCTGAATTTCCACTTTTCCTTTGCTGGCGAAAATTTTAATTCCCATCCACTGAGCGAAAAGACTTATTGTTTCTTTCACACCAAGGCGGAATTTTTTAGCGACACTGACATCCGTGTCCGCTCCGGAGGTTACAATGACATTCTCACCTGATGAGAGTTGGATGCTGGCAGGAGTCACCTGCGCAATGCCAGCAGGAGCAGAAAAAAGTAAAGCCTGTTTCTTGAGGTCTGTCATAGACTCCATTAACAATGCTTTTTGCCTCTCGATATCAGCCAGTTCTGCTTTCGCTTTTTCTGCCGCAGAGTGAATACCTTTCGCATCCTGAAGCGCAGCTTGTAAGTTAGCTACTGCTTCATGCATATCTAACTGCAAACCTCCAGCTAATTCCTGGCGATCGGCACTGATAAAGATCCCTTTCCCAGCCCGAATAGCTCCCCATTGGTCTGTACGCAGTTCAAACCCCTCGCCCCGCAGCGCACGCTGTGCATCCACATTATGCCCCAGGTTCAGCTGCGTCTTGCCGCCGTACTCGGTGCTGAGCTTGACGTGCTCCTCGCCCCGTTTGTCTTCCATGCGCAGCTTGTTGTTCGCGGGTGTGCGAATGACGTTGCGGGTGTGGTTTGCCTGTGTCACGTGGTCAGGATGCCGGGAGTCGTGCAGCGCGTGGGCTATATAGGGCCGGTCCGGGTCACCTTCATGGAACGCCACCGCCACTTCTGTGCCCTGTATCAGCGGGAAGTGAATCCCGTAGGTGTCGCCGCCGTAGGGTTTGGCCAGGCGCAGCAGCATGCTCTCGTAACCCTGCTGTTTGCTGTCCTGGTCTGCATCGAACTTCACCCGGTACAGCCCCTCCGCCGTCTGATGCGCGTAGATATCCCCGCTCTTCGGGCTGCTGACCCGTGCCGTCAGCGTGCCGCTAACCTTCGGTCTTGCCTTCAGCGCCGGACGCCAGCACTGCGTCTCACTGTACGGCACCGCCGCCAGCGTTACCCTCAGCGCATCCTTCCTGCTGCCGCTGAACCCGGCCCGGATGACCACCACCGGCTGCTGCAGCACGCCCGGCAGCGTCGACGGCACGCTGTTGTCCGTTATCGTCAACACCTGTCCCGGACGTAACCCCGCATCCGTGCTGAAACCCGTTATCAGCGTCTGCTCCGCCAGAAAACGCTCGTGGTCCAGTCGCGCCCAGAAGTTCCCGGTTTCCGCCGCCGGATCGAATGCATCCCCGGTTTCAAGATGGCGCGGTTTGTAGTGATACACCTCGCCATAGCGCATTTCCTCGCCTTCGCCGCCGGTGATATCCGCCCTCGCCGACTGCAGCACCTTCTGCGCTTCGCGGTGGTTATAGTCTTTTGTCGTCACTCCCGCCGGTGCCACCTGGTGCAGAATGTTCAGTCCCCAGACGGAGTCCGCCCCGCTGTCGCTCATTCCTGACGGGCTGTTCAGCGCCAGCCGTTTATCAAACTCATAGGCGCTCTGCTGGTCTGCAAAATGCACCACTTCCGTCCGGGTGTCCGGCTGCAGCGTGAAGAAGTAAAATATCCCCACTTCCGCCAGCAGACGCTCAATAAACGCCAGGTCGCTCTCCTGGTACTGATTTATCTGCTCACGCTTCGGATAACTCTGTGTCAGCGTGAATTCATACTCCCAGCCATGCAGGGCGTGCTCCTGCAGGATTTCACTCACCACTTCCGGGACCGATTTGTTTATGAAGAAGCGGTGCGTGCGGAACTGTTTACCCAGCAGGGAGAGATAAGGCTCAATGATGATTTCATGGCTGACCTGGTCGCGCGACCCCGTCAGACGCCGGAAATGGGTCACCACGCCGTGGACGAATTTCACGGGCAGGGCATGCAGTAATTCCCCGCCTTTCATGGTCAGCAAAGCCGGTTGGTTCAGGAACATACCGGCAGTCAGCTCTGAAGCGCTGCAGGTAAAACGGACTGAATAATGGTAACGGACGCTTAACTGCTCCAGCCCCTCAAAACGTTCCACATCCAGTTCATGCGGGCATGAAGAAACCGATAAACTGTAGCGGTTAAGCGTGGGCCCTGATGCTATTTCCATATTCATAGCGTTAACTCCGTTTAATAAACTATAATTACGCGTTTATAAACCATAATAAAAACTGAATAAAACAGTTTTCCATTAAATAAAAATCACAGATAATCATCCCAATTACTACGTACGTGAGGCCAGCCAAATTTCATCATAAAATACCCAAAAACAATCAATAAAAAACCTCCCGCGCCCCATAAATATCTAAATCCATCGTCAGAAATAAAGAAGAACCAAATAGAAAAGGCAATACCAAACATACATAAGATATTACCAGCCAGATATGAAAAATAATACATTAAATATCTGGCTATTTCTCTAAACTTCCCAAGCCGTCCAGAAAACATTGGCAAACCTCATTAAAAAAAACTAAATTTGCATTGTGAAATTCAATTGCTTTTTCAAAAGGTGAAACAAGATCTTCTATCAGAAAATAAAGCAGATCCAGGTCCCCCATATCTTTCAATTTTTGATAATGACCTGGACTCCTTGCAGCCAGATAGCGAGATGTATAGATTGCTCTGGATACTTCCGCTCCCAGCGTAAGAAGCGAGCCTATAGCAGCACCTGAAAAAAATGCCGTGACTAGCCGATTAGAAATAACAGCCCCAATTTTAACGCCAGTTAGCTCTGAGAAAATCATCCTTCCAGCACTATTTCCAGCTATTTTTTCTGCCATTAAAGCAACATCCAGTCGAGAAGAAAAATCATCAATAAAAACTCCAACAACCTGATCTACCAGCTCCTTATTAAATCCCACCTTATTAATAAGTCTGGCAAACCTGTATTTGTCATCTTCATTCGCTCTGCGATGTTCTGTGTCCATAAAATCATAGGCCAAATACCCCATACTAACAGGAAATGATATAAGCCCTTTTACCAAAGCAGCAATAAATCCAGAATCATCAACATTAATAGCTTCGAGCATATCTTTTGCAAGATCTTTAGCACCATCCATATTTAGTCCTTTAGCGCAACGCATATCCCGATACAAAATAAAACCCAGCGCTAGTCTTTTCACTGGGTTTTATTTTTCACTTGCTATCAAATATCAGTTCAATTCCCTCTTCATCACGCCAACTTAAAGTAAGTTGCAGAGGTTTTTGCTGCCGGGAAAGATACGTTAACAACTGCTGGCTGAGCACTGGCAAGATTTGTTGATTCAGCAGGCTGTCAATATTCCTCGCCCCCGTATCCGGTAGCAGGCAAGCGGCGGTCAGGGCATCAAAAAGGTTCTCGGATATCGTCGTGGTGATACCGTAGTGGCGCTGCAATCGCTGGCTAACCTGATCCAGCTTCATTTGTACAATGGTGCGCAGCGCTGGTTCACTGAGCGGGTGATAGATAATGGTCTGGAAACGTGCCAGCAGCGCCGGCTGAAAATGGTCGCGCAAAAGCGGGCGCAGTAGTTCATGCAGATCGGGCTCTGCCGCTTCCGGCTGTTCTTCCAGCAGCTGCATCACGGCATCGCCGCCAAGATTGGAGGTCATCAAAATAACGGTATTGCGAAAATCAATTTCACGGCCTTCGCCATCGCGCATGAAACCACGGTCAAATACCTGATAAAACAGGTTCATGACGTCGCGATGCGCTTTTTCGACTTCATCCAGCAGTACCACGCTATAGGGGCGCTTTCGCACGGCTTCGGTCAGGATCCCTCCCTGACCATAACCCACGTATCCCGGAGGCGAGCCCTTGAGCTGGCTCACGGTGTGCGGCTCCTGACATTCAGACAGATTAATGGTGATCAGCGATTTTTCACCGCCAAACAGAATCTCGGCCAGCGCCAGCGCCGTCTCCGTTTTCCCGGTACCGCTTGGTCCGGTAAGCAGAAACACACCCTGCGGGCCGTTTTCCGGCGTAAGACCCGTTTTTGATGCGCGCAGTCGTTGCGCGATGGCATTCAGCGCATAATCCTGCCCGACAACGCGTTTTCCCATCTGAGTTTCAAGCGTCAGCAAGTCTGTCTGGGAGTCCTTCATTAATGAAGATAATGGTACACCAGTCCAGTCGGCGATCACCGTTGCGACAGTGCGCGCGTCTACATCCGGAAACAGTAAAGGATGACCCTGCTGAAGCACACTAAGCTGCTGCTGCAATTCAACCGTCTCCGCCTGACGGGAAATATCACGGCGGCTGGCCAGCAGTTGCTCAGTGAGCGCTAATTCCTGACCGTACTGGGTTTCGCGTTCATCTAACTCGACAAGCAGACGATTTTCATGCTGTTCAATGCTGGCCAGCCTTTCACCATGCTGACCATTTCCTAGCGCGAGATCGGCAAGCAACGCCTGCTTTTCAATTTCAAGCGCAGTTATCTCCGACTTCAAACGCGTCAGTGGTTCCGGAACGGTATCAAGGCTCATCCGCACTCTTGCGCCTGCGGTGTCCAGCAGGTCGACGGCTTTGTCGGGTAATTGCCGCCCAGTAAGATAGCGGCGAGAGAGCGTAACGGCGGTTTTAACCGCGTCGTCGGTGATGTGAACGCCATGGTGTTCCGCATAGCGTGATTTCAGACCGCGCAGCATTAAACAGGCAGTATCATCATCCGGCTCATCCACTTTCACCATCTGAAAACGCCGCTCCAGCGCAGCATCACGCTCAAAATACTGTTTATATTCGCTCCATGTGGTCGCCGCAATGGTTCGTAATTCTCCTCTGGCCAGAGCGGGTTTTAGCAGGTTGGCTGCGTCTGCGCCTCCCGCCTGATTACCGGCCCCAATGATGGTGTGTGCTTCATCGATAAAGAGCAAAATCGGTATTGGTGATTGTTGAACGGCATCAATGATATTTTTCAACCGCTGCTCAAACTCACCTTTCACTCCAGCCCCCGCTTGAAGCAGCCCAAGATCCAGCGTGCGTAACGTCACCGCTTTCAGGCTATCCGGCACGTTACCTTCCGCAATACGCAGCGCCAGCCCCTCCACCAGAGCGGTCTTGCCGACGCCGGGTTCCCCAACCAGAATGGGATTGTTTTTTCGCCGACGGGACAGCACATCCACCATTTGACGAATTTCATTATCGCGACCAAATACCGGGTCGATACCGCCGGCATGCGCTTTCGCGGTAACGTCCTGCGTAAATTTATCGAGCACGCCTTGTAATGCTGGCGACAACATCGATTCAGCCGGTCCAGGACGCGGTTCATCATCAAAGGAAACCTGCGCCAGAGCGGCTTCTTGCTGTCTTTCCGGCCGCTCATCAGACTGGACATTTAATAGCGGCAGGAGGCGTTCCAGTTGAGTATGTCCTGCGCTCAGAAGAGGCCACAGGCCATCGCACTTCAGCAATGACGGCTTGCCTACCAGCGCCATCAGCAAGTGCACACCCCGTATCTGCGAATTTTCATCCGTTGCGGCGCATAGCCACGCTTGTTGCATTAAAGAAAGAAGCGCATCAGACAACTGCGGGCGGCTTTTCACGGAACGAGGCTGAACATCCAGATGCGCCAGCAGCGACTGCCAGAGATTGTCGATATCCCATTCATAGCGACGAGCGATGACGGTAATATCGCCCTCCCCCTGCTCAAGCAACTTCAGTAACCAGTGTTCAGGCGTGATTTCTGCATGCGCGCGCGTCTGGCATAACGATGCTGCCGCTTCAAGCGCCTGAGCGCAGTAGGGGTTGAGACGACGTAATAACACTGCTGACTGGTGTTCCATTTGGTTCCTGACTCCCTGTATTCAGGCATGCTACCGCCCGTGGCCGTAATCCAATGCCCATAAGGTAATAAGTGACGTTGATACTCTCTGCTTAACCCCCACTCCGGACGCTCAGCAGAGGGCATAAAAAAACGGATGAGGAAATCCTCATCCGTTAGTGCATTACGCGGTGGTACGCTCGTTCCAGGCGTCAGAATGGATAATGTTGCCATCCTTATACGTCCAGACGATCTTCTCGTAGCGCAGTTCAATCTGCTCCAGGTGGTTGTGCTTCTCTTTAGCCGGATCCTTGATGTCGTACATCACAGGGTTTACTTTCACCACTTTCACGTTGTGCAGAGTGGTGTTGAAGTATTCCACTTCCTGACCCGCATCATTAATGCGATACCATTTGAACTCTGCCTGGCGCAGGGTCTGACCGGTCGTTACAGCCTTATACAGATACGGGCTGGAGGCATCGATTTCCTTCGTGAAAAGGAATGGGGTATGGATACGCGTCCCGGTCAACTTACCGGTGTTGTTATCGGTAGGGATGTACAGGTTATGTTCCTGAGCCACTACTTCGATACTGCCCACACGGTCTTTTACGTCAACAGAGCCTTTGATATCCGCACCGCCGTCGTCTTTCAGCCAAAGGTAGACTGGAATTGCCATAACTTTTTCTCCATTTTTACTTCGCTAATGCGTCACCGCTTTCCGGTGACGGTTCCTTCATTCCCGGTACCCGACAGGCATCAGCCTGCGGTACCAGACTGATCTCTACACGGCGGTTGGCAGCCCGCCCCTCCGGCGTATCATTGGTTTTGTAGGGACGTGATTCACCGTAACCCTGAACGGCAAAGCAGCTCTCTGCGACGTCACCGGTATCACGCATCCAGTCGCGAACAGATTCCGCACGTTTGAGAGAGAGCTGTTGATTAGATTTATCGTCACCCACATCATCGGTATGCCCGGCGATGACTATCAGCCAACCGGGTCTGGCTTTGATATTGACCAAAGCTCGAATGAGTACTTTTGTTGAACCCGCTTTTAGCGCCCATTTGCCCGTATCAAACAGCGACATGCTGTTGAGACGCACGGTTTGCGGGGAGATCGCTTTTGGTTTTTCAGGTGGCAACCAGTCGCTGATTGCGGCCTGCAAAGGTGGGATCAATCTCATCCCCTGGTACAATCCCATTGAAAGAGAAAGGGGTTCGCCGCGCTGATACCAGCGATCAAGCCGCTGCGCATCCCGACGAAGTTGATCCTGAGCCTGAATCTTTGGCTCGACAGGGTTGCCGCTAAGATGGAGGTATAGCGTCAGATGATCGTTTGTGATCCTGATGAGATGCTGGTTATTGATAAAGCTGCATGCCATCGCCAGTCCGACAAAAATGCCGCATAGCAGACCACTTATACCCAACGTTCGTTGAAATGCTGTCAGCGCCCGGCGGCGGGATAAAAAAGGCAATGCTAAATCAGGAAAAGGCAGCAGTTCGGACGCTGCAGAAACCGCAGGAGAAATCGTTGTCCGATCGGTGATATGCCGTTGCCACAGATTATTTTCACAGACCGCTAATGAGGTGAAACACACAACCCGTAAAGCAGAGAAAAGTGGCGGAACATGGCGCTCGGCGTCGCCCTGCTCCTTCTTCAGCCAACCCAGTAAAGTATCTAACCACACTGCATGTGTAAGATGAGAATGGCGAGCAGAGTGCTCTTGCGATGAGAAAGGAACACAATCATCTAATCCTGTAGCCGACTGCACTTCAGCATCCTGAGGGGTGCGAATAAACCAACTTACAGTCTCATTGCATTGAGGAGAATTCAGCCAACAACACAGCCAAAATGGCGGTATACCAGATAACCAACGCCGACTCTGGGTCACCACCCGCCGCCAACTGAGCAGCATGTGCTTAAGCGCATCTTCATCATTATGCCGTTCCGGGATTAACGCCAGCATCACGGAGACACGCATAAGAAGCCCCGGACGCTGCACAGCTATCTGACGAACCAGAGCACTATAATGCTCTGGGGATTGAACAGATAAATACCAGCCCTGTGAACTCTCGCAGGAATCGCCACGTCCGGCAAACAAGGGGGCAGTATCGCCACATACCAGCACAACAGGCCCACTGAAACTCTCTGGAGGGAGCGGAACGTCATGAGCAGACGTCAGCCGACCATACTGGCGCCAGCCATAAACGATTCCAGGAATGGAAAGCAGTAAAATAAAGACGGTAAGACCACTGCGAACACCTGCACTTAACGGACTGAATCCCCAGACCAGCAACAAAGCCAGCACGGTCGCCAGTACATAGTTCACGATCCCTCGCAACTGAGCCATGTCTTAACCCTGCCCAATAAGCTGAGCAATCTGCCCTTGTAAGACATGAGAAAATGTGAGCCATAAAGCACCTAACGCCAGCGCGCCGACAAGCCATGCCAGCCACCAGCGGCGCTTACCGCCAGAGAAGCCGGAAGCCCGCATAATTACCGGCGCATCGTGCTTTAATTTAAAAGGCATCGCCTGAGTCGCCAGCGCCTCAAGAACATCTTCGCGACGTTCGTCACCTTGCTCACGATAGCGCCCCACAAATCCGAGCGTGATTGCGCGATAAAAGCAGGTTAATACGGCGGTATCAGGAACGGGCTCGCGCAGAACGGTGCGAATACGCTCCCAAAGTTCTTCCCCGGCATTGGTGGTGTTGAAATAGCGGGCCTGTAAAGGTGTCGCAAGCCAGGTGATATAACCGCTATCCTGACGGTTGCGGTTCAACACGCTTTCATCCAGTAATGCACATTGCGTATAGAGCATGTGCTCAACGCTGTGTTCGCTGTATCCCATATCACGCAAGGCCTCACGTGCAGAATCAATCCATTGGCAGGCCTGGCGATAGAAAGCAGCCCCATCGTCAACTTCCGGCCCATCGCGTAATTGGCTTACAGCAAGCCAGGTTGGCCAGAACACCTGTTCAATATCCTTATTCATTTATTTCAATCCCTTAATACTGCAAAGAGCTCAAGTTGAATCTCTCCCAACGTTCCCGGCACATAGAAAGCGCAATTACCGGCGTCCAGCATGGACTGGGCGGCTGGATGATTAATCTCAAGAGCAAAATATTGATTTTCCAGTCGTAGTGGGATAGCGGCGGGTACATGCGTCAGCGGTTTTAATGGAATGCCGCTGAGTGCCACATTGACGACATCTGACACATCAGCCCGACTTCCTGCTTTACACAGCTGTGGAAACTGCGTCAGGAGGACATGCGCAGGAAGAGGCGAACGAACGGAAAGATAAAAATCAGCGCCTTCACGCAGCCGTGCATCCGACAGAGCGCCATACCAGAACTGTCGCTCCTGCGTCAGTTCAATCGCGACAACGCGAGATGGCAGGCTGGCTTCCAGTAGTTCCACCAGCAGTGCAAACAGTGGCGGGAATACCTGCTGCGGATTTGCGTGCTGGTATGGAGGTACAACGCTGACATCATTTTCTAATGAAAAGGTCAGCAGGCTGCCGGCTAACCGCGCCAACTCCCGCCACAAAAGCTCGGGGTGACGACCTGGGTTTTGCAGCATTTCTTTCAGAACAGGCTCCGAGCTATTAAGCGCATTCAGCAGCCAAAACAATGAAACGTCTGCTACCGCAAAATCCGCCATTCGTTCATTACTTTCACGGCGCAAGGCCATCAGACGGCGGCAACGGGCCTGGATACGGTGTACCAAATCACCGAGCGAATTGATTAATGAGGGGCTCGCTGAGAGTGAAAGCGAGGGTGGTAAAAAATCGTGCCCTAATTCCCATTGCCCCTGAGCATTACGAATAAGGCAAGCTACCGGACAGGTGAGATAAGCGCTGTTATCGTCGTGGGCATACCGGAGGGTAATAGCATGCCGCAGCACCGCCATATCAGTCTGCTCCTGGCCTGCGAGATCCTGCACTGGCAGCCATTCCTGCTGCCAGCGACACGGGCGGCTAACGCCGTTGCCTGATGAAAGGTTACCGCCATTAGCCGAAAGCAGCGGCAATGCCAGCACGATATCAACGCTGTTGTAACCAGTAAGGTGCGATAAATCACACGCCGGAGGCAGGTTATCTGAAATACCTGTATCCACTAACGTACCGTCAGGGAAGCGCACCACCAGATTAACGGGATTCAAACGGGAAACCGTTAGCGCACTTTCGTCAAACTCCGCGCTGATGACGCCCCACGGTGATGAAAGTGACATGTGAGCCACAACGTCAGCGACATAGGCATCCCAACGAGTCTGTTGCTGAAACTGCTGGGGAGCCAGAAAGGCCCCCTCGCTCCATAACGGACGATAGATCTTCATCGCACCTCCTGTGCGCTGCGTCGTTAAGATTTCGACTTAGGCATTTGTGAAACTAACGACAGACTGACGTCCATACCTTCAACCTGGAAATGCGGAATAGCGTACAGGCGCACGCGGAAGAAACCGGGGTTATCCTCAATGTCCTCCACCACGACACGCCCATCACGCAGCGGGTGTGATGCCTGTAAATCATCGCCAGGATCGGTCATTTCGGTTACCAGACTGCGCAGCCAGTTGTTAAGTTCAAGCTCAAGCAGACGGCGATCTTTAGTCGTGCCAATGTTTTCTCGCTGCAGGATTTTCAGGTAGTGAGCGATACGAGAAAGCAGGAAGATATACGGCAGACGTGAGTTAATCCGACTGTTAGCCGTCGCTTCCGGAGTATCAAACTGTGCAGGTTTTTGAGCCGAGTTAGCAGAGAAGAAGCAGGCGTAATCACGATTCTTATAATAAGAAAGCGGAATAAAACCGAGGTTGGCGAATTCAAACTCGCGGGTTTCCGGAATCATTACCTCAGACGGGATTTTCACCTGATTACCTGTACCTAAATCGTACAAATGGATAGGCAAATCTTTAACCGCGCCGCCCGCCTGTGGCCCACGGATCTGGACGCACCAGCCATTCTTGATAAAACTTTTCACCATGTTCACAGCGAAAGAGAAAGAGGCACTGGTCCACAAATATTTTTCGTGATCCGGCCCCTTAACTTCTTCAACATAGTTAAAACTGCGTACCGGCACCGTATCTGGGCCATACGGCAGGCGACCCAGCACACGCGGCATAGTCAGCCCGATGTAGCGTGAATCGTCGCTATCACGAAATGCTTTCCACTTGATATATTCAGCACGTTCAAAATAATCATTGATATCTTTTATGGCCGCGACTTCTTCCATATTTTCTTTCAGGAAGAATTTCGGCCCCACGGCACCAATAAACGGCATATGGCAAGCAGCCGACACGCCAGAAATATTGCGCAGCAGTGCAATATCCTGCGGACTGTTATCAAATTCGTACGCTGAAATCATTGCCGCAATGGGTTCGCCGCCTGGTTGATCATATTCTTCAATATAAACATGGCGGTATAACCCACTCTGGATAAGCTCCGGCGCGTCGTCAAAATCATCACGCAGCGCATCCTTGCTGATATCCATCATTTCTACACGGACATTTCGGCGAAAATCGATGCCGGTGATCATCGAATGCAAACCACGCCAGAGCGATTCTTGTTTTTGAAATTCAGCATGGTGCATAACTTCATTAACCTGGTCGCTAATTTGCTTATCCAGGCGAGCAATCTGCTCATCGAGCAGCGTTTTATCCAGACGTTCCAGGGGCTGCGCAGCATCCGCCAGACATGAGACCAGAACCTGAATCGCAGCGGTCACGCGTTCAGCCGGAGCGGCATCAGATAGCGCTTCATCGCTCTGCCACGCATCGACGTTTTTTAATGTCGAAACCGGGGCAAGATTAATTTTGTCAAAGAGGGATTGATAAACGCTACGTTCACTGGTCGTGGTGGTCGCGACTGAAGAGGTATGTTCCTGAACAGACATCAACATATTCCTTTTATGATCCTTTACTATTCCTGCCGATTTAGCGGAGGAAACCCTGTATAGCCTTAAATCTCTTCCGGCATCATCGTTGCCAGTTCATCACGCAATTCCTGACTCAAGTCCGGATCTTTAAGGATGATTTCCAGCTCGCGACGAAAAGCGGCGTTATCGAGTAAGTTAGATTTCAGGTCACGCAGTAAGTTACGCATAGCTAACAAAACGCGTAATTGTGGGATATTTCTTGCGACCTGTTCGGGTTCGAAATCGCGGATATTTTTAAAGGTAAGGTTAATATCGTCCTTTCTGTCATCACCAGCCAACGTATTTTTAACACTCAAATTAACCACTGGTGAGAACTTAGCTAACACATCATTAAAATTATTCTTATTAATATCAACCTTTTCGCGCTCCGATAATGGTCGTTGTTCTCTACCATTACTGAAATCCCCCACGGTCAAAAGTTTTAACGGCAATTCAACCTTTTTTTGCACGCCTCCGGTATGTAAATCTAACTTAATATTAACGCGTGCTGTCGGCACTTCATTCTGAAAACTGTCACCCATACGTCCCTCTCAGACCGGCGATTCCTGCCGATATTGTGCATTTCCTGACGGAGCATTTTCTAATCGCTCAACGTGTTTCTTACAACGTCATTTCTGTGGGCAGTCAATAATGACTGTTAATGACAATTAATGATTATAATTAGTACGCAGTCGGAATCCGATATATTCCACGGGAGAAAACTTGATCGATATCACTAATCAGCCAAATAACACATTAGTGTTTATTATTTAAAATTAAAATCAATAAGATATTTATCTGATACAAGCGACGAAAATTAATCATTGGTGAATATATTCATTAAACGAATGCATTTAAGTTATAAGACATTAATCTTAAAAATATTTACGCCCTTATATATACATCACGAAACTTATTTAAAGTTAATCAGCACCAATTTAACTATAAATAAAAAAGCCGGAGATATACTCCAGCTTTTCGTATTTCAATCAAGAACATGCCAAAAGATTACTCTTCCTTCACCACAATCAGCGGCTCGATATCGCTCTCTTTCTTAATCACCAGCGACTCATCGCCGCGCAGGCAGGTACCGCCGTAGTTACCGCCTACGGTGAAGGTACAAATCTGAATATATTTACCGGCAATGTTTGGCAGACACCAAAGCTGCTGATAAATGTTCTTCTGCTCGGCAAACTTACCGCTGGTTTTATCCAGTAGCTCTTCCTGATGACTCACCAGATCGATGTTGCTGCCACAACGTCCTGCAATGGGTTTCACCGCATAACCGGTTTGTGCCAGCTCTTCATTTACAGTGAAATCGGTATTAAGCAGATAGCGGTGGTGCGGGAAAAGCTGCCAGAGGATTGGCAATATCGCTTTGTTGCCTGGGATCACCGTCCACAGAGGTTCGAAGACCAGCACTTCCGGGCGCAGCAACACGTCGATTAAACGCACTTCCTGATTCGTATGCCCGGTACGAATTGGTACCGCGGCGTACTCCGTTTCGCTGACCTCTCGCACCTGCTCAATCGCGGTTTCCCACGCCCAGGTTTTCCAGACACAGTTCACCAGGCGGCCGTCACCGTCAATCAGTTGACCGGCATCATCCCAACGTAGCTCATCGAGGCCACGCAGAATTTTGCTGTCAAACCCGGCCTGACGCAGCGCCTGCTGCATAAACTGCGCGTGATAGTTTTCTTCGATATCCTTATCCTGCATGATGTGGACAAACGGACGTGCGCGGCTGTGCTTCCAGGCACCCGCCAGTTCGTTGATCAACCCTTCAGCCGGGTTGTGTCCCTGCCCTGTGTAGCCACGCTCGGCCCATCTTTCGAGAATCAAGCCAGCTTCGGTATGGCACGAGGCGGAATCGGCGTTGTACTCATACACCTTCAGTCCACGTTCATCCATACAGAAATCCATACGACCCGTAATCATATGATGCCGACGACGCTGCCAGGAAAGGCGCAAGCGCGGCCAGAGGATTTTCGGAATATCGAACAGTGCCAGCAAGTTATCGTCTTTCAGCACCTTGTCGGTCGCGTGCAAGTACATCAGGTGCAGCTCGTTAGTGGCTTTGATCAGCTCCTGCTCGGCACTTTCGGTAATGGTGAAGTACTGATGCGGATCCTGATTAATCACATGCCCATTCGCCAGCACGTAGGCTTTTTGCAGCGGATCCTGTTCATCCAGCCATTTACCGTCAAACTGCCCGTTATCTTCCAGTCGCGCGCCGCCAATTTTCAGCGAGTCACTGGCGATCTCCGGCTGCGGCAGGCTGTAACGAGTATCCTCGGTCTGGATCATCCAGCCAAGGATGGTGGTGTCGTCAAAGGTATCCCTCAGGGTGTAGCAACCGTTTTCAACCACCATCTCCAGCTCGCGGGTCCACTGCTGTCCGGGAGGCAGCGGCGTATGGAGCACGTTCTGTTCGGCAATACGGATTTTGTTTTCCAGCAACTGGGTGACGACCGCCACATGCCCGGTATCTTTAAATTCGCCGCCTTTTTGCCAGATAAGCAACGCGCCTGCTACCGGCGCGCGGGGTGAACCATTGGGAAATGCCTGTAACGGCAGGATATTGTCATTCACCACTTCACGCAGGAAGCGTAAGGAGAAGATCTCCCAGGCCATGCCTACATCGGTGAAGACCACACCATAGTTAAGGAACAGAAAGCGGCGTGCGAACTCTACGCACTGCCATTTGTGGCCCATGTATTCGTCGTCGATATAGCTGCGAAATGCCGCATCATCGTCGTAGTCCCGTGGGTCGAGGGAGCTGTAATCTGAAGAGTAGATTGCTACGCCACCTGGGGCGTAGCCCAATAATGTCCCGAATGGGGCATCCTGACTGGTCGTTCCTTTGCTCATGCACCTTACCTCAAAACAATACAGCCTGAGCAGGTTGGCGTGAATTTTTCGCTCTGATTGCCTGCTCTGCGACACTAACCGGACAGAGATCGACATCATCATACACCTCAACGCAGCGACTGGCGCTCAGAGGCGAAAAATTCACAACAGGAACTACGCCTGGGTAAGGATTACCGGCACGCTTTTATAGGCCGGAGTCAAACTTTGTGTATCCACCGCGTCCAACGAGAGCAGGACATTCGCTTCAGGCAGATACGCGCCAATTGAGCCCGCCGCCATGTTGTAAATCACCACCGTTAAGCCGTACATGATGCGATCCGCGCAGGGCTGACCGTTGTCGTCCAGCGCCTGAACGTTGACCACATCACCCTGGCTCAGACCGCGGCTCATCGCTTCTTCGACGCTTAAAAACACCACATCCCGACGACCGGTAATGCCACGATAGCGATCGTTCATACCATAAATCGTGGTGTTGTACTGATCGTGGCTGCGTAGCGTCGCCAGTATCAGCGTATCGGCAGGCTGATTTTCCCGCTCTACCGCCCGCTGATGGCTGACGATAAAGTTGGCTTTGCCATTCTCCGTTCGCCATTCACGGCGCGAAGCAGGCGTATCCATACGAAACCCGCCCGGTTCAGCAATACGGGCGTTGTAGTCGTGGAACGCCGGGATCACGGCCTCAATGGCATTACGGATCAGCGCGTAGTCCCCGGTCAACGCTTCCCAGTTTACCGGCGAAAGCGGCAGCGTTGCGCGCGCCATGCCCGCCACAATCGCGGGCTCGGATTTTAGCCAGCGGGAAGCCGGCTTCAGCGCGCCACAGGACGCGTGGACCATCGACATTGAGTCTTCGACGGTCACAGACTGAATGCCCGTAGCTTGCAGATCGCGCTCGGTTCTACCCAACGCGGGGAGCAAATAGTTGTGTTTTGCCAGCAGCAGGTGCGATCTGTTCAGTTTGGTCGCCACATGGACCTGCAGATCCAGCTTTTTCATCGCCGCAAAGGTACGCTGCGGCTGGGGCATCGCCACCGCCAGATTGCCACCCATGCAGATAAGTGCTTTTACGTCTCCGCGCTCAATGGCGCGAATACTCTCCACGCTGGAACGACCATGTTTGCGCGGAACACGGATAGAAAAATACGTCTCAAGGCGTTGCAGGAAATCTTCGGACGCCGCTTCGTTGATCCCCACAGAACGATCGCCCTGCACGTTAGAGTGACCGCGCAACGGGCAGATCCCCGCCCCCGGCTTACCTATATTGCCTTTCAGCAGCAGCAGGTTTACCAGTTGCTGGACGTTCTCAGTGCCGTTTTTATGCTGGGTGATGCCCAGACCGTAACAAACAATCGTGGCGCGGGATTTACTGTAGCTGTGCGCCAGATCTTCCATCTGACTGCGCGTCAGACCCGAGTCCTGTTCCAGCTCCGCCCAGCTACGCTGGCGTAAGTCATCATACAACGCGGCATATCCAGCGGTATGCTCTTCGATAAACGCATGATCGAGCGTCGGCTGCTGATCCAATAAGATCCGCGCTTCGTCCATTTCGATTAGCGCTTTCATGATGCCTTTGAGCAGCGAAGCGTCACCGCCCATTTTTACCTGGTAGTAGTCGTTGCTCAGCGCCGTCGCCTGACCGGTGAACATCTCTTTCGCGCTTTGCGGGAAGCTAAAGCGCTCAAGCCCCCTTTCGTTCAGCGGATTAATGGAGATAATTTTAGCCCCGCGTTTGGCAACGTCGCGTAAGGTGGTCAGCATGCGCGGATGGTTAGTGCCAGGGTTATGCCCGATACAAATCACCAGATCGCAGTGGTCAAAGTCCTCAAGTTCAACGGTTCCTTTTCCAAGGCCAATGGCCGGCGTTAACCCTGCGCTGGTCGGTCCGTGGCACATGTTTGAGCAATCAGGGAAGTTGCTGCTGCCATATTCGCGGGCAAACAGCTGATACAGGAACGCTGCTTCATTTGACGTTCTGCCGGAGGTGTAAAACTCAACCTGCTGGGCTGAATCATAACTGCGCAGACGCTCGCCGATTTCCTGGAAGGCGATATCCCAATCCACCGCCTGCCATGTGTCTGACGCGGCATCGTATTTCATCGGCTGCGTTAAACGACCGATGTTTTCCAGCTCATAATCGCTGTAATGCCAGAGTGTGGAAACCGGGTGACGGCTGAAAAATTCTGGTGACGCTTTCTTGTTGGTTGTCTCCCAGGAAACCGCCTTAACGCCATTTTCGCACAGCTCCATCGGTGCCCGATGGCCAGGGTCCGGCCATGCACAGCCCGGACAGTCGAACCCTTTCACCTGGTTCATTTTAAACATCGCGATAATGTCGCGGGCGACAGCCTTTTGCGAAAACAGCGAAGCAGTGACGGCTTTTACCGCGCCCCACCCACCCGCCGGGCCCTGATAACCGCTTACTCCTGGAACACCCTTTTTCATTATTACTGCTTATTCACCGCCAATTTTTGATGGTGAATACGGTAGCAATTTCCGTGCAACAATGATTTCCTCTTCATGGAGTACGGGCCAGGTACAATGAACGGGTTAGATTTATCTTCCCCTTTCAGCACAAAACGGCATAAAGTCCCAATCTGTTAAATTGAGTTCTACCTGGCTGCTACACTGCATCAAACAACCACTCAGAAGGCAGGTCACTATGTCAGACAATACCTATCAGCCCGCGAAAGTCTGGACGTGGGAAAAATCGAACGGCGGCGCATTCGCCAATATCAACCGCCCTGTTTCCGGCGCTACACACGAGAAAACGCTGCCGGTTGGCAAGCATCCGCTGCAGCTCTATTCGCTGGGTACGCCAAACGGGCAGAAAGTGACGATTATGCTGGAGGAGTTGCTGGCGCAGGGCGTGAAGGGCGCGGAATACGATGCCTGGATTATCCGCATCGGCGATGGCGATCAGTTTTCCAGCGGCTTTGTTGAGGTGAATCCGAACTCGAAGATCCCGGCACTGCGTGACCACTCGCAAAACCCACCGGTTCGCGTATTCGAATCTGGCGCAATCCTACTCTATCTGGCGGAAAAATATGGTTATTTCTTGCCGCAGGATTTGGCAAAACGTACTGAAACGCTAAACTGGTTGTTCTGGTTACAGGGTGCTGCCCCGTTCCTCGGCGGTGGCTTTGGTCACTTCTATAATTATGCGCCGGTTAAAATTGAATACGCGATTAATCGCTTCACCATGGAAGCCAAGCGCTTACTTGACGTGTTGGATAAACAGTTAGCACAGCATCAGTTTGTCGCCGGAGATGAATACACCATCGCCGATATGGCAGTCTGGCCGTGGTTTGGCAATGTGGTTCTGGGTAACGTGTACGACGCGGCAGAGTTCCTTGATGCAGGAAGCTACAAGCACGTGCAGCGCTGGGCAAAAGAGATTGCGGCGCGTCCGGCGGTTAAGCGTGGTCGTATTGTGAACCGTACCAACGGACCGCTGAACGAGCAGCTTCATGAACGCCATGACGCCAGCGACTTCGATACCAATACCGAAGATAAGCGCCAGGCTTAAAATGCCTGATGGCGACGCCGGGGCGTCTTATCAGGCCTACAAAGATGTCATGCCGTAGGCCGGATAAGGCGTTTGCGCCGCCATCCGGCATAAAATCACGCGCTGGTGACGTCGTACTCCATACGGCGAAGTGCGTCTAACGTGGCTTTAGCTTCATCTTCATCAATGATGCTCATGGCGAACCCTACGTGCACCAGCACCCATTGCCCGACCAGCTCAGCCGTATCACCTTCACAAATCAGGGCAATATTGACATCACGTTTGATGCCGCACACTTCAACCTGCGCAAGCTGGTGAATATCTTCACCAACGGCCAGAACCTGACCAGGGACTCCAATACACATATCTGACTCCGCCCCATAGCAACTATGGGTTATTCGACTTCAATACTTTTCACTTTCAGTGAATCGCCCGCATCAACTCGCAGACGATCCCCCTGACAATGTGGACACTGCGCATCATGCTGGGTGATTTCCACAACCTGACTGCAATCCCAGCACCATGCCTGGGCTGGCTTGTAATCAATATGCAGCTCACACCCTTGCGCCAGCGTCCCCTGACAGACGATGTCGAAACTGAAACGCACGGCGCTCTCTTCAACGCAGGAGAGCGCCCCGATTTCCAGCCAAACGCCGGTTACACGTTTGACACCGTGCTGCTCTGCCTGCTGTTGAACAATCTCAACCGCGCTCTGACAAAGGGACAGCTCATGCATTTTCGCAGTTCCGACGACCCAGCAGCAGCGCGCGGCGATTGAGCTGCGGCGCATTTGGATCGCTCACCGGCAGCGATAACAGCATTCGCGCACAATCGTCAGTCAGGCGCACACCTTCCTGCGCCGACATGCTGTGTGAAAGCGGCGACATCAGTGAACAGGAAAGGTATTGTGATACGCCCTCCAGTTCACCAACGGTAAAGGTCATCTCGCCATACGGCAGACGCAGCCCGATTTTTTCGCTGACTTTACGTACCGGCCAGACCTGATCCGGCCCAGGAAAAATCAGTGAGCTGAGCATCCAGGGTGTGATAACACACCCCGTCCACTGTCCTTCAAACAGCGTAAAATCAGAGACATATACCGGCATATTCGGATGCAAGAAAGAGAGATCGTGCATCGAACGCCGGGCAACCTCTTCAAACGCTGCCTGAATCTGCATCTTCGGGGCCGTCTGAAAACCGACAAACTCCTCAGACATGAGCCGCCTCCCGAGGGATCGCTTCAACACCTGATTCGCGAAGCGCAGCAAGAACCTGCTCAAGCGCAGGTTCAATCATCGCTTCGACCGTTGGCGTTAGCCCGATATGCGGCTCCAGTGATTCCGGAATAATGCCGACTAACGTCAGCTTTTTCGGAAACTCTCCGGTGAAACGCAGGGCCGACAAAACGTCGGCCAGGCCAAGCTGGTGCGGTGAGATTTTGTTGGTAAACAGCGCCGGGATCTCTTCATCCCGCAGGACCATCATCGTTCCTGGCGTGTTTTTCTTCGACACAATGGCGTCAGCAATGATCAGATGATCTCTGTTCGCCATATCGCCGAGAAGCTCCATCCCAGCCGTACCACCGTCCAGAACATCAACAAAGTCTGGCAGGATGTACCGTTGCTCTAATGCCTCAACGATACGTACTCCGATGGCTTCGTCGGTCAGCAAAATATTGCCGACCCCTAAGACTAATATCCGCATTACAGAACCTTAACTGAGACCACTTCGTTCCCGTCAACGTCCACCACATGCACCGCACATGACATACAAGGATCGAAGGAGTGAATGGTACGAACCACTTCCAGCGGTTTGTTTGGATCGGCAATCGGCGTACCTACCAGCGAGCGCTCATACGGTCCCACTTCATCATTAAAGTTACGTGGGCCAGAGTTCCAGGTTGACGGTACAACCGCCTGGTAGTTGCTGATAATGCCATCTTTAATCACCATCCAGTGAGACAGCATACCGCGCGGCGCTTCGAGGAAACCAACACCTTTGAATTCGCCCGTTGCCGGAATATCCGGTTTCACGAAGGTGGTATGGTCGCCTTTACCGATGTTCACGATCAGCGCGTTGTACTGATCCTGCAGAACGTTCTGCAGTTCACAGCAGTGAACGGTACGGCCAATAATACGACCCAGCGTAGAGTGCAGCTGAGACACTTCGATAGTTTTACCGGTCAGCTTGGTGTAAATCGCGATGATTTCATTCAGCTTGGCATGAGTAGACTCACGTTTGGCCGCCAGTTTACACAGCATGTTGGCCAGCGGACCCACTTCAACCGTTTTACCGTAGAAGGTCGGTGCTTTAACCCAGGAGTACTTGCCGTCATCTGACCAACCGGTGTAATCAGGAACCGTTGTACCTTCCCACGGAGCCTGCGGCGCTTCGTCTTTGTACCACGCGTGTTTCGCACTCTCCTGAATCCCTTTGATCAGGTACTCATCGGAGTGAGAGGTGATCGGACGATAGGTCGACAGATCTTCATTAGTAATGTAACCACCCGGGAACAGGAAGCTGCCGTTTTTACCATCAGTCGGGAATTCCGGCGCACTCAGGTAGTTAACCGCGCCCTGACCACGTTCCAGCCATTCAGGGTAGAACGCAGCAATGACTGCGGTATCAACCTTGTAAACCTGCTCAACGAAGTCGCTCAGCTTATCAATGAAAGACTTGATGTACATCAGGCGTTCAAGGTTCAGCACGCCAAGACCGTCGAGGTTAATCGGGTTAGCAACCCCACCTACCGCCAGGTTCTGGATGTGCGGCGTTTTACCGCCCAACAGCGCCACAACGCGGTTGGCATCACGCTGGCATTCCAGCGCCTGGAGATAGTGAGCGACCGCAATCAGGTTCACTTCCGGCGGCAACTGCATTGCCGGGTGACCCCAGCAACCGTTAGCAAAAATGCCTAACTGACCGCTGGCAACAAGATCTTTGATCTTGTTCTGAACCTTGGTGAACTCTTCTGCGCTGTTCAGGTGCCAGGAGGACACGCCGTTCAACATGGCAGATGCTTTCGCTGGGTCAGCTTTCAGGGCAGAGGTGATATCCACCCAGTCCAGCGCAGACAGCTGATAGAAGTGAACAATGTGGTCATGCGTGGTGTGCGCGGCCAGAATGATGTTACGGATATACTGTGCGTTCACCGGAACATCAATATTCAGCGCACTTTCTGCTGCACGAACGGAAGAGATAGCGTGAGTGGTCGTACAAACGCCACAGATACGCTGCACAATCATCCAGGCATCGCGCGGATCGCGGTTTTTCACGATCTCTTCCATGCCGCGCCACATGGTACCGGAAGCCCATGCTTTAGATACCACGCCATTTTCGATTTCGCAGTCGATGCGTAAATGACCCTCAATACGGGTTACCGGATCAATAGTAATTCTCTGGCTCATGCTTTGCTCGCCTCATGACGATTTTGATCGTTTTGTTTTAAAGGAGGAAGTATCGGCAGTAGACGAATGAGTACGATGTATGCACAAATCTCAATAGCCACAAAACCAATAGAAATCAACAGTTCTTCCCAGGTCGGGAAGTAGTGGTAGCCACCACCAGGATTGAACGCCACCAGCGAATAGGACAGACGCCATGTTGCACAACCCAGCAATGCGCTCAGCGCAGACAGATACAGCATGCGCGAATCATTACGCAGCTTAGTGACGCGCAGCACCACCAGCGGGAAGACCATCAGCACGACCTCAAGCCAGAACATGGCTGAGTAGAAATCGCCTGCAAACGCATACGACAGCTTGTCGCGATAGATCAGCTCGCCAAAGCGCAGAACCACGAAAATCGCCAGCAGCACGCTGATGGTGTTCGTCAGCTTGATGAACAAACTTTTCTCGTCCGGACCGTTACCTTTCAGCCCCGCTTGTACCAGTGAGCCTTCAAAGATGACGATCGAGAAGCCCATAATAAAGGCGGTTAATACCGAGAAAAGCGGCAACATTTCATAAGCTTGCCAAAGCGGATGCACCTTATAACCCGCAGAAATCATCAATGAACCCATTGAAGACTGGTGCATGGTTGGCAGCAGCGCGCCGAGGGCAATAACAAAGAACATCACTTTATTCAAACGCTTGAGAGAAACTTTCCACCCCAGACGTTCAAACAGAGCCGGAGCAAATTCCAGCGCCATGATGCCGATATAGATGGTCATACAGACAGCCGTTTCGAACAGTACCGAATTCACGTTGAAGTGGCCCGGAATGTAGAAATACGGCAGGTTCCAGTAACGACCGACGTCGATGGTGATTGACAGACCACCCAGCGAGTAGCCAAACAGGCTCGCCAACAACGCCGGACGTACCAGCGGATGGTATTGTCCTCTGTTGAAAACATACACCGCCCACGCCAGCGCCCAACCGCCGCACGCAAAGCCAGTACCAATCAACAGGTCAAACGCGATCCATACACCCCATGGGAAACCGCCGTTCAGATCGGAGACTGAGCCCAGTCCGAAGACCAGACGTTTCACGATCAGGAGCATACACAGGACGATAAGCGGCCCAAAAATAATGACCGGTTTGCTGATTATTTTTCCGCCCAGCGGTTTAGGATCATGACTCATGATCGTCTCCTCCATCGTGATGGTCGTTTTTCGTGTTACGACGAACCAGCACGGTTAAGCCCGCCAGCGCAGCCAGGGGTAATATCATGCCCTTGTACAGGGAATGTTGAACATGTTCGGAACGCGCACCAGTTGAAAGATCATCCAGCTTCGGCAGATCCAAATCCTCGTAAGGAACACCCGTCAGCACCATAACCTGCGTACCACCACCTTCTTTCTCACCGTACAGGTGTGGGTAGTACTTCGGTACCGTATGCAGATAGGTATCGCCTGCTTTCACCGTTTGACGCGGATAGTGGTATTCGCTGCCAGGCTTCAGCGCGAGACGTTTTTTCGCCTCAGCCATCAACTCTTCACGGGTACCAAAAATCACCGCACCGGCTGGGCACACTTCAACACAACCCGGCAAACCGCCTTTGTCCAGACGCTCAACGCCTTTCTGGTTACACAGTTCACATTTGTGAAGCGCACCAAACGGGTTGTTGTAGTCGTACTTAGGCACGTTGTACGGGCAGGCGACCATGCAGTAACGACAGCCCGTGCAGACGTCTTTGTCATAATGGACGATGCCGGTTTTCGGATCTTTCTTCAGCGCGGAGACCGGGCAAACGGAAACGCAGTTCGGATCAACACAGTGCATGCACTGTTTCTTGATGTATGCGTAGCCATTTTCTTCCTGGTCTTTGTTCACGCCTGTTCCGCTACGCCACACCTGGATGATGTTATTGGTATACGGAGACAGTTTGTCGTTGTTCGACCAGGTTTGCTCGCCTTCCGGGTTACGGGCCGGGAAGTTGATATCCTGACAC
Source organism: Citrobacter sp. Cf132 (assembly GCF_030333885.1). Classification (NCBI taxonomy): domain Bacteria; kingdom Pseudomonadati; phylum Pseudomonadota; class Gammaproteobacteria; order Enterobacterales; family Enterobacteriaceae; genus Citrobacter; species Citrobacter sp. Cf132. Next base: position 30,609 of record NZ_JAOWFA010000055.1, read on the forward strand.
TTGGTGACACAGGCCTGGCAGCCTACGCACAGCGTCGAGTCATAGAGCATCCCAAGAGAACCCGGGATCGGCGGACGGTTTTCTGCAGCCGCATGACTGATGGACGGCGCTGCGCCCAACAGCAATGCCCCGCTGGAGGCTGCTTTAATAAAGTTACGTCTGTTCACGGTTATTCTCCCCGTGAGTCAGCGTTATCTTTCTTTTGCTGACGCCCCAGTTCACGTACCGCCATCACGCTGACGCCGGCAACCAGTCCTACTACGCCACCCAGCAGTCCAATCGCTCCGGCAGATACATTACCGCCTTCTTTCATATTGACGTCAGGCTTCTCGGAACGCGGCGTTTGGTTTTCCACATGAGCAAGCTGGTGAATACCTTTATGGAAACCGACGCCTTCTTCGTTACAGCCGTAGCAAGGGTGACCAATAGCCACCGGCCACACGCCGCCAACGTCGCAGAATTGCAGCGTTGAACAGTTGCCGTAGGTTTCTGGCCCTTTACAGCCCAGATGGTAGAGGCACCAACCTTCACGGTGGCCTTCATCGCCAAACTCTTTCGCAAAACGACCAGCATCGAAGTGCGGGCGACGTTCGCAGTGCTCGTGAATCAAACGGCCATAGGCGAATGTCGGACGGTTTTTGGTATCCAGCTTCGGCGGCTTACCGTAAGTGATGATATGGGCGACCGTTGCGAGGAAGTTATGCGGGTTCGGCGGACAGCCGGGGATGTTGATGATGGTTTTGCCTGGCAGAACTTCTTGCAGGCCGACGGCACCCGTTGGGTTAACGCCAGCGGCAGCAACACCACCCCACGCGGCGCAAGAGCCGATGGCAATGATAGCGGCTGCGCCTTCTGCGGCCCGGCGGATGTGATCCACGATCGGCTCACCGGCAACCATGCAGTAAATGCCATTATCTTTCAGTGGGATAGAACCATCCACTACCAGAACATATTGCCCTTTGTACTTCTCCAGAGCGTTATGTTTGTTCTCTTCAACCTGATGGCCGAAGGCGGCAGAGAGCACCTCATGGTATTCCAGAGAGATTGTCTCCAGAACGAGGTTTTCCACTGTAGGGTGTGTCGCGCGAAGCAGCGATTCAGTACAACCCGTACACTCCTGGGCACCAATCCAGATAACCGGTGGGCGCTGAGGACGAGAAACTGATTCGGCCATTTCTGCGGCGGCTTTGCTACTGAGCCCCATGGTAGCGGCCAGTGCTGCACAAAGCTTCATGAAATCACGGCGATTAATGCCGCTCGAATTGATGAGAGAGTTATCTCCAGTCATTTTATAGTTATTCCGTTGCGAAGACCTGGCTTTTTATTTTGCACCATTCGCATGTTGCATATTGCGATCGGCGCGCCATTACCACACTTTTTATATGGTTATGTGCGATATATTACTTCGACGGAGCAACAAAACGAAGGTGTTGGTCAATAGTGTAATTAATTAAAGCAACGGAATACCCCTTTCGGATCAAGCTTCGAGCCGATAGCCAGCCATGAAAAACCGAATTGTCGTACTGGACTGGTTCTCTTTAAAGAAATCCATCACCATCTCTTTATCGAGTCCATAGCGACGCGTGAGGATGCCCGCCTCCCACGCACTAAGCTGTCGATCGCCCGTTTTTTCAAACATGCGATGTGAAAATCCCAACACAAAACCACGCTTATAATCCGCACAAAAATTCGCCACTGAGCGTGCGCTGTCCGCACTTGAGGCGTTTAATCCGGCCATCAGGCCTTTTCCAAAATGGTTGTCCATGCATAACCTCCAATCGCTATATAATAAATTATATAGCGATTTTTTGAGCAAAGACCAGAGGTATCACGAACTTTTTATGCCAGCTTAAAAGGACACCCATTCATCCGTTTTAGCTGCCGCAGACGTTTTGCTGTCTGCTGAAGGGGAAGCAGTATTAGCAGCGGCGTATTGCACATCATTCGCTGAGAGGCGGAACTGTTGCACCGAGCGTTGCAGTTCCTCTGTTTGTCGTTCCAACGCCACGGCAGCGGCGGAGACTTGCTCTACCAATGCAGCGTTCTGTTGCGTTACGCTGTCCATCTGCGTGATCGCCACGCTCACCTGCGAGATGCCCTTATTCTGTTCTTCCGAGGCTGAGGCAATTTGCTTCATGATGACCGTCACTTCGGTGGCACCGCGCAGAATTGCCTCCATGGTTAATCCCGTTTCTTTAACCAGACGAGCCCCCTGGTCGACACGACGCGATGACTCGCCAATTAGCGTCTCAATCTCTTTCGCCGCTCCGGCGCTGCGACTGGCAAGGTTGCGTACTTCACCGGCAACGACGGCAAAACCGCGCCCCTGCTCGCCTGCCCTGGCAGCTTCAACTGCGGCGTTCAGCGCCAGAATATTGGTCTGGAAAGCAATGCTATTAATAACTGACGTGATTTCCGCGATCTGTTTAGAGCTGGCGGCAATGCCGTCCATCGTCTCAACCACTTCTGAAACCAGCGTGCTGCCTTTACCTGCCGTTTCTGTGGCCGTATCGGCAAGCTGGCTGGCTTCACGCGCATTTTCAGCGTTCAGTTTTACCGTTGCGGTCAGTTGCTCCATGCTGGCAGCGGTCTCTTCCAGCGCCGCGGCCTGCTCTTCAGTTCGTGAGGAGAGATCGTTATTACCGGTGGAAATTTCCGTCGCCCCTCGCCAGATGTTGTCACTACCTGAACGGATGGTACTGACGGCTTCACGCAGGCTGTCCTGCATCGCGCACAGTAACGGCACCAGTTGGCCCACGCAGTTACGCCCAAAATCTTCAATTGGATGGCTGAGATCGCCCTGCGCAATCTGCTGGAACTGCTGACGGATGCGTCCCAGAGGTTTCACCATCATGGCGACGAGGTAACGGTCGGTAAAGAACAGTAGGGCAATACCGAGGATAACGGCAGTAATAATTAATGTCCGGATGATAGACGTTTTGCCATCGACCATCACGCGGGTGGTATCAAGCCGCTCCCCTGCCGTGGCGTTAAAACGTTCGGCACTGGCGCCAAATTCACGGCTCAGCGCTGGCGTTATGGTACTGGCATGTTCCGCAAAGGCCGTGAGCGTGCCCTGCTTTGCCAACTGCATTTGCGGGATCACGCCATTGTCCAGCAGCGCCTGCCACTTCGTCAGTACCGCCGCGGCAACTTCCGGATCCATGGGGCCTGGAGACAATGTTTTCATCTCCTGGAGTTTTTTACTCATATTCTCCAGGGACTGCTGCGCCGGCGCAAAATCAGGCGTTCCGCCGCTCATTTTGACATCCATGGCGCGACTTAAGCGCGTTACGAAGCGAAAGTACTGATCGTTACCCTGACTGAGAACCGTCATCTGATGGACAAGATGGCGGTCAATATCATTGCCTTCAGATATTTTTGATAACGAATGAAGACTGAATAAACCCACGCCCGACCAGAGCAGGCAGAAAAGTCCCAGTATTGCCAACATGACAATACGAATAGTGAAGTTTTTCAGCAAACGCATAATAATTTCCTTGCCGTTGATGAGGAATTCGCCATCAGGCGATACTTATCCTTGTTATCGGCAGGCAGTAGAGAAGATATAATGCGTTCTTTATTTTTTTACTTTCTTAAGTACATCCACTATCTCTCCACCCTATATCAATATGAATGCTAATGAAATTAGGTAGCATTATTATTCAGGTAATTAATTAAAAGCATTAAATAATCTATTGTTTTCTATCGCAAATATTTGTCAAACCACGCAAGAGTACGTTCCCAGGCTAAATCAGCGGTAGCTTTATCATAACGGGGGGTAGAATCATTGTGAAAGCCATGATTAACACCGGGGTAGATATATGCTTCATAGACTTTCTTATTCGCCTTTAGCGCCGCTTCATATGCAGGCCATCCCTCATTAATTCGGGTATCTAATTGCGCATAGTGCAGTAATAAAGGCGCGCTTATTTTAGGGACATCTGATGCAGGAACCTGACGCCCATAAAAAGGCACCGCACAGGCCAGTTCAGGGAAAGCCACAGCTGCGGCATTCGACACACCACCACCATAGCAAAATCCGGTGATACCTACCTTTCCTGTCGTCCCTGAATAATGCTGCATAAATTCAATGGCGGCAAAAAAGTCGTTCATTAACTTTACGGGGTTAACCTGCTGCTGCAATTCCCGACCTTTATCATCATTGCCTGGATATCCCCCTACCGAACTTAACCCATCAGGCGCGAGTGCTATAAAGCCCGCCTTCGCCACCCGTCGCGCCACATCTTCAATATACGGATTCAGCCCACGATTCTCATGCACAACCACCACCGCCGGAACTTTCCGCGTCACCTTCGTTGGTTTAACCAAATACCCCCGCACATCACCATGTCCTTCAGGCGAGGGATAGGTAATATATTCCGCCAGAATATCGGGATCGGTAAATTCTACCTGCGTTGCGAGAGCGTAGTTGGGTTTCAATAAATTGAATAAGGCCAATGCCGTCATGCCACCCACTGCATATTTCGCTGCCAGATTGAGAAACTCGCGTTTCGTTATTTTGCCATGAGCGTAATAGTCATAGTAGTCGAGCAGTTCTTGCGGAAAATCTTTGGCAGTCAAACGCGGCATCGTCGCACTCCTGATTGATGTTTTTTTAAGCAAAGCACAGTGACCTGTTTTTGCCCAGTTTTTCATCTCAGTGTGACCTGGTGAACGGGATATTCACCGTGAACCCGCTAGAATAGAAACGTTGTTTCGAAATTCACCTGCACTAAGGAGATCTCATGGCCTGGTTTGCCAATCCTGAACGTTACGAGCAGATGCTCTATCGCTACTGTGGGCGCAGCGGTTTGCGCTTACCCGCGCTATCGCTGGGTTTATGGCACAGTTTTGGGCACGTTCAGGCGCTGGATTCACAGCGAGCCCTGTTGCGTAAAGCATTTGATTTAGGCATCACGCATTTTGATTTAGCCAATAACTATGGGCCGCCACCAGGCAGCGCAGAAGAGAATTTTGGCCGATTACTGCGCGAGGATTTTGCACACTATCGCGATGAACTGATTATCTCCACCAAGGCAGGCTATGACATGTGGCCAGGGCCATACGGTTCTGGCGGTTCGCGCAAATACCTGCTCGCCAGCCTCGATCAGAGCCTGAAACGCATGGGCCTCGACTATGTCGATATCTTCTACTCGCACCGCGTCGACGAAAATACGCCAATGGAAGAGACCGCCTCAGCCCTGGCCCACGCCGTACAGAGCGGCAAAGCGCTGTATGTCGGCATCTCATCCTATTCGCCAGAGCGTACGCAAAAAATGGCCGAGCTGATGCGGGAATGGAAAATTCCCCTGCTGATCCACCAGCCGTCTTACAACCTGCTTAACCGCTGGGTAGACAGCAGCGGCCTGCTGGATACGCTGGAATCCAATGGCATGGGCTGCATCGCCTTTACGCCACTGGCTCAGGGACTACTGACGGGGAAATACCTCAACGGCATTCCGGAAGGTTCACGCATGCAGCGTGAAGGGAAAAAAGTTCGTGGGCTGACGGAAAATATGCTGACGGAAGAGAATCTTAACAGCCTGCGGTTGCTCAATGAGATGGCGCAACAGCGTGGACAGTCGATGGCACAAATGGCCTTAAGCTGGCTGCTAAAAGACAACCGGGTGACTTCGGTATTAATTGGCGCCAGTCGACCGGAGCAACTGGAGGAAAACGTTCAGGCGTTGGCGAATCTGACGTTCAGCACCGAAGAACTGGCGCAGATCGATAAGCACGTCGCGGACGGTAAGCTGAACCTGTGGCAGGCCTCATCTGACAAATAGCCGTATGTAACATCGTGCCGGGTGGCAGCGTAAGCCTCCCCGGCACGTAATACGGGCCAAACAGTCCCCTTCACACCTCTTCCGCTTTGATCTCCGGGCGTTGATACTCCGGCCACACCAGCGCGACAAGCGCGGGATAAGCCTCCAGACTGAACTCCCTGAAACACTGACGCAGGTTGAGCACGTCCAGGTCGGCATGCGGGACCTTCTCACCGTTCAAACAGCGCTTTTTAATATTGTCGTAATATTTATACACCGCAGAGTTGAGATCGCTACAACGCCGCTGCGCATCAAATAATCCAGGTGTCTCATTCAACTCCACCATTGTCATCCGCTTGATCGTGGAGTGGATAAAATCGATATATTCGTGATTAACGCGCCAATACCAGACTGGCGTAATCGAATTCATCAATACCGAGAAATGGTCCTCGCCTTCTTCTTTACTCAGCATTTCCGGCTGGTTTTCAGAGTGCCCATTTTCGGCATGTCGGTTTTTATTTGCACTGCGCATTAACAAAAGTACCCCGCAGGTCAGCAATAGCAGGGTAATAACAGAATAAAATATACTGTTCATATACTGGCTCCATTTTTTTTGATTTTAAAATTACGCCATGCTATTGTCAACGCGGCCTGGTTTATTTAAAACAACATATCATTGGCATCAAAGGATATTTCAACATGCTTCCCGAGCATCTTGTTCCCTCGCACTTTCACTTATCCAGCCCCGCTACCAATACCAATCCCGTAGATAATAGTGAAAATTTGACTCAGGGAAAGAGAACATTAAGCGATTACGAATCCGATATTTTGATTAGCTCAACAGCTACCGGTCAGTCACGAAATATGCTATTTGAAGAGTGCGATCGTCATTTAAAAGAGCGTCTGTTTCGTGCAGCAAAAATTGAGTCATTCTCTCGCCTGCTCAATTCACTACAAGCAGAAGGCGATATTAACGCACAAGAATTAAGTAAAATTTTGACTCAAAAAACAGCCATCATAAATGAACAGGGCAACAAAATTTGGCTTAATTTAATTACGCGTGAAACCAGCGACCCTATTTTTTATTCTCTGGAAGAGAAATAGAATGAAAGATGTTGAGGATAACAATGTTTATTTGGCTTTAGATAACCATAAAAGCGATGAGTTTGTCTTAAAGCAAAATTTAGCCGTGTTGATTGCCAATAAAAACGCGACGCTGGAAAGCGTTGCTCAGGAGATAGTCTCTATTCCCGCTGCGCTGGTGCGGATGAAATGGCAAAATCGGCGTGAAATTTACACGCTACAGGCTAAAGAAGAGATCTACGGTGCCGCGATCGAAGCCATTATGGAGCAACAACCAGAACTGCGGGACAAAATCATGGCCCGACTGGAAAGCACCTACCAGCATATACTCGCGCGGGAAACAGCCACCTTACGCCTGACACGAAAGCTGTCTGAAGGGAACTACGAACCCACCAGGACAACCACGGTCGCGTTAGACGAGAACAGATAAGAACAGGTATGCGAGGGAGTTGAATCAGGAGAGGCACGCCGGGTAAGGCGACAACCATTACCCGGCAATGAGGAGGATTACTTCGCTTTCACAGTCTCTTCGCCAACCAGACCAATCTTCAGGAAGCCCGCCTGATGCAGCGTATCCATAACCTTCATCATGGTTTCATAATCAACGGTTTTATCTGCCCGGAAGAAAATGGTGGTGTCTTTCTTCCCATCTGTCAGTGCATTTAACTCGCTAATCATGGTGTCATCCGTCACCTGATTGTTGCCAATAAACATACTTTTATCGGCTTTAACAGATAGGTAAACCGGTTTTTCCGGACGCGGCTGCGGCGTGCTAGTGGAGGCAGGAAGATTCACTTTCACATCCACCGTTGCCAACGGTGCGGCCACCATAAAAATGATCAATAAAACCAACATAACGTCGATAAACGGCGTCACGTTGATTTCATGCATTTCACCGTTATCGTCCAGGTTTTCATTAAAGCTCATTGCCATGGAACATTATCCTACACGTAATTTCTGCGCTGCACGTACCGGATGCGCGGATGCGCTTGCGTTCAGGTCCAGATCGCGACTTTGCAGTAACAGCACCTGTGCCGCGACGTCACCCAGCATCGCTTTATAGCTGCCAATCTGACGTGCGAAAATGTTGTAGATAACAACCGCTGGAATTGCTGCGACCAGACCAATTGCGGTCGCTAACAGCGCTTCTGCGATACCCGGCGCAACAACGGCCAGGTTGGTCGTTTGAGTTTGTGCAATCCCGATGAAGCTATTCATGATGCCCCATACGGTACCGAACAGACCGACGAATGGAGAGATAGCCCCGATGGTGGCCAGGTATCCGTTACCACGTCCCATATGACGACCTACCGCCGCCACACGACGCTCCAGACGAAAGCCGGTACGCTCTTTAATGCCTTCGTTATCGTCACTGCCTTCTGACAGTTCCAGCTCGTTTTGCGCTTCGTTAATCAACTGTGCGCCCAGGCTTTTGCCATCGAATCCTGCGGCAATCTCACTTGCCTGATCTAAAGAGCGGGCTTCCGCCAGCAGTTGCTGTTCACGCTTAAGGCGGCGTTTCTGAGTAAAGAACTCAAGGCTCTTACTAAAGAAGATAGCCCAGGTGACCACTGACGCCAAAATCAGCCCAATCATCACGCACTTAACCACGATATCGGCGTGCTGATACATACCCCAGACGGAAAGATCCGTCTGCATCAAATTATTACCCACTCTGTATCTCCAGGACGCAAATCACAAAATCTGAGCGTAATGATATCAAAACGACGTCGAATTGATAGTCGTTCTCATTACTATTTACATATTGCCGCACCTTTGGTTTCTTTTCCTTGCGCTTACGCAGTAAAAAAGTCACCAGAAGCATTTTGAGATTATTTTCTACTGTATAACCGTTCTGCAGGATGCGTCATCTTTGATTCATGGTAGTTTAGACATCCAGACGTATAAAAACAGGTAAGACAACATGGCAGATAAGCAACTTGAAACCAAGCTCGTTCACGCAGGACGCAGTAAAAAATACACGCTGGGCTCGGTAAATAGCGTGATCCAGCGCGCTTCTTCGCTGGTGTTTGACACCGTGGAGGCCAAAAAGCAGGCCACACACAACCGTGCCAACGGTGCGCTTTTCTATGGACGTCGCGGAACCCTGACGCATTTCTCTCTGCAGGAAGCGATGTGCGAACTGGAAGGCGGCGCGGGTTGCGCCTTGTTCCCTTGCGGTGCGGCTGCCGTTGCCAACACCATCCTCGCTTTTGTGGAGCAAGGCGATCATGTGCTGATGACCAATACCGCCTATGAACCCAGTCAGGATTTCTGCACCAAAATTCTCGGCAAGCTTGGCGTGTCCACCGGCTGGTTCGATCCGCTGATTGGCGCCGATATTGTGAAGCACATGCAGCCGAACACCAAAGTCGTATTTCTGGAGTCGCCTGGCTCTGTCACCATGGAAGTGCATGATGTTCCGGCTATTGTTGCCGCCGTCAGAAGCGTAGCACCTGACGCAATCATCATGATTGATAACACCTGGGCTGCCGGAGTGCTGTTCAAAGCGCTGGATTTTGGTATCGATATTTCTATTCAGGCAGGCACCAAATATCTGATTGGCCATTCCGACGGCATGGTCGGCACGGCGGTCTCTAACGCCCGCTGCTGGGATCAACTTCGCGAAAATGCGTATCTAATGGGGCAAATGCTGGACGCCGATACCGCCTATATGACCAGCCGTGGGCTGCGTACGCTGAGTGTACGCCTGCGTCAGCACCATGAAAGCAGCTTAAAGGTCGCCGAGTGGCTGGCCAGCCATCCGCAGGTCGCCCGCGTGAACCACCCGGCACTGCCCGGCAGTAAAGGACATGAATTCTGGAAGCGTGATTTCACCGGCAGCAGCGGCCTGTTCTCCTTTGTATTGAATAAGAAACTCAATAATGAGGAGCTGGCCGCGTATCTGGATCACTTCAGCCTGTTCAGCATGGCCTACTCTTGGGGCGGTTTTGAGTCGCTGATTCTCGCCAACCAGCCGGAACACATTGCGGCAATCCGTCCGCAAGGCGAGGTGGACTTCAGCGGAACGCTCATCCGTTTGCATATCGGTTTAGAGAATGTTGACGATCTGATTGCCGATTTGGCCGCAGGATTTTCCCGAATCGAGTAAAATTGCCACAGATGGACATATATGCAGACACTTCTGGTGGAAAAGTCTGCAATTGTTGCGTCCGGGATCAAGGCATCCCGGACAATTCAGGAGTACAATCCACACATAAACGCTGTTCCACAGGAAAGTCCATGGTAGTCATTCAAGATATTGTCTCCGCGCTCTGGCAACACGATTTTGCCGCACTGGCGGATCCACACGTTGTGAGCGTGGTGTACTTCGTCATGTTCGCCACACTGTTTTTAGAAAATGGCCTGCTGCCCGCCTCCTTTTTACCCGGAGACAGCCTGTTATTGCTGGCAGGGGCGCTGATCGCTCAGGACGTGATGAGTTTTTTACCTACCATAGCTATTCTGACTGCCGCCGCCAGTCTGGGTTGCTGGCTGAGCTACATTCAGGGACGCTGGCTGGGCAACACGCGCACGGTGAAAGGCTGGCTGGCGCAATTACCTGAAAAATACCATCAACGCGCTACCTGCATGTTTGACCAACACGGGTTGATGGCGCTGCTTGCCGGGCGTTTCCTGGCGTTCGTCCGTACCTTGCTGCCAACGATGGCGGGCATTTCAGGGCTTCCTAACCGTCGGTTCCAGTTTTTTAACTGGCTGAGCGGACTGCTGTGGGTCACCGTCGTCACCAGCTTCGGCTATGCGCTGAGTATGATCCCGTTCGTCAAACGTCATGAAGATCAGGTGATGACCTTTTTAATGATCCTGCCGATTGCTCTGTTAACCGCAGGTCTGTTGGGAACGTTGTTCGTGGTGATTAAAAAAAAATACTGTAGCGCCTGAGTATTAGCCGTATGCCGGAGTCACTCCGGCATTTCATTGATGGCGCGCAGCTTTAAAGCCGACAAGAAATCAACTCCCCTGCATCATACGAATTCTTGCCGCATCTTCCCCCGGCGTTACGCCAAAGAAACGTTTGAACTCCCGACTGAATTGCGATGCGCTCTCATAGCCGACGCGCATTGCTGCCGCACTGGCCTTCATTCCATCGTGGATCATCATCATCCGTGCTTTATGCAGGCGATAGCTCTTCAGATATTGCAGCGGCGAGGTACTGGTCACCGCTTTAAAATTATGATGAAACGCCGATACGCTCATGTTCGCCTCTGCCGCCAACTGTTCTACATTGAGGTTTTCGGTGTATTTGGTTTCAATCCGCTTGAGTACCCGGCTTATCAAACTGAAATGCGTCTGGCGACTTACCAGCGCAAGTAACGCGCCACCGCGCGGCCCGGTCAGCACATGGTAGAGGATTTCGCGAATGATCTGTTTCCCCAGAATACGCGCATCCAGCGGTCGCTCCATCACATCCAGCAGGCGCTCAGCAGCACAGAGAATTTCGTCTGAGAGCGTCGCAGAGTTAATCCCACTGGCAGCCATAGCCGGCTGGAACAGCTCGTCTTCCCCAATGTCCATCAACAGCTCCTGCAATTGCAGGATATCGACATTCAGGTAAATACCGGCCAGAGGAACCTCCGGCGTCGCATACGTTTCACATTCGAAGGGTAAAGGTACGGTTAGCAGCAGGTATTCGTTGGCGTCATAGCGAAATACGCGCTCATTAATGTAACCAATTTTATGTCCCGAAAAGAGAAATATGATGCCTGGCTGATACATGACTGGTGTACGCGCCGCCGGCTCCGTACCGTGTAGCAGGCGGACATCTGGCAGCAGTTCGTTAAGTTTATTTTCATTGTTTTTCAGATGCTTAATTTTATCTGTCAGCAGAAGGCAGATCTCATCACGGTTCATGGGGCACCATTTCATTATCGTTTTTCGACCCTGACATAATGCGCAGATTTATCCGTTTTCTCCAGCAGTCTGTAGAAATGGGCAAGACATCGGCAGAAATGAGCATTGAGAGCAGCGCGGCGGGCGACCACAATGTTCATCATCCGGCAGACACTCTCCTGCACTCTTTTATTACCCACCAAAGGGAACGAGCAATGAACAACTTTAATCTCCATACCCCAACACGTATTTTGTTTGGTAAAGGCGCGATTGCTGAGCTGCGCGATCAAATTCCTCAGGACGCTCGCGTGCTGGTTACTTACGGCGGCGGCAGCGTGAAAAAAACAGGTGTCCTGGCACAGGTTCAGGACGCGCTGAAAGGCCTGGACGTGCTGGAGTTTGGCGGTATCGAGCCAAATCCGTCTTATGAAACGCTGATGAACGCGGTAAAAATCGTGCGTGATGAGAAAGTGACGTTTCTGCTGGCAGTAGGCGGCGGTTCCGTGCTGGACGGCACCAAATTCATCGCGGCTGCTGCACAGTACGCTGACGGCATCGATCCATGGCGCATTCTGGAAACCCACGGCAACGACGTAACAAGCGCCATCCCGATGGGCTCCGTATTAACCCTGCCTGCAACCGGCTCTGAATCTAACTCCGGCGCGGTAATTTCGCGTAAAACCACCGGCGATAAACTGGCCTTTATGACCCCATTTGTGCAGCCGGTTTTTGCCGTACTGGATCCGGTTTACACCTACACCCTGCCGCCACGTCAGGTTGCAAACGGCGTCGTGGATGCGTTCGTTCATACCGTTGAGCAGTATGTGACTTATCCGGTCGACGGGAAAATTCAGGATCGCTTTGCCGAAGGCATTCTGCTCACACTGGTAGAAGAAGGTCCGAAAGCCTTGCAGGAACCGGAAAACTACAACGTGCGTGCGAACGTCATGTGGGCGGCAACCCAAGCGCTGAACGGTCTGATTGGCGCAGGGGTACCGCAGGACTGGGCAACGCATATGCTGGGTCATGAACTGACTGCAATGCACGGTCTGGATCATGCTCAAACGCTGGCCATCGTTCTGCCAGCGCTGTGGAATGAAAAACGTGATACCAAGCGTGCCAAACTGCTGCAATACGCAGAGCGTATCTGGAATATCACCGAAGGAAGCGATGACCAGCGCATCGACGCCGCCATTGCCGCAACCCGCGCTTTCTTCGAACAAATGGGCGTACCGACTCGCCTGTCTGACTACGGTCTGGACGGTAGCTCCATCCCGGCGCTGCTGGAAAAACTGCAAGCGCATGGCGGTACGAAACTGGGCGAACATCAGGACATTACGCTTGAGGTCAGCCGTCGGATTTACGAAGCTGCCCGCTAAGGTTTTTTAACCTCCGCCTTTCGTTTTTGGGTATTTATACCAGACTTAAGTCACACCTATGTCACCGGAATATGTTCCGGTGACAGTCATTAAGGGGAGGAATTATGACCACTCCAACCATTATCAAACTACAGGATGGTAACGTCATGCCGCAACTGGGCCTGGGGGTCTGGAAGGCAAGCAACGAAGAAGTCATCACTGCCATTCATAAAGCGCTGGAAGTGGGGTATCGCTCAATTGATACCGCGGCAGCGTACAAAAACGAAGAAGGTGTCGGCAAAGCAATACGTGACGCAGGCGTGCCACGGGAAGAGTTATTCATTACCACCAAGCTATGGAATGATGACCAGAAACGCCCCCGGGAAGCCTTGCTCGAAAGCATGGAGAAACTCCAGCTTGATTACCTCAATCTGTACCTGATGCACTGGCCAGTTCCGGCGATCGACCACTACGTTGAAGCGTGGGAAAACATGATCGACCTGCAAAAAGAAGGGCTGATTAAGAGCATCGGCGTGTGCAACTTTCAGATCAACCATCTCCAGCGACTGATGGATGAAACCGGCGTACCTCCGGTGATTAATCAGATAGAACTTCACCCGCTCATGCAGCAGCGCCAGCTGCACGCCTGGAACGCCACACATAAAATCCAGACCGAATCCTGGAGCCCGCTGGCGCAGGGCGGCAAAGACGTCTTCGATCAAAAGATAATCCGTGACCTCGCAGAGAAATATGGCAAATCACCGGCGCAGATTGTCATCCGCTGGCATCTGGATAGCGGCCTGGTGGTGATTCCGAAATCGGTCACCCCTGCGCGTATCGCAGAAAACTTTAACGTCTGGGACTTCCGCCTGGATAAAGATGAATTAGGCGAAATCGCGAAACTCGATCAGGGCAAGCGTCTGGGGCCAGACCCGGACCAGTTCGGCGGTTAACCCCTTCCCTCCAGCCCGACACTCTCGTCGGGCCTTTACTGATTTGAAATATCAGGAAACAATTCACGCACATATATTGTTGTATTTCTTGCAGTCACTGGAGCAGCATTGCGCAACATAACCTGTTAATTATCATATAAATATATTTATTTGATGAATATATTCACCATATCCATAGGTGCGTAACCGTGACTGAGAAAAAAGGTAGCGGAGTCAAATGGCTCCCATTAATTCTTATAACATTCATTTCTGCCGGGCTGTGGCAACTTCCCCCTCCATCCGGGTTAAGTGCGCCAGCCTGGCATTCAGCAATTATCTTCGTTGCGACGATTGCTTCTATCGTGGCAAAAGTTTTACCCATCGGCGCGGTCGGCATTATTGGGATTACGGTTTTTGCACTCGCCTATGCGGCCGGGGATAAAACCGCCAGCGGCGCTATCACCACGGCGCTAAGCGAGCTGAACAGTTCGCTTATCTGGCTTATCGTCGTGGCTTTTATGATTGCCCGTGGGTTTATCAAAACTGGCCTCGGACGACGCATTGCGCTGCAGATGATCCGTCTGCTTGGCAAGCGCACACTCGGACTCGCCTACGGTCTGGCCTTTGCTGATCTGATCCTCTCCCCGGCAATGCCGAGTAATACGGCACGCTGCGGCGGTGTCATCTATCCGATTGCCGACTCTCTGGCACGCAGTTTCCATTCGAACCCGGAAGATGAGTCCCGCAGTAAAATCGGTACCTTTCTTATCACCTGCATTGGCAACGTCAACGACGTCACCGCCGCGCTCTTTATGACCGGCTATACCGGCAACTTGTTGGCGGTGAAGTTGGCGGCCAATGCGGGCGTCACGCTGACCTGGGGCAGCTGGTTTATGGCGGCGCTGCTGCCATGCCTTGTGTCCTTACTGCTGGTTCCACTGCTGGTCTACTGGATCGTGCGCCCGGAAATAAAGCACACGCCGGATGCCCCGAACCTGGCGCGCAAAGAGCTGGCGGAAATGGGCAGTATGTCTCGCGGCGAATGGCTGATGCTGGTTACCGTCGGCGTACTGCTGGTACTGTGGATTTTTGGCGATACGTTAGGCGTCGACGCCACTACTGCCTCGTTCGTGGGACTGTCCATTTTATTGCTAAGCGGCGTTCTGAGCTGGGAAGATGTGAAAAGCGAGAAAGGTGCATGGGACACGCTGATTTGGTTTGCCGCGCTGCTGATGATGGCGAACCAGCTGAAAAAACTAGGTTTCACTACCTGGTTTGGCAATCTGATCGGCGATAGTCTGAGCAGTACTATGCACGGTACCAGTTGGGTGATCGTCCTGTTGCTGCTGAATGCCGCCTACTTCTATACCCACTACTTTTTTGCCAGCGGTAATGCACAGATTGCCGCGCTGTACGCCGTTTTCCTCGGCGTCGGACTGCATCTGAATATCCCCGCAGCCCCCACGGCGTTAATGCTGGCCTTCACCAGCAGTTTGTACTGCTCGCTCACCCAGTACACCCACGCTCGCGGTCCAATCCTGTTTGGTGCCGGGTACGTTCCAACGGGCGTCTGGTGGCGCACAGGATTTATCATTAGCTTGTTTAACCAGGCGGTGTTTATCACCGTAGGTCTGATGTGGTGGAAGGTGTTGGGTCTGTACTAAACTAACTGCGCCCTGACGAATCACCTTACCTGCGGAGAAAAGGAATGACCTGTATTTTCTGTCAAATTGTTGAAGGTAAAGCCCCCTGCCATAAGGTCTGGGAAGACGAGCACCATCTGGCTTTTCTGTCGATTTTCCCGAACACCGACGGTTTTACCGTGGTGATCCCGAAAAAGCATTACCCCAGCTATGCCTTCGATATGCCGCCGCAGGCGTTGGCTGACCTGATGATGGCAACCCAAAAAGTGGCTAAGAAACTGGATAAGGCTTTCCCGGATGTCAGTCGTACGGGGATGTTCTTCGAAGGTTTCGGCGTAGACCATGTGCACAGCAAATTAAGCCCCATGCACGGCACTGGCGATCTAACTCACTGGAAACCGATTGAGTCGCGGCAGACCAAATTTTTCGAGCAATATGAAGGGTATCTGTCATCACACGATCATGAACGGGCGGATGATGCAAAACTGGCCGCATTAGCGGCCAGAATTCGTGAGGCATAAATACTGAGCACTTCTGCCGGATGGCGGTGCAAGCACCTTATCCGGCCTACAAAACTGTGCTGCTCGTAGGCCTGATAAGCATTTCACCACCGGGCAAAGTAAATTAACGTCCCGCTACTTTCCCGCGTTTTTTGTTTGCGGCAGGGGTCTGGCGCTGGTGCGCCACCGGGGTGTGCTTGGTCAACGCCGGGCGGGTATGACGGTTCTGGCGACGTGCTTCGCGCATCTCTTCCAGCGTAGGCGCCGGAACCAGACATTCACGACGACCGCCGATCAGATGCTTTTTACCCATGTCTTCCAGCGCCTGGCGGATTAACGGCCAGTTAGCTGGATCGTGGTAACGCAACAGGGCTTTATGCAAACGGCGCTGCTTATCACCTTTCGGCACCACCACGTCTTCACTCTTATAACCAATTTTACCCAGCGGGTTTTTCCCGGTGTAATACATGGTTGTGGAGTTCGCCAGCGGCGATGGATAAAAGTTCTGCACCTGATCCAGACGGAAACGACGTTGTTTCAGCCACAGCGCCAGATTCACCATATCCTCGTCACGCGTACCCGGGTGCGCGGAGATGAAGTACGGGATCAGGTACTGCTCTTTACCCGCCTGTTTAGAGTAGGTATCGAACAACTCCTTAAAGCGATCGTAGCTGCCCATCCCCGGCTTCATCATCTTCGACAGCGGGCCTTCTTCAGTATGCTCTGGCGCAATCTTCAGATAGCCGCCAACGTGGTGGGTCGCCAGCTCTTTGATATAGCGCGGATCTTCAACCGCGATGTCATAGCGCACACCGGAAGCAATGAGGATCTTTTTAATGCCTTTCAAATCACGCGCCCGGCGATAAAGATTAATCGTCGGTTCGTGATTGGTGTCCATATGCGGACAGATATCCGGATAGACGCATGACAGACGACGGCAGGTCTGCTCCGCACGCGGTGACTTACAGCGCAGCATATACATGTTCGCCGTTGGGCCGCCGAGGTCGGAAATCACGCCGGTAAAACCTGGAACGGTGTCGCGAATGGCTTCGATTTCATTGATGATCGAATCTTCAGAGCGGCTCTGGATGATGCGGCCTTCGTGCTCGGTGATCGAACAGAACGAACAGCCGCCAAAGCAGCCACGCATAATGTTGATCGAGAAACGGATCATCTCATAGGCCGGAATGCGGCTGTCGCCATACGCCGGGTGCGGCACGCGCTTGTACGGCAGCGCAAAGACGCTATCCATCTCTTCGGTAGACAGCGGAATAGCTGGCGGGTTGATCCAGATGTAGCGATCGCCGTGCTTTTGCATCAGCGCACGCGCGCAGCCAGGGTTGGTTTCGTGGTGCAGGATACGCGACGCATGCGCATACAGCACTTTATCGCCCTTCACTTTTTCAAAGGACGGCAGCAGCACGTAGGTTTTTTCCCACGGTTTCGGACGCGGCGGCTGTACGGTTACCGCTTTCGCTTCCTGCTTTTTCGGTGCGACCGGTTTGTTGTCAGCACACGGCAGATCTTCGCCGTACGGATGCGGGATCGGATCAATCTTGCCCGGCGTGTCGAGACGCGTGGAATCCACGCCACTCCAGCCCGGCAGCGCTTCTTTAACCATAATCGCGGTGTTACGCACGTCGCGGATCTGATCGATGGTTTCGCCCATCGCCAGACGATGCGCCACTTCCACCAGCGGACGTTCGCCGTTGCCGAACATCAGCATGTCGGCTTTGGAATCCACCAGAACAGAGCGACGAACGGTATCAGACCAGTAGTCATAGTGCGCGGTACGGCGCAGGCTGGCCTCAATGCCGCCGAGAATAACCGGCACATCTTTCCATGCTTCTTTACAACGCTGGGTATAGACCAGCGTGGCGCGGTCCGGGCGTTTACCTGCTACGTTGTCTGGTGTGTAGGCATCGTCATGGCGCAGTCGGCGATCTGCGGTGTAACGGTTGATCATCGAGTCCATGTTGCCTGCGGTCACACCAAAGAACAGGTTCGGTTTACCCAAACGCATAAAATCGTCTTTGTTGTTCCACTCCGGCTGGGCGATAATCCCTACACGAAAGCCCTGCGCTTCCAGCATACGGCCGCATATTGCCATGCCAAAGCTGGGATGATCGACGTATGCATCGCCGGTAACCAGAATGATGTCGCAGCTATCCCAGCCAAGTTGGTCCATTTCGTCGCGTGACATCGGCAAAAACGGTGCCGGGCCAAAACAGGCAGCCCAGTACTGCGGCCAGGAGAAAAGGTCTCTGTCCGGCTGGATCAGGGATATTGCGCTCATAATGCTTCCAAAAATGGTAAAAAAATAATCAAAGGCCGGGGATTATACGCTGTATGTCGACAAGAAATGAAGTGGAGTCTGAACCAGGGCAGTAGAAAGTTATATAAATTGTTAAATTTTACGACGCTCATTTTTATCAATCATAATTAACACCATGCCGGCCAGCTGAGATAACTCTTTTTCGGCGGGGGATTTTTCATTGCGACTCAACGATTCACTGCATATTTCCCAGTTACGGGTTGTTGTTCACCTGTGTGGGTTTCTGGTTCTTCTCTACAGCTTTTCTATGCTGCCACCGATGGCCATCGCTTTGTTAAACAAAGAGCGGAGTTTGTTCGCTTTTTTCAGCACATTTATGACTTTCTTCACCCTCGGCGGCGGAGCGTGGCTGGCAACCAAACATGCGGGTATTCAACTGCGAACACGGGATGGTTTCGTTATTATCGTCCTGTTCTGGCTGTTGTTTTCGTTTATCAGCGCGATGCCGATGTGGATGGACGATGGCTTAAACCTCTCCTTTGCGGATGCCCTGTTTGAAGGGGTTTCCGGGATTACCACCACGGGCGCAACGGTAATTGGCGACGTCAGCGCCATGCCGAAGTCGTATCTCTACTATCGGGCTCAGCTCAATTTTATTGGTGGCCTGGGTGTTATTGTCCTCGCCGTGGCGGTATTACCGCTTTTGGGTATCGGCGGCATGAAGCTGTATCAGTCTGAAATGCCGGGCCCTTTTAAAGAAGAACGCCTCACGCCAAGACTTGCTGATACTGCACGTACGCTGTGGCTGACCTATGTCATTCTGGGTCTTATCTGTACCCTGGCCTACTGGGCTGCCGGGATGTCGTTCTTCGATGCCTTATGCCACGGGCTGTCGACGGTTTCTCTCGGCGGATTTTCCACTCGCAGTGAAAGCATCGGCTTCTATAACAGCCATGCGATCGAGCTGGTCGCTGGGGTGTTTTCCCTTTTGTCTGCGTTTAACTTCACCCTCTGGTACGTGGCTATCGTGAAACGTACCTTCAAACCCTTTCGTCGTAATGCCGAACTGCGTTTCTTTTTGCTTATTGCGTTGGTTGTCACTCTGATCGCCACCTGGCAAGTTTGGCGGGCAGGCATGTACGGATTAACGGACAGCCTGGTGCATGCTTTTTTTCTGGCCAGTTCGATGCTGACAGATAATGGCCTGTCGACGGCGGATTACGCGCAGTGGCCTTCGCACACGATCTTCATGCTGCTCAGCGCCAGTTTCTTCGGCGGTTGTGTGGGATCGACCTGCGGGGGGATTAAGGTGCTGCGTTTTTTGATTATGTTCAAGCAGTGCCGTCAGGAGTTACACCAGCTCGCGCATCCCCGTGCCCTGCTGAACATTAAAGTGGGCAATAGCGTGGTAAGCGACCGGGTGGTGCGTTCGGTATGGAGCTTTTTCTTTCTCTACGTTTTGTTCACCAGCTTTTTTATCTGGGCGCTCAATCTGATGGGCTACGATCTCTTCTCCTCTTTTGCCACCGTCGCCGCCTGCATCAACAATATGGGGCTAGGATTTGGCGTCACCGCCACGACATTTGGCACCTTAAATGAGGAAGCAAAGCTACTGATGTGCGCGGCCATGATCATGGGGCGTCTGGAGATTTACCCCATTCTGATCCTGTTCTCGCGCATGTTCTGGCGGGCATAACGGAAATCCCGGCGCATTACGGCGCCGGGTTCACCAACATCTGTCCGATTGAGCCGCGATCTGCCATTTCCAGCGTCTGGCTATTAAAGTAGAACGGGAAATGGGCCCAGGAAGGCTGTCCGTAATAAACCAGTAATTCAACCTGGCCGTCAACCCAGACGGTATCTTTCCAGCCTCTGTCTTCAGGGAACGGCATCGCGCCATTCACATTACGGATTAAGAACGAGACGCCTTCTATATGGAAGGACTGGGGCATATCCGCCCGCACCGTCCAGCGCTCCCAGGAGCCCTGCTGAGCGGTAATATCCATACGATTGACGTCCCACAGCTGACCGTTGATGCCAGGGTCATCGTCCAGGCTGATATCACGGCTGCGAATCGGCGAACCGCTGAGGATTTCCGTTGGCAGCAGGCGCATTGGCAGGCTGTCAGTCACCAGCGGCAGAAGCCCCGTTGGACGCAGAGTCAGCACCAGCGTGGAGATGAGAATACTGGAAGGCTCAAAGAACCCGCGGATCCTGTCGACAATACTGGCTGCCTCGCCACAGGTGATAGAGACCTCATTACCGTTCGTCATATCCACCAGGATCTCACGACGCTCGCCAGGCGCCAGCGAGAGCTGCTTCACCGAAACGGGTGCAGGTAAAAAACCCTGATCGCTGGAAATCACATGCAGTGCACGGCCATCGCTCATTTGCAGCTGGTAACGACGCGAGTTTGAAGCGTTCAGTAAACGCAAGCGCACCCAGCCGCGGGAGACTTCGACATACGGGCTTTGCGCCCCATTGACCAGCAGCGTATCACCGACAAAGCCACCGCTGCCGGGCTCGCTGTATTCCGGCGTGCCAAAGTTGTCCAGCCGCTTGTCCTGGATAATGACCGGAAAATCATCCACGCCATAGTGGTTGGGAATAGACAGTGATTTACTCACTTCATCTTCAACCAGCCACATCCCGGCAAGGCCGTTATAGACCTGCTGAGCAGTACGATTTGGCGTATTGGCGTGATACCACAACGTGGCGGCATTCTGGCGAATCGGTAGCACCGGCGCCCAGTCAGCATTCGGGGACATCATGCGCGCCGGGCCGCCCATCAGCGGGCCAGGTACCTGTAACCCGGCGACGGTCATCGAGACATTCTCAGTCAGACGGTTGCTGTAGATAAGCTTGACGTCATCCCCTTTCCAGACGCGAATTGTCGGTCCCAGGTAGCGGCCGTTAATTCCCCAGACAGGTGCGCGCGTGCCTTGTGTAAAGGACCAGTGCGCACGTTGCAGCGTCATAAATAGCGGCTGCCCCCGGCGGGATTCCAGCAGCGGAGGCACAGGTAACGGTTGTTGCTGACCGGCAGCATTAGCCTTCAGCGGAACAGCACCTGCACACAGTGCGATCCCCGATGCCTGAATGAACTGACGCCGACTGAATGACATATAAACTCCATAAAAAACTGGCTATTAACACGCAGGAAGTCATTTCCTGTAAAAACCCGAATTGCGCGGATTAAACCTTACCGGCGGCTTCCCGCTCAGCAACTTCTTTATCGAGCTCTGCGATTTTTTGTTCCATCAGCGTGCGGCAATGCGCTGCCAGTTCACGAACCTGATCTTTCCCAAAATGGCTAATATCCACCGGCGGCAACATCTCGACAATCGCCAGACCATTATTGAGTCGGTTTAAATTTATCTTGTTCGAGGTTGTGGAAACGCACACCGGAATAACCGGGACACCTGCCGCAATCGCCGCATGAAACGCACCGGTTTTAAACGGCAACAAACCGCGACCGCGGCTGCGCGTCCCTTCCGGGAACATCCAGATAGAAATGCGGCGTTTTTTGAAATGATTCACCACGGCAGCAATGGTGCTGTGTGCTTTTGCGCGGTTATTTCTGTCAATCAACAGGTTACCGGTTAACCAGTACAGTTGGCCAAAGAACGGGATCCACAGCAGGCTTTTTTTACCCACAGTTACCGTCGGCGGCTGAACGATATTCGCAGCGGTAACCATGTCGTAGTTGTTCTGATGGTTACAAATATAGATAGCATTACCATAGTTCTGCGCGTCTGCCGGCATGCGGCATTCGACCTTCAGGCCATAAAGGGGAGCCAGGCGGCCAAACATGTGGCCGAACGTGGCGACGTGTTTAGGATTTCGTGGGCTGAACAGACAGTATATGCACCCGAAGATACAGACCAGAACGCAGTAAATAACAGTAATGATGACACGAAAAATATATAGCATAACAACCTCTAAAGGCCTAAGAACCTGGCGTTTTACGTCACCAGATGCACAACTCGGCATCAGGTTAGGGCTTTGTTAAGAACGGCTCTTAAGGAAAAGCGTATTGTTAATCGCAACGCACGAATAAACAACGGTTTCACGGGAATTTTTAACGTTGGCTCTCCCTGCGCGAAAACAGGAAGAGCCGGACGGTAGCGTTATTCTTCGCTGTCGCCGTGACTGGCGCGTCGAGGCGAGTCAATCTCAATGCTGTCGATACGCTGCAGACCACGCATTAGCGTGCCGCGACGGCCGCGCTCGCCGGTCACTTTCTGCAACTCTTCGGGACGCAGTTTGATTTTGCGCTTACCGACGTGGATAGTCAGCGTGCTCTGCGGCGGCAGCACGTAAAGTTGCGCCAGACCATCCTCGCCTTTCGCCGCTTCCGCAGAAGGGATATTAATGATCTTGTTCCCTTTGCCTTTCGACAACTGCGGTAAATCGCTCACCGGGAACATCAACATGCGACCAGCCTGAGTAATCGCCAGCAGCATATCGGTTTCATCTTCAATCACCACCGGCTGCATGACGCGCGCATTCTCTGGCAGCGTAATCAATGCTTTACCTGCACGGTTACGTGCTACCAGGTCATTGAAGGTGCAGACAAAACCATAGCCCGCATCCGATGCCATCAGCAGTTTCTGATCATCGCCTTCCATCAGCATGTGCTCAACCGTCGCGCCCGGCGGCAGAGTGAGCTTCCCGGTCAGCGGTTCACCCTGACCGCGCGCCGACGGCAGCGTAATCGGATCGATGGCATAGCTGCGGCCGGTCGAGTCCACGAACACCACCGGCTGATTGCTCTTACCCTTCACTGCCGACTTAAAGCTGTCGCCCGCTTTATAGCTTAATCCCGGCGCATCGATGTCGTGGCCTTTCGCGCTACGCACCCAGCCACTCTGGGACAACACAATGGTCACCGGCTCAGACGGCAGCATGTCGTGCTCGCTCATCGCCTTCGCTTCTTCGCGCTCCTGCAGCGGAGAACGACGATCGTCGCCATAGGCCTCAGCGTCAGCCTGCAGCTCTTTCTTCAGCAGGTTATTCATTTTACGCTCAGAAGCCAGAATGGCCTGCAACTGATCGCGCTCTTTCGCCAGTTCATCCTGCTCGCCGCGGATTTTCATCTCTTCGAGTTTGGCAAGATGGCGCAATTTCAGCTCAAGGATGGCTTCAGCCTGGGTTTCAGAAATACCAAACCGCGACATCAGCTCTGGCTTAGGTTCATCTTCATGACGAATAATTTCGATTACTTCGTCAATATTGAGGAACGCCACCAGCAAGCCTTCAAGAATGTGCAGGCGCTTGAGCACTTTTTCCAGACGATAATTCAGGCGGCGGCGCACGGTATCGCGGCGGAACGCCAGCCATTCGGTGAGGATCTCCAGCAGGTTTTTCACCGCCGGACGACCATCAAGACCGATCATGTTCAGGTTTATGCGGTAACTTTTTTCCAGATCGGTGGTGGCAAACAGGTGGTTCATCACCTGCTCCATATCCACGCGATTGGAGCGCGGGACAATCACCAGACGGGTCGGGTTTTCGTGATCCGATTCGTCGCGCAGGTCGTCTACCATCGGCAGCTTTTTATTGCGCATTTGAGCAGCGATCTGCTCCAGCACTTTTGCCCCGGAAACCTGATGTGGCAGCGCGGAAATCACCACCGCGCCGTCTTCTTTCGTCCATACCGCACGCATACGTACGGAGCCGCGTCCGTTTTCGTAAATCTTACGAATCTCCGCGCGCGAGGTAATGATCTCCGCTTCGGTCGGGTAATCCGGCCCCTGCACGATATCCAGCAACTGATCCAGCGTCGTTTTCGGCTGCTCAATCAGAGTAATCGCTGCTTTTGCCACTTCACGCAGGTTGTGCGGCGGAATGTCCGTTGCCATACCAACGGCAATACCGGTCGTACCGTTGAGCAGAATATTTGGCAGACGCGCAGGCAGCATCTTCGGCTCCTGCATGGTGCCATCGAAGTTCGGCACCCAGTCCGACGTGCCCTGACCGAGTTCACCCAGCAGGACTTCCGCATATTTAGACAGGCGGGATTCGGTATAACGCATCGCCGCGAAGGATTTCGGATCGTCCGGCGCCCCCCAGTTCCCCTGCCCGTCAACCAACGGATAACGGTAAGAGAACGGCTGCGCCATCAGCACCATCGCTTCATAGCAGGCGCTGTCGCCGTGCGGATGGTATTTACCCAGCACGTCACCGACGGTACGGGCGGATTTTTTAAATTTGGCGCTGGCATTCAGCCCCAGTTCGGACATCGCGTACACGATGCGACGCTGAACGGGTTTCAAACCATCGCCAATAAACGGCAACGCCCTATCCATGATGACGTACATGGAATAGTTCAGATAGGCGTTTTCCGTGAATTCATGCAGCGCCAGGCGCTCTGCCATATCGCTCATTAATCGTGGTTCCTCAACTTTGTACCCCTCTATTGAAGGGCAATATTGCCGCAGATACTACCCTATCTGGCGTGTTGAGTCACAAAGAAAAGGGCCGCGGACGCGGCCCTGATGGGGATTACTTAGCAACTTTGGTAATCTGTTTCACGTCGATTTCAACGGAGTTCCAGTCTTTATCCACTTCACCCTGGATTTCAACCACATCCTGCGGTGTGACGGTTACGCCGTTCCAGCGCTTGTGGTCGATATCCACATTCACTGTGCCGGTCGCATCTTTAAACACATACAGGTCGTCGGAAATACGCTCAACGATGTTCCCGCGCAGGGTAACCCAGGTGTCATCACGCAGTGATTTGGCGCTTTCTACTGTCGTGCTGCTACCGTTAGGGCCGACAAATCCGCCGTTTTGGCTCTGCGTAGTGGTTGTCGTTGGCCCAGAGAAGCCGCCCTGCTGAGCTGCCAGAACAGGTGCGGAACACAGTGCCATTACGGCAACCATTGCAGCTAATTTTTTCATCGTCATGTCTCCCTTTCATGTTGGTTTACGACTATTAAATAAGTTAATCCTTAACAAGTTCTTAAGGCAAAAAAAGATACTTTTTTTACTGTACAGAGACTGTAGCCACAGGTTTACTGACTGCAAATGAGTTATCGCAGGGAAGAACATATGCGTATTTTACTGATCGAAGATGACACGTTGATTGGCGATGGCCTGAAAACAGGTCTGAGTAAAATGGGTTTCAGCATTGACTGGTTTACCGAAGGCCGCCAGGGGAAAGAAGCACTCTACAGCGCACCTTATGATGCGGTAATCCTCGACCTGACACTGCCAGGCATAGACGGACGGGACATTTTGCGAGAATGGCGAGCTAACGGGAAACAGGAGCCGGTACTGATTCTGACCGCTCGCGACGCGCTGGCGGAACGCGTTGAAGGCCTGCGCCTGGGCGCAGATGACTATCTGTGTAAACCCTTTGCGCTGATCGAAGTTGCTGCCAGACTGGAGGCGCTGGTGCGTCGTGCCAGCGGCCAGGCCAGCAACACATTGCGCCATGGCCAGGTAACGCTCGATCCTGGCGCATTGGTCGCCGCGGCGGCGGGTGAACCTTTGTCACTCAAACCTAAAGAGTTCGCACTGCTGGAACTGTTGATGCGCAACAAAGGTCGCGTCCTGCCCCGCAAACTGATTGAAGAAAAACTGTATACCTGGGACGAAAATGTCTCCAGCAATGCGGTTGAGGTCCACGTTCATCACTTACGCCGTAAGCTCGGCAGCGACTTTATCCGTACCGTGCATGGCATTGGCTACACCTTGGGTGACGCATGAAACTCACACAACGCCTCAGCCTGCGCGTCAGGCTAACGCTTATTTTTCTGATTCTGGCATCAGCCACCTGGGCCGTATCCAGTTTTGTGGCCTGGAGGCAGACTACCGATAATGTCGATGAGCTGTTTGATACCCAGCTGATGCTGTTCGCCAAGCGGCTTAGCACGCTGGATATCAGCGATGTCACCACCTCAAGCAATATGGCCCGCACGCCAAAGAAACTGAAGCATGGCCATATTGATGACGACGCACTGGCGTTTGCCATCTACTCCACCGACGGCAAAATAGTGCTACACGATGGCGATAATGGCCAGGATATTCCCTACAGCTACAGCCGGGAAGGGTTTAGCGACGGCCAACTCAGGGGCGACAGCGATTCCTGGCGCTTCCTGTGGCTGAATTCCGCTGATGGGAAATATCGCATTGTGGTGGGCCAGGAGTGGGAATATCGGGAGGATATGGCGCTGTCGATCCTTACTGCACAATTAACCCCATGGCTGGTTGCGCTGCCGCTGATGTTGCTGATCCTGGTGGTCATGCTGAGTCGCGAACTCAGGCCGCTAAAAAAACTGGCGCAAGCTCTGCGCTGGCGCGCCCCGGAATCAGAAGAGCCGCTCGACTCGAAAGGTGTGCCAAGCGAAGTGCGCCCGCTGGTTGAATCGCTAAATCAGCTGTTTACCCGCATCCACTCAATGATGGTGCGTGAACGCCGCTTCACTTCTGATGCCGCCCATGAGCTGCGCAGTCCGTTGACCGCGCTGAAGGTGCAAACCGAAGTGGTGCAACTGTCAGACGACGACCCGCAAACGCGGGAAAAAGCGCTGGCGCAGCTACATGCGGGAATTGAACGCGCCACCCGACTGGTCGATCAGCTCCTGACGCTTTCGCGCCTCGACTCCCTCGATAATCTTCAGGATGTGGCGGAAATTTCATTGGAGGAGCTACTGCAATCCGCGGTGATGGATATCTACCACCCGGCCCAGCAGGCGCACATTGACGTACGTTTGCAGATTAACGCACACAATATTATGCGCACAGGACAGCCGCTGTTGCTGAGCCTGATGGTACGAAATCTGCTGGATAATGCCATTCGCTACAGTCCGCAGGGGAGCATTGTGGAAGTGACGCTCAACGCCCGCAATTTCAGCGTCAAAGATAATGGTCCTGGCGTTGCGCCGGAGGTACTTACACACATCGGTGAACGTTTTTATCGTCCACCAGGACAAAGCGTGACCGGCAGCGGTCTCGGCCTGTCAATTGTCCGCCGTATCGCAACACTGCATGGAATGTCAGCCTCGTTTGGCAACGCTTCGGAAGGCGGGTTTGAAGCTAAGGTCAGTTGGTAACTGCATTATTATTGCTCAAATAGCAAAAGACTTTGCACATTTTGCTAATTTCACCGCACCGCTGGTGGGGGTAAAATCGTCCTCAAACGTATTTCCTTGAGGACACAAAATGAGCAGCATTCTGATTATCAACGGGGCGAAAAAATTCGGCCATTCTAATGGCCAACTGAATGACACCCTGACCGAGGTCGCGGACGGTATCCTGCGCGACCTCGGGCATGATGTTAAAGTCGTACGCGCGGACAGCGATTATGACGTAAAAACAGAAGTGCAGAATTTCGTCTGGGCCGATGCGGTTATCTGGCAGATGCCAGGCTGGTGGATGGGCGCACCGTGGACCGTGAAAAAATACATCGATGACGTGTTTACCGAAGGTCACGGCACGCTGTACGCCAGCGATGGCCGCACACGTTCAGATGCCTCTAAAAAATATGGCTCCGGCGGGCTGATTCAGGGCAAAAAATACATGCTGTCCCTGACCTGGAACGCACCGATGGAAGCCTTCACTGAAAAAGACCAGTTCTTCCATGGCGTTGGTGTTGATGGCGTCTATCTCCCGTTCCATAAAGCAAACCAGTTCCTGGGAATGGAAGCGCTGCCGACCTTTATCACCAATGACGTGATTAAAATGCCGGACGTCCCGCGTTATATCGCAGAATATCGCAAGCATCTGACCGAAATTTTTGGTTAACTGGTAACTTGGAATTAGAAGGAGTTAACCATGCTTACCGTTATTGCAGAAATCCGTACACGTCCAGGTCAACATCACCGCCAGGCGGTACTGGATCAGTTTGCTAAAATCGTTCCGACCGTACTGAAAGAAGAAGGCTGCCACGGCTATGCGCCGATGGTGGATCATGCCGCAGGTGTGAGTTTTCAGACCACAGCGCCAGATTCAATCGTGATGGTTGAGCAGTGGGAAAGCATCGCGCATCTTGAAGCGCATTTGCAGACCCCGCATATGAAAGCCTACAGCGAAGCCGTGAAAGGTGACGTGCTGGACATGAATATTCGAATTCTGGAGTCGGGTATTTAAGGTTGTCGATTTGCCGGATGACGCTTTGCTATCCGGCATATAATCGCTTCGTCAGATGAGAGCCGGATAAGGCATTTTACGCCCCTCTCCGGCTTTTCTACATGCAATTAGCCTTCGAGATCCGCCAGGTCGCCTTTCTCTTGCAACCAGTTACGACGGTCTTCAGAACGCTTCTTGGCCAGCAGCATATCCATCATTGCGTTGGTACGCTGATCGTCTTCATCATCGATAATGAGCTGCACCAGGCGACGGGTGTTCGGATCCAGCGTGGTTTCACGAAGCTGCATCGGGTTCATTTCACCCAGTCCTTTAAAGCGCTGCACGTTCGGCTTACCTTTCTTGCGCTTTAACTGCTCCAGTACGCCCGCTTTCTCTTCTTCCGTCAGCGCGTAATACACCTCTTTACCGAGGTCGATACGGTATAACGGCGGCAGCGCCACGTACACGTGACCGTGTTTCACCAACGTGCGGAAGTGCTTCACAAACAGTGCGCACAGCAGCGTGGCGATGTGCAGACCATCGGAGTCCGCATCCGCCAGGATACAGATCTTACCGTAACGCAACTGGCTCAGATCGTCGCTGTCCGGATCGATGCCGATCGCCACCGAAATATCGTGCACTTCCTGCGAAGCCAGAACTTCATCGGAAGAGACTTCCCAGGTATTAAGGATCTTACCTTTGAGCGGCATGATCGCCTGATATTCACGATCGCGCGCCTGTTTGGCGGAACCGCCTGCGGAGTCACCTTCGACGAGAAACAATTCGGCGCGATTAAGATCCTGTGCGGTACAGTCCGCCAGTTTACCCGGCAGCGCCGGACCACTGGTCAGCTTTTTACGCACCACTTTTTTCGCCGCGCGCAGACGACGCTGGGCGCTGGAAATCGCCATCTCAGCCAGCAGTTCGGCGGACTGTACGTTCTGGTTCAGCCACAGGCTGAAGGCATCTTTCACCACGCCAGAAACAAACGCCGCACACTGACGCGAAGAGAGGCGTTCTTTGGTTTGTCCGGCAAACTGCGGATCCTGCATTTTTACCGACAGCACGTAGGCACAGCGATCCCAGATATCTTCCGCCGACAGCTTCACACCACGCGGCAAAATATTGCGGTATTCGCAGAACTCGCGCATCGCATCCAGCAGACCCTGACGCAGACCGTTGACGTGCGTCCCGCCCTGCATAGTTGGGATCAGGTTCACATAGCTTTCGGTCAGCAGCTCACCGCCTTCCGGCAGCCAGAGCAGCGCCCAGTCCACCGTCTCCGTCTCACCGCTGAAATTACCGATAAACGGTTTTTCCGGCAGAGTCGGTAGGCCATTCACCGCTTCGCTCAGATAGTCATTCAGACCATCCTGGTAGCACCAGCGCTGTTCGCTGTTGTTGACCTCATCCTTGAAGGTGATCTCAACGCCCGGGCACAGTACCGCTTTGGCTTTCAGTACGTGCGTTAAGCGCGAAACAGAAAAACGCGGGCTGTCAAAGAAGCTTTCATCCGGCCAGAAGTGCACGCTGGTCCCGGTGTTGCGTTTGCCGCAGGTACCGACAACCTGTAAATCCTGCACTTTATCGCCATTCTCAAACGCGATGTTGTATACCTGCCCGTCGCGGCGTACGTTCACTTCCACACGTTTGGACAGGGCGTTAACAACGGAGATCCCCACACCGTGCAGACCACCGGAGAACTGGTAGTTCTTGTTGGAGAACTTGCCACCCGCGTGCAGACGACAGAGGATCAGCTCAACCGCCGGAACACCCTCTTCAGGGTGAATGTCTACTGGCATGCCGCGTCCGTCATCAATGACTTCCAGAGACTGGTCGGCATGTAAGATCACGTCCACGCGTTTCGCGTGGCCCGCCAGTGCTTCATCCACACTGTTATCAATCACTTCCTGTCCAAGATGGTTCGGACGGGTCGTATCGGTGTACATCCCAGGGCGACGGCGTACCGGCTCAAGCCCAGTGAGTACCTCAATGGCATCAGCGTTATAAGTTTGCGTCATGGTTTAAATAAGCAATTCGAATTGATCGTCAGAAACTGTGCAGTCCAAGGAAATCGACAATCGGGTTGAAATAATCTTCGAAGCCCGTGAATGCGTGGTTTCCGCCCTCAATAACTGTCTGACGGCAGGAGGCGTAATACGCCACCGCCTGGCGGTAGTCCAACACTTCATCGCCCGTTTGTTGGAGCAGCCAGATCAAATCCGGCGCTTCCAGCGGGTCAATCTGCATGACTTTAAGATCGTAAATATGGCGTGACTCTAGCACATATTGCTGCCCCGTGTAGGGGTTCTCGTTTTGACCGAGATAGTCGACCAGCAGTTCATAAGGCCGTACAGCAGGGTTCACCACCACTGCCGGCAGCATAAAACATTGCGACAGCCAGGTGGCGTAATAACCACCTAATGAGGAACCGACAATCCCCAACGACTCTCCGCCATGTTCAAGAATGATCGATTCCAGCATCTCTGCGGCCTGGGCCGGATACGGCGGCAACTGCGGTACGATCATCTCAACGTGCGGATGGTGCTCCGCCAACCAGTTTTTCAGCAAACACGCCTTCGCCGAACGAGGAGAGCTATTAAATCCGTGAAGATAGAGAAGCGTAGACATCAGTAGCCTTCTGAAGCGGTATCAGGGTGGAACCGATTACCCTGCAGACGACGTACCTGAGTCTGCAACGTCCCGTCAGCAAAAAGCTCCAGCGTCCGCCAGCCGGGGCTGATGGTATCCAATGTGAAATTGGAACAGTGCGGCTTAAACTGCACGCAGGTCGACGGCGTCGCCAGCAGACGGCGTCCGTTCCAGTCCAGATCCAGTTCCTGATGAATATGCCCGCACAGCAGATACTTCACGCGTGGATAGTTCACCAGCACGTTATCCAGCTCAGCGGCATTGCGCAGGCTATGCTGATCGAGCCAGCTA
This sequence comes from Citrobacter sp. Cf132, assembly GCF_030333885.1. Lineage (NCBI taxonomy): Bacteria > Pseudomonadati > Pseudomonadota > Gammaproteobacteria > Enterobacterales > Enterobacteriaceae > Citrobacter > Citrobacter sp. Cf132. The sequence goes on from NZ_JAOWFA010000055.1 coordinate 62,039, forward strand.
CAGCCCGCAGGCAGAGGATGATGATGCAGAAGCAGCAAGGTATTACGCTCTGGTGCATCAGCAAGTTTACGCTCCAGCCATTCGAGCTGGAATTCACTTAATTCACCGTGGGGAACGCCGAACACCTGGCTGTCGAGCAGCAAAATTTGCCACTGTTCGCCGATGAAAACACGCTTGGCAGGGGAAATTCCCGCATCCTGCAGCGCGCTGTACATTGCCGGCTGAAAATCGTGATTGCCCGGTAGCCAAACGCAGGGCGCACGAAAGCTTGCGATGCCCTCAGCAAAATGCTGATAGGCCGCAGCGGATTGATCCTGCGCCAAATCACCCGTCGCGACGATCAGATCGTACTCAGGCGACTCTGCATGTATGGCATCCAGTACGGATTGATAACTGTCCCAGGTATTCACACCCAGCAGCGTTTCATGCTTTTCGGCAAACAGGTGAGTGTCTGTAATTTGTAAGATCCTGACTCTGGCCTCACCAGCCAAAGGAAGGGTTAACAGGCTTTCCAAATGGTGTCCTTAGGTTTCACGACGCTAATAAACCGGAATCGCCATCGCTCCATGTGCTAAACAGTACCGTAGCCAGTCGGCCAGAAACTGATTAATTTGATGCTTTTCGTCGCGTTGATGCAACTTTTTATTTGGATAATCATACCGCGCTTTGAAGCGAAAGATCTGCTGACTTGAACACACTTCAGCCACCCTCGCGTCATGATACAGGCGCACGGTCAATGACGGCAGGCTCCAGTATGTGACGGCCGGCGCCGTTTGTTCGATCGCGACAAGCGTAGTGTATCGGGTCGATTCAACGATCGTTAACCGATATTGTGCGTTTGCTACCTGATAGCTCACTGTTTCACCGGCTGCATCATTACGTGGCAGCAGGCGGCGCAATTGCGAATAGTTGGTTTCGCACAGGCGCATCATTTCAGGGAAGTCAGGTGTGTAACGCTTCATTTTTTCCACTCAGTTTTTAACTCTTGATAGTGCAGCTGTAACCATTGCAAGGCGATGACAGAAGCCGCGTTGTCGATTTTCCCCTCTTCTACCCATTGATAAGCCTGCTCCCGGCTCACCACATGAACACGAATATCTTCGTTTTCATCAGCCAGACCATGAATTCCGCTCGCGGTCGTAGCGTCCACTTCGCCAACTAAAATAGACAGGCGCTCACTGGTGCCGCCAGGGCTTGCCAGATAGCTCAGAACGGGTTTCGTACGTTTAACGTCCAGTCCGGCTTCTTCCATCGCTTCACGACGGGCCACATCTTCAACAGTTTCGCCCTCTTCGATCATTCCGGCTACCATTTCCAGTAGCCACGGGCTTTCGCTGGTATCAAACGCCGCGATACGGATCTGCTCGACCAGTACAACTTCGTCCCGCTCAGGGTCAAAGGGTAGCAAGACTGCCGCGTGTCCGCGCTCAAAAATTTCGCGCTTTACCTCACCGCTCATACCACCGTTAAACAAGCGATGGCGGAACCGATAAAGATCCAGTGAAAAAAAACCGCGGTATAGCGTTTCTCGTGCAATAATTTCTACATCATTTTTAGTGAAAGTCATTGGCAAGTTGTCTGGTTTACGCATTGTGCTGTCCTGAAACCAATAGTGATTAAAATGTGAATTTCAAGGTCGTTTGACTGATGTTTGAACGCCCTTGTGTTAAATTGATGCAAATTAACGCCGTATGGCACGTAACGCCAACTTTTTGCAGTGGCGGATTCTGCTAGAATCAGCAAATATTTTTACAATTTGATCAGCGCTAAATACTGCTTCACAACAAGGAATGCAAATGAAGAAATTGCTCCCCATCCTTATCGGCCTGAGCCTGTCGGGGTTCAGTACTTTGAGCCAGGCAGAAAACCTGATGCAGGTTTATCAGCAAGCACGCCTGAGCAACCCGGAATTGCGTAAATCCGCCGCCGATCGCGATGCTGCATTCGAAAAAATTAACGAAGCGCGTAGTCCATTACTGCCGCAACTGGGTTTAGGTGCCGATTACACCTACAGCAATGGCTACCGTGATGCAAACGGCGTCAACTCCAACGCCACCAGCGCGTCATTACAATTGACTCAGACGCTGTTCGACATGTCTAAATGGCGTGCCCTGACGCTGCAAGAAAAATCAGCGGGCATCCAGGACGTAACGTATCAGACCGATCAGCAAACGCTGATCCTGAATACCGCTACGGCCTATTTTAACGTACTGAACGCGATTGATGTGCTGTCTTACACCCAGGCACAGAAAGATGCGGTTTATCGTCAGTTAGATCAGACCACTCAGCGTTTTAACGTTGGTCTGGTCGCCATCACTGACGTGCAGAACGCCCGTTCACAATACGACACCGTGCTGGCGAACGAAGTGACCGCGCGTAACAATCTGGATAACGCGGTAGAACAGCTGCGTCAGGTGACCGGTAACTATTACCCGGAACTGGCTTCGCTGAACGTTGATGGTTTCAAAACCAACAAACCGCAGGCGGTGAATGCGCTACTGAAAGAAGCGGAAAACCGCAACCTGACTTTATTGCAGGCGCGTTTAAGCCAGGATCTGGCGCGTGAGCAGATTCGTCAGGCACAGGACGGTCATCTGCCAACGCTGGACCTGACCGCATCTACAGGCGTGTCTGACACCTCCTACAGCGGGTCGAAAACTCATGGTGGTACTACGGGTAATCAGTATGACGACAGCAACATGGGCCAGAACAAAATCGGTCTGAGCTTCTCGCTGCCGCTGTACCAGGGCGGGATGGTTAACTCACAGGTGAAACAAGCGCAGTACAACTTTGTTGGCGCGAGTGAACAACTGGAAAGCGCACACCGTAGCGTGGTGCAGACCGTTCGTTCTTCATTCAACAACATTAATGCTTCTATTAGTAGCATTAACGCGTACAAACAAGCGGTTGTCTCTGCTCAAAGCTCATTGGATGCGATGGAAGCCGGTTATTCCGTAGGTACACGTACCATTGTGGATGTGTTGGATGCCACCACCACGCTATACAATGCCAAGCAGCAACTGGCAAATGCGCGTTATACCTATCTTATCAATCAGTTAAACGTCAAATCTGCGCTCGGCACGCTGAACGAGCAGGATTTGGTGGCACTGAACAATACGCTGGGTAAACCGGTATCCACAACACCGGATACCGTAGCGCCGCAAAATCCACAACAAGATGCCGCAGTGAATGACTTTAACGGCACTGGCAATTTGCCTGCGGCTCAGCCGACAGCAGCACGTTCAACCAGCAGCAACGGCAACAACCCGTTCCGTAACTGATGCTGATGACGGGGCTTCGGCCCCGTCTGAACGTAAGACAACGTAAAGATCCGCCCCTTCCTGCGCATTCTCGCCTCTTCCCGCTTCAATTTCGACCAGTCATCCTCTATCCTGAGCATTATTTACTGTATTTACCACTGGGTCCTGGAAGACAAAAATGAAACGGACAAAATCGATACATCACGCCTCGTTCCGCAAAAGCTGGAGCGCGCGCCATCTGACTCCTGTCGCCCTAGCAGTTACCGCAGTTTTTATGCTCGCGGGCTGTGAAAAGAGTGACGAAACGGTTTCGCTTTATCAGAACGCTGACGATTGCTCTGCAGCAAATCCGGGTAAAAGCGCCGAATGTACTACCGCGTTTAACAACGCGCTGAAAGAAGCTGAACGTACCGCGCCAAAATACGCCACTCGTGAAGACTGTATCGCTGAATTCGGCGAAGGCCAGTGCCAGCAGGCTCCTGCGCAAGCAGGTATGGCGCCGACCGGTGAAGGTCAGGCTCAGGCGCAGAATCAAAGCAGCGGCAGCTTCTGGATGCCACTGATGGCAGGCTACATGATGGGCCGACTGATGGGTGGCGGAATGGGCGCTCAGCAACCGCTGTTTAGCTCGAAAAACCCGGCCAGCCCGGCTTACGGCAAATACACAGATGCCAGCGGTAAAAACTACGGCGCAGCAACGCCGGGTCGCACCATGACCGTACCAAAAACCGCTATGGCACCGAAACCAGCCACCACCTCTACCGTAACCCGCGGCGGATTTGGTGAATCTGTGGCCAAACAGAGCACCATGCAGCGTAGCGCAAGCGGCACCACCACACGTTCAATGGGTGGCTGATCGTCATGGAAAGAGTCAGTATTGTTGAGCGCCCGGACTGGCGCGATAAAGCCACCGAATACGGTTTTAATTTTCACACTATGTACGGCGAGCCGTACTGGTGTGAAGACGCGTACTACAAACTCACCCTTGCTCAGGTTGAAAAGCTGGAAGAGGTCACCGCAGAGCTACATCAAATGTGCCTCAAAGTGGTGGAAAAGGTCATTGCCAGCGATGAGCTGATGACCAAGTTTCGCATTCCGAAGCATACCTGGGGTTTTGTCCGCCAGTCCTGGCTGACACAGCAACCGTCGCTCTATTCACGTCTCGATCTGGCGTGGGATGGAACCGGTGAACCCAAACTGCTGGAAAACAACGCTGATACCCCAACCTCGCTATACGAAGCTGCGTTTTTCCAGTGGATCTGGCTGGAAGATCAGCTCAATGCGGGCAACCTGCCGGAAGGCAGCGATCAGTTCAACAGTCTGCAGGAAAAGCTGATCGAGCGTTTCACCGAGCTGCGTGAACAGTATGGTTTTCAACTGCTACATCTGACCTGCTGTCGTGATACGGTGGAAGATCGCGGTACGATCCAGTATCTGCAGGATTGCGCGGCCGAAGCAGAGATCGCTACAGAATTCCTCTATGTAGAAGATATTGGTCTTGGTGAAAAAGGCCAATTCACCGATATGCAGGATCAGGTGATCGCTAACCTGTTCAAGCTCTATCCGTGGGAATTCATGCTGCGTGAAATGTTCTCCACCAAGCTGGAAGACGCTGGCGTTCGCTGGCTGGAACCCGCCTGGAAGAGCATTATTTCCAACAAAGCACTGTTACCTCTGTTATGGGAAATGTTCCCGAATCATCCGAACCTTCTGCCAGCATATTTCGCCGAAGACGACTACCCGCAGATGGATAAATTCGTTGTCAAACCGATCTTCTCGCGCGAGGGAGCTAACGTCTCCATCATTGAGAACGGTAAAACGATCGAATCCGTGGAAGGACCGTACGGTGAAGAAGGTATGATCGTGCAGCAGTTCCATCAGCTACCGAAGTTTGGCGACAGCTATATGCTGATTGGCAGCTGGCTGATCAACGATCAACCCGCAGGAATCGGCATTCGTGAAGACCGTGCGTTGATCACGCAGGATCTGTCACGTTTCTATCCGCATATTTTTGTCGAATGATTGAGAGTGCCGGGTGGCGGCTCCGCCTTACCCGGCCTACGGCACGAACTTAATGCCCGATAAGCGTAGCGCCATCGGGCGTTCATCACCCAACCTGCACCGACAACATACTTAAACTTCCCATCTCGATACCATCTACAGGGATCGTAACAGACTCTTTACCATCCCATGCCCCGAGAACATACAGCAGCGGCAGATAGTGATCTGGCGTCGGGTTCGACAACGATCCACCTTCATGATCGAGATAGTTCACCAGCGGGTGCTGCTCAACCGGTCCCTGCCAGGTCAGGTTAGCCTTAACATAATCATTGAATGAGGTTGCCCACGGATATGGCGTGTTCTCACCGTGCCAACGCGCAGTACGCAGGTTATGCACCACGTTACCACTGGCCACCAGCATAATACCCTCATCACGCAGTGCCGCCAGCTTGCGGCCCATCTCAAAATGCCAGGCCGCCGGTTTTGTACTATCGATGCTTAACTGCACCATCGGGATGTCGGCATTCGGGTACATCTTGATCAGTACGCCCCAGGAACCGTGGTCAAAACCCCACGCCTCTTTGTCTAACGCGACGGGTACAGGAGCAAGTAAATCAACCAGGTGCTGCGCCAGTTCAGGCGAACCGGGCGCTGGGTAATGGGTGTCATACAGCGCTTGCGGAAAACCGCCGAAATCGTGGATCGTTTTAGGCGCTTCCATCGCTGTCACACCCGTTCCACGGGTGAACCAGTGCGCCGAGACCACCACAATGGCTTTCGGACGCGGCAACGTTTCCCCCAGTTGCTGCCAGGCACGGGTATAAACGTTATCTTCCAGAACATTCATCGGGCTACCGTGGCCCAAAAACAATGCTGGCATACGAGTTGAAGACATGATGATATCCTTACTGAGGGAGTCATTTTGATACCATTACAATACGCTTATTCGGTTGATGAAGAACTCAGATAACCATGATGAAGATCATCAGTTATTTTGACGATCCAGTCCGGAAAGCAGATTGATAAGGAGTTTTATTTGTCGATGTCAGTACCTTTACTTCTGACTTTACTGGCAGGTGCCGCCACGTTTATCGGCGCATTTCTCGGCGTGTTAGGGCAAAAGCCTTCCAACCGCGTTCTCGCCTTTTCTTTAGGCTTCGCTGCCGGGATTATGCTACTGATCTCTCTAATGGAAATGCTACCTGCTGCGCTGGCCGCTGAAGGCATGTCGCCAGTTCTGGGCTACGGAATGTTTATCGTCGGCTTGCTGGGCTACTTTGGCCTGGACCGTCTATTGCCGCACGCGCACCCTCAGGATCTGGTACAAAAAACAACGCAGCCTCTACCCGGATCCATTAAACGCACCGCGATTTTATTAACGCTCGGCATCAGCCTGCACAATTTTCCGGAAGGGATTGCGACGTTTGTTACCGCCAGCAGCAACCTCGAGCTGGGCTTTGGTATTGCGCTTGCCGTCGCATTACACAATATTCCTGAAGGATTAGCCGTTGCAGGTCCGGTCTATGCAGCAACGGGCTCCAAACGTACGGCGATATTCTGGGCCGGGATCTCGGGCATGGCGGAAATACTGGGCGGCGTACTGGCGTGGTTAATTCTGGGGAGTCTCATCTCGCCTGTGGTGATGGCGGCAATAATGGCGGCAGTAGCGGGTATTATGGTGGCGCTGTCAGTCGATGAATTGATGCCACTGGCAAAAGAGATCGACCCAAATAATAATCCCAGCTATGGGGTCCTGTGCGGAATGTCGGTGATGGGGTTAAGTCTCGTCATCCTCCAGTCCATGGGAATCGGATAATCCAGAGGGCGGATGCCACCCTGCTATTTTACAGCATCCGCTCATCCATAGCAGAACGTGAAGGACTATTTCTGTTCCTTAATCACGCTGTTATCTTCACCAGAACGTCGGAAGAGTTTGTTTCGCGCCTCAAGCAATGCGTCTCTGTCTTGTCGGAATGCCCGACAATAACGCTTCATATGGCAATAATAACCCAATGCAACGAGTGCAATTAATACGATCCAATACCAGGCAATAAACATTCTTTTACCCTTAACATTTAACATCATTAAACATTTAACGTTAAAATTTTACATAAACTTATTCTGACATACCCCTATAGTGGCATATTTCAGAAACAAATATATGATTTCGATCATATAAACCAGCAGCTATGCCAATAGCTAAAACAGTTATAAAAAAATAAAACTCTGTCGACGAGATCACACTAAGCAATAATAAACATTGTTCTTAAAATACCTCACTCATACTATCCAGAAAACAATAAAAATTAGATTTTGTAGAATAATACACTTCATAAATATTTATATACCCACAATAAAAGTGACATCAGTAGTACCATTTTCATTTTTAGCCATATCGTAAAAACATAATATATTCAGTGAAATTATATTTAAAGTTAATATAAGGAGATATATCCATGTTTAGACAATACCGAAAAACACTTCTCGCTGGCACACTCGCACTGACGTTTGGATTAACCGCTGGAAATTCGTTTGCCGCAGGTTTTCAACCCGCTCAACCTGCGGGAAAACTGGGGGCAATAGTAGTTGACCCATACGGAAACGCCCCGCTTACCGCACTGGTTGAATTAGATAGTCACGTTATTTCAGATGTTAAAGTCACCGTTCATGGCAAAGGCGAGAAAGGAGTTCCTGTTACTTATACAGTTGGCAAAGAGTCGTTAGCAACCTATGACGGCGTGCCTATTTTTGGTCTTTATCAAAAGTTTGCTAATAAGGTCACCGTTGAATATAAAGAAAATGGCAAAGCCATGAAGGATGATTATGTGGTGCAAACGTCCGCCATCGTTAATCACTACATGGATAACCGTTCTATTTCCGATTTACAGCAAACGAAAGTTATTAAGGTAGCGCCTGGTTTTGAAGACCGCCTCTATCTGGTGAATACCCATACTTTCACCCCACAGGGGGCAGAATTCCACTGGCATGGTGAAAAAGACAAAAATGCCGGCATCCTGGATGCAGGTCCAGCCGGTGGCGCATTACCTTTTGATATCGCACCCTTTACCTTTGTCGTCGATACGGAAGGTGAATATCGTTGGTGGCTGGATCAAGATACCTTTTACGATGGCCATGACATGGATATCAACAAGCGCGGCTACCTGATGGGTATTCGTGAAACACCGCGCGGCACCTTCACAGCCGTTCAGGGTCAGCATTGGTACGAATTTGATATGATGGGGCAGATTCTGGCCGATCATAAGCTACCGCGCGGCTTCCTCGACGCGTCGCATGAATCGATCGAAACAATCAACGACACCGTGTTGCTTCGCGTGGGCAAACGCGATTATCGCAAAGAAGATGGCATCCATGTGCAAACCATCCGCGATCAGATAATTGAAGTAGACAAGTCCGGTCGTGTGGTTGATGTGTGGGATCTGACAAAGATACTCGATCCGATGCGTGATGCGCTTCTGGGTGCGCTGGACGCAGGCGCGGTATGCGTCAACGTTGACCTCGCTCATGCCGGTCAACAGGCGAAACTGGAGCCAGATACTCCTTACGGTGACGCCCTCGGAGTGGGTGCAGGTCGTAACTGGGCGCACGTTAACTCCATTGCCTATGATGCCAAAGATGACTCCATTATTATCTCTTCCCGCCATCAGGGTGTTGTCAAAATCGGTCGCGATAAACAGGTGAAGTGGATTCTGGCACCGTCTAAAGGCTGGAATAAGGCGCTGGCAAGCAAGCTGTTAAAACCGGTTGATGATAAGGGCAACGCGCTAAAATGTGACGAAAACGGTAAGTGCGAGAATACTGATTTCGATTTTACCTACACCCAACACACCGCATGGCTCTCGAGCAAGGGGACATTAACCATCTTTGACAACGGCGATGGTCGTGGGCTCGAACAACCGGCATTGCCGACGATGAAATACTCCCGGTTCGTCGAATATAAAGTTGACGAGAAAAAAGGAACCGTTCAGCAAATTTGGGAATACGGAAAAGAACGCGGTTACGATTTCTATAGTCCCATCACCTCGGTTATCGAATATCAGAAAGACCGCGACACCATGTTTGGATTTGGTGGTTCTATTAATTTATTTGACGTTGGACAACCAACCATCGGCAAAATCAACGAAATTGACTATAAGACTAAAGAAGTCAAAGTCGAAATTGATGTCCTTTCAGATAAGCCAAACCAAACGCACTACCGCGCATTACTGGTTCACCCACAACAAATGTTTAAATAATATCGTTAGATTAAGGATTAATTATGTCATCTAAATGGATTACTTCATTATTTAAAAGCGTGGTATTAACCGCCGCACTTGCCTCGTCGTTTGCCGCCTCAGCTTTTACAGAAGGCACTGATTATATGGTTTTGGAGAAACCGATTCCTAATGCTGATAAGACGTTAATAAAAGTATTCAGCTACGCCTGTCCGTTCTGTTACAAATATGATAAAGCCGTGACTGGCCCGGTTTCTGAAAAAGTGGCCGATCTCGTCACCTTCACACCATTTCATCTTGAAACCAAAGGGGAATATGGTAAACAGGCCAGTGAAGTTTTTGCAGTAATGATTGCTAAAGATCAGGCAGCAGGGATTTCATTATTTGATGCCAAATCACAGTTCAAAAAAGCGAAATTCGCTTATTACGCTGCTTACCACGACAAGAAAGAGCGCTGGTCAGATGGTAAAGATCCGGCCGCATTCATTAAAACAGGCCTGGATGCTGCAGGCATGAGCCAGGCAGATTTTGACGCCGCGCTGCAAGATCCCACCGTTCAGCAAACGCTGGAGAAATGGAAAGCGGCATATGACGTCGCCAAAATTCAGGGGGTTCCGGCTTACGTCGTTAACGGTAAATACCTGATCTACACCAAGAGTATCAAATCCATTGACTCCATGGCTGAGCTTGTCAGAGAACTGGCGACAAAATAAACAGGGACGAGGCTATGGTTTTCATAAAAGGATGGTGGCGGGACTTACGTACCACGCCGGTTGATACGCTGGTGAGATGGCAGGAACAGCGCTTTCTGTGGCTACTGATGGCCTGCGCAATGGGCGGGTTAATAATATTGGCACACTCGTTTTTCCAAATCTATCTCTATATGGCCCCCTGCGAGCAGTGTGTCTACATTCGCTTTGCCATGTTTGTGATGGTTTTCGGTGGATTGATCGCGGCAATAAACCCTAAAAATGTTGTTCTGAAGCTTATTGGCTGCATTGCGGCATTCTACGGCAGCATCATGGGCATTAAGTTCTCGCTCAAACTCAATGATATTCATCATGCGGTACATAGCCCAGATTCGCTGTTTGGCGTCCAGGGGTGTTCCACCGATCCGACATTCCCTTTCAATTTGCCGCTGGCAAGCTGGGCTGCGGAGTGGTTTAAACCCACTGGAGATTGCGGCTATGATGCCCCCATAGTGCCTGATGGCGTGGCACTCAGCAGTACGCAAAAGTGGTTTATCGATCTATACCAACAGTCTGAAGGCTGGTATCTGTTTCCACCGTGGCAATTTATGAACATGGCGCAGGCATGCCTGTTAGCCTTTGGCTTATGTTTAGTGCTGTTGGTGATAATGAGCGGCGCCTGGACTTTAAAACTGACCAGAACCAAATAATTTGAGCAAAAATAAAAAAACCGAAGCCTGGAAGATGGCTTCGGTTTTTTATGCTTACCACAACTAACGTGGTAATAGTCTATTAGCTGGCTTTGCGCTCGTGCGCCTGACGATAAGCCACTAAATCTTCGATAGTGACTACAGCCATATTGTGCTTGCCGGCAAACTCAATGCACTGTGGCGCACGCGCCATGGTGCCATCATCATTAGTCAATTCGCACAGCACACCCGCTGGTTTAAACCCAGCCAGCGTCATCAGGTCGATGGTCGCTTCAGTATGACCACCGCGGGTCAACACACCACCAGCTTGAGCACGCAGCGGGAACACGTGCCCCGGACGGTTCAGATCGGAAGGTTTAGCGCCATCCTTAATTGCCGCACGCACCGTAGTAACACGGTCTGCTGCGGAAACGCCGGTGGTCACGCCTTCTGCGGCTTCAATGGTCACGGTAAAACCGGTACCGTAAGCGCTGGTATTATTTTCCACCATCATTGGCAGATCGAGCTGTTTGCGTCGGTCTTCAGTGATGCACAGGCATACAATACCGCTACCGTGACGGATGGTCAGCGCCATCTGTTCTACGGTCATGGTTTCTGCCGGGAAAATCATATCGCCTTCGTTTTCGCGATCTTCATCGTCAAGCACCATCACACCGCGTCCTTCACGCAGCGCAGACAGCGCATGTTCAACACGTTCGAAAGCCGTACCAAAAGAGGAAAGTAGCGTCTGATTCATGGTAAAAAAACCTCACTAAAATTATGGTTACCAGAATCAGGGCAGTCTTAGGAGTACCGTCTAAGCGGCAAAAAAATAACGTGAGCGGGTCCATGCCCGACTGGATCGTTACTCTCTCCCATCCGGACTCTAACCGTCGGCCCCGGAATTACACCGGATCTGCTGACCTTTTTGCCGTAACAAAAAGCGCTCGCGGGCTTTCAACATCAGTTGATTTACCGCCGGTGGGGAATTTCGCCCCGCCCTGAGAATAAGCGGGTTAACTATAACGCTATTGATTACCTTCATCAACGCCTTTACTCGTCTTAGCTTCACACAATTCTGGTTTATGCCTGTGCCAGTTCGCACTACAATAGGCAGCAACACGTACCAGTTCAGGGAAACCACAATGATTGACCCGAAAAAAATTGAGCAGATTGCTCGTCAGGTTCACGAGTCGATGCCGAAAGGGATCCGCGAGTTTGGCGAAGACATCGAGAAGAAAATTCGTCAAACGCTGCAGTCACAGCTGACCCGTCTGGATCTGGTAAGCCGTGAAGAATTCGATGTACAGACTCAGGTTTTATTGCGCACACGTGAAAAGCTGGCGCTGCTTGAGCAACGTCTGACTGAGCTGGAATCGCGTGAAAAAACGGCAGAAGTTAAACCTGCCCCCGCGATCCCGTCAGTCGATCCGCAAGAGTAAAACGACAACGGGCCGCAAGGCCCGTTTTTCTGTTAGTGTTCCAGTTCTAGCTTCCTGGCTTCCGTCGCCTGCTGGCAGTACAGCGCATAACGTTTGCAAAACCAGCTACGATGTTCTTCATCCATGTTCCCGGTTATCGCCTGGATATCAACGGGATGGCCCTCAGCCTGCATTCTGGCAAAACTACGGGCCAGGAAATCGAAATTGTTCATTGAATACATATTGCTGTTCATGAGCATACCCTCCAGTTATTTAATATCTGCTAAGGCCATATGCTTTTTCTAATTTCAGTATTTCCCTGGATACGAAGTTATTCTGTACATATTGTGCGCAAAAAAACCGCCTGCTTCACAGTTTCCTACAAAATCTAAGAGGGGGATGAGCCCCTTTTCGGATTAAAGACCAGGGTAACGCATGTTATTGTAACGTCATGTAAAAGTAAGAGGTAAAACCATTACTTTTGACACGGACAGGGAACGCAGTAACAGGAGGAAACAACTTGGTATTATTCACGGATTATAACAGCCCCTACCTGTTTGCTATTTCATTTGTACTGTTGATTGGCCTACTGGAAATCATCTCTCTTATTTTTGGCCATTTTCTTTCAGGTGCGCTTGATGCTCACCTCGAACATTACGATGCCCTGACTTCTGGCAATATCGGCCAGGCGCTTCACTATCTCAATATCGGGCGGATCCCGGCACTGATCGTGCTGTGCTTACTCGCTGGCTTCTTTGGACTCTTCGGTATCCTCCTTCAGCATGGCTGGGTCACGCTGTGGCAAGTACCGCTCAGCAACCTGCTGCTTGCTCCGGTGAGTTTTATTCTTGCCGTCTTCGCCGTGCATTACAGCGGAAAAATCATTGCTCCCTGGCTGCCGCGGGATGAAACCACCGCCCTCGCTGAAGATGAATTTATCGGCAGCATGGCGATTATTACCGGACATTCCGCAAGTGCCGGAACCCCCTGCGAAGGCAAATTTACCGATAAGTTCGGGCAGACTCACTATGTGCTGCTGGAGCCTGAAGCGGGCAAAGAATTCAAAAAAGGAGACAAGGTGCTGATTATCTGCCGACTCTCCGCAACGCGTTACCTGGCCGAGCTAAACCCCTGGCCGACTGTTTTATAATTTTATACAGAGGGATCTTATAGATGGATGATGTTTTTGGCATGTTACCTTCATGGATGTTTACCGCCATTGTGGCGGTGGTCGTCTTAGTAATTATCGGGATTATTTTTGCCCGCCTGTATCGCCGCGCATCTGCTGAACAGGCGTTTGTGCGTACCGGCCTTGGTGGACAAAAAGTGGTGATGAGCGGCGGCGCAATTGTCATGCCTATCTTCCACGAAATTATTCCTATCAACATGAACACCCTCAAACTTGAGGTGAGCCGTTCAACTGTCGACAGTCTCATCACCAAAGACCGTATGCGCGTGGATGTCGTCGTCGCCTTTTTCGTGCGTGTAAAACCGTCTGTTGAAGGGATTGCTACCGCCGCACAGACGCTGGGACAGCGAACACTGTCACCAGAGGATTTACGTGTGCTAATAGAAGATAAGTTTGTTGATGCCCTACGTGCCACTGCGTCGCAGATGACCATGCATGAACTGCAGGATACGCGTGAAAACTTCGTTCAGGGCGTACAAAATACCGTCGCGGAAGACCTGTCCAAAAACGGCCTGGAACTGGAGAGCGTTTCACTCACCAACTTTAACCAGACCGAAAAAGTCCATTTCAACCCGAATAACGCCTTTGATGCCGAGGGTCTGACCAAGCTGACCCAGGAAACAGAACGCCGTCGTCGCGAACGTAACGAAGTCGAGCAGGACGTAGAAGTTGCCGTTCGTGAGAAAAACCGTGATGCGCTGTCGCGCAAGCTGGAGATCGAACAGCAGGAAGCCTTCATGACGCTCGAGCAGGAGCAGCAGGTGAAGACCCGCACGGCCGAGCAAAACGCTAAAATTGCCGCCTTCGAAGCCGAACGCCATCGTGAAGCTGAGCAGACGCGCATTCTTGCCGAACGCCAGATTCAGGAAACAGAAATCGAGCGCGAACAGGCGGTGCGATCCAGAAAAGTCGAGGCCGAGCGTGAAGTTCGCATTAAAGAGATCGAACAGCAGCAGGCAACGGAGATCGCCAACCAGACCAAGTCCATCGCCATTGCCGCCAAGTCTGAACAGCAGTCTCAGGCTGAAGCACGCGCTAACGATGCGCTGGCCGAAGCGGTTCGCGCTCAGCAGAACGTAGAAACCACCCGCCAGACCGCAGAAGCGGATCGTGCCAAACAGGTGGCGTTGATTGCCGCAGCGCAGGATGCAGAAACCCAGGCGGTTGAACTGACCGTCCGGGCAAAAGCGGAAAAAGAAGCCGCAGAATTGCAGGCGGCGGCAATTGTGGAACTGGCCGAAGCCACGCGGAAAAAAGGTCTGGCGGAAGCCGAAGCCCAGCGTGCGCTGAACGATGCCATCAACGTGCTTTCCGACGAACAGACCAGTCTGAAATTTAAGCTGGCCCTGCTGCAGTCCCTGCCAGCAGTCATTGAGAAATCCGTTGAGCCAATGAAATCTATCGATGGGATCAAGATTATCCAGGTTGATGGTCTGAATCGTGGCGGCGCCGTCGGTGAAGTGACCGCAGGTAACGTAACCGGAGGGAATCTGGCTGAGCAGGCATTATCCGCCGCCCTTGCCTATCGTACACAAGCGCCGCTGATTGACTCGCTGTTAAATGAAATTGGTTTGTCCGGTGGTTCGCTGTCGGCACTGGCCGATCCGCTGAAAAACAGTCCACAGCCTGTTGAGAAAACGACTGAAGAATAAGAAACAGAAATGCCGGATGGCAACGCTTACGCGTTTTATCCGGCCTACAACCTCGTAGGCCGGACACCGCCATCCGACAAACATTCCAATTGTTATTTATCGCTGTCTTTCTGGATCTTCTTGATGATATTGGTCGTTGAGCAGCCATCTTCGAAGTTCAGCACCAGCACTTCACCGCCGTTCGCCCATACCTCTTTGCTGCCCGCAATATCTTCTGGCTTATAGTCACCGCCTTTGACCAGCAGATCCGGCAGGATGCCGGCGATCAGACGCTGCGGTGTATCTTCTTCAAAAGAGACCACCCAGTCGACGGATTCCAGCGCGCCCAGCACGATCATGCGCTGTTCCAGCGGGTTAACCGGACGCGTTTCACCTTTCAGACGTTTGGTCGACGCATCGCTGTTTACCGCCACGATCAGGCGATCGCCCAGCTTGCGCGCATTTGCCAGATAGGAAACGTGGCCCGCATGCAGGATGTCGAACACGCCGTTAGTCATCACCACTTTCTCACCGCGCTTGCGGGCGCTGGCAACGGCCTGTTTCAGCTCAGATTCGCTCATCACGCCAAAACCAGTATCAGCCCGACCACGCACCGCGTTTTCCAGTTCAATCGGAGAAACGGTGGAGGTTCCCAGTTTACCGACCACAACACCGGCTGCAGCGTTGGCAAAATAGCACGCCTCTTCCAGTGTGTTACCCGCCGCCAGCGTCGCCGCCAGCACGCCGATTACCGTATCGCCCGCACCGGTCACGTCATACACTTCCTGCGCCTGCGTCGGCATATGCAGTGGCGATTTGCCCGGTTGCAGCAACGTCATCCCCTGTTCAGAACGGGTAATCAGCAGTGCGGAAAGGTCGAAATCAGCAATCACTTTCATACCGCGCTCAACCAGTTCATCTTCGCTTTTGCATTTACCGGCTACCGCTTCAAACTCAGACAGGTTCGGCGTTAGCAGCGTTGCGCCGCGGTAACGTTCAAAATCGGTCCCTTTCGGATCGATAAGTACCGGAACTCCAGCCTTACGCGCCAGAGCAATCATCTGCTGCACGCTTGCCAACGCGCCTTTGGCATAGTCAGAGAGCACCAGAGCGCCGATAGAACCCAGCGCCTGGTTAATACGCTCGTGCAGCGGCTGCGGATCCACGCCTTCAAAACCTTCTTCAAAATCCAGACGAATCAACTGCTGGTTGCGGGAAAGCACGCGCAGTTTGGTGATTGTCGGATGCGTCGGCACGGACACGAAATCGCATTTTACGTTCACATCCGCCAGCGTTTTGCTCAGCGCTCGCGCCGCGTCGTCGATACCGGTCAAACCCACCAGACGAGAATTTGCGCCCAGAGAGGCAATGTTCATCGCCACGTTTGCTGCGCCACCGGGACGTTCTTCGATGGTATCGACCTTCACCACCGGAACCGGCGCTTCAGGTGAAATACGGCTGGTAGGGCCGTACCAGTAGCGATCCAGCATCACATCACCGACAACCATGACTCCTGCACGTTCAAACTCTGGCAGCGTTACTTTCATTCCTGTCTCCTGAGAGATTCTCTGAGGGTCTTAAAATTTGCGCGCGATAATAGCACACTTCACTCGGCAACCAGCCACTTCTGCCAGCTGTCACGCACCAGCGTACGTTCAGCGTCAAAGTGCTCCAGCGCCACATGGCCCGGAAGTTCCTGCAACGCAAGATGGTGAAGTTCATCACGCAACGTCGTATAAGCACGGGTAAGCGCCAGCGCTTCCTGCTCGTCCATAATGTCGTTTTGCGCCAGTAATTCCAGAATGCGCACATTATCCGACCAGCGCGTCAGCTTCGGTTTTTCATGCGCATAGCGCAACACCAGATACTGCGTAATAAACTCAATGTCTGTGATGCCACCCTCATCCGCTTTAATATCAAAACGATCCCGATGCTTATTGCCCAAATGGGCGCGCATTTTCTCACGCATTTCACGCACGTCGGTCTGCAAGGTTTTTCCATCACGGACGAGGGTCATGATATCGCGACGAATCGCATCAAACTGAGAGGTCAACTGCGGGTCGCCATATACCACACGAGCACGCACCAGTGCCTGATGCTCCCATGTCCAGGCTTCGTTGCGCTGGTAATCGTCGAAAGCGTCGGTTGATGTCACCAGCATTCCCGCCGCGCCGGATGGACGCAGCCGCGCATCCACTTCGTACAAAATACCGGACGAGGTACGGGTGCTGAAAAGGTGCATAATGCGCTGCGACAGACGCAGATAGAACTGTCGCCCATCAATCTCACGTTCACCGTCCGTCATCACGTCCATCGGGCAATCATGCAGGAAGATCAAATCAAGATCCGAACTGTAACCCAGTTCCCAGCCGCCCAGTTTGCCATAGCCGACGACGGCAAAACCGCGCCCCTCACGTTCGCCAAGATGGGTAGGTTGCCCGTAGCGAGCAACCATCTGCGTCCACGCCTGCTGGACTACCGCATCAATAATCGCTTCCGCCAGCCAGGTTAAATGGTCGCTCACCTTCATCACCGGCAGCGTGCCGGCGATATCAGCCGCGGCAATACGCAGTAGCTGCGTTTGCTTAAACTGGCGCAGTGCCTCCAGTTGCTGCTCTTCGTCATCTTCCGGCACGCGCAGCAAATACTGGCGCAGCTCATCACGGTAGGCGTCCGTCGCGGTAGGTTGATACAGGGTATTCGGATCCAACAGTTCATCGAGCAACAACGGATACCGCGCCAGCTGGCTGGCGACCATCGGCGAGGCCGCACAGAGCGAAATCAAATGCTTCAGCGCCCCGGGGAATTCGCTCAGCAGTTCCAGATAGGTCGTGCGAGTCACAATACCCACCAGCAGCGGTGTAATGCGTGACAGCGGGACTGAGGCGTCGTCACGCGTACAGACATCGCTCAGCAGATGCGGCATTAAATGATCCAGCACCTGTCGTCCGCGTGGGCCAATAGTGCGTTTATCCAGCTCTTTGCGGAAATCAGCAATCAGAGACAGCACGCGCCGCCGATCGTCATCCGCCAGATGCGTCAGCACTGGCGTGGTGTCATCTTCCTGTAAGGCATCCTGCCACAATTCGCGCCACTGTTCTGAGAGCGACTCTTCCTGGGTTTCGGCCTCGTCATCGCCAATCAGCTCGTTAAATACCCGGCGTACGTTGTCCATATGATTGGTCAGCACATCGGTTAACTGCTGCCAGTCATCAACGTTCATCCCCCACGCCAGCCGCGCGCGATTCAGTTCATCACCCGGCAGCGTCTGGGTCTGCTCATCATTGATACTTTGCAGCAGGTTTTCCAGGCGGCGTAAATAGAGATAGGCTGCGCGCAGTTGTTCCGCGTCGGTATCAGACAGCAAGTGCAGCGCATTGATGGCGCTAAGCGTCGGTAACAGCGAGCGGGATTGCAGCGATGGCTCGCGCCCACCGCGAATCAGCTGGAATACCTGCACGATAAATTCGATTTCACGAATGCCGCCCGCCCCCAGCTTGATGTTGTCTTTCAGGCCACGACGGCGTACTTCACGCGCAATCATCCCTTTCATGTTACGCAGCGACTGGATCACGCTGAAATCAATATAGCGACGGAAGACAAAAGGCCGCAGCATGGCACGAAGCTCACTGACGTATGTGCCGTCGGCATCGCCCATAATGCGGGCTTTAACCATCGCATAGCGTTCCCAGTCGCGCCCTTGTTCCTGGTAATAATCCTCCAGCGCGGAGAAGCTCAGCACCAGCGGGCCGCTGTCGCCAAACGGGCGTAAACGCATATCCACCCGATAAACAAACCCATCCATTGTGGGCTGATCCAGCACTTTGATAAGCCGCTGGCCCATACGGGTAAAGAACTGCGCGTTATCCAGCTCGCGGCGCCCACCCTGTGTGCTGCCGTGTTCCGGCCAGGCAAAAATCAGGTCGATATCGGAGGAAAAATTCAGCTCGCCGCCGCCGAGTTTCCCCATGCCTAAAATCAGCAGCGGCTGCGCAACACCTTCAGGATTACACGGCGTACCCCATTCGCGACAGCAGGCTGCGTACAACCAGTCGCGCGCGGCGACGATCAACGTTTCAGCCAGATGACTTAGCTGCTGCAAAATACTCTCTTCGGTCACCAGCGACAGCGTCTGTGCCCAGGCGATACGCACCATAATGCGACGGCGAAACAGGCGTAACTCACGCATCAGTGTGTTTTCGTCACTAACGTCAGCCAATGCTTGCTGCAACCAGTTGGCATAGTGTTGCCATTCATCCGCCAGGGGTGGAGTGCTTTCCAGCTCAGCCAGCCATTCGGGATGGGCAATAATGCTGTCACGGACAAAATCACTGAATGTAAGTACTGACTTCGTCTGAACGCTAAGCGAGGACTCAGATATTGCTGCTGGCAGCCGCTCAACAACGGTCGGCCAGTACTGCTGTAACGGTGAAGAGAGCTGCTTCATTTACGGGTTATCCTTTGAATGGTGCCGGATGCGTCTTTTCGCCTTATCAGACCTACATGACAGTTACACACATCGCGTAGGCCTGATAAGCGCAGCGCCATCAGGCATCCCGGCCTCGGCCCTGATTATCGTTTTCCGCTGTGCAGCCAGAACGGTTCCAGCGCGATCGCCTCGTTGCGGAAGTGTTCAATTTCAATATATTGGTTGGCCGCAATGGCGCGACGTAAGCCCTGCCAAGTAGCGATCCATTCTGATGCGACATTTTCGTCGTAGTATCCCGCCAGCATCAGCATGCTATCAATGTTGCGCGTCAAACGTGGAAGCTGATCGGCGTACTGATCGCCCAACGGCTGCGCAAAAGCGGTTTTCAGCTCAGCAGCATGGCGTGAAAGATGGGTATCAGAGAAGCGCTTAAAGGAGTCGGCAATTTTGCCCTGCGCCTTCGCATCCAGGAACGGCTGCCATCCTTTGGTCACCAGCCATTCGGTCAGCGCCAGCTTGGCCATTGCCGTTTGCGTACTGTAAACCGCCGAAATAGCAGAAACGTCCGACGCAATGATCGCTTCCGATTGGGTCAGCAAATCACGTAAGTGAGCGCTCGCTTTTCGTGGCACATTACCGCCAAACAACATCAGAATGTGACGCACCAGACCCATTGCCGCCAGCACCTCGGCTTTCGCCCCTTTCACGCCGCGTACCCACAGCTCTTCGTGGTACTGCCACTGTGATAATGCCAGCTCCAGCGCCGCTTCCAGCCCCTGCTCAATGCTCGCCTTCGCCGGAACCTTCAAAATCCGCGTCGGTTTGAGTTCGCGCAGCGCATTCCCCTGGGCCAAATGATAACCGCGCGCGGCTTTGCTCAAACTGCCCTGGCGTAAACCGGTTTGCGAAACCAGCTGGTTTGCCAGCTTCAGTACCGCACGGGTATCGCCGCTTAGCAGTTCAAGTTCAAGCTCACAGATAGGTTCTGCAAACTCGCCCGCTTTCACTTCCCCCAGATCGAGGGCCATTTCAATCCGGCTGCCATCAACATCAACCAACCATTTCTCACGGTAAAAATCGGTGCTGAACAACGGCTGCACTTGAGAAACAAGTTCAGCGGGCAGTTTGCCATCAGGCCAGACTTCGGTTGGGAACAAGGTGAGATCCAGCTCAGGCGCGTTTAGCGCAACGTTATATTCCGGTCGCTGATGCAGACCGCCCGTCACGCGTCCGGCAATTTTCATGGTCATTTCGTAATGACCGTTTTCACCGCGAATACGCAGCCCCATATCGTGACCACGCAACCACGCATCCGGCGTTTCGTAGTAAATATTCAGCAACTGGCTGGGCGCATGATGCTCTCCCCCCAGCGTATTCAGACGTTCACGTAGCGCATCGACAGCGTCACTATTAACGATAAATTTTAATTCGATTTCCTGGGCCATGGTCTTGTACTTATGGGTTATGTCACAGTTGAGAAAACTGACTGCGAACTAAGTTCGTTCTTTATGGTCAGTAGATAGTATTTTGCGCCAAATTGCCATGCAACGAGCAATTTGACGGGCGTAAAAGTTTCGAGTGGTGGCAAAAAGGACACAGATGATTCCGATTGATGTCGAATGCTTTGCGTAGAGACACTGATGCCACTACTATCGTTCCACTTTCTATGACAATAACGACAGCCTGATGCCAAAATTACGCCTGATTGGATTAACTTTACTCGCACTTAGCGCCACTGCAGTCTCTCATGCCGAAGAAAAGCGCTATGTCTCTGACGAACTGAACACCTGGGTCCGCAGCGGTCCGGGAGATAATTATCGCCTCGTGGGTACGGTTAACGCCGGCGAGGAAGTCACGCTATTACAGACTGATGCCAACACCAACTACGCCCAGGTGAAAGACAGCACCGGACGTACCGCCTGGATCCCACTGAAAGAGCTGAACAGTACGCCGAGCCTGCGTACCCGCGTTCCCGACCTGGAAAACCAGGTTAAGATCTTGACCGATAAGCTCAATAATATCGATACCACATGGAATCAGCGTACCGCCGACATGCAGCAAAAGGTAGCGCAGAGCGACAGCGTGATTGACGGGCTGAAACAAGAAAACCAGAAGCTGAAGAACGAACTTATCGTGGCGCAAAAGAAGGTGAGCGCAGCCAACCTTCAGCTTGATGACAAGCAGCGTACTATCATCATGCAATGGTTTATGTATGGCGGCGGCGTGCTGGGTCTTGGTCTGCTGCTCGGTCTGGTTCTGCCACACATGATCCCAAGCCGTAAACGCAAAGATCGCTGGATGAACTGAATCGCCTTCTCCGCCACACTGACATATGATTAAGGGATGTTTTTTTCAAAAGGAAAGTGGCGTGAAGATTTATCTGGTCGGTGGTGCTGTTCGGGATGCGTTATTAGGGCTACCGATTAAAGATAAAGATTGGGTCGTTGTCGGCGCCACGCCGCAAGGAATGCTCGACGCGGGTTACCAACAGGTAGGCCGCGATTTTCCCGTGTTTCTGCATCCGCAAACCCGGGAAGAGTATGCGTTGGCGCGTACTGAACGCAAATCAGGTTCGGGATATACCGGATTCACCTGCTACGCCGCGCCAGATGTGACGCTGGAGGCCGATCTTCAGCGGCGCGACCTGACCATCAACGCAATGGCCCGCGATGACAACGGGGAGATTATCGACCCGTATAACGGACGCGATGATCTGGAAAACCGCCTGCTGCGTCATGTTTCCCCGGCTTTTAGCGAAGATCCACTTCGCGTGCTGCGCGTAGCGCGCTTTGCTGCCCGCTATGCGCACCTTGGCTTTCGTATTGCCGACGAAACCATGACGCTGATGCGCGATATGAACGCCGCTGGCGAGCTGGAACACTTGACGCCAGAGCGCGTGTGGAAAGAAACGGAAAGCGCCTTAACCACCCGCAACCCACAGGTATTTTTTCAGGTCCTGCGCGACTGCGGCGCACTGCACGTTCTGTTTCCTGAAGTGGATGCTCTGTTCGGTGTTCCCGCGCCCGCGCAGTGGCACCCGGAAATTGATACCGGTATTCACACGCTGATGACGCTGTCGATGGCAGCCATGTTAAGCCCGGAGGTCGACGTGCGTTTTGCCACGCTGTGCCACGATCTTGGCAAAGCATTAACGCCTAAAGCGCTATGGCCGCGCCATCATGGCCACGGTCCGGCGGGCGTTAAGCTGGTCGAGCAACTGTGTCAGCGCCTGCGCGTGCCGAATGACATCCGTGATTTAGCCAAACTGGTGGCCGAGTTCCACGACCTCATTCATACCTTCCCGATCCTGCAACCGAAAACAATCGTTAAGCTGTTTGATTCCATCGATGCATGGCGCAAACCACAGCGCGTGGAGCAAATCGCCCTCACCAGCGAGGCCGACGTGCGTGGGCGAACCGGTTTTGAAGCGACGGATTACCCGCAAGGCAGGCTGTTGCGTGAAGCCTGGCTGGTTGCACAGGCGGTTCCCACGAAAGATGTCGTGGAAGCGGGATTCAAAGGTCAGGCAATTCGTGAAGAACTGACCCGGCGTCGCATTGCGGCGGTGGCCAACTGGAAGGAGAAGCGGTGTCCTAAACCCACCGCCTGAACGAATATCACCCGTAGGCCGGATAAGGCGAAACGCCGCCATCCGGCACCACGGTAAGTCATCAGAAGAACACGACGTAAACGGCAGCCGCCACAATAAAGCGGTAAATCGCAAACGGAATGAACGAAATACGCTTAATCAGTTGCAGGAAGGTTTTGATCGCGACCAGCGCCACGATAAACGCCGTCACAAAACCGACTGCAAACATTGGGATATCTGATGCGCTAAGGAACGACCAGCTCTTGTAGAGATCCAGTGCCGTCGCGCCCATCATCATCGGCACCGCCAGCAGGAATGAAAACTCAGAAGCCGCATAACGGCTCACGCCCATCAGCATACCGCCAGAAATCGTCGCCCCTGAGCGAGAAAAACCCGGCCACAGCGCGAGACACTGAAAACAGCCAATCATAAACGCCTGGCGATAGGTCATATCATCCAGACCCGGCGCGCGCGGCTCTTTCGGCTTCAGGCATTCTGCGGCAATCAGCAGTACACCACCCACCACCAGCGCATACATCACGTTGATCGGGTTAAACAGCGACTTGATGGTGTCGTGGAACAGCAGTCCCAGTACAACCGCCGGAATCATCCCCAACAGGATATGCCCCAGCGTCAGCCGACCTTTGCCAGTACCTTCATGCGGAGCCTTGCCGAAGTGAATGCCTATCAGGCCAAACAAACGTCGCCAGAACATCACCACTACTGCCAGAATAGACCCCAACTGGATCACCACCTCGAATGTTTTTGCGGTATCACCCTCAAAACCCAACAGGTGGCCAACAATAATCATATGGCCGGTGCTGGAAACGGGTAAAAATTCCGTCAATCCTTCGACCACACCCAAAATTGCCGCCACCAGCAGCGAGTGCATATCACTCATTAATAAACCCCTAGATAGAGAAAACACGGCAAAAAAGAGCCGACGAAAGGACTCTTTTATACCCGTTTGATTTAGAAATTATTAAATTAATTATTTTCTTTCAGATTATTGCCACGTTCAATGACGACCCCGACGTTTGCCGCACGGGCTACCGCGCCAGGTTTGCTGAGTTTGATCCGCACCCACGGTGAATTAAAGCGGTTAAGTAGCAAATCAGCCACCTCTTCCGCTACACGTTCTACCAGCGCAAAACGCCCACCTTCCACATGATTAACAACCGTTTGAGCAATATCAGCATAGCTCAGGCAATCAGCCACATCATCGCTTTTAGCTGATTTGCGGTTATCCCATGCCATTTCGATATCGAACACCAACCGTTGTTCGATCGTTTGTTCCCAGTCGTAAACACCAATAGTGGTGATTACAGAAAGTTGCTCTATAAATACAATATCCATCACGACCTGCCTGCTTTTTGGCTAACCCGGATACCACTTCCGGCGAAATATGCGTATTATCCACAGAAGTAGCGTTTTACACGACATTTTCAAAACGGAACAGCTTATGAGTGCAATCGCGCCTGGAATGATTATCTTCGCGTACCTCTGTGGCTCAATTTCCAGTGCTATTCTGGTATGCCGCCTTGCTGGATTGCCGGACCCGCGCGACAGCGGCTCTGGGAATCCGGGCGCGACAAACGTGCTGCGCATCGGTGGCAAGGGAGCCGCCGTCGCGGTACTGATTTTCGACGTCCTGAAAGGTATGTTACCCGTCTGGGGTGCCTATGCGCTAGGCGTCAGCCCCTTCTGGCTGGGATTGATCGCAATCGCCGCCTGTCTGGGACACATTTGGCCGGTATTTTTCGGCTTTAAAGGTGGAAAAGGCGTTGCCACCGCCTTTGGCGCAATTGCGCCGATTGGCTGGGACTTAACTGGTGTGATGGCCGGAACCTGGCTACTAACCGTCCTGTTAAGCGGCTATTCGTCGTTAGGCGCTATCGTCAGTGCGCTGATCGCCCCTTTTTACGTCTGGTGGTTCAATCCCCAGTTCACTTTCCCGGTGTCCATGTTGTCGTGCTTAATTCTGCTTCGTCACCATGACAACATTCAGCGTCTGTGGCGTCGTCAGGAGCCGAAGATCTGGACCAAGCTAAAGAAAAAACGCGAAAAAGACCCCGAGTGATTTTATTGTCGGATAGCGACGCGTCGGCGTCTTATCCGGCCTCGGGGATGTGATACCCCTCCACCGGTTTGCCTAATCGGTTCTGACACCACGTCGCCAGAAACTCCACGCACACGCGAAGCTTCACGCTGCGATACAGCGGCTCCTGATAAACCGCCCAGATATTAGCGCTCTGCGCATAGTCCGACAGCACACGCACCAGCTCGCCGCTGGGCAGAAACTGTTGTACGTCCCATTCAGAACGCAGCATGATCCCTTTTCCCTGTAGTGCCCACTGCAGCACAATCTCACCGCTGTTAGAAGAAAGATGTCCCGCCACCTTAAC
Organism: Citrobacter sp. Cf132; assembly: GCF_030333885.1. Taxonomy (NCBI): domain Bacteria; kingdom Pseudomonadati; phylum Pseudomonadota; class Gammaproteobacteria; order Enterobacterales; family Enterobacteriaceae; genus Citrobacter; species Citrobacter sp. Cf132. Next base: position 87,574 of record NZ_JAOWFA010000055.1, read on the forward strand.
CGACTTTTTCTCCTGACCGTTATCCAGTTCCCACACCCCGTGAGTCATATCCCGTTCTTTGGTGACCAGACAATCATGCCGAATTAATTCCTGTAACGTCGTCGGCTCACCGTATTTTTGTAAATACGTCGGTGCTGCGCATAATATCCTTTTATTTTTCGTTAACAAATGCGCAATATAATAATCAGGAATTTCATCATTGATACGAATATCCAAATCGATATTATCCTGCGCCAAATCAATTTGCCGATCGTAAAGTTCAAAATGTACCTGTAATTCAGGATAGCTGTGCATCAATTCTGTAATTGCCGGTGCAATATAACTGCGCCCAAAACCAAAGCTACAGCCGATACGAATCATTCCTGCCGGACGCGTTTTGAGTTGCGTAACGTCATCGACCAAATGTTGATAACCTGCGAGGATCGCTTGCGCGTGTTCATAGCAACGTTGGCCACTCTCCGTTAGCGCCACGCCGCGCGCCGAGCGGCTTAGCAATGTAGCCCCTAGCGTGGACTCGAGGATCTGAATGCGCTTCGTCACAAACGCTGGCGTCTGGCCCAGCGTCGCAGCGGCGGCGCTAAAGCTGCCGCTATGAACAATTTCAACCAGCACCTGTAGATCTTTCGCCAGGGGATACGTATTCAGCATGATCGGTAATCCGTAATGTGATTAACCGCAGTGTAATTCTCCCATACGTATTAAACCCTGCCCTGGCGCAATTTTTATTGCCTTATCTGGACATCATTCACGAACTGTTAATTAGATATTCACAGTGCCAAATAATATAAAACCACACTTTTAGTGGTAGTTTGTGGCGGAGAATTTATTTCCAGACAAATAAAAGAACTGGAGTTAATAAGATGAGCAATCAAAATAACCAACATGCGATAACTACGCTGACGAACATTGTCGCCGACTTTACCGCCATGATTTCAACCCGCATGCCTGACGATGTTGTGGATAAATTAAAACAGCTGCGTGAAGGCGAAACCTCGCCGATGGGTAAAATCATCTACCACACCATGTTTGACAACATGCAGAAAGCTATCGACCTGAACCGCCCTGCCTGTCAGGACACCGGGGAGATTATGTTCTTCGTGAAGGTCGGTTCCCGTTTTCCGCTACTTGGCGAACTGCAAAGCATTCTGAAGCAGGCTGTTGAAGATGCCACGGTAAAAGCGCCGCTGCGCCATAACGCGGTTGAGATTTTTGACGAAGTGAATACCGGAAAAAATACCGGTACCGGTGTGCCGTGGGTCACCTGGGACATCATCCCTGATAACGATGACGCGGAAATCGAAGTCTACATGGCAGGCGGCGGCTGTACGCTGCCGGGGCGCTCGAAAGTGTTAATGCCTTCTGAAGGCTATGAAGGCGTGGTGAAATTTGTCTTCGAAAATATCTCCACGCTGGCAGTTAACGCCTGTCCTCCGGTGCTGGTGGGCGTGGGTATTGCCACCTCTGTCGAAACCGCTGCCGTGCTTTCTCGTAAAGCGGTGCTGCGCCCAATCGGATCACGCCATCCAAACCCAAAAGCGGCAGAACTGGAACTGCGCCTGGAAGAAGGACTTAACCGTCTGGGCATTGGGCCGCAAGGGTTGACCGGGAATAGCTCAGTGATGGGCGTGCATATCGAATCCGCCGCACGCCACCCGTCGACTATCGGCGTTGCCGTCTCTACCGGCTGCTGGGCGCATCGTCGCGGCACGCTGTTGGTTCATGCCGACCTCTCCTTCGAAAACCTGTCTCACACCCGGAGCGCGTTATGAAAAAGATCCTCACAACCCCGATCAAAACCGAAGATCTGGCAGACATTCGCGTTGGCGATGTCATTTACCTGACCGGCACGCTGGTGACCTGCCGTGACGTTTGCCACCGTCGCCTGATCGAACTGAAGCGCCCGATTCCTTATGACCTGAACGGCAAAGCCATTTTCCATGCGGGCCCGATCGTCCGTAAGAACGGTGAAAAATGGGAGATGGTCTCCGTCGGCCCAACTACCAGCATGCGTATGGAAGCGTTTGAGAAAGACTTTATCGAGCAGACGGGCGTCAGGCTGGTGGTCGGCAAAGGCGGCATGGGGCCGCTGACGGAAGAAGGCTGCAAACAGTTCAAAGCGCTGCACGTCATCTTCCCGGCTGGCTGTGCGGTCGTGGCGGCTACTCAGGTTGAAGAAATTGAAGAGGTACACTGGACCGAACTCGGCATGCCGGAATCTCTGTGGGTATGCCGGGTAAAAGAGTTCGGCCCGCTGATCGTTTCCATCGATACTCACGGTAATAACCTGATTGCCGAAAACAAAAAGCTGTTCGCTGAACGTCGCGATCCTATCGTCGAAGAAATCTGCGAGCACGTGCACTACATCAAATAACCCTCCCGGAGGGGCGTAACGCCTCTCCCTCTTCGCAGGGATACAACAATGGCACCTTTAGCTGGTTGGTGGCGATACCTGGCTCCGCTGGTGGTCATCGCCATTATTGCTGTTCTGCCCGTCCCCACCGGTCTTGAGAGTCACACCTGGCTCTATTTTGCCGTCTTTACCGGTGTGATTGTCGGGCTTATTCTGGAACCTGTACCGGGCGCGGTGGTGGCGATGATTGGCATTTCGATCATCGCTGTCCTTTCACCGTGGCTGCTGTTCAGTCCGGAGCAACTCGCGCAGGACGGTTTTAAATTTACCGCCAAATCACTGTCGTGGGCGGTATCTGGATTCTCAAACTCGGTCATCTGGCTGATCTTCGCGGCCTTTATGTTTGGTACCGGCTATGAGAAAACCGGCCTTGGTCGGCGAATCGCGCTGATGCTGGTGAAAAAGATGGGGCACCGGACGTTATTTCTCGGCTATGCGGTGATGTTCTCCGAACTTATCCTCGCTCCCGTCACTCCTTCCAACTCCGCGCGCGGAGCCGGAATAATCTACCCGATTATCCGCAACCTGCCGCCGCTGTATAACTCGCAGCCCAATAGCGCCAGTTCACGCTCCATTGGCTCGTACATCATGTGGATGGGCATTGTCGCTGACTGCGTTACCAGCGCTATTTTCTTAACGGCAATGGCACCGAATCTGCTGTTGATCGGCCTGATGAAAGGCGCGTCCCATACGGCGCTGAGCTGGGGCGACTGGTTCTTAGGCATGCTGCCGCTGAGCATTTTACTGGTGCTGATCGTGCCGTGGCTGGCGTACCTGCTGTATCCACCGGTGCTGAAATCCGGCGATCAGGTTCCACGTTGGGCGGATACAGAGCTAAAAGCGATGGGACCGCTCTGCGCTCGCGAGAAAAAGATGCTGGTACTGATGGTCGGCGCGCTGGTGCTGTGGATCTTCGGCGGCGACTACATTGACGCCGCAATGGTCGGATACAGCGTGGTGGCGTTGATGCTGGTACTACGCATCATTAGCTGGGATGACATCGTCAGCAATAAAGCCGCATGGAACGTCTTTTTCTGGCTGGCCTCGCTGATAACGCTCGCCACCGGGCTCAATAACACCGGTTTTATCACCTGGTTCGGCAAACTGCTGGCGGGAGGACTGAGCGGCTATTCGCCGATGATGGTGATGGTGGCGCTGATCGTGGTGTTCTATCTGCTGCGCTACTTCTTTGCCAGCGCCACGGCGTATACCTCTGCCCTCGCGCCGATGATGATTGCCGCCGCGCTGGCAATGCCGGAAATCCCGCTACCGGTCTTCTGCCTGATGGTCGGCGCCGCCATTGGTCTGGGCAGCATTCTGACCCCGTACGCCACCGGTCCTAGTCCTATCTACTATGGCAGCGGTTATTTGCCAACGGTGGATTACTGGCGACTCGGCGCTATTTTTGGCCTGATTTTCCTCGTGCTGCTGGTGATCACCGGTCTGGTCTGGATGCCCCTCGTTTTGCTGTAATCTCCCTTGGGCGGCGTATTGTCGCCCCTTTATCCATAAGCTTCTCATATGATCGATTTCCCGATGCGCTGAGGCATACTTTTTTGTATGCAAACACCCTCATGCTGATAGGGGAAACGCTCTGGACACGGTTGCGCACGAGACACTCACACGGGGCTGGCAGGCCGAACTGGAACTGCATTTTACTTGCTCCGGGCACAAAACGGTGCTCGCCTCGGCGCGTCATCATGGTCCATTGACGGTTCAGCGCCCGTTTTACCCGGAAGAAGACGTCTGCCACCTCTATTTGCTGCATCCACCTGCGGGGATCGTTGGCGGGGATGAGCTTCATATTGCCGTCACACTCGACGAAAACAGCCATGCGTTAATCACCCAGCCCGGCGCGGGCAAGTTTTATCGCAGCCGAGGGCCGCAGGCATTGCTGCGCCAGCATTTTACCCTCGCCTCGCACGCCACGCTGGAGTGGCTGCCGCAGGATACGATCCTCTTTCCCGGCGCCAACGCCGCTATTCAGACCGTCTTTCATCTGACATCCGCAAGCCGCCTGCTGGCCTGGGATCTGCTGTGTCTTGGCCGACCGGTTATGCAGGAAACTTTCAGCCACGGCATGCTGCAAAATCGCCTGGAAGTGTGGCGAGATGGGCAGCCGCTGCTGATAGAACGCTTGATATTGCAGGAGGGGAATTTGAGCGGCGTCGCGCATCATCCCTGGGTCGGCACGTTGCTGTGTTATCCGGCCAACGAACACATGCTGGAGGGCACGCGGGAGCGGCTTATGGCGCTTGGCGATTACGCCGGGGCAACGCTTAACGACTCGCTGCTGACAATCCGTTTTCTTGCTAACGACAACCTGGTTGTTCAGCGCGTTATGCGTGACATCTGGCAATTTTTGCGCCCGCTGCTGACACATAAAACGCCTGTACTCCCGCGAATCTGGCAAACCTAAGAGAACCCTTATGGAACTGACCCCCAGAGAAAAAGATAAGTTGTTGCTGTTTACCGCCGCACTGGTGGCGGAACGTCGTCTGGCCCGCGGGCTGAAGTTGAACTACCCGGAATCGGTGGCGCTGATTAGCGCTTTCATCATGGAAGGGGCGCGCGACGGGCAAACCGTGGCCGCGCTGATGGAGGACGGGCGTCACGTCCTGCGCCGCGATCAGGTGATGGAAGGCGTACCGGAAATGATCCCGGATATTCAGGTTGAAGCCACCTTTCCGGACGGATCGAAACTGGTCACTGTCCACAACCCGATCGTCTAAGGAGCGGCAATGATCCCAGGTGAATATCAGATCGCAAAAGGCAGTATCGCACTTAATCAGGGGCGAGAGATCTGCACGATCGTGGTGGAAAATCATGGCGACAGGCCCATCCAGGTGGGATCGCACTATCACTTTTTCGAAGTGAACCCGGCGCTGCACTTTGACAGGCTGGCCGCACGCGGCTTTCGTCTGAACATTGCTGCGGGCACAGCGGTGCGTTTTGAGCCAGGACAAAAACGCGAAGTCGAACTGGTGCGCGTTGCTGGCGCACAAAGGATCGTGGGTTTTCGCAGCGAAGTGATGGGCGTGCTGGAGGCAGATAATGAGTGAAATTTCCCGGCAAGCGTATGCCGACATGTTTGGCCCAACCACCGGCGATAAAGTGCGCCTGGCGGATACCGACCTGTGGATCGAAGTGGAAAAAGACTTCACCACCTACGGTGAAGAGGTCAAATTCGGCGGCGGAAAAGTGATCCGCGACGGCATGGGCCAGGGGCAAATGCGCGCCGATGCATGTGTGGATCTGGTGATAACCAACGCGCTGATCGTCGATCACTGGGGGATCGTGAAAGCGGATATTGGTATCAAAGCCGGCAGGATCTTCGCCATCGGCAAGGCAGGTAATCCCGATATTCAGCCCAACGTTACGATCCCGATAGGCGTGGGAACTGAAGTCATCGCCGGGGAAGGCAAGATCGTCACCGCAGGCGGCGTGGATACGCATATTCACTGGATCTGCCCACAGCAAGCGCAAGAGGCGCTGGTTTCCGGCGTGACGACGATGATCGGCGGCGGCACCGGTCCGGCCGCGGGCACTCACGCCACCACCTGTACGCCGGGGCCGTGGTACATCGCACGCATGCTGCAGGCGGCAGAAACGTTACCGGTTAACATCGGTTTACTGGGCAAAGGTAACGGCTCAAATCCTGACGCCTTGCGCGAGCAAATCACCGCGGGCGCAATTGGCCTGAAAATCCATGAAGACTGGGGTGCCACGCCCGCCGCTATTGACTGCGCACTGACCGTGGCCGACGAGATGGACATCCAGGTCGCGCTGCACAGTGACACGCTCAATGAGTCCGGTTTCGTGGAAGATACGCTGGCGGCGATTGGCGATCGCACCATTCATACTTTTCACACCGAAGGCGCGGGCGGCGGTCATGCGCCGGATATCATCACCGCCTGCGCGCATCCGAATATCCTGCCCTCCTCTACGAACCCGACGCTGCCCTATACCATCAACACCATCGACGAGCATCTCGACATGCTGATGGTTTGCCACCATCTCGATCCGGATATCGCCGAAGACGTGGCCTTTGCCGAATCACGCATTCGCCGGGAAACGATCGCTGCCGAAGATGTGCTGCATGACATTGGCGCCTTTTCCCTGACCTCGTCCGATTCACAGGCAATGGGGCGCGTGGGCGAAGTGATCCTGCGCACCTGGCAGGTGGCACACCGTATGAAGGCGCAGCGTGGACCTTTGGCAGAAGAAACCGGCGACAACGACAACCTGCGCGTTAGACGCTACGTCGCCAAATACACCATCAATCCGGCGCTAACCCACGGTATCGCCCATGAAGTCGGCTCCGTTGAACCTGGCAAACTGGCCGATCTGGTGCTGTGGTCACCGGCCTTCTTTGGCGTAAAACCGGCGACGATCGTTAAAGGCGGGATGATCGTCTGTGCGCCGATGGGCGACATCAATGCCTCGATTCCCACCCCACAGCCGGTGCATTACCGCATGATGTTCGGCGCACTTGGCGCAGCGCGGCATCACACCCGGCTGACCTTTATTTCGCAGGCCGCTGATGCGCAAAACATCGCGCAGCAGCTCAACCTGCAAAGCGCCATCGCCGTCGTTAAAGGCTGCAGAACAGTGAAAAAGGCCGACATGATCCACAACGACCTGCAACCCAATATCACCGTCGATGCTCAGACCTACGAGGTGCGTATTGATGGCGAACTGATTACCAGCGAACCGGCAAACGTTTTGCCGATGGCACAACGCTATTTTCTGTTTTGAGGAGTGACGATGATCTACCTGACCCAACGCCTTGACCACGCTCACCGCGCCACCGCAAGCGTCACGCTACCCATTGATATGCGGGTAAAAAGTCGTGCCAGAGTGGCGCTGAACGACGGTCGCGAAGCCGGGCTGATGCTACCGCGCGGTTTGCTGTTACGCGGTGGCGACCTGCTGACCACCGACGATGGCAGCGAGGTGATCGAAGTGATCGCCGCGCCGGAGTCGGTTTCCGTGGTGCGCTGCGCCGATCCTTTCCTACTCGCCAAAGCCTGTTATCACCTCGGCAATCGCCACGTTCCGCTGCAAATCCTGCCGGATGAGCTGCGCTACCACCACGATCATGTGCTGGACGCCATGCTGCGCCAGTTCAACCTCGAGGTGACGTTCGCCCAGTTGCCGTTTGAACCGGAAGCAGGCGCTTATGCCAGTGAATCACACGGGCATCATCACGGCCATGCGCACTGATGCATAACACCCAACAACTGCGTCTGATGCAGCTCGCCAGCAGCGCACTCCCGGTGGGGTCGTTTACCTGGTCCCAGGGTCTGGAGTGGGCGGTGGAGATTGGCTGGGTGAAAAGCATCGATGACTTCTCTGCCTGGCAAATTCAGCAGATGGAGCAGAACTTTTTTACCGTAGACCTACCGCTGCTGGCGAGACTGTATCGCGCCTGCGAGCAGGACGATCTCGACGCCGCACGCCGCTGGAGCGCTTACCTGTTGGCCTGCCGGGAAACCCGCGAACTGCGGGATGAAGAACGCAGTCGGGGCGCGGCGTTTACGCGGCTGGTCACCGACTGGGAGGCGGATTGCTCGCGAGAGTGGCGCACTCTCTTCGCCGACAGCCAACTCTGCGGCATGGCCTGGCTGGCCGTGCGCTGGAGAATTCCCCTGACCGAACTGGCGTTAAGCCTCGGCTACAGCTGGATTGAGAGCGCTGTGATGGCTGGCGTCAAGCTGGTTCCTTTTGGACAACAGGCGGCCCAGCGTTTGATTATTGCGCTCTGCGATCGCTATGCGCAGGGTCTGGCACAGGCGCTGGCGACGCCTGACGCCAGTCTCGGCTCCGCAACGCCGTTGGCCGCTATCGCGTCTGCCCGGCATGAAACCCAATATTCCCGATTATTCCGCTCCTGAGGAGAAAAAATGAGTAACTACAAGCATCCCCTGCGTGTGGGCGTTGGCGGCCCGGTCGGTTCCGGCAAAACGGCGCTGCTGGAAGCGTTATGCAAATCCATGCGCAGCAGCTATCAACTGGCGGTAGTGACCAACGATATCTACACCAAAGAAGATCAGCGCATTCTCACCGAGGCGGGCGCACTGGAGCCAGACAGGATCGTCGGTGTGGAAACCGGCGGCTGCCCGCATACTGCTATCCGCGAAGATGCGTCGATGAATCTGGCTGCCGTAGAGGCGCTGAGCGAGAAATTCGGCAATCTGGATCTGATTTTTGTGGAAAGCGGTGGCGATAACCTGAGCGCCACCTTCAGTCCGGAATTAGCGGATCTGACGATCTATGTGATCGACGTTGCCGAAGGCGAGAAGATCCCGCGTAAAGGCGGTCCGGGGATCACTAAATCCGATTTTCTGGTTATCAATAAAACCGATCTGGCTCCCTACGTCGGCGCCTCGCTGGAGGTGATGGAACGCGATACCCTGCGTATGCGCGGGGAGCGTCCATGGACGTTCAGCAATTTAAAATCCGGAGAGGGTCTGGAAAAAATTATCGCGTTTCTGGAAGAGAAAGGAATGCTGCGGATGTAGCGTCTTGCCCGGTAACATTGCGCCACCGGGCAAAAAATCACGCCGCCGGTAATTCCGCCAGCGGCCAGCGTGGGCGCACGGTTACGCCAAGATCCGCCATTGCGCCCGCTTTAAAACGCACCATGCCCGCGTAGGCGATCATCGCCCCGTTGTCGGTACAAAATTCCGGACGCGCGTAAAATACTTCGCCACGACGTTTTTGCATCATTTCAGCCAATTTTGCGCGCAGCGTACGGTTCGCGCTCACGCCCCCCGCCATCACCAGACGTTTAAAACCGGTTTGATCCAACGCGCGTTTGCACTTGATCATCAGCGTATCAACTACCGCATCTTCAAAGGCACGGGCGATATCTGCGCGCGTCTGATCGTCATTTTCGTTATTACGAATGGTATTCGCGGCAAAGGTTTTCAGCCCGGAGAAGCTGAAATCCAGCCCCGGACGATCGGTCATCGGGCGCGGGAAGACAAAACGTTTTTCAACGCCTTGCGAGGCCAGCTTTGACAACATTGGACCGCCAGGATAATCCAGCCCCAGCAGCTTGGCGGTTTTGTCGAACGCTTCGCCAGCAGCATCATCAATCGATTCGCCCAGCAGTTCATACTGACCGATACCGGTGACGCTGATCAGCTGCGTGTGACCGCCAGAAACCAGCAGCGCGACGAACGGGAACGCAGGGGGATTATCTTCCAGCATTGGCGCCAGCAGATGCCCTTCCATGTGGTGCACAGGAATTGCCGGTACGCCCCAGGCGAACGCCAGCGAACGTCCTACGGTTGCGCCAACCAGCAGCGCACCAACCAGACCAGGACCTGCGGTATACGCCACCGCATCGATCTCTTTTGCCGTCAGTCCCGCCTCTTTCAGCGCGGCCTGGATCAGCGGTACGGTTTTACGTACGTGATCGCGCGAGGCCAGTTCTGGCACTACGCCGCCGTAGTCAGCGTGTAATTTCACCTGACTATACAATTGGTTGGCTAAAAGACCTTTTTCATCGTCGTAAATGGCGATGCCGGTTTCATCGCAGGATGTTTCAATACCCAGTACACGCATGACTTGTTTTACCTCGCTCTATTACCGCGCAGTGTAGGACCAATGCGGGTTGATGTAAAACTTTGTTCGCCCCAGGAGTTCCGCTCGTGTATACTCCTTGTCCTTATAAAAGTCCCTTTCAAAATCGCGTCGGTGCTTTACAAAGCAGCAGCAATTGCAGTAAAATTCCGCACCATTTTGAAATAAGCTGGCGTTGATGCCAGCGGCAAACCGAATTTATTAAAGGTGAGAGTTACATGCCGGTAATTAAAGTACGTGAAAACGAGCCGTTCGACGTAGCACTGCGTCGCTTCAAGCGTTCATGCGAAAAAGCAGGTGTTCTGGCGGAAGTTCGTCGTCGTGAGTTCTATGAAAAACCGACTACCGAACGTAAGCGCGCTAAAGCTTCTGCTGTGAAACGTCACGCGAAGAAACTGGCTCGCGAAAACGCACGCCGTACTCGTCTGTACTAATCCATTGAGAGCCAAAGCTCTCAATTCAGACTGAGTTGTAGTTGTAAGGCCGTGCTTCCGGAAGGAATGCGCGGCTTATTTTCGTTTATACACGTCATCATTCAAGCTGCCTCAGTGTTGGCTGCAGTCGCTCACCCCAGTCACGTACTGATGTACGCTCCTGAGGATTCGCTTCCTTGCCGCCTTGATGCATCCTGAATGATTTTGTGTATATGAGTCATCAAAAAACAGGGGCTTATGGCTGGACGAATTCCTCGCGTTTTTATCAATGACCTGCTGGCAAGAACCGACATCGTCGATCTCATCGACGCGCGGGTAAAGCTGAAAAAGCAGGGCAAAAATTATCACGCGTGCTGTCCGTTTCATAACGAAAAAACCCCCTCTTTCACCGTAAACGGTGAAAAACAGTTTTATCACTGCTTTGGGTGTGGCGCGCATGGCAACGCCGTCGACTTTCTCATGAACTACGACAAGCTCGAGTTTGTGGAAACCGTCGAAGAACTGGCCGCAATGCACAACCTTGAAGTGCCCTATGAAGCAGGCAGTGGCCCCAGTCAGATAGAGCGCCATCAACGGCAAAGCCTTTATCAATTGATGGATGGCCTGAACACTTTTTATCAACAGTCTTTGATGCAACCCGCCGCTACCCCTGCGCGCCAGTACCTGGAAAAGCGAGGATTAAGTAGCGACGTTATCACCCGTTTTGCTATTGGTTTTGCGCCCCCCGGCTGGGACAACGTCCTGAAACGGTTTGGCGGCAATGCTGAAAATCGCAAATCGCTGGTTGATGCGGGGATGTTGGTCACCAACGATCAGGGACGCAGTTACGATCGCTTCCGCGAACGGGTGATGTTCCCCATCCGCGACAAACGTGGTCGGGTCATTGGTTTTGGTGGACGCGTGCTGGGCGATGCCCTGCCGAAGTATCTCAACTCCCCGGAAACCGATATTTTCCATAAAGGTCGCCAGCTGTATGGTCTTTATGAAGCCCAGCAGGATAACGCCGATCCACAGCGTCTGTTAGTGGTAGAAGGCTATATGGATGTGGTGGCGCTGGCGCAATACGGCATTAACTACGCCGTGGCATCCCTTGGGACGTCAACCACCGCCGATCACATCCAACTGTTGTTCCGCGCGACGAACAACGTAATTTGCTGTTACGACGGCGACCGTGCCGGACGCGACGCAGCATGGCGCGCGCTGGAAACCGCACTGCCCTATATGACAGACGGACGCCAGCTACGCTTTATGTTTTTACCTGACGGCGAAGATCCCGATACGCTGGTGCGCAAAGAAGGGAAAGAGGCCTTTGAAGCGCGGATGGAGCAGGCGCTGCCGCTCTCTGCGTTTTTATTTAACAGCCTGTTGCCGCAGGTGGATTTGAGTACCCCAGACGGACGCGCACAGCTCAGCACGCTGGCATTACCGCTGATTACTCAGGTACCAGGCGAAACGTTGCGCATTTACCTGCGACAGGAGTTGGGAAACAAGCTCGGCATTCTGGATGACAGCCAGCTTGAACGTTTAATGCCAAAACTGGCAGAAAATGGGGCTTCCCGCCCTGTTCCACAGCTAAAACGTACGACCATGCGTATACTTATAGGGTTGCTGGTGCAGAACCCGGAGCTCGCCCCGCTGGTTCCACCGTTAGGCGCACTGGATAGCAATAAGCTGCCTGGACTTGGCTTATTCAGAGAACTGGTCAACACTTGTCTGGCTCAGCCAGGTCTGACCACCGGGCAACTTTTAGAACACTATCGTGGCACAAATGATGCTGCGACCCTTGAAAAACTGTCGATGTGGGACGATATAGCAGATAAAGATATCGCAGAAAAAACCTTCACCGACTCACTCAACCATATGTTTGATTCGATGCTTGAACTGCGCCAGGAAGAGTTGATAGCTCGTGAGCGCACACACGGTTTAAGTAGCGAAGAACGCCGGGAACTTTGGACGCTGAACCAGGAACTGGCCAAGAAATAAGAGAAAGACAAAACAAAGACAAAATCATTCGCGTTGTATCAAGGCAGCAAGTAAACGAACGCAGCTAACGCAGAGACAACGTGAAAGATGAAGTATTTAACGGCTTAACTGCCGAATATCGATCGGGAAGCCCCCGACAGCCGCACGGAGAGGCAGCGGCAAAATATAAGTATGCCCTCGTTTTGCCGTTGGCGGTTTTACCGCCCAACACCAATCAAACGAATTAAGTGTGGATACCGTCTTATGGAGCAAAACCCGCAGTCACAGCTGAAGCTTCTTGTCCAACGTGGTAAGGAGCAAGGCTATCTGACCTATGCCGAGGTCAATGACCATCTGCCGGAAGATATCGTCGATTCAGATCAAATCGAAGACATCATCCAAATGATCAATGACATGGGTATTCAGGTGATGGAAGAAGCACCTGATGCCGATGATCTGCTGCTTGCTGAAACCTCCAACAGCACCGATGAAGACGCGGAAGAAGCGGCTGCCCAGGTTCTGTCCAGCGTTGAGTCCGAAATCGGTCGTACAACTGACCCGGTCCGCATGTACATGCGTGAAATGGGTACCGTTGAACTGTTAACCCGTGAAGGCGAAATCGACATCGCTAAACGCATCGAAGACGGGATTAACCAGGTTCAATGCTCCGTTGCCGAATACCCGGAAGCTATCACCTACCTGCTTGAGCAGTACGATCGCGTAGAAGCTGAAGAAGCACGTCTTTCCGATCTGATCACTGGCTTTGTCGATCCAAACGCGGAAGAAGACATGGCGCCAACGGCGACCCACGTCGGTTCTGAACTCTCTCAGGAAGAGATGGATGACGATGAAGACGAAGATGAAGAAGATGGCGACGACGACAGCAGCGATGATGACAACAGCATCGACCCTGAGTTAGCGCGTGAAAAATTCGGTGAACTGCGTACTCAGTACGAAATCACTCGCGACACCATCAAAGCGAAAGGCCGCAGCCATGCTGCCGCGCAGGAAGAAATTCAGAAGCTGTCCGAAGTGTTCAAACAGTTCCGCCTGGTGCCGAAGCAGTTCGACTACCTGGTAAACAGCATGCGCGTCATGATGGACCGCGTGCGTACTCAGGAACGTCTGATCATGAAGCTCTGCGTTGAGCAGTGCAAAATGCCGAAGAAAAACTTCATCACCCTGTTCACTGGCAACGAAACCAGCGAAACCTGGTTCAACGCGGCAATCGCGATGAACAAACCGTGGTCTGAAAAACTGCACGATGTGGCAGATGACGTTCACCGCGGCCTGCAGAAACTGCAGCAGATTGAAGAAGAAACCGGCCTGACTATCGAGCAGGTTAAAGATATCAACCGTCGCATGTCCATCGGTGAAGCGAAAGCCCGCCGTGCGAAAAAAGAGATGGTTGAAGCGAACTTACGTCTGGTTATCTCTATCGCTAAAAAATACACCAACCGTGGCCTGCAGTTCCTGGATCTGATTCAGGAAGGTAACATCGGTCTGATGAAAGCGGTTGATAAGTTTGAATACCGTCGTGGTTACAAGTTCTCCACCTATGCAACCTGGTGGATCCGTCAGGCGATCACCCGTTCGATCGCGGATCAGGCGCGTACCATCCGTATCCCGGTACATATGATTGAGACTATCAACAAGCTCAACCGTATCTCCCGTCAGATGCTGCAAGAGATGGGCCGCGAGCCTACGCCGGAAGAACTGGCTGAACGCATGCTGATGCCGGAAGACAAGATCCGTAAAGTGCTGAAGATCGCTAAAGAGCCTATCTCCATGGAAACGCCGATCGGCGACGATGAAGATTCGCATCTGGGTGATTTCATCGAGGATACCACCCTCGAGTTGCCGCTGGACTCTGCGACCACCGAGAGCCTGCGTGCCGCAACGCACGACGTTCTGGCTGGCCTGACCGCCCGTGAAGCGAAAGTTCTGCGTATGCGTTTCGGTATCGATATGAACACCGACCACACGCTGGAAGAAGTCGGTAAACAGTTCGACGTTACCCGTGAACGTATCCGTCAGATCGAAGCGAAGGCGCTGCGTAAACTGCGCCACCCGAGCCGCTCTGAAGTACTGCGTAGCTTCCTCGACGATTAATCGTTTCTGTTATTAAGAAGCTCCCTCCGGGGAGCTTTTTTTTTGGGATTTTCCGCAGTGTACAAAAATTGGTAGGGGGCATCGCCTATACATGCAATTGTAAATGATATTTATTTTCATTATCATTTTTCTTTTCGTAAACAACTGTAAAGAAAAATGACATGAATTTAAAAACATTAAAAAATCAGTCCCTCTGCGCGCTTGCGATTTCACTGGCACTTTATGCCGGTTCAGCCCTGGCAAAAGACTTTACTGAGGATCAGTTCGCCTCTCAGACGCTTGGTCATGGCGTTTACGAACTGGCTTATGACGCCGGACAACAGGCTATCTATGCAGCCTCTGCCCCCTCTTTCGACAAAGATAAAACCGCCGGTGAAGTGTTCCTGTTTTCAACTGAATCATTAAAAGTCGATGAGCGGATCGCCACCGAACGCCGTCCTTTTGCGGTCTCACTGGATGAACCTAACCACATTCTCTGGCTAGGTAATGCGCTGGATGGCTCACTGACCCTGCTGGATACCCGCACCCATAAAGAAGTGAAAATGCTTCAGCTTGCAGACGAAGAAAATAAAGCCCACGTTCGTGAAGTGGTGCTCGACAAGAAGCACCACCGTCTGTATGTCTCCGGTATTGGCAGTGAAAATAAAGGTGTGCTGTGGGTTGTCGACACGCATAACCAGAAACTATTACACGCCCTCAAAGGGATGGATCCAGTCGGTTTCGCCGTTGATGAAGCTGGCGATAAAGTTTACGCCGTCACTGGCAAAGGCGAACTGGTTACCCTGGATGGCAAAACGTCGCAGGTTCTGTCGCGTGTGAAGGTTGACCCCTCCGAGCCGAAGCATTACTTCCTGAACATCGCGTTGAACACGGCCAAAGGCGTCGGATTTATCGCCGATACCAACACCGCCGACGTGCTGGTAGTCCAACTGGACAGCGGTAAAATTGTTCACCGCGTTCCCACGCCAAACTCTATCGCTGCGGTCTATAACCCTGCCCGCGACGAAGTGTATGTTACCCATCGCAATGCCCGTCAGATTAGCGTTATCGATGCCAACACTTACAGCCTGAAGCACACCATCAAAACGGCAGCAATGCCAAACAGCATGGTGCTTTCTCCTGACAGCAAAACGCTCTTCGTTAGCGTGAAGCAGGATGAAAAAGCCAACAAGGCTGACTATGTACTCAAGCTCGATTTAACCCAGTTCTGAGGAATGCGTTGTGATTAACCAGACTCGTACCGCGCTGGCGATTTCGCTCGCCCTTGCCAGCCTCCCGGCGACTGTTTTCGCCGAAGAAACCACACCAGATAATGAAGATCAACTGGTGGTCACCGCCACCGGTTTCGCACAGGAACGCCGTGAGGCACCGGCGACCATCTCCGTCGTCGGTGAGAAAGAACTGAACACCCGCTCTAACCAGAACGTCACCGAAGCCCTTCGCGAGATGCCCGGCGTATTGGTGGGTAATGGCAACGGTAGCCTTGCCACAGGCGATGTGCAGATGCGCGGCATGGACTCGACCTATACCTCCTACATGGTCAACGGCATCAAACAAGGCACCCGCGAATCGCGTCCTTACGGACACCATATCGGGACAGAGGCTGCCTTTTTACCGCCGCTTGCTGCTATCGAGCGAATCGAGGTGATTCGCGGACCGATGTCCTCACTGTATGGCTCTGACTCCATCGGCGGCGTGGTCAACGTCATCACCAAAAAAGGCTACAACCTCGATAAATGGACAGGTGTGCTGGAAGATAACTACTTCCTGCAAGAGAAGAGCGAGTACGGTAACACCAACCAGACCAATGTCTTCCTGATGGGGCCAATTATCCCCAGCAAGCTCGGAGTGAGCGTAGCGGCGGATTATCTTGATCGCCGTGATGACGACAGCATCTCCGATGAGCGCTTTGTGAAGCACCAGGCTGGCAATCTGGATGCCACCATCAACATGTCGCCGACCGACACCCAACTTTGGGATTTGAACGTCGTCAAAGGGCATCAGGTAAAATCACACAATGATAAAGCCTGGCAATGGGACTTTGACCGCGATGCCGCTTCACTTGCGCAGCATGCCTGGTACGGCGACGATCTGCTGGAAGTGAAGAACTTCATCAGCTACGAGAACGCTAAAACCGAGTATCGTGTGCCGGGCATGAGTTCGCAGTTCATTAAGCAGAAAAACTATGAAGCCAACAGCGCGAACACCTTTACGCTGGGCGACCACAAGCTGACGCTGGGGATCAACTTCACCCGTAATGAGCTGGACGACACTTTCGGCATCGAAAACAAAGAAGTGCCGGGCATAACGCCGGTCAGCAAGATCACCCGTGACGGCTGGGCCATCTTCGCGGAGGATGCCTGGATGATGGTTCCGGACTTCACCCTCACCACCTCGGCGCGTCTCGATCACGACAGCTACTTTGGCTACCACGTCACGCCAAAACTCTACGGTAACTGGACGATTGACGAAAGCTGGGCGCTGAAGGGCGGCGTATCGGCGGGCTATAAAAAACCGGACCTGCGTGAGAACAATGAAGGCTTCACCAGCGTCTACGGTTCGTATCCGTATTCCTTCATTGGGATCGGTAACGATGACCTGAAACCTGAGCAGAGTGTCAACACCGAGCTGGGCGTCTACTGGCAACAGGACACACTGGCACTGGATGCAACCGTGTTCTTCACCAAATTCAAGGACAAGATCAGCGACTACACCATCTGTACCGCAACGGCCACGCAGAAGTGCATTTACAACGGGTATGAAGCGGAAGAAGTCTCGCAGTATTTCAACGTCAGCGACGCGGAAATCTATGGCCTGGAGCTGAACGGCGACTGGCAGGTCACTACCGCGCTGAAAGCGAACGCGAACTACACCTATACCCACAGCGAGCAAAAGAGCGGTCAGTACAAGGGAGAGGCACTGAACGAGTTCCCGACGAGCATGGCCAACCTGTCTCTGACATGGAATGCACTTAACGATCTTGAACTGTGGAGCAAAGCCAGCTGGCGCAGCAATACGCCTGACATCGGCAAATCAACGTCAACCGACGCCTATGCGCTGGTCGATTTAGGGGCACGCTACCATCTCAACAAGAGCATCACATTGATGGCGGGGGTTTATAACCTGTTCGACGTGAACCCAATCTACAAAACGTCCTATAACCAGTCTTCCATCCTGGAAGGACGCCGCTACAACATGGGTGCACGCTTCGAGTTCTGACAGTGACGCCGGAGCCTAAGGCTCCGGCAGTTACAGGCCGCGCGCCTTCAACACCACATTCACTTCCCGATACGCCTCTACCAGTTTATCCAGCGTGATCCGGCTTAACCCGCTGGGATTCGGCAATACCCATATTTGCGTCGCGCCAATGGTCAGCGTCTGTTTTCCCCACTGCGCCCCACGCTGGCTAAGCCCCTGCTCAAATGCCTGCTTCCCGAGGATAGCGAGCGCGGCTGGCTGATACTCTTCTATTTTCTCAATAAGCAGACGACCGCCGCTACGCATCTCTTGTAGCTTCACTTCATTGGCTTGTACCGTTGGTCTGTCGACAAACTTAGTCACGCCGCAGCGGAAATCCAGCAGATGCTGTGCCTCTTCAGGTTTAAGCTGGCGATCGGTAAACCCCGCCTGATGGATAACCTTCCAGAAGCGATTAGCGGGGTGTGCAAAGGGGAATCCTGTACCTGCGGAAGATAGCCCCGGATTGATGCCGCAAAACACCACCCGCAGCCCCGGTGCCAGTATGTCCTTAACCATAATTACTCCGAACAATACATCAGAGGAACAAGTATAACGGACTGAAAATACATTGTTTATAAAAACAGCATCCGTACGCTTATGTCTGGATTGCAACGCGGAGTTACTTTATAATCCACCGCCACGGCCCCTTAGCTCAGTGGTTAGAGCAGGCGACTCATAATCGCTTGGTCGCTGGTTCAAGTCCAGCAGGGGCCACCAAACTTCAAGGACTTGCGAGAAATCGCAGGTCCTTTTTGTTATTGGAAATATATGCAATTGTTGGCAAAGCCAATAATTGGATGGCTCTGAATGCGTAGCGGGGGATGGCGAGGGAATAAGGATATATCATGCGATACGCCAGCCCATATCGCTGGCATTCCATTTGGACGCCGCCATCCAGAGATGGAAACGTCCGTTAGCGTTTGATTCGATAGTCAGCTCACACTAGCTCTTTGAGCTGCTCCTGCATATAGGTTGAAAAATACTCTGGATTCTTGATAAGGATGCGGTTACCGGAGGCGACTTTTTCTGCCCATCCGGCCACTTTTTTCGTGAACTCGGGATTCCATCCCTCCTGCTCACCTCGTGCCATTACAGCTTCCGGACTCGCTGGCACACCTAAGTCATGCAAATACTTTAAGATTCCCTTAGCGGTACTTTCGTCCATTGAATGGGGTACTGACGCCGAAGTGTTCATACCACCAATAAAATCCAATGCTTTCTCAATTGCTGTTGGCATGCTCTTATCCTTAAAATTAACCACGTGAGAGACACATTTATACTATGTACCCAACTCCGCCGGGATATCAAAGAGAACATCGCCTTTATTTGACTTACCCCGCAGCTAAACGCTTGCGCGACTGTTTTCTGCGCTATTTTTTTGCATCTCCGGCTAAAACCAGTCCGGTTGCCACCGCATTACGCGGCCCTTCGGTACCTCGAATATTGCCCTGCCCGGCGACAACGCCGTAATGCGCCAGCGCATCGGTGATCATCTGTGGGATTTCGAAATCCAGCGAAGAACCGCCTACCAGCACCACAAAAGTCATATCGCGAATAGATCCACCGGGTGACACCTGGCGTAACGCGCGCAGGCAGTTGGTCACAAAAACCTTCTCTTTGGCCTGTCGGCGCACCAGACGTATTTTTTCCAGCGAGGTCTGGTTATCTACCGGGATCAGCTCGCCCTCTTTCAAATACACAACTTTGGCAAACACCGACGGGCTGAGCGGTTCGCGGAAAAACTCTACCACGCCGTTCTCATGGCGAATGCTGAACAGGCTCTCCACTTTTGCCAGCGGGTATTTTTTAATTTCCTCCGCCAGAAATGCATCGCTTAAGCCCAGCTCTGTTTGAATCAACAGGCTGACCATATTCCCCGCCCCGGCCAGATGTACCGCTTTCACTACGCCATCGCTATTGATGACGGCTGCATCGGTAGATCCTGCGCCTAAATCGAGGATTGCCAGCGGCGCAGCGCATCCAGGCGTTGTTAACGCACCCGCTACAGCCATGTTGGCCTCCACGCCACCAACCTCAACCGGCGTGTTTAAGCGGGCGCTCAGCTCACTGGCGATGGCCTGCATCTGTAAGCGATCGGCTTTCACCATCGCCGCAATGCCCACGGCGTTCTCCATTGAACACTCTCCGGCGATGCCGCCCTGCACCTTACGCGGAATAAATGTATCGACCGCCAACAGATCCTGAATATGCACCGTGTTCATGTCATGACCGGTCAGCGAGGCCATCACCTTTCGCACCCGCTCCAGCATGCCGCCTGCGTGCGTACCAGCTTCCCCAGCAATATCGCGCACGGGCGCGCAGGCGCTCATCGCCTGCATAATGGCCTGCGCGCCTTGCGCTACGTCGGCTTCACCGCCACGCTTTTCACCACGGATAAAGATCTTACCCGCCGGGATCACTCTTGATTGCACATCGCCCTGCGGGGTTTTCAGCACCACGGCGGAACGGTTGCCAATCAGCGCTCTGGCGATGGGGACGATAGTTTGCGTTTCCTCGGGCGTCAGGGCAAAGAAGGTCGCAATGCCGTAAGGGTTCGACAGCACCCGTACCACCTGTCCCGGGGCCGCCACTTCCACCGCCGCCAGCACACCTTCCGGCACCTTCTCCAGCAGGGTGACTTCATCAACCACCGGCATTGGCCGACGCAGGCGATTATTCACCAGCACCCCATCATCTTTTTTCAGGATGGCCGCCACCACATTGACGCCGCGATCCAGCGCTTCATTGATAAACCAAACCGCCTCAAGGAAATCCATCTCCTCACCTACCAACGGGATCCAGCCCTGGGCAAATCGATCCTCGCTCAACGCCGCCAACTTCTCCACGGCGATGGTGGTTCCCATGCCCACGCCAACGCCACCGGGCGTTTGCGGGTTATGACCAATCATCGTCGATTCGGTGATGATGGTTTCAGTGATGGTTTCCATCGCCACATCGCCAATCACCGGTGCGGCCTCGTTGATGCAAATTTTTGCTACGTCCTGCAGCGACCACGGCGTGTTATTCAGCGCCTGCTGCAGGGACGCGACTACCCCGGCGATATTATCCCGCGTGCCTTTCATACCGGTCGTGGCGACAATCCCGCTGCCGATAAACCGGCCATCCTGCGCCAACGCCACTTCGGTGGTGGCGTTGCCGATATCGATCCCTGCAATTAACGGCATGCTGCCTCCGTCACTGGCTGCCTTTACGCAGCTTATTTCTCTGCTGGTATACCTCTGCCGATTCGCGGACAAACCCAGCGTTCACCGTGGCATGCCATGTGTGTTCCAGTTCATCGGCAATGGCCTGCAACTCGGCGAACGAAGAACGAAACGGCCGCAGCGCGTTGTAGATCTCCAGAATGCGGGCATCCGGAATCGCAATCAGCTCTGCCGCACGACGAAAATTGCGCGCCACGGCATGACGCTGCATCTGCTCAGCAATCTGCGCCTGGTACTCCAGCGTTTGCTGAGAAATACGCACATCCTGCGGTCCTACGCGGCCCGCCAGCACATTCTCAAGAGTAATGTCGGTTAGCGGCTTGCCGGTAGGCGTCTGGATTTTCTCCGGGCAGCGGGTCGCTAATGGGTAATCCTGCGCAGTCATGATGTTGTCGTTCATGGTCATTCCCTTACCAGTGCAATATGCAACGTGACAGGCGCAGCATCCTGCACCACGTGTTTGGTTTCTTTGATATGAAACAGCGCGGCCTTGGCCATAAATTTAGGGCGCACCATCTGGTCATTGACCACTGGCACCGGCGAAGGCGACTCTTTGCGTGCATATCGCGCGGCGTTTTTACCAATCTGACGATAGGTTTCCAGCGTCAGCAGCGGAGCCTGAGAGAACAGCTCGAGGTTGCTTAACGGCAGCAGATCGCGCTGATGAATCACCGTGGTTCCTTTCGACTGGATGCCAATCCCGATGCCTGAGCCGCTGAGGTTTGCCGCATCCCATGCCATAAAAGAAACATCCGAGGTGCGCAGGATCCTCACTACCCGCGCATGCAATCCCTCTTCTTCAATCCCTGCCACCAGCTCTTTCAGAATCGCGTTGTGCGGCATATCAATTAGGGTTTTATGCTGGTGCTTGCCAAAGGCCGGGCCGACGCCAATCACCACTTCATCCACGCGTTCATCCGCGTTAGCCGCCTCGCCTTCGCTCACCTGTAAGGTGAAAACCGGCTTACGTTCAGTTGTGCATTCCACAGTGTTCCGCCTTATTCGATCGAGCCAGGCTGAACCACGCCCGCAATATTTTTAATTTCCGCCCAGCGTTCGGCACTGATGCGATAGCCGGTACCTGGTCCCTGATAATCATTGATGTCGTTGACGGCGCTGACGACGTCGAACTGGCGATCCAGAATGGCCGACGTTTGCAGGTAATCACCGGTAACACGCTGTCTCAGCATATTGAGGATATTGCTGGCGATATCTTCAAAACCGCTGCAACTCAACGCGCCGACGATATCCAGCCCGGTGATATTACGCTTCATCATCTCTTCCACGGCCGCCAGATCCTCCACTACATTGCGCGCAGGCATATCTTTGCTGCCGTGAGCATAAGTAGCGGCTTCCACTTCTTCATCGCTAATCAGCGGCAGGCCCAGTTCGCGGAACACCGCCTGAATGGCGCGTGCGGCCTTATTGCGTATAGCGATGGTTTCTTCTTCAGTCACCGGACGCAGACCGCCGTCAACCATCAGATCGCGTTGCAGGATGTTGTAATCATCGAAGTCTTCAGCGTCGAAATTCGACCCGGCAAACATGTTGTCGTAGTTGGGTACCGCGCTGTAACCAGAGAAAATAAAGTCGGTACCCGGCAGCATCTGCATCAGGGTGCGGGCAGTACGGCGAATATCGGAGTGAGAAAAGGTCTGATCATTGGCGGAGGCCACTTCAAGGTCGAGCATTGAGGCAATCAGGTTTTCCGCCAGCACCGCGCGGATCCCCGAAGGCACAGCGCCGGTCATGCCGATACAGCTGACCGCACCGTTTTGCAGCCCCTGTACGCCCGCGCCTTTAGTGATAAAAATGCAGCGCGACTCCAGATATAGCATCGATTTACTTTCGGAATAGCCCATCAGCGCTTCCGAGCCAGTGCCGGAGGTGTAGCGCATCTTCAGGCCGCGGGACGCATAAGCCGAGGCGAGAAACGCTTTGGACCACGGCGTGTCATCACCGTCGGTAAACACCGATTCTGTGCCATACACCGACACCGTTTCGGCATAACTGGTTAGCCCACGCATGCCCAGCTCCAGCTCCGTGGCCTCTTCAACGGAACATTGCGTCAGCACACCAGGACGACCGCACTGGGAACCCACCAGCAGCGCCAGGGCGTTAAACGGCGCGTAGCGGGCGATCCCGACCGTCGTTTCTTGCTCGGAAAAGCCACGGATCCCCGCTTCAGCAGCGTCGGCGGCAATCTGTACCGGGTTATCTTTCAGGTTGGTTACGTGGCACTGGTTGGAGGGCGTGCGTCTGGCACGCATTTTTTGCAGCGCCATCATCATCTCCACCACGTTCATTTTCGCCATCACTTCCACCGCTTTCGCCGGGGTGATGGCGGTGGTAATGGCAATAATCTCTTCCCGACTGACGTGGATATCCACCAGCATTCTGGCGATCTCCAGCGCGTCGAGCTGCATGGCGCGCTCGGCCTCAGCCACGTTAATGGCGTAGTCGGCAATGAAACGGTCAATCATGTCGAACTCGGCGCGGCTCTTACCGTCCAGCTCAACAATACGACCATTTTCCACCTTCACCGACGACGCTGGATCGTAGGGGCTTTCCATGGCGATCAGCCCCTCTTCAGGCCATTCGCCAATCAGCCCATCCTGATTTACAGGCCGCTTCGCAAGCACTTCGAATCGTTTTGATCTTCTCATGATTTATTGACTCAAAAGATAAAAAATAGGGACGCCGGGCCGCATTGCCGGGGACACAACACCCGGCATTCGCCTTTCATCAGCAATGGTCGAACTCTAAATGAGCAGAACAATAAAAAAATAAAATTAATTTTGTTCCAATTTGGTACCTAATAAAAACGCATCGTTTCATATTGAAACGCAATTCAGGAATATCCATCGTGAATTGTGACGATGTTAAATGATCATTATCAATAAACGCCAAACCGGGAAGGTGAATTTAATATCTTTGAAATTTTCGCCCTATTGACTTAATAACGTGCGGCGAGAAAATAAGGTAAAGCCAATGATAAAAATAGCTGTTGCGCGATATGTTTCGTGACCTCAGCCCTACAACATTTTCAGGAGAGACTGTGAATAAGAGCCAACAAATTGCCACCATTACGCTGGCGGCTGCAAAAAAAATGGCGCAGGCCGTTGAGGCTAAAGCGCTTGAGATCAGCGTTCCGGTGGTCTTTTCCGTGGTAGATCGCGGTGGGAATACGCTGCTAATGCAACGCATGGACGATGCGTTTGTCACCAGCTGTGATATCTCTCTTAATAAAGCGTATACCGCCTGCTGCCTGCGCCAGGGTACCCATGAAATTACGGACGCGGTACAACCCGGTGCTTCGCTATATGGTTTGCAGCTTACCAACCAACAGCGCATCGTTATTTTCGGCGGCGGTTTACCCGTCATATTAAACGGTAAATTAATTGGTGCCGTTGGCGTTAGTGGCGGCACCGTTGAACAAGACAGATTATTAGCAGAAACCGCACTGAATTGTTTCTCTGAATTATAATTTAAATCTAAGAAGGTATATTATGAGCTATCGTATGTTTGATTACCTGGTGCCAAATGTGAACTTCTTTGGCCCCAATGCTATTTCCGTTGTCGGCGAACGCTGCAAACTGTTAGGCGGTAAAAAAGCGCTGCTGGTTACTGATAAAGGTCTGCGGGCCATTAAAGACGGCGCGGTAGATAAAACTCTTGCCCATCTGCGTGAAGCCGGTATTGAGGTGGTGGTTTTTGACGGCGTAGAACCTAACCCCAAAGACACCAACGTGCGCGACGGTCTGGAAGTCTTTCGCAAAGAGCATTGCGATATCATCGTTACCGTCGGTGGCGGTAGCCCGCATGACTGCGGTAAAGGCATCGGTATCGCGGCAACTCACGAAGGCGATCTCTACAGCTATGCCGGGATTGAAACCCTGACCAACCCGCTGCCGCCGATCGTTGCGGTGAATACCACTGCCGGTACCGCCAGCGAAGTCACCCGCCACTGCGTGCTGACCAATACCAAGACCAAAGTGAAGTTTGTGATTGTCAGTTGGCGTAACCTGCCGTCGGTCTCCATTAACGATCCGCTGCTGATGCTTGGCAAACCCGCCCCGCTGACCGCCGCGACGGGTATGGACGCCCTGACCCACGCCGTGGAAGCCTATATTTCCAAAGATGCCAACCCGGTCACCGACGCTGCCGCTATTCAGGCTATTCGCCTGATCGCACGCAACTTGCGTCAGGCCGTAGCGCTGGGCAGCAACCTGAAAGCTCGCGAGAACATGGCCTACGCCTCCCTGCTGGCAGGTATGGCTTTCAACAACGCCAACCTCGGCTACGTTCACGCGATGGCGCATCAGCTTGGCGGTCTGTACGACATGCCGCACGGCGTGGCGAATGCCGTACTGCTGCCGCACGTGGCGCGCTATAACCTGATCGCTAACCCGGAAAAATTTGCCGATATTGCAGAGTTTATGGGCGAAAACACTGACGGACTTTCCACCATGGATGCCGCAGAACTGGCCATTCACGCCATTGCTCGTCTCTCTGCTGACATCGGCATTCCGCAGCATCTGCGCGATCTGGGTGTCAAAGAAGCCGATTTCCCGTACATGGCGGAAATGGCGCTGAAGGACGGCAACGCCTTCTCTAACCCGCGCAAAGGGAACGAGAAAGAAATTGCCGAGATCTTCCGTCAGGCATTCTGATAGTACAGGGGGCGCAATGTCACTTTCATCACCGGGCGTACATCTGTTTTATCACTCACGCTGGCAGGATACTCGCGTGCTTGATGAGCTGTGCTGGGGACTGGAAGAGCAAGGCGTCCCTTGCCGGGCAATCTGTTGCGACGAACATGACTGCGCACTAGCATTGAGCAAACTTGCGGCCAAAAGCTCAACGCTACGTGTCGGTCTGGGTCTTAACGCCACGGGTGATATTGCTTTAACCCACGCCCAGTTGCCCGAGGATCGGGCGCTGATCCGTGGTCATATCCGCGCCGGTGCAGCCCGGCTCCGCGTCCTCGGTGCTAATGCTGGTCAACTGGTCAAAGTGCTTCCCTTCAGCGAGATAAAATAAATGTACCGCATCTACACCCGAACCGGCGATAAAGGCACGACCGCACTGTTTGGCGGCAGCCGTATCGACAAAGACGACATCCGCGTTGAGGCCTATGGCACGGTGGATGAACTGATTTCCCAACTTGGCGTCTGCTATGCCAGCACGCGTCAGGCCGGGCTACGCCAGGATCTGCACGCCATACAGAAAATGCTGTTTGTTCTGGGTGCGGAACTCGCCAGCGATGAGAAAGGACTCGCTCGCTTACAACAGCGTATTGGTGAAGAGGATACTCAGGCGCTGGAGCAGCTTATTGACCGCAATATGGCGCAAAGCGGCCCGCTCAAAGAGTTTGTTATTCCGGGGAAAAATCTCGCATCGGCACAGCTACACGTAGCGCGAACCCTGACGCGCCGACTGGAGCGGGTCCTCATCGCGATGAGCAGATCGCTAACGTTACGCGATGAACCCAGGCGTTATATCAACCGACTGTCAGACGCGCTGTTCTCGATGGCGAGAATTGAAGAAACTAGTCCAGATGCTTGCGCTTAAACTGGCTGGCATCAATGTCGTACTGCTTCATCTTGCGCCACAAGGTAGTACGACCGATATTCAACAGTTGCGACATCTCCTGCACGCGCCCGCTGGTGACGCGGGCAGCATGGATAATCGCCTCTTTTTCGATAGCGGTAAACGTCAGACTAGCAGGCAGCAGTGAAGACGCCGTCTCCAGACCAGGACGTTCGGCAAACAAATAATCCGGTAGATTGCTCAGCCGAATATGGCCGTTATCACTGCTGATGGCGATGTTTTCGATAATGCTGTTCAGCTCAAAGTCATTGCCCGGCCACGAATAGGCCACCAGTTGCGCCAGCGCGTCGTCGTCGATCTTCAAACTGTATGAAAAGCGTTTTTTCAGGCTATTCAGCCGCGTATAAATCAGCGAGGGAATACTACTGCGCCGCGCCCGCAGCGGTGGGATCACTATCTCAAAAGAGTGCAGCGCATAATACAGCTGACGGCTAAAGCGGTTTTGCTCCACCAGATTGGCGAGATCAACCGTGGTGGTGGCGATCACTTTGACATCCACCGGAATCAGCCGACGGGCATCCAGGCGGGTTAACACCCCCTGTTTGATCACCTGTAACAGCGCGGATTGCAGCTCCGGTGCCAGATATTCAATTTTTTCCAGAAACAGCGTGCCGCCGTTCGCCAGTTCAAGACGGCTCAACCGGCCATTTTCATCGTCGGTGGGCGCACTGCCCATAAAATCCTGCCCCAGTACGCTGTTGGCATACAACTGACAGTTCACGGCGATATACGGCCCGCTGGCGCGCTCGCTTTCATTGTGGATGGCTTGACTCAGCAGTTCTTTGCCAACACCCTCTTCCCCGCACAGCAGGATCGGGAAACTCCCCCTCGCTGCCTGGCGTCCAAAATGGATCAAGCGGCGGGTTTCCGGATCGTCAGTCGACATCTGCTCAAAGGTGTGGCTCACCTTGCCGAGCTGGCTGGTCATCAGCTGGCGCATTTGTTCCACCGGATGCAGTAGCAGAATAAAGCTGTTGCCCTGCTCCTCAACAATCGGCTTCAGGGTAATGACGGCATCAACAAACTGATGCTGGCTTTCAAAGGTAACTTCGACGTGATTCAGACCGCGGGCATGTTTGATCGCCCGGCGCAACAGCATGGGGAGATTGAGCAGATCGTGAATGTTTTTCCCCTGACTGGCCTGCGCATCGAGATGCAAAAGCAGCGCCGCTCGCGCATTGATGAACTGCAATACGCCCTGTTCGTTCCAGGCCATCACACCATCATCCATACTCTCCAGCAGCCCGTACATCTGGTTCAGATGGCGGTTGGATTCAGCCAGCAGGCTGTCGGTCAGCAAAGAGTTGCCGACTTCTCTGGCAATCGCCAGCGTCAGGGATAAATCAGAAACGCACTCATGCTCCACCAGACAACACAGCGAAATGGAGCCGAACAGTCGACCATGGTTATCGAAGACCGGCGTCGAGCAGAACGACCACGGATGTAGCGCCTGTTTAAAATGCTGATCGCCAGAGGTTTTTGTCGGCTGACCCGGCATCGTCGCCAGCGACAGGGCACAACTGCCAATGATGCTTTCCGCACAGTAGCTGCCGTCACGAAACCCAAGCTCCGCCAGCTGTTCTACCGTCTGCGGATCGCCGCAACGGCTGAGAATACAGGCTGATTCATCCAGAATCAGCAGCGCGCACGGGCGGCCGTCCATAAACTCCCAGGCATCTTCCAGCGCAGCCTGAGCAATCGTCAGCAACGCCGTCTTGCGACGACAAATCGACTCAAAAGTCAGTCCCTGCGCCTGATGCGGCGCCTGCCAGGTTTCCCGCTGCATAAACTTGCTGCAACGATGCCATGACTGGGCAATGACTGAAGAGACTTCCTTCCCGATGCTATGCGTGTGCGCCGTCATATCCCTTTCCGCTGTTTAACCATAGACAACCCCTCCGGCAGAAACTGTCAGAGGGGGAGAAGATGCCGGATAAAAACCTACCGACGACTGATTAACGCGCCAGCCACTGCTGCCCCAGCAGATCTGCCGTCAAGATAGCGGCATGTACGCTTTCAGGCGTTACCGGGAACGGCATATTGTGGATGGTTTCACCTTCTGCGCAGGTCGCTTTCGCCACGGCCATGATCTTGCCGTCAACGTCTTCTGTCACGCCCATTTCCGCTAACGTTACCGGCAGGCCTACTTTCTGACAGAAATTCAGCACGGTTTCGATCTCTTCCATCGGGCTGTTTTGCAGCACCAGTTGCGCCAGCGTACCAAAGGCGACTTTTTCACCGTGGTACAAATGGTGGCACTCTTCCAGAATCGTAAAGCCGTTGTGGATCGCATGCGCCCCTGCAAGACCGCTGCTTTCAAAGCCGATGCCGCTGAGGTAAGTGTTAGCTTCGACAATACGCTCCAGCGCATCGGTCACCACGCCAGCCTGCGCAGCAAAGCGTGCCTTCTCGCCTTCCGCCAGCAGGGTATCATAGCACAAGCGCGCCAGGCTCAGCGCCGCCACGGTGGACTGTCCGCCCGCCATGCTGGTCGCTCTGGCGTCATAACAGGCTTTCGCTTCAAACCAGGTCGAGAGCGCATCGCCCATCCCGGCCACCAGCAGACGTACCGGCGCTTTGGCAATGATCGCAGTGTCCATCACCACCATATCCGGGTTTTTCG
Source organism: Citrobacter sp. Cf132 (assembly GCF_030333885.1). Classification (NCBI taxonomy): domain Bacteria; kingdom Pseudomonadati; phylum Pseudomonadota; class Gammaproteobacteria; order Enterobacterales; family Enterobacteriaceae; genus Citrobacter; species Citrobacter sp. Cf132. The sequence continues at coordinate 116,785 of NZ_JAOWFA010000055.1, forward strand.
GGTAGATCAGATACTCTTCAAACTCACCGGCTTCGGTATAGATAACGGACAGCGCGCTGGTTGGCGCATCGGTAGACGCGATAGTCGGGATCACCACCACCGGCAGCTTCTGGTAGTAACCAATCGCTTTGGCGGTATCCAGCGTTTTCCCGCCGCCAATCCCAACCACGCCGCGACAGCCGTGCTGTTTCAGAATGGCAATCAGTCGATTAATTTCAACATGGCTACATTCACCGTTAAAGCGTTCCGCATGGCAGCTAATGTCGTGGCTGTGCAGGCCGTTGAGTACTTTCTCTCCCGCCAGCTTCATCACGAAGTCATCCGCAATCACAAAAAAGCTGTCCGCCAGATTTTTAGCGTATTGACCAAACAAGGTGGAAGCGTCAGGACCCTGGAGATATTTGGCTGGAGATTGAATAACTTTTAGCATTCCTTTCATCCTCAAATAAGTACATGTTTTTACATGGTGAGCCCTGGCGTTAACCTGTTTGGCCTGATGCAGACGGCGAAAACGGGAGGTACCGGAGCGATGCAATAACTGTATGGCGAGGCGTGCACAAAAAAATCTTTCGTCTTTTTGTTCTGATATGAAACAGATAAAAACGGAGTACGTTCCATATTGGAACGCTTATCCACAAAAATGATAAGGTTTGCGATCCCGATCCGCTCATTTGCCACCAAATCTCCGGCACAGACGAATCTCACTTTCTTTTTTACCTACTCACTTGCCAAAAAACCGGCAAAAAAAAGCTGACAGTGCCGTATCAGCTGCATTCATCGCGAGAGAAAAAATTCGAGCGATCTCGCATTGTGATCGTTCTTCGTTCTTTTCGATTTCATTACGAAACAAAAAACAATGACAACGTTCCGTAATGAAACTCATTTTAACGTTGTTTTTTTCCGCGCTGACTTCGCCAGAATCTCTCTATCGCCTCCGTACCATGACCATGCTTCCGGGGGTTTGTCTTACACTCAACCTCAAGGAGCCGTTATGTCTCAATTCTTTTTTAATCAACGCACCCATCTCGTGAGCGACGTCATCGACGGTACGATTATCGCCAGCCCGTGGAATAACCTGGCGCGTCTGGAAAGCGATCCGGCCATTCGCATCGTGGTCCGTCGTGACCTCAACAAAAATAACGTGGCGGTAATTTCCGGCGGTGGTTCAGGGCACGAACCCGCGCACGTTGGGTTTATCGGTAAAGGTATGCTAACCGCTGCGGTTTGCGGCGACGTTTTCGCTTCCCCGAGCGTGGATGCGGTACTGACCGCCATCCAGGCGGTAACCGGTGAGGCGGGCTGTTTATTGATCGTGAAAAATTACACCGGTGACCGTCTTAATTTCGGTCTCGCCGCCGAGAAAGCCCGTCGCCTTGGTTACAACGTTGAAATGCTGATTGTTGGCGACGACATCTCCCTGCCTGATAACAAACACCCACGCGGCATTGCGGGAACCATCCTGGTGCATAAAATCGCAGGCTATTTTGCCGAACGAGGCTACAACCTCGCCACCGTCCTGCGTGAAGCGCAGTACGCGGCCAATAACACCTTCAGCCTGGGCGTTGCGCTTTCCAGCTGTCATCTGCCGCAAGAAGCCGACGCCGCCCCGCGTCATCATCCGGGCCACGCGGAACTGGGCATGGGCATTCACGGCGAACCAGGCGCATCGGTTATCGACACCCAGAACAGTGCGCAGGTGGTGAACCTGATGGTAGATAAACTGATGGCAGCCCTGCCTGAAACCGGCCGTCTGGCGGTGATGGTTAACAATCTTGGCGGCGTTTCCGTTGCCGAAATGGCCATCATTACCCGCGAACTGGCCAGCAGCCCGCTGCACCCACGTATCGACTGGCTGATTGGCCCGGCCTCACTGGTCACCGCGCTGGATATGAAAGGCTTTTCACTGACGGCCATCGTGCTGGAAGAGAGCATCGAAAAAGCGTTACTCACCGAGGTGGAAACCAGCAACTGGCCGACGCCGGTCCCGCCGCGTGAAATCAGTTGTGTACCATCATCTCAGCGTAGCGCACGCGTGGAATTCCAGCCTTCGGCGAACGCCCTGGTGGCCGGGATTGTGGAACTAGTCACCACAACCCTTTCCGATCTGGAGACTCATCTTAATGCGCTGGACGCCAAAGTCGGCGATGGCGATACCGGTTCGACCTTTGCCGCTGGCGCGCGTGAAATTGCCAGTCTGTTGCATCGCCAGCAGTTACCGCTGGATAACCTTGCCACGCTGTTCGCGCTGATTGGCGAACGTCTGACCGTAGTGATGGGTGGTTCCAGCGGTGTGCTGATGTCTATTTTCTTTACCGCTGCGGGGCAGAAACTGGAACAGGGAGCTAGCGTTGCCGAATCCCTGAATACGGGACTGGCGCAGATGAAGTTCTACGGCGGCGCAGACGAAGGCGATCGCACCATGATTGATGCGCTGCAACCGGCCCTGACTTCGCTGCTCACGCAGCCGCAAAATCTGCAGGCCGCATTCGACGCCGCGCAAGCGGGAGCCGAACGAACCTGTTTGTCGAGCAAAGCCAATGCCGGTCGCGCATCGTATCTCAGCAGCGAAAGCCTGCTCGGAAATATGGACCCCGGCGCGCACGCCGTAGCGATGGTGTTTAAAGCGCTGGCAGAGAGTGAGCTGGGATAAGCCATAAGTGCCTGATGCGCTGCGCTTATCAGGCCTACGAGTGCAAAGCTTTGTAGGCCGGATAAGGCAACGCCGACATCCGGCGGACGTTAACGATAAACGCGGATCCCGCCCTCTACGCCGCGGCTAAACAGCACCTGCCAAAGCTCAATATCTCTGGCGCGGAAAGCCCCTGCGCACGCGCATAAATAGTAATTAAACATTCTTCTGAAAGTGGCGGAATAACGTGATGACAGCTCCGGCCATGCCTGATTAAAGCGCTCATGCCAGGCCATCAGCGTTTTATCGTAATCGCTGCCGAAGTTATGCCAGTCTTCCATCACAAACCGTGATTCGCTGGCCTCGGCAATATGGGAAATCGCCGGTAAGCAGCCATTTGGGAAAATGTATTTATTGATCCACGGATCGACGCTCATCCCTTTTTTATTGCTACCAATGGTATGCAGCAGGAACAGTCCGTCTGGTTTTAAACAACGGTCGGCGATACTGAAATAGGTGTCGTAGTTTTTCGGCCCGACATGTTCAAACATCCCCACGGAGACAATGCGATCGTAGTGTTTATTAAGATCGCGATAATCCTGCAGCAGAATGTTAACGTCCAACCCTTCACAGCGCTGCTGCGCCATTTTCTGCTGCTCTTTGGAAATGGTAACGCCTTCTACTGCTACGCCATAATGACGCGCCGCATATTCCGCCAGCCCGCCCCAGCCACAACCGATATCGAGTAAACGCATACCCGGTTTAAGCTGCAGCTTCTCGCAGATCATTTTTAATTTGGCATTTTGCGCATCGTTTAATGTGGTTGCATCTTTCCAGTAACCGCAGGAATATTGCATATGCGGATCAAGCATCAGCGCAAAGAGATCGTTACCAATATCATAATGCTCTTTACCGACGATCCATGCACGGCTACGTGACTGCAAATTAAACAGGCGCGCGCTGGCAATGCGTAAAATATCTTTCAGATTACCTGGCATCTGCTGGTCGAGTTTTGCTTTCAGGATTTTGCAGAACAGAATATCGAGCCGTTCGCAGTCCCACCAGCCTTCCATATAGCTTTCGCCAAGCCCTAATGAGCCTTGCTGCAATACTCGTTTAAAGAAACCGGTATGATGAAGTTGAATGTCCCAGGCGCGTGAGCCATTAATTCTGATATCCGCTTGTGAAAGCAGCTCTTTTCCCATTCGGGTCCAGTTATCATTTGTTTCATTGACGATGACAGCATCTGAACAAAGCGAGTTCATGATATTTACCAAAAGTGGGCTTAAAATTATTACGCAAGATTATTATGGAAAAAAGAGTGTATGTATTATGATCCGCGGACAAGATCTATCGAGCAGCGGACACATCATCGGGAGCATTGACGATTCATTTATGGAAACTCTGGCGCAAAAACAGTGGAACTCCTTCCCGGATAACTCCATGACCGAACTGCCGCAGGATGTATTCTTTCGCTCTTATGTCCTGGAAGCCAACCACCATGTACCGCAGCATTCACACTCTTTTATGCAATTTCATTTCGCCCGCAAAGGCAGCATGCGCATTGATGTTGCCGGTAAGTGCTGGATAATCCCGGCGCATTATGGCATCTGGATCCCCAATAATACTGAGCATGCAGTTTGGGCATTGGATGATGTGTATTTAGAAAATCTGGATATTAAACCGGGCTTTCTTGAAGAGAGCATCAATGAATGCAAAGTTGTGGCTATCAGTGATTTCGCCAGAGAGTTTATTCATTACGCCACGAATTCAATTTCAGGTCATTATGATAGCCAGTCAAAAGAGGGCAAACTGGTTAGCGTACTGGTCGATATTATTCTGCAACTCCCGGAAGTCGCCTTTGTATTACCCTGGCCGCAGGATCGCGAATTAACCAAAGTATGCCGAACCATACAAGAATCCCCCGCCCTGGAGCATTCAGTTGAATACTGGGCGCATCATCTGGGTATGTCTGCCCGTACCTTTTCACGCCATTTCAAAAAAGAAACCGGATTGCCTTTCAGCGTCTGGAAGCAAAAAATGCGTATTCTGGAATCCGTATTAATGCTGAAAAAAAATAAAAGCGTGACCGCCGTGGCGCTCGACGTAGGATATTCAAGCACCGCGGCATTTAGCTATGCCTTCCGCCAGGCGTTTGGCGTTCCGCCATCTAATTATTAATCTGCCGCTTTATGCTGATGCCAGTAGGCTGCCGCACGCACCCGTTGAGGGTCAAACGCCTCGGTTTCAAAGCGAGCACTCAGGTTTTTTACCACCTTGCCTTCGCCAGTAATCCAGACGTAATAATCATCTGCGGGCACGGTTAGTCGCGATAAGCGTTCATTCACCGCCTGCGCGTCATGGCCGATAAACCACTCAATAGTAAACCCGTCGAGATGGGCAAGATAATCCTGGTACGCCGCATCCTGCACGCTGACCAGCGCCGTGACGTTTGGACGTACCGCTAAACGGCTGAGCGACTCCAGGCGTCGGCGTAGCGCGGGCATTCCCGACTCATCGCACACATAAACCTGATACGCATAATCCTCTGGCACCACCAAAGAACCGCGCGGCCCGCCGATTGTCAGCTTGTCGCCCTCGCGGGCATTCATCGCCCATGTACTCGCCACGCCGTCATCATGAATATAGAAATCCAGCGCCAGCTCATGGCGCGCTTCGTCATACAACGGCGTGTAGTCACGGGAAAGCGGACGCACACCGTCAGCCCAGACAATGCCTTCATCGGTGACGACAGGCGGCACAAAGTGGCTGCCCGGTTCAGGGAAAAAGACCTTGGTATGGTCGTCAAAGCCGTGTGAGCTAAAACCGTCCAGAGCGTCACCGCCCAGTACAATGCGCTGAAAGCCCGCGCTAATACGCTCTACGCGCAGGACGGTAAGTTCCCGAAAACGCAGTTCATTGCGAACGCGCTGCGGGTAGCGTGAGGTGTTTTTTGTCATGTTTTCGCCTTCGTGAAAATAATAAGATATATCTAAATTCATTTTTAAATGATAATGATTGCTAATCAAGAAGATTGCAAGCACTTTTTTGATATAGTCACCGTCTGATTAAACAGCTATCAAAAACCAATAAAAACATTTAATAATCACAATCTTAAATAGCATTTAATTTGTAGACTTGCAAAACACCAGTTTTTAGATATAAATTAGATATATCTAAACAACATCAGGAGACGATGATGCAAAACCATCATGAAGGTTGCTGCAAAAATACAGAGCACCAACACGAAGGCTGCTGCAAGGGTGAAGGACATCACCACGAAGGCCGCCACAACGAGCACCATGCAGGCTGCTGCAAAGGTGAAGAACATCGCCATGAAGGCTGTAACAAAGATCACCACCACGAGCACGGCTGCGGGCACCGCCATGGTCGCGGCGGCGGTGGTCGTCGCCAACGCTTCTTCGGTCACGGAGAATTACGCCTGGTCATTCTGGATATCTTGACCCGCGACGCCAGCCACGGCTATGAGCTGATAAAGGCGATTGAAACCCTGACTCAGGGTAACTATACCCCGAGCCCGGGCGTTATCTATCCGACGCTGGATTTCTTGCAGGATCAGGCACTGATCACCATCAGCGACGAGGAAGGTGGGCGAAAACAGATTGCGATCACGACTCAGGGCCAGCAATGGCTGGATGAAAACCGTGAACATCTGGGCCATATCCACGAACGGATCAAAGCCCGCTGCGTGGGTTTTGAATTACGCAAAAATCCACAGATGAAACGCGCGCTGGAAAACTTCAAAGCCGTGCTGGATCTACGCGTTAATCATGGTGATACCAGCGATGCGCAGATCAAAAAAATCATCGGTATTATCGATCGCGCTGCGCTGGATATTACTCAGCTGGATTAATCTGCACAGCAGGCGAAACCCGTTTGCCCGACGTTTCGCCTGTATTATTAGTATTAATGCAGCACCGTGACCGCATCTTCCAGACGACCCGCGCGATGTTTCACCATTGCGGAAATCTGCGCACTCTCTTCAACCAGTTCGGCGTTTTTCTGCGTAATGTTGCTCAGCTCATTCACCGCGCGGGTCAGGCTGGAAAGACCATCTGACTGTTCCAGCGTTGAGTGGCTGATTTGGGCGATCAGTTGAGTGACGTTTTGCACCTGCGCCACAATATCGTCCATCGTGCGTCCTGCGGCGTGAACCTGGTCGGATCCGGACTGCACTTTGTCGGCGCTGGCATCAATCAGCTTGCGGATATCATTGGCCGCACTGGCGCTGCGGCTGGCAAGATGACGCACTTCTCCCGCCACCACGGCGAACCCTTTCCCCTGCTCGCCCGCCCGCGCGGCTTCAACAGCGGCGTTCAAAGCCAGAATGTTGGTCTGGAAGGCAATATCGTTAATCAGCGTGGTAATAGTGCCTATCCGCTGGGTGCTGTTGGCGATATCGTCCATGGTTTTGATGACGGTATCCATCGCCTCACCGCCGTGCGTTGCCGCGCTGCTGGCGGCAATAGAGAGCTTATCAGCCGCCGCGGCGGTCTCTGAGTTTTGTTTTACCGATGCCGCCATCTGATTCATGGTGGTCACCGTTTCCTGCACGTTCTCAACGGTCTGCTGCGTATGCTTATTTAAATCATCGCTACCTTTTGCCAGCGTTTCGCTGTCGCTGCGCACGCAACTCACCTGGCTGGAGACGTCATGAATAAGCCAGCGACACATTAATCCCAGTTGGCCCACTGCTCGCAGCATCAGTCCCAGTTCATCGCTGCGGTTAAGATGCGACACGCTGTTCCGCTCACCGGTCGCCACTTTCAGCGCCTGACGGGTGACATTCTCAATAGGACGCACAATCTGCCATTCGAAAATAGCCGTTCCTAAAAGCATCACCAATGCACTCATCAACAGTAACGGCCATTCGGCCCCCATTTGCTGCAATGCGACCGCTAGCAGGACAAACATGAATGCCATCACGCTGCGTACCCGCCAGCGAATCGGCATCGCCGGCAGTTTACCCAGCCAGCCTTTGCGTACCACCAACCCCTTATGGATACGCCGGTTGCAACGTCCTTCGTTCAGCGCTTTATATAAAGGCTCTACCGCTGCAATTTCCTCGTCAGTTGCCCGGGTACGAATCGACATATACCCGGTCACGCGTCCTTCCCGCACCATCGGCACCGCATTGGCCCTCACCCAGTAGTGATCGCCATTCTTACGCCGGTTTTTCACAATCCCGCTCCATGGCTCGCCCTGCTTCAGGGTGTACCACATATCCGCAAACGCCGCTTTTGGCATGTCCGGATGACGAACCAGATTGTGCGGCTTTTCAAGCAACTCATTCAGTTGATAGCCGCTGATCTGAACGAAGGTGTCGTTCGCATGGGTGATATAGCTTTGCAAATCGGTGGTCGACATGAGGGTGATATCATCATCCAGCGGTGTATTTTGCTGACTAACGTAGGGATGAGAAGACATGATTGCGTCCTGTGCAGGTTATCTGGTTGTTAACTCTTTCGGCTTATGTTATTTCGGCGATAATTTTTTTATCTTTAGTTGTTAAATTTGATTTAGATCGCAATTTGCGATTAAACCTCAAAAACTGTACGCATTCTAATCCATTGATTTAAAATACTTTCATCCGGTAACTATTCAATTTCACTTCTACCAGCGCACTGTCACAGTGCAAGTATTGCCCATTTTTAGAGCAAATTTGCGTTTATTCGATCTGTTTTCAGGCTCCTGACTTGGGCAAAATGCCAGCAAATGTTAAATAATGGCATTAAATGTTGCGTAAATAAGATGTTTCCTGGTGTTTATCCCGATTTTTGCTAAGCGCGCCGGAATGGCGCAATCCCTGCAATACTTAAATCAGTATCATGTGATACGCGAGCTCCGGGAGCATATTTTGAACAGGTTACCTTCCAGCGCATCGGCCCTGGCCTGCAGCGCACACGCACTGAATCTCATCGAAAAGCGCACGCTTGATCATGAGGAAATGAAATCGTTAAACCGAGAGGTGATTGAGTACTTCAAGGAGCATGTCAATCCGGGGTTCTTAGAGTATCGAAAATCTGTAACTGCAGGCGGGGATTACGGAGCCGTAGAGTGGCAAGCGGGAAGCCTCAATACGCTTGTCGACACCCAGGGGCAGGAGTTCGTCGATTGCCTGGGTGGTTTTGGAATTTTCAACGTGGGGCACCGTAATCCAGTCGTGGTTTCCGCCGTACAGAATCAACTCGCGAAACAACCTCTGCACAGCCAGGAGTTACTTGACCCTCTGCGGGCCATGCTGGCAAAAACTCTCGCCGCACTGGCGCCCGGTAAACTGAAATACAGTTTCTTCTGTAACAGCGGGACCGAGTCGGTTGAAGCCGCCCTGAAGCTGGCGAAAGCGTATCAATCACCGCGCGGTAAATTTACGTTTATTGCCACCAGCGGCGCATTCCACGGTAAATCACTTGGCGCGCTGTCCGCCACAGCTAAATCTACCTTCCGCAAACCCTTTATGCCGCTGCTGCCGGGCTTCCGTCATGTGCCGTTTGGCGATGTTAACGCGATGCGCACCATGCTCAGCGAGTGTAAAAAGACCGGTGACGATGTCGCAGCCGTGATCCTCGAACCCATCCAGGGTGAAGGGGGGGTGATCCTGCCGCCACAAGGCTATTTAACCGCTGTTCGTAAACTTTGCGATGAGTTCGGCGCACTGATGATCCTTGACGAAGTGCAGACCGGGATGGGGCGTACCGGCAAGATGTTCGCCTGTGAGCACGAAAATGTGCAGCCCGACATTATGTGTCTGGCCAAAGCGTTAGGCGGCGGCGTGATGCCCATTGGCGCAACCATTGCCACCGAAGAGGTGTTCTCCGTCCTGTTCGACAATCCTTTCCTGCATACCACCACGTTTGGCGGCAACCCGCTCGCTTGTGCGGCTGCGCTGGCCACCATTAACGTCCTGCTGGAGCAAAATTTACCGGCTCAGGCGGAGCAGAAAGGCGACATGTTGTTGGATGGTTTCCGTCAGCTTGCGCGGGAATACCCGGACCTGGTACATGATGTACGCGGCAAAGGCATGCTGATGGCGATTGAGTTTGTCGATAATGAAATCGGCTATAACTTTGCCAGTGAGATGTTCCGCCAGCGGGTGCTGGTCGCCGGGACGCTCAACAATGCCAAGACGATCCGCATCGAACCGCCGCTAACGTTAACGATCGAGCAATGCGATCTGGTGTTGCGATCAACACGCAAAGCCCTGGCAGCATTACGGGTGAGCGTGGAGCAGATGTAACAGATGTTTGTCCGGCCTGCGTGAGCAAACGTAGGCCGGATAAGGCGTAGCCGCCATCCGGCATCAGCACCATTTAAACAATCCGCACGCCTGCAGGCATCACCCGTTCAGGCGTTAACAGCACGCTTTCGCTGCCATCGTCCGTCTCAGCGCACAGCAGCATACACTCTGATGTTTCACCGCGCATTTTGGCCTTTTGCAGATTACACAGCACCACCACCGTTTTCCCCATCAGCTCCTCTTCGCTGTAATAAGGCACCAGGCTGGTCACGGTTTGCAGCGTACGCTCTCCCACATCAACCTGTACGATATACAGCTTATCGGCATTTTCATGGCGCTTAACCTGTGCGATTTTTCCAACACGTATTTCCATGCGGGCAAAATCAGCAAATGCGACAGTATCCATTGTTTTCTCCTTTGGTAAAATTTTACTAAATACTAGCAAAATATTTTCCGAGCATTGTTCTCAAAAGCGGGGAAATGACGTATCCATCACACTCTGCAAGCCCAGTTTTACCCCGAGCATGTCAATTAAACGTGCTTTTTTTACTGAAAACAGATGAATAGATAAGCACTTCATTTACAATGCGCAGGTAACTCAGGGAAAAGGCAAACATGGCAACACTTAAAGACATCGCAATCGAAGCTGGCGTGTCCCTGGCGACAGTGTCCCGGGTTTTAAACGATGACCCCACGCTGAATGTAAAAGAAGAGACCAAGCATCGCATCCTGGAGCTCGCGGAAAAGCTGGAGTACAAAACCAGCAGCGCCCGTAAGAACCAGACCAGCGCACTCGGCCCCCAGCATATTCTGGCGCTCTACAGCTATCAGCAGGATTTGGAAATCAACGATCCTTACTATCTCGCGATCCGCCATGGGATTGAAACCCAGTGCGAGAAGCTGGGGATTGAACTGACCAACTGCTATGAGCACAGTGGGTTGCCGGAGAGCAAAAACATTACCGGCATTCTTATTGTCGGCAAACCTTCTCCTGCGCTGCGCGAGGCGGCAACAGCGCTTACCGACAACATCTGCTTTATCGATTTTCATGAACCCGGCAGCGAATATGACGCTGTCGATATCGATCTGGCCCGCATCAGTAAAGAGAGCATCGACTACTTCATCGCCCAGGGCGTGACCCGCATTGGCTTCATCGGCGGCGAAGATCAGCCTGGCAAGGCTGATATCCGCGAAGCCGCGTTTGTCGAATACGGTCGCCTGCAGCAGGTCGTTTCAGAACAGGATATTTATCGCGGCGGCTTCTCCAGTTCATCAGGCTATGAACTGGCCAAAAAAATGCTGGCGAAAGCCGACTATCCCAGCGCCCTGTTTGTGGCTTCTGACTCGATTGCTATTGGCGTTCTGCGCGCCATTCACGAGCGTGGACTGAACATTCCGCAGGATATTTCGCTGATTAGCGTTAATGATATCCCGACGGCGCGCTTCACCTTTCCTCCGCTTTCCACCGTACGCATCCATTCAGAAATGATGGGCAGTCAGGGCGTCAACCTGCTGTTTGAGAAAGCCCGCGACGGACGTGCACTTCCCCTGCTGGTTTTTGTTCCCAGCAAGCTGAAACTGCGCGGCACCACCCGCTAAAATCCCCCGTTAATCCGTCCGGTTTCTGCTGAAGCCGGGCGCGCATTGTCATGCATTTTTTTCTGCGCCCGAATTATTTTCGTGATCCAGTTAAAGTAAATCACTTCACTCGCTATATTTTAGTAAAACTTTTACTAAAATCACCATCAATTACACTTACTCACCATTAAAATGAATGGTTCCGATTTTTCTCCACCGGGAGGCCTTATGAATCGCTGGGAAAACATTCAGCTCACCCACGAAAATCGACTGGCGCCACGCGCATATTTTTTCTCTTACGACTCCGTTGCGCAGGCTCGCTCGTTTGCCCGCGAAACCAGCAGCCTCTTTCAGTTGCTGAGCGGTCAGTGGAATTTCCAGTTCTTTGAGCATCCGCTGCAGGTGCCGGAAGCCTTTACGTCGCAGTTTATGAGCGACTGGGACAACATCACCGTCCCCGGTATGTGGCAGATGGAAGGGCACGGCAAGCTGCAGTATACCGACGAAGGTTTTCCTTTCCCGATTGATGTCCCCTATGTGCCGACCAATAACCCCACCGGAGCCTACCAGCGTATTTTCTCTCTCAGCGAAGGCTGGCAGGGCAAACAGACGCTGATTAAATTTGATGGCGTAGAAACCTACTTCGAAGTTTACGTGAATGGTCAGTACGTTGGCTTCAGCAAAGGCAGTCGCCTGACGGCCGAGTTTGATATCAGCGCGGTGGTGAAAACCGGTGACAACCTGCTGTGCGTTCGCGTCATGCAATGGGCTGATTCCACCTACGTTGAAGACCAGGATATGTGGTGGTCGGCGGGAATTTTCCGCGACGTCTATCTGGTCGGCAAACAGGCGACCCATATCCAGGATTTTACCGTTCGTACCGATTTCGATGATGACTATCGCGATGCCACCCTCTCCTGCGACATCGTGCTGGAAAACATCGCCTCCACGCCAACGATGGCATCGCTCGAATACACTTTGTTTGACGGTGAGCAGACGCTGCATAGCGGCGTGATTAACGCTCTGACGGTGGATAAACTCACCCGCACCGCGTTCAATTTCAAGGTCAGCGCACCACAGCAGTGGTCGGCGGAATCGCCGTATCTCTATCATCTGGTGATGACCCTGAAAGATGCCAGCGGCAACATCCTTGAGGTTGTGCCGCAGCGCGTCGGATTCCGCGATATCAACGTTCGCAACGGTCTGTTTTACATCAATAACCGCTATGTCATGCTGCATGGCGTCAACCGTCATGATAACGATCATCTCAAGGGTCGCGCGGTCGGTATGGATCGCGTGGAAAAAGATCTGCTGTTAATGAAGCAGCACAACATCAACTCCGTACGCACCGCCCATTACCCGAACGATCCACGTTTCTATGAATTGTGCGATATCTACGGTTTGTTCGTCATGGCCGAAACCGACGTTGAATCTCACGGCTTCGCTAATATCGGCGATATCAGCCGGATCACCGACGATCCGCTGTGGGAAAATGTCTACGTTGAGCGCATCGTACGCCACGTCCACGCGCAGAAAAACCACCCGTCGATCGTCATCTGGTCGCTCGGCAATGAATCCGGCTACGGCTGTAATATTCGCGCCATGTACCACGCGGCAAAAGCGCTGGATGACACGCGTCTGATCCACTACGAAGAAGATCGTGACGCCGAAGTGGTGGATATCATTTCCACCATGTACACCCGCGTACCGTTGATGAATGAGTTTGGTGAATACCCACATCCTAAACCGCGCATCATCTGCGAATATGCTCACGCAATGGGCAACGGCCCCGGCGGGCTAACGGAATATCAGAACGTCTTCTATCAGCATGATTGCATTCAGGGACACTATGTTTGGGAGTGGTGCGATCACGGGATTCAGGCCAAAGATGACGACGGTAACGTCTGGTACAACTATGGCGGTGACTACGGCGACTACCCGAACAACTACAACTTCTGCCTTGATGGCCTAATTTATTCCGATCAAACCCCAGGCCCGGGTCTGCAAGAGTACAAGCAGGTAATTGCACCAGTGAAAGTGCGCGCGCAGGATCTGGCTCGCGGCGAGCTGCGGGTAGAAAACAAACTGTGGTTTACCACGCTTGACGACTACACCTTGCATATTGAAGTTCGCGCCGAAGGAGATACGCTCTCTGCTCAGCAGATAAAACTGCGCGACGTTCTTCCCAACAGCGATACGCTGCTGCAATGCACGCTGCCGGAGCTGGATGCGCGCGAGACGTTCCTCAACGTCACCGTGACGAAAGATTCCCGCACGTTATACAGCGAAGCCGGGCATCACATCGCGACTTATCAGTTCCCGCTGAAAGCCAGAACGGCGACTGCCGTACCGTTCAGTCTGCAAAACGCCACCCCTTTGACGCTGGAAGAGAACCGCCAGAGCTGCACCGTTCGCGGTTATAACTTCCATCTGACGTTCTCAAAGCTGACCGGTAAACCCATTAGCTGGAACGTCAATGGTGAAGAGCTGATTACCCGCGAGCCGAAGATTAATTTCTTCAAACCAACCATAGATAACCACAAGCAAGAGTTCGAAGGCCTCTGGCAGCCAAATCATATACAGATAATGCAGGAGCATCTGCGCGACTTTACCTTTGAGCAAACCGAAGATGCGCTGCTCATCACCAGCCAAACGATTATCGCCCCGCCGGTATTTGATTTCGGTATGCGCTGCACCTATCGCTGGCGGATTGCCGCAGACGGTCAGTTGAATGTGGAGCTTTCCGGCCAGCCTTACGGCGAGTACCGGGACATTATTCCGTGCATCGGCTTCACGATGGGCATCAGCGGTGATTTGGGACAGGTGGCCTGGTACGGACGTGGTCCTGGTGAAAACTATGCCGATAGTCAGCAGGCCAACATCATCGACATTTGGCGCAGCAGCGTGGATGAGATGTTCGAGAATTACCCGTTCCCGCAAAACAACGGCAATCGTCAGGACGTACGTTGGGCAACGCTAACCAATCGTCACGGTAACGGTCTGCTAGTGATTCCGCAGCGCCCTGTCAATCTGAGCGCCTGGCGCTATACGCCAGAAAATATCTTTGCCGCACAGCACTGTAATGAGCTGCAGCACAGCGATGACATCACCCTCAATCTGGACCATCAGCTACTGGGCTTAGGTTCTAACTCGTGGGGAAGCGAGGTACTTGATTCCTGGCGCGTCTGGTTTACGTCATTCAGCTACGGCTTCACGTTGTTGCCGGTTTCCGGCAGTGAGTCTGGCGCTCAAACCACCGCCAACCGTGCCTTTGGCACCGGGTTCTTTTCCACGAATATGCACAGCGAGAATACAAAATGAGGATCATCGACAACTTAGAGCAGTTCCAGCAACGCTATGCTTCGGGTCGGAAATGGCAACGCTGCGTCGAGGCCATTGAAAATATTGACAATATTCAGCCAGGCGTCGCTCACTCTATCGGTGATTCTCTGAGCTACCGTGTAGAGACAGACTCTGCAACCGATGCGCTGTTTACCGGCCATCGTCGTTATTTTGAGATCCATTACTACCTGCAAGG
Source organism: Citrobacter sp. Cf132 (assembly GCF_030333885.1). Classification (NCBI taxonomy): domain Bacteria; kingdom Pseudomonadati; phylum Pseudomonadota; class Gammaproteobacteria; order Enterobacterales; family Enterobacteriaceae; genus Citrobacter; species Citrobacter sp. Cf132. The sequence continues at coordinate 131,788 of NZ_JAOWFA010000055.1, forward strand.
ACAGCAAAAAATAGAGTATGCCGCCAAAGAGGATCTCCAGGTGGTTGAATATTATCGCGATGAAACCGACCGCGAATATTTGAAAGGCTGCGGAAAAACCGTAGAAGTGCACGAAGGACAAATGGTTATTTGTGACAACCATGAAGCCTATCGTTTTATCTGTAATAGCGTAGTGAAGAAAGTCGTACTCAAAGTCACCATCGAAGATGGTTATTTTCATAATAAATAAAAAACACAGGCGGCGCCGACGTTGCGCCGCCAGTACCCTATAATAATCAGGAATCGGAGATGTGCTATGTCTGATACCAAACGTAATACCATCGGCAAGTTCGGCTTACTTTCACTCACCTTTGCCGCGGTTTATAGTTTTAATAACGTTATCAACAATAATATTGAGCTTGGTCTGGCATCCGCACCGATGTTTTTCCTCGCGACAATTTTCTACTTTATTCCATTCTGCTTAATCATCGCCGAATTTGTTTCGCTGAATAAAAACTCCGAAGCCGGTGTCTACGCATGGGTGAAAAGCTCGCTGGGCGGGCGCTGGGCCTTTATTACCGCCTACACCTACTGGTTCGTTAACCTGTTCTTTTTTACCTCGTTACTCCCGCGCGTTATCGCCTATGCCTCGTACGCATTTTTAGGCTACGAATACATTCTGACGCCGTTCGCCACAACCGTGTTAAGTATGGTGCTGTTTGCCTTCTCGACCTGGGTTTCGACCAACGGCGCAAAAATGCTGGGGCCGATTACCTCCGTCACCTCCACGTTAATGCTGCTGCTGACGCTGTCCTACATTTTACTGGCGGGTACTGCGTTGGTGGGCGGCGTGCAGCCTGCTGACCCCATCACCGTTGATGCAATGATCCCGAATTTTAACTGGGCGTTCCTCGGTATTACCACCTGGATATTCATGGCGGCAGGCGGCGCGGAGTCCGTGGCGGTATATGTCAACGACGTCAAGGGCGGGTCAAAATCGTTCGTGAAGGTCATTATCATTGCCGGGATTTTTATCGGCGTGCTTTATTCCATCTCCTCGGTGCTGATCAACGTCTTCGTCAGCAGCAAAGAGCTGAAGTTTACCGGTGGATCGGTGCAGGTATTCCACGGTCTGGCGGCATACTTTGGTCTGCCGGAACTCATCGTTAACCGCTTTGTCGGCCTGGTCTCCTTTACCGCGATGTTCGGCTCTCTGCTGATGTGGACCGCAACGCCGGTGAAGATCTTCTTCTCTGAAATTCCGGCGGGTATTTTCGGTAAAAAAACCGTCGAACTGAATGAAAACGGCGTACCGGCCCGCGCAGCGTGGATCCAGTTTCTGATCGTTATCCCGCTGATGATTATCCCAACGCTCGGTTCCAATACCGTGCAAGACTTAATGAACACCATCATCAACATGACCGCCGCCGCATCGATGCTGCCGCCGCTGTTTATTATGCTGGCCTACCTGAATCTGCGCGCAAAACTGGACCACTTACCGCGCGACTTCCGTATGGGTTCGCAAAAAACTGGCATTATTGTGGTATCAATGCTGATCGTCCTGTTCACCATCGGATTTATTGCCTCTACCTTCCCGAGCGGCGGGAATATCATAACCATTATTTTCTATAACGTCGGTGGGATTGTTATTTTCCTCGGTTTTGCCTGGTGGAAATACAGTAAATACATCAAAGGACTAACTAAAGAAGAAAAAGCTATTGAGGCTGCTCCCGCTTCAAATATCAATTAATGACTAAAACATAATAACAATAAACAATATTCTCCAAGGCTATAACCAAAATAATTCGAGTTGCATGAAGGCGGCAAGTGAGTGAATTCCCAGGAGCATAGATAACTATGTGACTGGGGTGAACGAACGTAGCTAACGCACATGCAGCTTGAAGTATGAAGGGTATATAACAATAAAAATTATATTTTATTTGCTTAGGATCGAAGCATGAATAACATTAGCCATTATTGCAGGGCAATTATTGCCCTGCCCTTTTTCTGCGTCTCTTCTGTGGGTGCAGAAGAAGTTCGCCCTGCTGAACACGACGATACGAAAACACCTGCCATAACCTCCCCCTCTTTTCGTTTTTATGGCGAATTGGGCATGGGTGGATATATGGATTTAGAAGGAAAAGATAAGCATAAATACAGCGACGGTACTTACATTGAAGGTGGCCTGGAGATAAAACACGGTTCATGGTTTGGTCTGATCTACGGCGAGGGCTGGACCGTGCAGGCCGACCATCAAGGCAATGCCTGGGTTCCTGACCATAGCTGGGGCGGATTCGAAGGCGGGATCAACCGCTTTTACGGTGGTTACCGTACCGATGCTGGAACAGAGGTGATGCTCAGCCTGCGCCAGGACTCCTCGCTGGATGACCTGCAATGGTGGGGGGATTTCACGCCAGACCTGGGCTACGTTATTCCGAATACCCGAGACATCATGACCGCCATTAAGGTGCAAAACCTGACCGGCCCTTTGCGCTATAGCGTGACCGCAACACCCGCCGGACATCACGATGAAAGCAAAGCATGGTTGCACTTTGGTAAATACGATCGCTACGACGATAAATATACCTATCCGGCCATGATGAACGGTTACATCCAGTACGACCTGACTGAAGGCGTAACCTGGATGAACGGTCTGGAGATAACGGACGGTACCGGACAGCTGTTCCTGACCGGCATCCTCTCGCCCAACTTCGCCGCCCGCGCGTGGCACCACACAGGTCGCGCCGACGGGCTGGATGTGTCCGGCACCGAGACCGGCTATATGGTCAGCGCGATGTATGAAGCGCTAAAAGGCGTTTACCTCTCCACCGCATATAGCTACGCCAAACACCGACCAGATCGCGCCGAGGAAGAAACCACGTCCTTTATGCAGTTCGGTATCTGGTATGAATACGGCGGCGGACGTTTCGCTACCGCCTTCGACAGCCGGTTCTATATGCAGAATGCATCTGGTGACCCGAGCGACCAAATCTTCCTGATGCAATATTTCTATTGGTAACAAGGACCGGAACCCATGAATATCAAACCTCTTCTTACGCCGCTGGCCTGCCTCCTGCTGATGAACGTCTCTGCACATGCCGCCAGCGTTAATGACTTCAAAAACATCATTAATCGCACCGGTGCGCCGGACTACATGCATGACTACGATCACGACGACCACCAGCGTTTTAATCCATTTTTCGACCTCGGCTCATGGCACGGGCATCTGTTGCCAGATGGCCCCGCAACAATGGGCGGCTTTCCTGGCGTCGCACTGCTGACCGAAGAGTACATCAACTTTATGGCCAATAATTTTGACCGGCTGACGGTGTATCAGCACGGTAAAAAGGTCGATTTTGCCCTCGAGGCTTACAGCATTCCCGGGGCGCTGGTACAGAAATTGTCATCAAAAGATGTACAGGTAGAGATGACGCTACGCTTCGCCAGTCCGCGCACTTCGCTGCTGGAAACCAAAATCACCAGCAACTCGCCGCTGGATCTGGTGTGGGACGGCGAACTGCTGGAAAAACTGGAGGCAAAAGAGGGAAAAGCCCTGTCGGATAAAACCATTGATGGCGAGTTCCCTGGCTATCAGCGCAAAATCACCGCCACGCACGACGGCCTGAAAGTCACCTTCGGCAAGGTGCGTTCAACCTGGGATCTGCTCACCTCCGGCGAGTCGGAGTATCAGGTGCATAAATCTGTCGCCATGAAAACCACGGTTAATGGTCATCGCTTCACGGGGAAGACCCATATCAACGGTTCGACGACGATTTACACCACCTGGTCTCATCTGCTTACCGCCGAAGATGTGGCAAAAGAGCAACCGCAGATCCGCGATATTCTGGCGCGTCCTTCTTCTTACATGCTCGCCTCGCAGCAGCGCTGGGACGACTATCTCAAGAAAGGCTTAAACAACCCTGACGCCACGCCAGAACAAACCCGAGTGGCGGTGAAGGCAATCGAAACGCTGAACGGTAACTGGCGCTCGCCGGGCGGCGCGGTAAAACACAATACCGTGACACCGTCGGTTACCGGCCGTTGGTTCTCCGGCAACCAGACCTGGCCGTGGGATACCTGGAAGCAGGCCTTCGCCATGGCGCACTTTAACCCGGAGATCGCCAAAGAGAACATTCGCGCCGTCTTTTCATGGCAGATTAAACCCGGCGATCCCGTTCGCCCGCAGGACGCCGGATTCATTCCCGACCTGATTGCCTGGAACCTTAGCCCCGAGCGCGACGGCGACGGCGGCAACTGGAACGAGCGTAACACCAAGCCAAGCCTGGCTGCCTGGTCGGTAATGGAAGTCTACAACGTCACCAAGGATAAGGCCTGGCTCGAAGAGATGTATCCAAAGCTGGTTGCATATCACGACTGGTGGCTGCGAAACCGCGATCATAACGGCAACGGCGTACCGGAATACGGCGCGACCCGCGATAAAGCCCACAATACCGACAGCGGTGAAATGCTGTTTACGGTGAAAAATGGCGACAAGGAAGAAACCCTTTCCGGACTGAAAAACTACGCCAACATCACCAGTAAAGGCCAGTATGACAGCCTCGAGATCCCAGCACAGGTTGCTGCTTCCTGGGAATCCGGGCGTGACGATGCGGCAGTCTTTGGTTTTATCGACAAAGAGCAACTGGATAAATACGTCGCTAACGGTGGGAAACGCAGCGACTGGGTGGTGAAATTTGCCGAAAACCGCAGTAACGACGGTAAGTTGCTGGGTTACTCGCTGCTGCAGGAATCGGTCGATCAGGCCAGCTATATGTACAGCGACAACCATTATCTGGCAGAGATGGCGACCCTGCTCGGTAAACACAAAGAAGCGCAGCGCTACCGCCAGCTGGCGCAAAAACTGGCGGATTACATCAATACCTGCATGTTCGACCCAGACACCCGATTCTTCTATGACGTGAGGATCGAAGATACCCCGTTGACCAACGGCTGTGCGGGTAAACCAATCGTCGAACGTGGCAAAGGGCCGGAAGGCTGGTCGCCGCTGTTTAACGGGGCGGCAACGCAGCCCCATGCGGATGCGGTGGTTAAGGTGATGCTCGATCCCAACGAGTTCAACACCTTTGTCCCACTTGGTACTGCAGCGCTGACCAACCCCGCCTTCGGCGCGGACATCTACTGGCGCGGGCGCGTCTGGGTGGATCAGTTCTGGTTTGGGCTAAAAGGGATGGAGCGTTATGGCTATCGCGATGAAGCGTTAAAACTGGCGGATACCTTCTTCAGCCACGCCAAAGGCCTTACAGCAGATGGTCCGATTCAGGAAAACTATAACCCATTGACCGGTGCGCAGCAGGGCGCGCCAAACTTCTCCTGGAGCGCGGCACATCTCTATATGCTGTACAACGATTTTCTTAAAAAACAGTAATCTGTGACATACCGCCGGATGGCGCTTCGTTTATCCGGTCTACAAAGACACATTTTCACAGGCCGGATTAGGTGCTTGCACCGATATCCGGCATATTCATTCTCTGGCCCCACTCCTTTTTTGAATCCCATCACAATCACGGCATTCCCCTTTTCCCTTTTACGCGGCGACGGCTAAATTAGAACTCATCCGACCACATAACAATAATTTTACATACTGGACACCTTTATGAGCTATCCGTCGCTGTTCGCCCCGCTCGATTTAGGCTTCACCACGCTTAAAAACCGCGTGCTGATGGGTTCAATGCATACCGGGCTGGAGGAGTATCCCGACGGTGCAGAACGACTGGCCGCGTTCTACGCCGAGCGCGCTCGTCACGGGGTCGCGTTAATTGTGAGCGGAGGCATTGCGCCTGCGCTTTCCGGCGTGGGGATGGAAGGCGGCGCGATGCTCAACGACAGCAGCCAGCTTGCACACCATCGCGTCATTACCGATGCCGTGCATGACGAAGGCGGCAAAATCGCCCTGCAAATCCTGCACACCGGGCGTTACAGCTACCAGCCGCATCTGGTAGCCCCATCTGCTATTCAGGCCCCCATTAACCGCTTTACGCCACATGAGCTGACGCACGATGAAGTGCTGCAGTTGATTGAAGATTTTGCCCATTGCGCCCAACTGGCGCGGGAAGCGGGCTACGATGGCGTAGAAGTGATGGGGTCGGAAGGGTATCTCATCAACGAATTCCTGACTCTGCGTACCAACCAGCGCGATGACCAATGGGGCGGTGAGTATGCCAACCGCATGCGTTTTGCCGTTGAGGTGGTGCGAGCGGTACGTCAGCGTGCCGGTAATGACTTTATAATTATATTCCGCCTGTCGATGCTCGATCTGGTAGAAAACGGCGGAACCTTCGACGAAACCGTCCAGCTGGCGCAGGCTATAGAAGCCGCCGGGGCCACCATTATTAACACCGGTATTGGCTGGCATGAGGCGCGTATTCCCACTATCGCTACCCCAGTACCGCGCGGCGCGTTTAGTTGGGTGACGCGTAAGTTGAAAGGGCATGTGACAATCCCACTGGTCACCACCAACCGCATTAACGATCCCCGGGTCGCCGATGACATTCTAGCCCGTGGCGATGCCGATATGGTGTCGATGGCCCGTCCGTTCCTCGCCGATGCCGAACTGCTGTCAAAAGCGCAAACCGGACGAGCGGATGAGATTAACACTTGTATCGGCTGTAACCAGGCCTGTCTGGATCAGATCTTTGTCGGCAAAGTCACCTCTTGCCTGGTGAATCCGCGCGCATGCCATGAAACCAAAATGCCGATCGTTGCGGCAGCTGTGCCGAAGAATCTGGCGGTTGTCGGTGCGGGTCCTGCGGGCCTCGCCTTCGCCATTAATGCCGCCGCACGCGGACATCACGTCACGCTGTTTGACGCACATGGCGAAATTGGCGGGCAGTTTAATATCGCCAAACAGATCCCCGGCAAAGAAGAATTCTATGAAACCCTGCGCTACTACCGCCGGATGATCGACGTGACTGGCGTGACCCTGAAGCTGAATCATTTTGTCAGCGCACACGATCTGCACACTTTCGACGAAGTGATCCTTGCCAGCGGGATCGAGCCACGTATGCCGCCGATCGAGGGGATCGAACATCCAAAAGTGCTGAGCTATCTCGACGTTCTGCGCGATAAAACGCCAGTGGGCAAACGCGTAGCGATCGTTGGCTGCGGCGGGATTGGTTTCGATACAGCCATGTATCTGAGTCAACCCGGTGAAGCCACCAGCCAGAACATTGCGGAGTTCTGCGTGGAATGGGGGATCGACACCAGCCTGCAACAGCCTGGCGGCTTACGCCCGGAAGGTCCGCACTTATCCCGCAGCCCGCGCCAGATAGTGATGTTGCAGCGCAAAGCCAGCAAACCGGGGCAAAGTTTAGGTAAAACGACGGGCTGGATCCATCGCGCCACCCTGCTCTCACGCGGCGTGAAAATGATCCCGGCAGTCAGCTACCAGAAGATTGATGATGATGGGTTACACGTCGTGTTGAACGGCGAACCGGTGATCTTTAACGTGGATAACGTGGTGATTTGCGCCGGACAAGAGCCACGCCGTGAACTGGTCGATCCGCTGCACGCGGCAGGTAAAACGGTGCATCTGATCGGCGGCTGCGATGTGGCGATGGAACTGGATGCCCGACGCGCTATTGCGCAGGGGACCCGCTTAGCGCTGGAGATTTAACACGTTGTATCCCGTAGGTCGGATAAGACAACTGCGCACATCTTTGCCTGATGGCGCTACGCTTATCAGGCCTACGATGCAGCTCGTGTAGGCCGGATAAGGCGTTAGCCGCTATCCGGCACAAGGGCTTAACGACGGCGACCGGTTTTGACCGCTTTTAGCACCACGAATTTATTATTGGTGGCGATGGTTACGCAGTTGCCGAAAATCTTCTTCAACTTGTGGAAGTAGTCGAGGTGACGGTTAGCCACAATGTACAGCTCACCGTTGATTTTCAGGCAGCGGCGGGCGTGGTGGAACATCTCCCAGGCGATATTATCGGTCAGCGCATGCTTCTGGTGGAACGGAGGGTTGCAGAACACCGCGTTGAAGCGGAACGGTTCTACGCCGGAGAGCGCGTTATTAATCATAAATTCGCTGCGATCCAGCGCGTCCGGCAGGTTGGTTTCCACGTTCAGACGGCTGGAAGCGACCGCCATCGGTGATTCATCAACAAACACCACGCTGGCTTCTGGGTTCTTCGCCAGCAGCGTCATGCCCAGCACGCCGTTACCGCAGCCGAGATCGACAATCTCGCCTTCCAGGTTTTCCGGCAGATGCTCCATAAAGAAACGTGCGCCGATGTCCAGCCCGGTACGGGAGAAGACGTTGGCATGGTTGTGGATGGTCCAGTCGGTGCCTTCCAGCTTCCAGCTCAGGGTCTGGGCGGTATCGGCCAGCGCCGGTTTGGTAAAGGTGCCGTTGATCAGGCGCGCCTTTTTCCATGCCAGCGTGGTGGTGGTTGGTCCCAGCACTTTCTCAAACAGCTCCAGCGTAGAGGTGTGGATATCACGCGCTTTTGCACCGGCGATGATACGCGTCTGCGGCGTGACCACTTCACGCAGGGCGCGCAGTTGCTGCTCCAGCAGCGCCATGGTTTTTGGCAGCTTAATCAGCACCACGCCCGGCGCCTGCGGATAGTCAGCGGTACTGTCGAGGAACTTGACGCTCGACTCGGCAATATCGTTGTGACGCAGGTTCTCACGTGTGGCAAGCTCGCTGAGATAGGAGTCGCCAATGCTGTACGGCGTATGTTCCGCCAGCGCACAGCCCAGCGCACCGAAGGTATCATTCAGGATCAGCACCGGGCCGCTAATCTCGGTATCGTCCAGCTGTTGCAGCAGATATTCATCTGCAGCTTCCCACGCCAGCAGCGGGTTAACGTCATCCGTTTCCGGGAAACGTTTAAGTGACAGCGAACGGAAACCGTTGTCTATGTGGCTCATCGGCCCTCCTGAATGGTAAAATTTCGGCGTATCCCTGAAAAGGGTGCGTGAGTATACACTTTTTATACTTTATATGGGGCACTAATGAGTCAGTTGATCTATCTGCAAGGATATCCGGAGAATTTACTTTCTCAGGTGAGAACGCTGATTGCTGAGCAACGCCTGGGCGCAGTGCTGGAGAAGCGCTATCCGGGTACGCATGACTTCGCGACCGACAAAGCGCTCTGGCAATATACTCAGGATCTGAAAAATCAGTTTCTGCGTAACGCCCCGCCGCTGAATAAAGTCATGTATGACAGCAAGATCCACGTTCTGAAGAATGCGCTGGGACTGCATACCGCCGTTTCTCGCGTGCAGGGCGGAAAGCTCAAAGCTAAAGCGGAGATCCGCGTGGCGACCGTTTTTCGCAATGCCCCCGAACCCTTTTTGCGTATGATTGTCGTTCATGAACTGGCGCATCTGAAAGAAAAAGAGCACGACAAAGCGTTTTACCAGCTGTGCTGTCATATGGAGCCTCAGTATCACCAACTGGAGTTCGATACCCGCCTGTGGTTAACGCAACAATCGTTAAAGCAAACTGCGTAGTCGCGCACTGGCTTTGTCTTCAGGGCATGCTAAATTGACGAAAGAATCCCTTTTCGCAGCCTGAAGGCCTTTATGATACGTTTCGCAGTAATTGGCACAAACTGGATCACCCGCCAGTTTGTCGATGCCGCCCATGAAACCGGCAAGTATAAGTTAACCGCAGTCTATTCTCGTAGCCTTGAGCAGGCACAGACCTTCGCCAACGATTACCCCGTCGAGCATCTGTTTACTTCGCTGGAAGCGATGGCGCAAAGCGAGGCGATCGACGCCGTCTACATCGCCAGTCCAAACTCCCTGCACTTCCCGCAGACCGAGCTGTTTTTGCGGCACAAAAAGCATGTTATTTGCGAAAAGCCACTGGCCTCCAACCTGGCGCAAGCCGAAGCCGCTATCGCCTGCGCGCGTGAAAACCAGGTCGTGCTGTTTGAAGCGTTTAAAACCGCCAGCCTGCCTAACTTCCTGCTGTTACAGCAATCGCTCCCAAAAGTTGGAAAAATCAGGAAGGCATTTATCAATTACTGCCAGTACTCCTCGCGTTACCAGCGCTATCTGGATGGTGAAAATCCGAACACGTTTAATCCGGCGTTCTCCAATGGCTCGATTATGGATATCGGTTTTTACTGCCTGGCCTCGGCGGTTGCGCTGTGGGGCGAACCACAGAGCGTTCAGGCCAGCGCCAGCCTGCTGGAAAGCGGCGTGGATGCTCACGGTGTGGTGGTGCTGAATTACGGTGATTTCAGCGTTACGCTCCAGCACTCAAAAGTAAGCGACTCGGTATTAGCCAGTGAAATTCAGGGCGAGTCGGGATCGCTGGTCATCGAGCATATTTCCGAATGCCAAAAGGTGTGCTTCGTTCCACGCGGGGGGAAAACGCAGGATCTGACGACGCCTCAACACATCAATACTATGCTGTATGAGGCAGAGGCTTTTGCCCATTTGGTTGAATCCGGCGAAGTGGATCACCCGGCACTGGCCGTCAGCCGTATCACCGCTAAACTGCAAACGGAGATTCGCCGCCAGACCGGCGTGGTTTTCCCGGCAGACGAAACGGTAACCTCGCTGACTGCGTAAAAGTGTGTAAATGGAATGTTGCAGGCCATTGACTGAATGCATGGCCTGTAATATTTTGTAACCCGCAAAGGGGAGTAACTTCGTTGTCGGTTGATCGTCATTACGATGTGTGAAAAACCACATCCGGTCACCGGGCGATAACAAAGGAATACGCCATCGTATTCCTTTGTTGTTGTAAGTGAGACCTTGCCGAATGGCAAGGTCTATGCATAAAAAGCAGCGGCTAACGTCATTCGGCGTTGGCCGTTTTTTTTATGCATGGGGAAATACAATGAATACTGTCGGCACACCGTTGTTATGGGGTGGCTTCGCTGTCGTAGTGGTAATTATGCTGGCCATCGACCTGCTGTTGCAGGGTCGTCGTGGCGCACATACGATGTCGATGAAACAGGCTGCGGCCTGGTCAATCGTCTGGGTAACGCTGTCGCTACTGTTTAACGCCGCCTTCTGGTGGTACCTGGCGGAAACCCAGGGCCGCGCCGTTGCCGATCCACAGGCACTGGCGTTCCTGACCGGCTATCTGATCGAAAAATCGCTGGCAGTAGATAACGTCTTTGTCTGGTTGATGCTCTTCAGCTACTTCTCAGTGCCGCCTGCGTTGCAGCGCCGGGTATTGGTGTATGGCGTGCTGGGAGCAATTGTTCTGCGTACGATCATGATCTTCGCCGGCAGCTGGCTTATCACCCAGTTTGAGTGGCTGCTGTACGTGTTCGGCGCGTTCCTGCTGTTTACCGGCGTGAAGATGGCGCTGGCGAAAGAAGATGCCTCCGGTATCGGCGACAGACCGTTAGTACGCTGGTTGCGCGGCCATTTGCGCATGACCGATACCATCGAAGATGAAAAATTCTTCGTGCGTAAAAACGGTCTGCTGTTTGTCACGCCGCTGATGTTGGTGTTGATTCTGGTTGAGCTGAGCGACGTGATTTTCGCCGTCGACAGTATTCCGGCTATCTTTGCCGTTACCACCGACCCGTTCATCGTGCTGACCTCGAACCTGTTTGCTATTTTGGGGCTGCGTGCAATGTACTTCCTGCTGGCGGGCGTGGCGGAGCGTTTCTCGATGCTGAAGTACGGCTTGTCGGTCATTCTGGTGTTTATCGGTATCAAGATGCTGATTGTCGATTTCTACCATATCCCGATCGCTATCTCGTTAGGCGTGGTATTTGGCATTCTGTTTGTGACGCTGATTGTTAACGCATGGGTCAACCACCAGCACGATAAAAAGCAGCAAATACAGTAAGTTTCATCTGCTAGCTGAAAAGCCCGGCAGCACACTGCGTGCGTCGGGCTTTTTGTTGATCATGTCAAAACAATGTTAATTCAAAGTTATAAAATATAATCTCAGCGGGGAATCCAGGATATTTCTCTTCCCGAAGCTTTATCTTTCCTTATACTCAACCACGCAAACACTTTGTTACATCCAGAAAGATGCGTCGTAAGAGCGCACGATGGATGAGCAACAACACAATGAAAGGATCACGACATGACTACGCAACGTTCATCGGGGCTACTCTCGCGTTTGGCGCAAGGGAGCCTGGTTAAACAAATTTTGATCGGTTTGGTACTGGGGATTTTACTGGCACTGGTGTCAAAACCTGCGGCAGAAGCCGTTGGTTTACTGGGTACGCTGTTCGTCGGCGCATTAAAAGCTGTCGCACCAATTCTGGTTCTGATGCTGGTCATGGCCTCTATCGCCAACCACCAGCACGGGCAAAAAACCAATATCCGCCCCATTCTGTTCCTTTACCTGCTCGGAACATTTTCAGCGGCATTAGCCGCCGTTGTCTTCAGCTTTGCTTTCCCATCAACACTGCATCTTTCCAGCAGCGCCAGCGATATTGTGCCACCGTCCGGCATCGTTGAAGTAATGCGTAGCCTGCTGATGAGCATGGTTTCTAACCCAATTGATGCCCTGCTTAACGCTAACTATATCGGTATTCTGGTCTGGGCCGTTGGTCTGGGCTTTGCACTGCGCCACGGTAATGAAACGACCAAAAATCTGGTCAATGATATGTCCAACGCCGTCACCTTTATGGTAAAGCTGGTGATTCGTTTCGCGCCAATCGGTATCTTTGGTCTGGTCTCATCCACGCTGGCAACCACCGGTTTCGCAACGCTTTGGGGCTACGCCCAACTGCTGACCGTACTGGTAGGCTGTATGCTGCTGGTGGCGTTTGTGGTCAACCCACTGCTGGTCTTCTGGAAAATTCGCCGTAACCCGTATCCGCTGGTGCTGGCCTGTCTGCGCGAAAGCGGCGTGTACGCTTTCTTTACCCGCAGTTCTGCCGCCAACATTCCGGTGAATATGGCGCTATGTGAGAAGCTGAATCTGGATCGTGATACCTACTCGGTATCTATCCCGCTGGGCGCCACCATCAATATGGCGGGTGCGGCGATCACCATTACCGTGCTGACGCTGGCGGCGGTGAATACGCTGGGTATTCCGGTCGATTTACCGACGGCGCTGTTACTGAGCGTGGTGGCTTCGCTTTGCGCCTGTGGCGCATCTGGCGTGGCGGGTGGATCTCTGCTGCTGATCCCACTGGCGTGTAATATGTTCGGTATCCCGAATGATATCGCCATGCAGGTAGTTGCCGTCGGCTTTATCATCGGCGTATTGCAGGATTCCTGTGAAACGGCGCTGAACTCTTCTACAGATGTCTTGTTTACCGCGGCAGCCTGCCAGGCTGAAGACGAGCGTCTGGCAAACAACGCCCTGCGCGGCTAATCCCTGCGCCCCTCCGTTATCGGGCGGAGGGGCTCTTTTCTTGTACGCTTTTTTCAATTTTGAACGGGTCAATTCCGCGTTTTTGCATCCGCCGGAAGCGAATAATGTTCAGGCCATTCATCACCAGAAAACTCCCTTCGATCATCGTCCCGCCAATCGATCCCAGCCAGAAATTATGGATAACCCAACAGGCGGTTGCGCACCACATTACGCAACGCACGGTTAACCCTTTGCAGCGAAACAGCGCCCAGGTGCTGGCCAGCGTGCCAATTATCGGTAACAGCTCCATCGCATGCTGTAATTTCGCCAGACCGAGAACCAGGGTGAGGATAATAAAAACGGTCATCACCCACAGTTTGCGGGTATGCATTGAGACAAGTGTGCGGATGGTGTTGAGTTCTGCGCTCATTCCCGCGGGCCAGGCGCCCATCAGAAAAAAATGCACGCCAATGGTGGCGCTATAGACAGCAAGTTGCAGCCGGAAGCGGCGCTCATCGCGATTGAAAAAGGTGGTAATGCCGATCAGAAAGGCGATGACACCTACGCCCTGGGCCAGCCAATACGCGGTCATGAATGATCCTTGTCAGGTAATGCAAAAACAAACGGCGCTCCATATTATGAAACGCCGTTTTTAGATTCCACCATAAACAAACTTACCCAAAAGATTTTGTGCTACAGCAAGGTGGCAAGTTCGCACATCCCCGAGAGCTTACATGAGTAGGTGACCGGGGTGGGCGAACGCAGCCAACACAGCTGTGGTGCAAAAGATGAAGGGTAATTACAACGTTACGCCGCTTTTAAAGATAGCCAGTTCCCGGAAATCGTTGCGCTCGTTGCAGGTTTGCTTACCGTTGGCGAACTCAACGATCGTATCGACAAACTCGCTCAGCAGTTGAGGCATCGCTTTACCGTGGATCAACTGTCCAGCGTCAAAATCGATCCAGTGCTTTTTCTTCGCTGCCAGCTCGCTGTTGGTGGCAATTTTCACCGTCGGTACAAAACCACCGTACGGCGTACCGCGACCGGTGCTGAACAGCACCATATGGCAGCCCGCGCCCGCCAGCGCGCTGGTCGCCACCGCATCGTTACCTGGTGCGCTCAGCAGGTTCAGGCCGTGGGTTTTCAGACGCTCGCCGTAGCGCAGCACGTCAACCACCTGGCTGGAGCCCGCTTTTTGCGTACAACCCAGCGATTTATCTTCCAGCGTGGTGATACCGCCCGCTTTGTTGCCCGGCGATGGGTTCTCGTAGATCGGCTGGTCGTGGGCAATGAAATACTGCTTGAAGTCATTGACCATGGTGACCAGCTTGCCAAACGTTTCTTCATCGCGGCAGTGGTCCATCAGCAGCTGCTCGGCGCCGAACATTTCCGGCACTTCGGTCAGCACTGTAGTTCCGCCGTTAGCAATCACGTAGTCGGAGAAACGGCCCAGCATCGGGTTGGCGGTAATACCGGAGAGGCCGTCAGAGCCGCCGCATTCCAGACCAAACTTCAGCTCGCCCAGCTTACCTGGTTCACGCTTATCGTTACGCATCACGTTGTACAGTTGGTGAAGATGTTCAATCCCCGCTTCCACTTCGTCTTCCTGATGTTGGCAGACCATGAAGTGAACGCGATCAGGATCGTACTCGCCTAAGGTTTCGCGGAAGGCATCCACCTGATTGTTTTCACAGCCCAGACCAACCACCAGCACCGCACCCGCATTCGGGTGACGCACCATGTTTTGCAGCATGGTGCGGGTATTAATGTGGTCGTCGCCGAGCTGTGAACAGCCGTAGGTGTGGCTGAAGAGATGCACGCCGTCGATTCCTTCGGCGTCGTTAGTCTCTTTCAGAAAACGGTTCTGCATCTGGCGCGCCATGGCATTAACGCAGCCTACCGTCGGTAGGATCCACAGTTCGTTGCGCACGCCAACATCGCCGTTGGCACGACGGTAGATCTGCACATCGCGATCCGCCGGTTGTGCAACTTCCGCCTGAAAATCAGGTTGGTAGCGATACGTATCCAGGTCGCTCAGATTGGTACGCGTGTTGTGAGCATGAATATGCTCACCCGCCGCAACATCCACCAGCGCATGGCCAATTGGCAAACCGTATTTAATGACGTTTTCGCCTTTCGCAATATCGCATAAGGCGAATTTATGGCCACGAGAGACCGCCTGACGCAGGATTACCGCCTGCCCATCAACGGTGACTTCGTTTCCTTCAGCCAAATCAGCAAGCGCAACCGCGACGTTATCCAGCGCATGGATCTTGATGTATTGCATACCTTCACCCAGGCCTTAGTTCAGTTCAATGGCGAAATAATCGCGCGCATTGTTGAAGCAAATATTTCTGACCATTTCACCCAGCAGCTGGATATCTGCCGGTGCTTCACCTGCAGCAACCCAACGGCCAATCATCTGGCACAGAATACGACGGAAGTATTCATGGCGCGTGTATGACAGGAAGCTACGGCTATCGGTCAGCATGCCGACGAAACGGCTCAGCAAACCGAGCTGGGCCAGCTGCGTCATCTGACGTTCCATCCCGTCTTTCTGATCGTTGAACCACCAGCCGGAACCGAACTGCATTTTGCCCGGCATACCTTCGCCCTGGAAGTTACCGATCATGGTGCCCAGCACTTCGTTATCGCGCGGGTTCAGGCAGTACAGAATGGTTTTCGGCAGCAGGTTTTGCTCGTTCTGCTTGCTCAGCAGTTTGGACAGTTCTTCGGCCATCGGACGATCATTGATGGAGTCGAAGCCGACGTCCGCGCCGAGCAGTTTGAACTGACGCAGGTTGTTATTACGCAGCGCGCCGATGTGGTACTGCTGTACCCATTCGCGACGGGCGTATTCAGCGCCGAGGAACACCAGAACGGCGGTTTTGAACTGCGCCACTTCATGTTCACTCAGGGTTTCACCCGCCAGGCGACGCGCCAGAATGCTATCCAGTTCAGATTCGTTAGATTCGGCAAACAGCACCACGTCCAGCGCGTGGTCAGAGACTTTACAGCCGTGCGCTGCGAAGTGATCAAGACGTTTGGTCAGTGCAGCTTGCAGGTCGCTGAAGCGGCGGATATCCGTGTCAGACACTTCACCGAGCTTCGCCATGTAGTCATTAAAGGTCGCCAGCTCAATGTTAAAGGCTTTATCCGGACGCCAGCTCGGCAGCACTTTCACATCAAAGCTTCCGTCTTTAGCAACGGCCGCATGGTGCTCCAGAGAGTCGATCGGATCATCGGTAGTGCCGACCATTTTCACATTCATCTGCTGCATGATTCCGCGCGCGGAGAATTTGTCCTGCGCCAGCAGCTCATTGCACTGGTTCCAGATTTCGTCAGCCGTTGCCGGAGACAGCAGCTTACCTGTAATACCAAACGGACGACGTAATTCGAGGTGGGTCCAGTGGTACAGCGGGTTACCGATAGTGTGCGGAACCGTGGCGGCCCATGCGTCAAACTTCTCGCGATCGGACGCATCGCCGGTACACAAGCGCTCAGCGACGCCATTGGTACGCATCGCACGCCATTTGTAGTGATCACCCTTCAGCCAGATGTCATACAGGTTATTAAAACGGTAGTTTTCAGCGATTTGTTGCGGTGGTAAATGGCAGTGGTAATCGAAAATCGGCTGGTCTTTGGCGTAATCATGGTACAGACGGCGGGCAAATTCGGTGTCCAGCAGGAAATCTTCAGTCATAAACGGGGTCATTATCGTCTTCCTCTCAACGAGTGCGTCAGATTGCTTATGTTTTGATGTTGACAAAGTTATCACACCAATTTCTATACGCTGAAGATATTTTCGTGAGTTAGATCAACAAATGGTGACAAAAAAATTACTCTCAAAGAGGTAAATCACGCGTCAAGCCGCGCCAGTTCTGGCTTTGCTGAATCGAAATAATGACCACACGAAGATTCACACTTTTGTGATGGCACTCACCTTTTAAAGCTGTATGACAAGTTATCTTTTGGCCGTCGCGATACATAAGCCGACGGAATGCAAATTACCGATGGATATCCATCGGATTGACCGGTACGGAAACCGAATTAGCACAATTATTGACATGGCAAAGTTCGGGGAGTACCGGCTTTTTTTCGGTCCCCCCTCGTAAAAGAACATCCCGCCCTGAACTGGAAGATGACCGCTCGTTCGCGGACATAACAAAACGATGAGGTTTTACATGCGTAAAATTAAAGGGTTACGTTGGTACATGATTGCACTGGTGACACTTGGCACCGTGCTGGGTTACCTGACACGTAACACTGTGGCGGCAGCTGCGCCAACTCTGATGGAAGAGTTACACATCTCCACTCAACAGTATTCCTATATCATCGCAGCGTATTCTGCTGCTTACACCGTAATGCAACCCGTTGCCGGCTACGTGCTCGATGTGCTCGGCACAAAAGTGGGTTATGCGATGTTCGCCGTTCTGTGGGCCGTCTTCTGTGGCGCGACCGCACTGGCTGGCAGTTGGGGTGGACTGGCACTGGCGCGTGGCGCGGTAGGTGCCGCTGAAGCCGCAATGATCCCTGCGGGTCTGAAAGCCAGTTCTGAATGGTTCCCGGCAAAAGAGCGTTCAATTGCCGTAGGTTACTTTAACGTCGGCTCTTCTATCGGCGCGATGATTGCTCCACCGCTGGTGGTCTGGGCCATCGTCATGCACAGCTGGCAGATGGCATTCATTATTTCCGGTGCGCTGAGCTTCATCTGGGCGATGTGCTGGCTTGTTTTCTACAAACACCCGCGCGACCAGAAAAAACTGTCTGATGAAGAACGTGATTACATTCTGAATGGTCAGGAATCACAGCATAAAAACGCGACCTCGAAAAAAATGTCGCTCGGTCAGATCCTGCGTAACCGCCAGTTCTGGGGCATCGCGCTGCCGCGTTTCCTGGCAGAACCGGCATGGGGGACCTTCAACGCCTGGATCCCGCTGTTCATGTTTAAAGTCTACGGCTTTAACCTGAAAGAAATTGCGATGTTTGCCTGGATGCCGATGCTGTTTGCTGACCTGGGCTGTATCGTTGGGGGTTACTTACCGCCGCTGTTCCAGCGCTGGTTCGGCGTTAACCTGATCGTTTCACGTAAAATGGTCGTCACCATGGGTGCATTGCTGATGATTGGCCCAGGGATGATTGGTCTGTTCACCAGCCCATACATTGCTATCGCCCTGCTGTGCGTCGGTGGCTTTGCTCACCAGGCGCTGTCCGGTGCGCTGATCACACTCTCTTCTGACGTGTTTGGTCGTAATGAAGTGGCAACGGCGAACGGTCTGACCGGTATGTCCGCCTGGCTTGCAAGTACGCTGTTTGCGCTGGTCGTCGGCGCACTGGCTGACACCATCGGCTTTAGCCCACTGTTTGCCGTACTGGCGGTATTCGACCTCCTCGGCGCGTTAGTCATCTGGACAGTATTGCAGAACAAATCGGCCAGCGAGGTAGAGTCAGAGTCGCAAACTGGCGATCCCGCTGCGCAAAGTTAACCGGACAAGATTTAACAAGGTTTTGTCATGCTAAGCCGCCAGTTATCTGGCGGCTTTTTTGACGTCGCGAGTGGAGCCGTAATCGTAAAAGTGGTATAACAAATAGAGTCTGCCGTATCATGCCTGGAGCGCATATGGAAATCACTGAACCACGACGTTTGTACCAACAACTTGCCGCTGATCTGAAAGAACGCATTGAGCAGGGCGTCTATCTGGTGGGTGAAAAACTCCCCGCAGAGCGCTTTATCGCCGATGAAAAAAATGTCAGCCGTACCGTGGTTCGTGAAGCGATTATCATGCTCGAAGTTGAGGGCTATGTAGAAGTGCGCAAAGGTTCTGGCATTCATGTCATTTCGAACCAGGCCCGTCACCAGCAGGCCACCGACGAATCGCTTGAATTCGCCAATTATGGTCCTTTCGAGCTGCTTCAGGCTCGTCAGTTAATTGAAAGCAATATCGCTGAATTTGCTGCTACGCAGGTTACCAAGCAAGACATCATGAAACTGATGGACATTCAAGAGCATGCGCGGAATGAAAAATGCTTCCGCGATTCCGAATGGGATCTGCAGTTTCATATTCAGGTCGCGCTAGCCACGCAGAACTCAGCGCTGGCCGCCATCGTGGAAAAAATGTGGACCCAGCGCAGCCACAACCCGTACTGGAAAAAACTGCACGAGCATATCGACGCACGTACCGTCGATAACTGGTGTGATGACCATGATCAAATTCTCAAAGCACTGATCCGTAAAGATCCCAATGCGGCAAAATTGGCGATGTGGCAGCACCTGGAGAATACCAAAATCATGTTATTCAACGAGACCAGCGATGATTTTGAGTTCAACGCCGATCGTTATCTTTTTGCAGAAAATCCGGTCGTTCATCTCGATACGGCAGTTAACAGCGCTAAATAAGCAATCTTTTCGATGCAGGCGCGACAAAGCGCCTGTTTCTCCTGCTTGGTAAGCATTAGGTATAAAGTGTCAGCCTGTGTAAATCCTCTCGCCTCCCTCCATTGCGATAAGCAAAATCACAGTTCAACAACCGTAATTTCTATAACGGACAACGTTGACCTTTGTTACAATTAGATGCTATTTGAATTTTTGTGTTTGAGAGCTTGCTTACTTCACAACTTTACAGGGAATAGTTCAGGCCGTGAATTTGTGTCAGACCGCGATCCATGTAAAAAACACCAATAAAATTGCGGCGTTACAAACTCCAGAAAACCGGCATGACGACAACCGATTCTCCAGGAATATTGAATGGAACTACTGACTCAATTACTGAATGCTTTATGGGCTCAGGATTTTGAAACGCTGGCCAATCCTTCCATGATTGGCATGCTCTATTTCGTACTATTTACCATTTTGTTTCTGGAAAACGGACTGCTGCCAGCGGCCTTTTTACCTGGCGACAGTCTACTGGTGCTGGTCGGCGTACTTATCGCCAAAGGCGCGATGGGTTTCCCGCAAACGGTACTGCTGCTCACTACTGCAGCCAGCCTGGGTTGCTGGCTTAGCTATATCCAGGGGCGATGGCTGGGGAATACCCGCACAGTACAAAACTGGCTATCTCATCTGCCCGCGCATTACCATCAGCGCGCGCATCATCTGTTCCATAAGCATGGCTTGTCTGCGCTGCTGGTCGGTCGCTTCATCGCGTTTGTCAGAACATTACTGCCGACCATCGCAGGATTGTCCGGCCTGAACAATGCGCGCTTTCAGTTCTTCAACTGGATGAGTGGACTGCTTTGGGTTTTGATTCTCACAACGCTTGGTTATCTGCTGGGCAAAACGCCGGTGTTTCTCAAGTATGAAGATCAGCTGATGTCTTGTCTGATGCTGCTTCCTGTGGTGTTACTGGTGTTTGGTCTGGCAGGTTCACTGGTTGTTCTTTGGAAGAAGAAATACGGGAACCGAGGGTAAATTATGCTGAAATCATGCATAACGCTCCGACGACTTGCCTGGTCCACCACTTTTATGTTGTTCATTGGCGCGTTGCTCCTGACCTGGTCTGTCATTCGCCAGCAGGAATCAACGCTTGCCATTCGTGCCGTAAACCAGGGAGCCAGCATGCCTGATGGCTTCTCTATCTGGCATCACCTGGATGCCAACGGCATTCGTTTTAAAAGCATCACTCCGCAAAATGACGCACTGCTGATTACCTTTGATTCCAGCGCGCAGAGCGCAGCGGCAAAGGTCGTACTTGATCGAACGTTACCGCACGGTTTCGTTATCGCTCAGCAGGATGATGATAATCAGGCGGTGCAGTGGTTATCCCGCTTACGTGATACTCCACACCGCTTTGGTTAATTTCCAGGAATCTGAATTAGATCACTCACTTTGGTGATTTCACCGTTTAGCGCCTATGATTAATAAACTGGGCTTATGACCCAACGTTTTATTATTCTGGAGCATCGACCCTAAACGACGAGGTCGAATCACAATGGAAGGTTCAAGAATGAAATACCGCATCGCTTTGGCAATTAGCCTTTTCGCTCTAAGTGCCGGCAGCTACGCCAACACCCTCTGTCAGGAAAAAGAACAAGACATTCAGCGGGAGATTAGCTATGCCGAAAAACACAATAATCAGAGCCGCATCAATGGGCTGAACAAAGCGCTGAGCGAAGTCAGGGCAAACTGTACTGACAGCAAACTGCGCGCCAACCATCAGAAAAAAATCGCCGAGCAGAAAAATGAGATTGCCGAGCGTCAACGTGACTTAGCCGAAGCTAAGCAAAAAGGCGATGCGGATAAGGTAGCTAAGCGCGAACACAAGCTTGCTGAAGCTCAGAAAGAGCTAAAAGAACTCGAGACCCGCGATTACTAAGTACGGTAACTAGCCACTCAACTGGAGAAAACTATGTCGAAAGATAATGCTACGGAAAACCTGCGCGCTGAGCTGAAATCTCTTGCGGATACGCTTGAAGAAGTACTTAGCTCTTCTGGCGATAAGTCGAAGGAAGAGATGAGTAGAATTCGCAGCAAAGCCGAACATGCGCTGCGCGAGAGCCGCCATCGTCTGAGTGAAACCAGCGATGTGATTGCCAAACAGACCCGTGAGGCCGCGGCTAAAGCCGATAACTACGTGCGCGAAAACCCATGGACAGGCGTCGGCATTGGCGCTGCAGTCGGTGTGGTGCTTGGTGTACTGCTGTCGCGCCGTTAACAATGGCTGATTCTCAACACGCACAAGGTCCAGGCAAAGGCGTACTGGGTATTGGACAGCGGATCCTGACGATTCTCGTTGAGATCGTAGAGACGCGGCTGCGGCTGGCCGTCGTTGAGCTGGAAGAGGAAAAAGCCAACCTCATCCAGATCCTGCTGATGCTTGGGCTGACTATGCTGTTCGCGGCGTTTGGCCTGATGAGCCTGATGGTACTTATCATCTGGGCCATTGACCCTCAATACCGCCTGAACGCCATGATTGCCACCACCGTAGTGCTGTTGCTGTTAGCGCTGATTGGCGGGATATGGACGCTGCGTAAAGCGCGTAAAACAACGCTGCTACGCCATACGCGCAATGAACTCGCGAACGACAGGCGGGCTCTGGAGGATGACGCATAATGAGCAGTAAAGTCGAACGTCAACAACGTAAGGCGCAACTGCTTGGACAGATCCAGCAGCAACGGCTGGATCTGTCTGCTACTCGCCGCGACTGGCTGGAAGCCACCGAGGTCTACGATCGTGGCTGGAAGACGCTGTTGAACCTGCGCGGCTGGGTGTTAGTCGGGAGCAGTATTATGGCGGTTCGCACCATCCGTAACCCAAATCTGCTGGTACGCTGGGCCAAACGCGGCTTTAGCGTCTGGAGCATCTGGCGTCTGGTGAAATCGACCATCAGGCAGCAGCAGTTGCGCGGCTAATCCCCCTACTCCCACCTAACCTCAAATTTTTTGATAATTTCTGACAGTTTTCCTTGCTAACAATTGTCACTAAGCACGTTTATGATTCTCTCCATCGACAGCAACGACGCGCTCTGCAGCGCCGATGCACAAAAAAACACAATAAGCCGCCTGAGTGGTTTCCTGGAGAGTATGATGAAGAAATTAGAAGATGTTGGTGTACTGGTAGCGCGCATTCTGATGCCAATCCTGTTTATTACCGCAGGTTGGGGAAAAATCACCGGATATGCAGGTACCCAACAGTACATGGAAGCCATGGGCGTCCCTGGATTTATGCTGCCGCTGGTGATTCTGCTTGAGTTTGGCGGCGGCCTGGCAATTCTGTTCGGTTTCCTGACCCGTACTACCGCGCTGTTCACCGCAGGCTTCACGCTGCTGACGGCGTTCCTCTTCCACAGTAACTTTGCGGAAGGTGTGAACTCTCTGATGTTTATGAAAAACCTGACCATCGCAGGCGGCTTCCTGCTGCTGGCTATCACCGGTCCGGGCGCATTCAGTATTGACCGCGTACTGAATAAAAAGTGGTAAGCAAACTATACTGAACACATCAAAAAGCGAGGAGATATCTCCTCGCTTTTGCTATCTGAGGAGACGATAAAATGGGACAACTGATTGACGGCGTCTGGCATGACACCTGGTACGATACCAAATCAACCGGTGGGAAATTTCAACGTTCTGCATCGGCTTTCCGTAACTGGCTCACCGCAGATGGCACGCCTGGCCAGACCGGTGAAGGTGGCTTTGCTGCCGAAAAAGACCGTTATCATCTGTACGTTTCTCTGGCCTGTCCGTGGGCACATCGCACACTGATTTTGCGTAAACTTAAAGGGCTGGAACCGTTTATTTCCGTTTCCGTTGTGCATCCGCTAATGCTGGAAAACGGCTGGACCTTTGACGACAACTTCCCAGCGGCAACCGGCGATACCCTGTATCAGCACGAATTTCTTTATCAGCTCTATTTACACGCCGATCCGCACTACAGCGGTCGGGTGACCGTTCCGGTACTGTGGGACAAAAAAAACCACACTATTGTCAGCAACGAATCTGCAGAAATCATCCGCATGTTTAACACTGCGTTTGATGCGCTGGGTGCGAAAGCCGGGGATTACTATCCACCTGCCCTGCAAAGCAAAATCGACGAGCTGAACGGCTGGATTTATGACAACGTCAATAACGGCGTGTATAAAGCGGGATTTGCCACCAGCCAGGAAGCCTACGACGATGCCGTGGAAAAAGTCTTTCAATCTCTGGCACGACTGGAGCAGATCCTGGGTCAGCATCGCTTCCTGACCGGTGACCAGCTAACTGAGGCCGATATTCGCCTGTGGACCACGCTGGTGCGCTTTGATCCGGTTTATGTCACCCACTTCAAGTGCGACAAGCACCGCATCAGTGATTACCTGAATCTGTACGGTTTTCTGCGCGATATCTACCAGATGCCGGGCATTGCGGAGACCGTCAACTTTGACCATATCCGTCATCACTACTTCCGTAGCCACAAAACAATCAACCCGACCGGTATTATTTCAATCGGCCCGTGGCAGGATCTCAGCGAACCTCATGGGCGTGACGAGCGTTTCGCCTGATTTACACTGGCCTCCGTTTGGGTAATGCTGTTCAGTTAACGCCTCAGTTTCGAAAGGCATCAACATGTGCTGGCGGAGGTAATGAATATGCTATTTCAGGGAAAGGGTTCCGTTCACCTCATGTTCATCGTTTCTCTGAAGCACCGATTCCTGTGAACGTGTAAAGGGCGTTCTCCGCCACGCCCTTTACAATCCCGGCTCCCGGCAGGAAAATTGTTGCTGTGCAATACCCTCCGCTTATTCCTCCAGGCTACCGGGTCGGGCGCGAGGAAACGTCCCTGTAAAACGCGCCCTGAACCCGCATCCATGCGGGCAGAGGGGACGGCCTGCATGGACGCAGGCTCGGCCCCGACCCGACAGGCAGACGGAATAAGACGAATACATCGCGCAGCGACGATTTTCCCGCCGGGAGCCTGGGTTGCAAGGGAGGCGGCGGTGAGCCTCCCTTGCCCGTTCACGGGTATAAAGATATCAGAGAAGCAACGCACATGAGGTGAACGGAACCCTGAGCAAGAATCACATGTTCACCATACATGCTTAACTGATCGGCATTGCCCGTTTGGAGGCCAAATAATTAACAACACAAATATTTACCAGCATTCCATTCGCAGCTATTCTTAATTTGATTGCTTTAAAAACAAGTAATTGAACGCAGAACGAGGCAAAAATGGATTGGTATTTAAACGTATTAAAGAATTACTTTGGTTTTGGTGGTCGCGCGCGTCGTAAAGAATACTGGATGTTTGTGCTGGTCAACATCATCTTCACGTTCGTGCTGGGCATTCTGGACAGAATGCTTGGCTGGGAACGCGCCGGAGGAGAAGGCATATTAACGACGATTTACGGGGTTCTGGTCTTTATCCCGTGGTGGGCGGTACAGTTTCGGCGTTTACATGACACGGATCGTTCAGCCTGGTGGCTGCTGGTGCTGCTGATCCCGATCGTCGGCTGGTTGGTGATCATCATTTTCAACTGTCAAAACGGCACTCCGGGGAGTAACCGCTTCGGCGCTGACCCCAAACAGTTGTCCTGAATTTAAATACGCCCCTTCCGTTGGAGGGGCGTATTTCTTATTTACCCGCAAACAGCTTGGGAATTTCTCGCAGACACCAGGATTTCGCCTCGCCCATGCTGTCACGACGCCAGGCCATAATAATATCTATCTCGCTTGTCGATTCCGGACTAACGACCCGCAGTCGACCAGCTGCAATATCCTCTTCCACCAGCGGGTACGGCATTGTCGCTACGCCCAATCCGGCCAACAGCGCCTGACGTTTATCTTCTATCGTACTCACCGTCAGACGCGGCTGTTTATCCAGCAGTTGAACGGTCAGCACCGGACGTTCACGTGCGGTATCCGCCACAGCGATCCCACGGTATTTCACACGGGTGACTTCCGATAACGGTTCCGGCTCCTGGTGGATAGGATGATCCGGTGCCGCCACATACACGTTCATCAGCGAGTACAGCTTGCGCGAGTTGATTTCGGAAGATGAGCGAAAATGCATATCCGGCGCAATCACGATATCCGCCCGCCCCTGCTCAAGACGCTCCCACGCCCCGGCCAGAACTTCGGTAATAACGGAAAGCTGGGTATTGGCCTTCCCGGCCAGTCTGTCGATCAGCGGGAAAAACGCCGCCGTTGGCACCAGTGCTTCGGTAACGATAGTCAAATGCGTTTCCCATCCGCGAGCCAGCGCTTCGGCATCGGTAGTCAGTTTATCCGCAGCTTCCAGCAGTACGCGCCCACGCTCCAGCAGCATACGCCCGACGTTAGTGAATTTTGTGCGGTGGCCTGAACGGTCAAACAGCACTACGTCCAGCTCTTCCTCCAGCTTCTGCATGGTATAGCTAAGTGCGGAAGGCACGCGCCCCAGTTCGTCTGCGGCGGCGGCAAAGCTGCCGCGCCTGTCTATTGCGTCCATGACGCGTAACGCCTCAAGCGTTAAAGCCCTTTCTTTAGCCATCTCGTTCTCATTCAGGAAATTTGAACATACCGGGCAGAATATCTGGCTAACAATGCAGCGTCTAGCCATTTAACATAAAAGGAAGTAAAGAGAGGTCAAGAACTATGATTACTACCCGTACAGCCAAACAATGCGGGCAAGCAGACTACGGCTGGCTGCAGGCCCGTTATACCTTCTCCTTTGGACACTATTTTGATCCTAAACTGCTGGGTTATGCCTCGCTGCGTGTTCTGAACCAGGAAGTTCTGGCACCGGGGGCCTCTTTCCAGCCGCGGACCTATCCGAAGGTGGATATCGTCAATCTGATCCTTGAAGGGGAAGCAGAGTACCGAGACAGCGAAGGCAACCATATCAAGGCCAAAGCAGGCGAAGTTTTACTGCTCGCGACACAGCCCGGGATTAGCTATAGCGAACACAATATCAGCAAAGACAAACCGTTAACGCGGATGCAGCTCTGGCTGGACGCCTGCCCGCAGCGTGAAAACGCCTGCGTACAGAAAGCCACGCTGGGTACCGGTAAGCATCAGCTGCTGGCCTCGCCGGACGGTGAACAAGGCAGCCTGCATCTGCGTCAACAGGTATGGGTGCACCACGTTGAACTGCAGCAAGGTGAATCGCTGAGTTTTCAGTTACATGGGCCACGCGCTTATTTACAGTCGATTCACGGCAGATTCCATGCGGTGACGGCTGGCGCCGAAAAAGAAGCGCTCACCTGTGGCGATGGGGCATTTATTCGTGACGAAACTAACATAACGTTAGTCGCCGATACCCCGCTGCGCGCTTTGCTGATAGATTTGCCCGTATAGTCAGGGAAAACAATGGAGTACGACTATTGAGCAAGAAATCATCAAAAAAACGCCAGCCGCAGGTTGAGCTGAAAAAACGGGAAACAGTTGCCTTCGGCTATGAAGAAATGCTGACAGAGCTGGAAGCGATTGTGGCCGATGCCGAGCTACGGCTGGAAGACGAAGAAGCCGCCTGAAAAGGCGGCTTAGACTTATGCCGGGTGGCGGCAACGCCTTACCCGACCTGGAGATTAATGCGCCTTACTGGCCATGATCTCAATGATCTGCTTGTCGGTTTCCTGCATCGACCGACACGCCAGCGCACACAGGTTAGCGATAGATTGTTCCACGTTATGCGCCACAATCCCTTCGTTTCCGGTTACGGCAGTATCATCCAGTGCCATCAGCACCGCTTTCCACGCCGCAGATGCGCTGGTTGAGACTTTCATCGCGCAGCTGTTTGAAGCGCCATCGCAAATCATTCCGCTCACGTCGCCAATCATGCTGCTGATCGCCATCGCGATGGTGTTGTAGCGGCCATCCACGATCCATGCCATCCCCGCTGCTGCGCCCATCGCCGCCGTGGTTGCCGCGCATAGCGCAGACAAACGCGGAAGCTGATGATGGATGTAAATAGCGCTCAGGTGAGACAACATCAGCGCCCGCGCCAGTTTCTCCTCATCCGCGCCAAAGTGCTCGGCCACCACCATGACCGGAACAGTCGCGGTAATACCCTGATTGCCGGATCCGGAGTTGCTCATGGCCGGCAGCGTCGCCCCGCCCATTCGCGCATCCGATGCCGCACTGGTACGGATCAAAATAGAGGTGGAGAGATCGTTCGCCAGCAGGCCACGCGCGCACTGCTTCTCAAGCGTGGTTCCGATGTGCAAGCCCCAGTTACCGCGCAGCCCTTCCTGAGACAGCGCACCGTTCAGCTTTGCCGCGTCGAGGATAAAGCGGATCGACTCAAACGGTACCGCGTTCACGAACGCCAGAATCTCTTCCAGCGATGTGTGAGACAATACCGCCAGCGGCGACTCCAGCTCCTCTTCCTGAGCATTCTGTTCTGTGGTGAACACTACACCCTTATTGGTCTCGATGTGGACTATGTTGGTATGACCGCCCACAATCGTCACGCACGCCCATCCTTCAGCGCTGTAAACTTTCGCGCGGGAAAAGAGGATATCCTCGCAAGGTTCCTGCAGCATCACCGCAACCTTGCCAGCGCTCAACATCGCTTTCGCATCAGCGATTGCTTGGGGCGACGCATCTTTCAGTACCTCTAAACCAGCACGGGCATTTCCCCCCAGCGCACCCAGCACCGCCGCGACAGGTAACCCGACCATTCCAGTACCCGGCACGGTAACGCCCATGCCGTTTTTCATCAGGTTCGGTGAGACCCACGCATCAATACGTTCAACCGCGCCGTCCAGCTCAGAGGATGCGACCGCTGCCGCCAGCGCCAGAGAGATAGGTTCCGTACAACCCAGCGCAGGCTTAACCTCTTCCTGTACCGCGCGGATAAAACTATCCCATAATGGATTCAATGTAGTCTCAAACATAACAACAACCTTTGCTCAGATAACTCAGGAAAATGCCAGGAACGGAGAAACGCACAGCAGCAGGCCCGTGATAATAATCAGATACAGGGAAGCGCCTTTGTATTTGTGCAGTGAAGGAACTTTGTAGACCAGCCAGGCCGGGATCAGACAACCCACCATGCCGAAGATAGGACTACAAATAGAGGTGAAGCTCAGTACCGGCGCATTGAGCACAATTGCACTCCAGGCCAGCAGGATGGCAAAAATCATAATGCCGCGCTGAACCAGGGTTTCGTTGATTTTCTCGGCTGGCATTTTGCGGCGCAGCACGTTCATTACGATCCCCTGAGTCGCTTCACGGAAACCTAAGTAGACGCCGAAGAAAGCGGTCATAACGGCAAAGATGTTCAAAACTACGCTGACGATTTTCACCCAACCAGCACCCGCACCGCTGATAAACTGCGCGGCAATCGCCAGAGCGGAAATATTCTGCTCATAAGCTTTAACCGCTTCGTCATGGCCCATCGCCAACGTGAAGGAAACGGCGTAGAAAAAGACGGTCACGAACAGAATGCCGAACGCGATATTCATCGCTCGCAGGGCTTTATGGCGCGCCACTTCAATGGATTTATTGCGAGAACGATACGAGATAACCATCGGGCTTAATGTCTGAATAAACAGAATTGAGGTCAGCGTAAATGGCAACGTTATGATCGCGTTTTTGATCAGCAGCGCCATCGGCGGCAGTAAACCTACGTTATACAAATGCCACATCCCAACCATCGATACGCCAAGCGCTGCCACTACCAGCAGCTTGGTCAGCACCATGCCGGTGGAGATTTTAAACAGCAGTTTTTCCCCGCGTGACGAGATGGCCACCAGGATGCAAATCAGCACCAGGCCATAGAACGGGCTGTCGGACAGTAAACCTTCAGTAACGCCAAACGTGTGCAGATAAGAGGCGCTATCGTTGGTGATGGCGGTGGAATAGACAAACATCCAGATAACCAGCATCACAAAATACAACGCACCTAACAGGATGCCCCAGTTCTTACCCAGATAGCCGCTGATCACGCTCGGGTAGTCTTTACACTCTGGGGACTCAGCCAGCGTGTTGATAAACAGGCGCTGGAACAAATACATGGCTGGATAGCCGATGATAGAAGAGAGTAAGAACACCCACAGCCCCATCAATCCTACCTGGACGGGAAGAAAAACAATCCCCGCGCCAATTGCCATACCGATACTCATAATGACCCAGCCAGTGTCCATGCTGTCGAATTTAATGGCTTCACGCCATTCACTTTCGGTCATCCCCGCCCGACGCGCCGGAGCAGATGCGTCGAGTATTACGCTGTTATTCGTTGCCGTTTCCATAAAAATCTCGCTCAAAATGTAGGGTAAGGTTTTATTATTTTTCCGTTCCGCATCAATGCGATACGCGGTACGAGTCGTGCAGGCGAGTTCGTTAGAATGGAGAAATCATACGCCGAGGGTCAGAGAAAAACTTCACATAAATACCCACTCATTTCATAATGTTTAATAAAATTTTTCTATTTTATATTTACAAAATGGGATTAATCTCCCTTTTTGAAGCGGATCACAACAAAAAAAGGGCGCACTCAAGTGCGCCCAAAGGAGAAATAAACACAAATTTAGTTAAGTGCAAATCACTTTGATAGCCAGACCACCACGTGACGTTTCACGGTATTTGTCGTTCATATCTTTGCCCGTTTCATACATGGTCTCGATCACTTTATCGAGCGAAACGCGTGGCTCAGATGTTCGACGTAGCGCCATACGCGCGGCGTTGACGGCTTTTACCGCGTTGATCGCATTGCGCTCAATACACGGTATTTGTACCTGTCCGGCGACCGGATCGCAGGTCAGTCCCAGGTTATGCTCCATGGCGATTTCCGCCGCAATACACACCTGAGACGGGCTACCGCCGAGCAACTCGGTCAGCCCGGCTGCTGCCATTGAACAAGCGACGCCAATTTCCCCCTGGCAACCCACTTCGGCACCAGAAATAGAGGCATTCATCTTATACAGCGCGCCTATCGCCCCAGCGGCCAATAAGTAGCGGGCAATGGAGTTTGCATTCACCGGGCGGCGGAACTTGTCGTAATAGGCCAGGACAGCAGGGATAATCCCACATGCTCCATTGGTCGGTGCCGTCACAACCCGGCATCCGGCGGCGTTTTCTTCGCTCACGGCCAGCGCAAACATGTTGATCCAGTCGATAACGTTCATCGGGTCGCTGGACAGGTTATCGCTGGAAACCAGCAACCGACGTAATGCCACGGCGCGGCGCGGGACGTTCAGTGGACCCGGCAGAACGCCTTCGGTGTTCATGCCGCGCTCAATTCCAGCGTGCATAACGTCCCAAATGGCAGCAAAGCCAGCATCGATTTCTTCTTTGCTGCGCATCGCCAGTTCGTTTTGCATCATCAGGCCGGAAACAGACAGCCCGTTGCGCTCGCACAGTTTCAGCAGTTCGCTGGCGGAATGAAAATTGTAGGGTACGTGTGCTTCAACATCATGCGCCTGACCAAATTGCTCCTCTTCAACGATAAAACCACCGCCGACGGAGTAATAGGTTTTGCTTAATAGTGTCTCGGTGCCGTTCCACGCGGTGATACGCATGCCATTTTCATGGCGCGGCAGCGTTTCGGTATGAAAGAGAATATTTTCGTCTGGGGAAAAATCGACAACATGCGTGCCCTCTGCAACCGGTAAACGTCCGGTACGGGCCACTTCCTGAGTAAAACCAGCGATAGAATCTATATTAACATTTTGTGGACTGTTACCGGCCAGTCCCATCATGATGGCGACATCTGTCGCATGACCTTTTCCGGTCAAGGAAAGCGATCCATAAAGATCGACCACAATATGCGTAGCTTTGGGGAGTTCCCCGCTGCTGACCAACAGATCGATAAAGCTTTTACCTGCGTTCATTGGCCCCACGGTATGGGAGCTGGAAGGTCCAATGCCAATCTTGAAAATATCGAATGCGCTAATCATATCCACACCCTCGGATTGCCGTTCAGTGAAGACCAGGTTTCACACTCATTAAGGATCGGGGCGATCCTGAGATCGCCCCGCAAGGGATTACAGCGTGTCGCCACGTACGGCGATGGCTTCAATCTCCAGCTTCACATCCTTGGGTAAGCGGGCGACCTGCACGCAGCTGCGCGTAGGGTAGATTGCCTTATGCTCATCAAAGAACTGCTGGTACACCTGATTGATGGTGGCGAAGTCGTTCAGGTCGGAAACGAAAACGGTGGTCTTGACGATATCGCTCACTTTCAAACCTGCAGACTCGACAATCGCTTTCACGTTTTCCAGGCTTTGACGCGCCTGATCGGATACGTTTTCAGCCACTTCACCGGTCTGTGGACACACCGGGATTTGACCTGACGTCAACACCATGCTGCCCAGATCCACACCCTGTACGTAAGGCCCGATAGCCCCTGGCGCACATTCGGTTGCAATAACTTTTCTCATAGTCCCTCCGGCGTCAGAGCGCCTGGGTGAAAGTACGTGAAATAACATCCTGCTGCTGTTCACGGGTCAGCGCGTTGAAGCGCACCGCATAGCCAGACACGCGGATCGTCAGGTTCGGATAGTTTTCCGGGTGCTCAATGGCATCCATCAACATTTCACGGTTCATAACGTTAACGTTCAGATGCTGCCCACCTTCCACATGCGCTTCATGGTGGAAGTAACCGTCCAGCAGACCGACCAGGTTGGTTTTACGCACTCCATCCTCTTTGCCCAGCGCTGCCGGTACAATGGAGAAGGTGTACGAAATACCGTCTTTGGCATAGGTGAACGGTAGTTTGGCGACCGAGGTTAACGACGCCACCGCACCTTTACGATCGCGGCCGTGCATCGGGTTTGCCCCTGGCGCAAACGGCGTACCCGCGCGACGTCCGTCTGGCGTTTTACCAGTTTTCTGTCCGTACACCACGTTGGAGGTGATGGTCAGAATGGACTGCGTCGGCACCGCGTTACGGTAGGTTGGCAACACTTTAATTTTCTTCATAAAGCGTTCGACCAGGTCGCAGGCAATACTGTCTACGCGCTCGTCGTTGTTGCCGTATTGCGGATAGTCTCCTTCGATTTCAAAATCAATCGCCAGACCGTTTTCATCGCGAATCGGTTTCACGCGAGCATATTTGATAGCCGACAGAGAATCCGCCGCCACGGACAGACCCGCCATACCACAGGCCATCGTGCGATAGACATCACGATCGTGCAGCGCCATCAGCGATGCTTCGTAGCTGTACTTGTCGTGCATGTAGTGGATGATGTTCAGCGCGCTGATGTACTGCACGGCCAGCCAATCCATAAAGTGGTCCAGGCTCTCCATCACCGTGTCGTAGTCCAGCACGTCATCCATCAGTGGTGCCGTTTTCGGCCCGACCTGGATTTTCAGCTTCTCATCCACGCCGCCGTTGATTGCGTACAGTAACGTTTTAGCGAGGTTGGCACGCGCCCCGAAGAACTGCATTTGTTTGCCGATAACCATCGGGCTGACGCAGCAGGCAATGGCATAGTCATCGCTGTCAAAGTCGGCACGCATCAAATCGTCGTTTTCGTACTGTAAAGACGAGGTAATGATCGACACCTGGGCAGCATACTTTTTAAAGGCGATTGGTAGCTGTTCAGACCACAGCACCGTCAGGTTCGGCTCTGGTGCCGGGCCCATGGTGTGCAGCGTATGCAGATAGCGGAACGAGTTCTTCGTCACCAGCGTGCGGCCATCAAGCCCCATACCACCGATAACTTCGGTCGCCCAGATAGGGTCGCCTGAGAACAGGGTGTCGAATTCCGGCGTACGCAGGAAGCGCACCATACGGATCTTCATAATGAAGTGGTCGATCAGCTCCTGCGCCTGCTGCTCGTTTAAAATCCCTGCTTTGAAATCGCGCTCAATGTAGATGTCGAGGAACGATGCGGTACGGCCCAGCGACATCGCGCCGCCGTTCTGCGATTTCACCGCAGCCAGGTAAGCAAAGTACACCCACTGCACCGCTTCTTGCGCATTACGCGCCGGGCGGGAGATATCGCAGCCATACTTCGCAGCCATTTCCTGCATTTGCAGCAGAGCGCGACGGTGCTCAGACAGCTCTTCACGCAGACGAATCGTGGCTTCAAGATTCTGGCCCCACTCCAGGTTCGACTGGAGATCGGCAAACTGCAGTTCACGCTCGCGCACCAGGTAGCGAATACCGTACAGCGCCACGCGGCGATAGTCACCGATGATACGGCCACGACCATAGCCGTCCGGCAGACCGGTCAGCACGCCGGATTTACGGCAGCGCAGCATATCCGGAGAGTAGGCGTCGAATACGCCCTGGTTATGGGTTTTACGCAGTTCAGTAAACTGGTATTCAAAATCAGCATCCATCTCACGACCATAAGCATCAAAAGAGCTTTTGATCATGTTGATGCCACCAAACGGATGCAGAGCGCGCTTGAGCGGCTTATCCGTTTGCAGACCAACGATTTTTTCCAGTTCTTGTTCAATATAACCCGCATCATGCGCGGTTATCGTGGTAGCAATATTAGTATCGAAATCAACCGGCGCGTGCGTCGAGTTTTCAATACGGATGCCCGCCATCACTTTTTCCCACAATGCAGTGGTCGCAGGCGTTGCTTCGGCGAGGAAAGATTCATCCCCTTCATAAGGCGTATAGTTGTGCTGAATAAAATCACGGACATTAATTTCTTCTTTCCAGTCCGTACCTTTAAAGCCATTCCAGGCTTCGGCATACAGCATATCGCTGGTATCGATATTTACCTTCATGAAAAATAATCTCTCTGCTGAAAATTAATTATGCAAATGCTACTGGAGTATTAATTTTGCCTAACGCAATGGCATCACGTGCAATCATTTTCTCTTCATTTGTGGGAATAACCGCACAAATAACACGAGCATCTTTATTTGAGATAATTCTTTCACCATGGGAATTTGGCAGACTATTCATTTCGTTGTCGATATTCACGCCTAAAACGGCAAGGTGCTCAATAACCAGACGACGAATTAATACCGAGTTCTCACCTATTCCACCAGTGAAAATAATCCCATCAAGACGATGCAACGATGCGGCATGCCCGGCGATATGACGCGCGATACGATGCACAAACGTTTTAATCGCCAGCTGCGCACGCTCATGTCCCTCGTGCCAGGCTTTTTCTAACGTACGTAAGTCAGAAGACAAACCGGAAATACCCAGTAAACCGGACTCTTTATTCACTACGCGCTCAAGGTCGCTCAGCGTCTGGTTGGTTTCGCTGGCAATCCACGCCATCGCGCCGAAATCGACGTCGCCGCTGCGTGTCCCCATCATCAACCCTTCCAGCGGCGTCATGCCCATTGAGGTATCAACGCTCTGCCCGTTACGCACCGCACAGATTGACGCACCGTTCCCCAGGTGAGCCACAACCAGACCCGAGTCATCACTCTGCAGGTCGAGAAGGTCATGCGCTTGCTGAGAAACATAGCGATGCGACGTGCCGTGGAAGCCGTAACGACGAACGCCCAACTCTTCGAAATATTTCCACGGTAAACCGTACAAATAGGCTTCAGGGGCCATCGTCTGGTGGAAGCTTGTATCAAATACCGCAACCTGCTGTACGCCTGGGAAAAGGTGCTGAGCAGATTCGATCCCACTCAGGTTCGCATAATTATGTAACGGTGCTAGCGGCGATACCCGGCGGATATTATCAATAACTTCGTCAGTAATAATTGCTGATTCGGTAAAGATATTTCCGCCGTGTGCAATGCGGTGGCCAATTAAGGCCACGCTGTCCATTAAATTACGTTTCTCTAGTTCAACGGCAATTGCTTTTAATGCGTCTTCGTAGCTGTGGTGAGCCAGCTTAGCTGGCTCTCCTCCATTAATTGCTATGAACGCATTTTCAGAGTTAATACCGTCCGCGATTCCCGCCATTAAAACTTCACAGTTAGCTGCATCCAGCACTGAGAATTTAATGGAAGACGAACCACAGTTAATAACCAGTACTACCGGAAACTCATTCATTTCACTACTCCGCTCATCCTGAGCTTAAGGATTAAAACAGTTTGTAGACAATGTTCAGGATGGTCAGCAGACCAATCACGGTAACAAACACGTTATCCAGACGGCCACGGTATTTCGCCAGTGATGGCGCTTTACGGATGGCATACATCGGCAGCAGGCAGAGCAGAGAGGCAATAATCGGCGCGCCCATTGCTTCAATAAGGTCCAGGATGTTCGGGTTGGCGTAAGCCACAACCCAGGTGGAGCCCATGATGAAGATCATGCTGATGGTGTTCAGTTTGCCGGCGGAAACTTTGGTCTTATCGCCTTTGTAACCAAACTTCAGCACCAGACCGTTCAGACCTTCCAGCGTACCCAGGTAGTGGCCGAAGAACGATTTGAAGATAGCAACCAGGGCGATAATAGAAGCACCGTATTCCAGAACGGTCGCGAAGGTGGACTTCGTCCCGGACAGTGAAGCGAAGTGGTTCGCCAGATAAGACAGTACTGGAATGTTCTGCGCTTTCGCATCCGCCATGTTTGCCGGAGACAGCGTGAACAGGCAGCTAAAGGCGAAGAACATTACCACCGCAACCATCAGCATACTGGCGCGGGAGATGATTTTAGAACATTTCTGCTCGGTAAATTCGCGACCGAAATCTTTCTCATACTCTTCGCGTTTAGAGACCACGAAGGAAGAAACGATTGGCGAGAAGTTGAAAGAGAACACCATGATGGAAATACCCAGCCATACGGTAACCAGGATGCCGTCATGGCCAGTCAGAGCGATATTGCTGATATCAACCTGATCGATAACCGCAGAGTTCCAGTAAGGAATCAGTGACAGAGAGATAAGCACCAGGCTGGCAATGAACGGCCATACCAGGTAGCTCATCACTTTAACCATCAGATCTTTACCAAACCAGATGACGAATGCCATCAGCAGCAACAGGAACAGCGCCACGAAGCCACGGTTCAATGCTGGCATTTGCAGCTGGTTTTCCCAGAAGGTCATAAAGGTGTTGGTAATGGTGACGCCATAAATCCACAGCAGCGGACAAATCGCAAAGAAGTAGAGGAACGTGATAACCACGCCGCCCGTTTTACCAAAGTGCTCTTCAACCGTTTCTGTGATGTTACCGGAAGGATTAGAACCGGAAAGACACAGGCGTGCCAGCGCACGGTGGCAATAGAACGCGATGGGGTATGCTAACACCAGCATGATCAGAATGGGGATCAGTCCGCCAAAACCTGCGCGGATAGGGAAGAACAGCACCCCAGCGCCGATGGCTGTACCAAATAAACCCAGTGTCCAGGTGGTGTCCGATTTGCGCCAGGACGACTGTTTTGTCTGGCTGGATACAATGCTATCAGTAGTACTCATATCCTATCCTCAACGAAGTATATTAAGCGTCAACTAAACCAGTAATTTGAGATACACGAGAAAGGTCGATATTACCGCCAGAAATAATGCTGACTGTTTTTCTGTTCTGGATATAGCTATCTAATTTCCCGCTTAATAATGCTGCGCATGCCAGCGCACCGGCACCTTCAGTTACAACTTTATTTCGCTGAATTAATGCCACCATGCTGTTGCGAATTTCATCTTCGCTGACCAGGACAATGTCATCCACCAACTCACGAACGATTTCATACGTTAAAGTACCCGGGCGAGAGACGTCACAACCATCTGCCAGGGTGCCGGTCGTTCGGTGCGTGGTTATTTCTCCAGCGTGGAAAGAAGCCGCCATGCCGTGAACGTTTTCAGACTGCACGCCAATAATTTTAATGGTCGGGTTAATAGATTTAATTGCCACCGCAATACCCGCAATCAGTCCACCACCGCCAATTGGCACAATCACGTTATCGACATCGTACAGATCTTCCAGAATTTCCAGACCAATAGTGCCCTGACCAGCAATAACTTTCGGGTCATCATATGGTGGAATAAAGATACGGCCTTCCGTTTCCACAATCTCGCTAACCTTAGCGATGGTGTCGTTGAAGTTGTCGCCATGCAGCACAACTTCCGCGGAATAATCGCAGGTTGCCGCTACTTTAGACTTCGGTGCGCCTTTCGGCATCACCACTTTGCCGTCGATACCGAGCATAGCGCAGGAGAGAGAAACCCCTTGCGCATGGTTACCTGCAGAGCAAGCCACCACGCCCTTCATTCTTTCTGCTTCTGTTAAGGAACTGAGCTTGTTAAAAGCGCCACGGATTTTAAATGAACCGGTACGCTGCATGTTTTCAAACTTGAGGAAAATTTCCCCTTTGC
This sequence comes from Citrobacter sp. Cf132, assembly GCF_030333885.1. Classification (NCBI taxonomy): domain Bacteria; kingdom Pseudomonadati; phylum Pseudomonadota; class Gammaproteobacteria; order Enterobacterales; family Enterobacteriaceae; genus Citrobacter; species Citrobacter sp. Cf132. The sequence continues at coordinate 169,603 of NZ_JAOWFA010000055.1, forward strand.
AACGTTCACTAAAATAGTTAGAGCGAGGCATTCCCGTTTTATAAATTTTCCCCGCCAGTCTTTTTTTCGCTTCGAGGATATCTTCAATTGCAACTGGGAGATCGTATGTAATGTGCATTAGAACCTCTTACTAGGGTATTAAAGTAAATAGATAGCCGTGACCATTGTCAGATATAGACAGATGGCGTTTATTTTTTGTTAAAACAATTTCAATCTTTAATCAATTTCAATTAATTGCCTTCGTCTCCGACAATTATATGATGAATACTCTTTGGCTAATTCCACCAAAATAGATGCTGCTTTTTTAATTCGATAATTTTTCGACCACACGGCGGCGTAACGCGCGACGGGTAAAGTTTCTTGTACCGGGATAGTAATAAACTGGTTTGAGCCAAACGGTGTGGTCATATCGCAGGGAATTACTGTTAAGAAATCAGCATTGAGAACAAGATTATAAATGGTGACGACGGAGTCAGTATTAACGATGTTTTCACTGCTGATGCCATTATTCTGTAACGTGGTAAGAAGTTCGCTGTAGTACCCCATATTCGTTTGTGGCAACACCCACTGTTCGTTTTTCAACGCGCTCAGCGAGGTGATGCCGGTGCATGTTCGGGACTTGCTGGCAACCAGGATAAAGTCTGACTCAAAGAGCGGCTCCACATGCAGATCGTGCAGTTTCATCTCATCGCTCAGCGTACCGATGGCAAAATCCAGACGCCCGTCACGGATTGCCGGTAAGAACGAGGAGAGCTGAGCTTCATACATAGAAACCTGTGCTTTCGGGAATACCTCTTTGAATTTTTTAATCATGCCGGACATGATGGTGAAGGCAATCAGTGAAGGAAAACCAAACGACACATCAACGACCGCATTGCTCGTCATGCTGTTCATCTCATCAACCATGTTTTTCATTTCACGGGTAATTGATTCAGACCATGAGAGCATCACCTGACCTGCCTGAGTCAATGTCACACCAGTATTTTTACGCACAACTAACTCAATACCAAAATAAGCCTCAACATCGTTGATGATTTTACTGACAGCGGGTTGAGTTAAACCTAATTCTTTTGCAGCTGAGCCGATAGAACCGCTTCTAATGACTTCCTGAAAGACCACTAAGTGCTGTGTTTTAGGGAGTGTAATAGTATTCATATCGACCTGCGTTAATTACTTTGTTGACGGCAGGAAGTGTATCAAATTAAGCAAACAAGGATATGTGCTACCCCTCACAAATCCCCTTGACTTACATTTTGTAAGACTATTATGAAAATTGAAATCCTTTATTAATCAGATAGATATTAAATACCAATCTCACTTTACCCTGACTTTAATCAAAAAAAGATGGGGGGATAACGATTTTTTATGGCTATAACATCGCCATTTTATCTGTTATTTCTAAAAACCAGGAAAGGCTATATTTCAATCAATTACAGCGCAATTATCGGGCAGAATGACACTTAAATTTAATGAGTAATTTATCAAATATAATTATATTTTACCGTTTGTGGTAATTAAATAACGCCATGCATCACATTTTTTCGCCATATTTGTTTGTAAAGAAACATTGCGTTTATTAAAATTCAATCTATACGATACAAATAATTATCATATTCAACATTATATTAACACTAATTTTGTACACTTTATTAGCGCGTAATTTTGTGATGGTGATCGATTGCGTTCTATTATTCTCGATAAAAACGTATCGCGCAGCGTTTTGTGCTAGCCATCACAAAAACGGAAATATCCCACAACGCATTCCCTCAAATAAAAGACGTTCAGCGCATAAATAAAAGTCAAATAAAGAGTAGATGAAGAGAAAATAAACGCCAGAATCGTGTTAAACCAAGCGTAACGCGACAGGTAAAACGTCTGCCGGATGGCGGTGTAAACACCTTATCCGGCCTACAAAACCCGTTCCAGCCATCCCTGTAGGCCTGATAAGCGCAGCGCCATCAGGCATAACAACCTGCCCAGAAAGCAAAAACTGTAGTGGTCAACTAAAACAGGCCACGGCTTTAGAGTTTTTCCAGTATCGGTTTTCCGATTCGTTTGGGGGCAACCCACCGTTATAGTCATGCGGCCTTAGCGAGCTGTAATACCCGACGATATAGTCTGTGATCGCATGAGCAGCATCGCTAAAGTTTATATAACCTGTCACTGGCACCCACTCGTTTTTCAGACTACGGAAGAAGCGTTCCATCGGGCTGTTGACGCTCCTATGTCAAGAGCGGGCGATTGGCATATGTGAGATCTGATAAAATCAATGGGTAGAGTTCACGGACGATGTAGCGTTTTAGACATCTCAGGATCTCTTTGGTCGATAGCCCTTCACCAGTTCGTCTGTCGACATAGATTCTTGTCCGCGGATCACTTCGCATACGCACAAGGGCTATTGTCCACAGGGCATTGTTTGCTTCACGTGAGCCACCTCGATTTAATCTGTGCCTGACTGTTTTTCCTGATGATGCTGGCAGCGGATTTACGCCACAAAGCGATGCCAGTGCTGCTTCATTTTTTAAACGTTCGGGATTATCACCTGCAACTGCCAGCAGTGTGGCTGCCGTCTGTGGCCCTACGCCAAACTGGCTACGAAGGTTACTGGCATATTTACGGGTCAGTTTATCCAGCGATTCGTCCAGTTCATTCAACTCTTCAGTCAGTGCCCCCCATCGTTTCGCAAGGCTTCTAAGCGTGCTGTACAGAGCTATACGCAGTGGAGAGTACTCTGATACTTCGCAGTTAATACAGGCAGCTACGCACTCGTGTGGTTTCGATTTCCAGAGTTTGTCGCGGACATCCTGCGGTGCACTAACCAGCAGCGAACGAAGCTGGTTAATCGCCTGAGTACGGGCTTTTACAGCGCTACGTCGGGCAACGCTAATTATCCGGAGAGCTTCACACGCGCCGGATTGCATTTTGGGTATGGCTTTGCTGCTCCCCGAAAGTACGGTGCGGGCTGCATTCTCTGCATCCAGTGGATCTGACTTTCCTTCAAGGCGGCGTTTTGAGCGGTCTGGTCGGTTAACTTCAACAACATAAATACTATTTTTAATAAGAAAACGTGTTAATGCAGCACCATAAGTTCCGGTTCCTTCAATACCTGCTCGTTCGAGAACTCCAAAAGATTTAGCCCAATCAAATAGCTCCTGATAGCCAATTTGATTTGTTTGAATAATGCGAGTACCAAGCAGCTTACCCGCCTGACTGATAACAGCACCGACATGAATATCAAGGTGTGTATCGACACCCAGGATCACGCTTTCAGGAGATTGAAAATTGTTTTGCATGGTTTACCCCCCAGATATCAGTAGCACAACCATCCCCATCGCAGGACAGGACACTCAAGATGCAGCACAAAGCTCCTATCAGGTCACAAACGCTGGGCCCGGCTATGCCCGGGAAATACCAGAATCGGACGACAGGTCAACACAAAGGCATTCGAGCCAATCCCAGCACGGGTCAGTCCGATCCGGTATTTGAAAGTATATTAGAATGAGTGTCCCAACAGTTTCCACGTCGGCTCATACTCTGCCTGATCTGGCAACGCCACAGTAACTGCCGGAACTGCCTGCTTGTATAGTGGCTACCCTGGTCACTGTGGAACATCACTCCGGCTGGTTTACCGCGAGCTTCCCACGCCATTTCCAGCGCTCTGATGGTCAGCTTGCTATCCGGCGAGAATGACATTGCCCAGCCCACTGGTTTCCTTGCGAACAGATCGAGAACAACTGCAAGGTAAGCCCAACGCTTGCCTGTCCAGAGTAGAGTAAGAGGCAGGGCGTAGTCGGACTATTTCCCTGCCTCTCCTCCCCGAACCGGACGTGCACCTTTCAGCGCATCCGGCTCTCCATTTAAATGCTGGCGAACGCCATTGCCACTTCTGTAAAGCGCGATGTATACGTGTTTCTGGTCTCCGTCCTCAGATAGGGATTACCTTCGGGTAGCCGCCAGCGGAACAGCTTCTTGCCTTGCCCCACCAACCGGTACAGTATTTCGCCGCTGAGCTTGCCGTGATTGGTTTTACCAAATAAAACCCACGTTTTGCTCTGACCCGGTTTCGGTGATTTACACCACCACCTCATCAGGGAAGCGATACCTGTACGGTATTTGCGGGCCAGCCAGTGAGCCAGCTTCCAGAACACGACACGGTCGATATAACTGAAGACTTTGGCCTTAAAATCAACGAACTGATAGAACATGGCCCAGCCTTTCAGTTTTCGGTTGAGTTGTTCAGCCATATCGACTTTGCTTTCACTGTAGTTGCCTGATAACAGTGCTGTCAGCGATGCGGCGAAGTTTCTGGCTTTCTCCTGCGGGATCGTTGAGACCACTCGCATCTCGCCATAACGACTGCGTTTGCGAATGATCCTGTGCCCCAGAAAGATAAAGCCGTCATTAACATGGGTGATTTTAGTCTTATCCATGTTCAGCCTGAGTTTCAGACTGCCTTCGAGCACACCCCGACACTCCTCCCTGATGGCTTCCGCCTGTGCTTTGGTGCCTTTGACGATGAGGACAAAATCATCGGCATAGCGGCAGTACGCCACCGCGGGTTTCCACTGCCAGTTTTCTCTGACCGCCGTACTTCGGCCCCGTTGGATACTGTTATTCCAGTACCACCGATCTTTTCTGGCTTTCCCGCTCAGGTAGCGCTCATGCAGGTATTGATCGAACTCATTCAGCATGATGTTCGATAATAGCGGCGATATAACACCGCCCTGTGGTACACCTTCACTGGCCGCCCGAAAGAGACCGACATCGATATGTCCCGCCTTGATGGTTTTCCACAGCAGAGTCATGAAACGTGCGTCACTGATCCTGCGGCGTACAGCCTTCATCAGCAGTCGATGATGTACGGTGTCGAAGTAACTGGACAGGTCGCCTTCAATCACCCAGCGTCCCCGGGTTTCACCACAGTCTGTGAGCTGTAATTTCACCGTGCGGATCGCGTGGTGGACACTGCGCTCAGGCCGGAAGCCATATGAGAGCGTATGAAAATCACTCTCCCATATCGGCTCCATCGCCATCAGCATGGCCCGCTGAACAATACGATCCCGCAACGCGGGGATACCCAGTGGTCGCAGTTTGCCGTTGCTTTTAGGGATGTAAACCCGTCTGGCGGGCAAGGGCTGGTAGTGGCCTGAGAGTAATTCATCCCTGAGGATTTGCAGCTCAACAGCCAGTCTGGCCTGTAGCATTGTTTTGTTCACGCCATCAACGCCGGGGGTATGGGCCCCCTTTGATGAAAGCGTGATCCGCGCCGCTTCAGCCAGCCATTCTGGTTGTGTTATCAGACGCAGCAGCCGTTGAATCCGTAGGGACGGATCGGTGGCTGCCCATGTGGCAAGCTTGCGTTGCATTTCGCTGATTATCAAAGGTCTTCACCTCGTTAGGTCAGTTAATTCACGTCGCAAACACATTCAAACTGCTTCCCTTCGCCATGTAATGGGCTTTCCCCATCGCGGACTACTACGGAAGCTCCGCCAGCCAGCGCGTCATCGGAGCCATGCCCCCTTAACATCCGTCGCTGACCTTCCCCGGTTTACCTGCCTGGACTCAGGCATACTGAGGAGGCTGCCCGTCGCACTCTTTATCCTTGCTTGCCGCAAGTTGGCAGAAGTCAGCAACGCAAGCGTGATAGACGCTGCTGCCCCGGTGTTTCGCATACATGTCAAAACACCTTCGACCGGCAGTGCTTACGTATCACTGCCAGTTCCTCCTGCACGGCCTGTCAGATCACGTAGGCCGTGGTGACGTTTTCAACCCACAGAGGCGGATTAACGGGTTCATGTTCTTCAGCCTTTCAGTACTTAACCTTGAGGATCATCTCGGCTTAGTGATCTCGCCTCAATCCCCGTTGTCAGCGGGTTACATCACCCTGCGGGCATGCCGCAGGTCACTGCCGCTCAGGTTCTCCACCGTCACACCCGGTGGGATTGTTGGGTTTCTCATCGTGAGTTACCGGTTCAATATTCCAGACAGACTCGCGGTTCATTTAAGCATCCATGCCCGCCCTGAACTCCGGGCACACTGTACGTCACATCGCCGCACCACACCTGGTTAGGTTCTGTCACTGCGAACTGTCGCTCAAGGCGATTCGGGATAGCGATGTGTTCATGACCAACACGTTTATACCGGTGGGTAGGCTGCTGACAACTCACCAGCCCCAGTTCTTTCATGAGCCTGCCAGCAAGCCAGCGTCCCATTCTGAAGCCTCTCAGGGTTGCCATAATGGCGATACTTCTTGCGCCAGCAGAGCCATGGCTGATGTTATGCAGCTCCCGAACCTGGCTGCGTAACACAGCTCGCCAGCCGTCTGGCTTTTCGGCGCTTTTCTCCCAGTATTTGTAGCTACTGCGATGAACCCCGAACACGTGGCAGAGTGTGACCACAGGATACTGCGCTCTGAGTTTCCCGATTAACGAGAATTGTTCAGGGAGTCTGACATCAAGAGCGCGGTTGTAGATTCAATCTGTCAATGCAACACCCCTTTCAATTATCTCTTTCGGTGTTTTGAACTTCAGTGTCTTTCTCGGTCTGTTGTTTAGCTGAGCAGCAACCAGATCTAGTTCATGTTGAGTATATTGGGCAAGACATGTCTTTTTAGGAAAGTACTGCCGAATTAGCCCATTTGTGTTCTCATTTGTTCCCCGCTGCCAAGGACTCTGAGGATCGCAGAAGTAAACTTTAACGCCGGTGCTGACAGTAAATTCTAGATGTCTGGCCAGTTCCATTCCTCTGTCCCATGTCAGTGATTTTCTGAGTTCTGACGGTAAACTCAGGAATTTGTCGGTAAGAGCCTGATTTACTGAGACAGAATCTTTGCCCCTGAGTCTAAGGATGATCGTATAACGTGATTTTCGGTCTACAAGTGTGGCTATATGAGAGTTTTTTGTACCTGAGACTAAATCGCCCTCCCAATGCCCCAGAGAGCGTCTGTTATCGATATTTCGGGAACGTTCGTGAATTGGTGTTCCGTTCACTATGTTAATCGTACCTCTTTCGCCTTTGCGGGTATGACGCCTGCCATGGCGAAGGCTATGCGACCGTCGCAGATGCTGTATATTCAGGTGGTGTAGCGCTTCACGGCTACGAAAGTACAGCGTTTTATAAATTGTCTCAGGTGATATTCGCAGCGTTTTTTGACGTGGTTTTGTTCGCCTTAACCATCCTGATATTTGCTCTGGAGACCATTTCATCTCCAGCTTTTCCAGAACAAGCTTTCGCAATGGTAAATTTTGATCCAGTAAGCACGGTTTTGGCCTTTTCGCCATTCTGTTGGCTCGGTTATTAGCATCAACAGCTTTGTAATAGCGTCTGCCCCGATTACGCTGAACTTCACGTGAGATCGTCGAAGGACTGCGATTCAGCGCAGTAGCTATCGCACGAATGCTCATTTTGGCTGACAAACCAGCTCGTATCTCCTCGCGCTCAGACAGTGTCAGGTGAGCTACAGCCCGCTTACGCTCATGGGGTTTTATGCCGCCAGTATCCCTTAACATAGTGAAGATCGTTCCGGGTTTTGAACCCAGGATATTCGCTATTTCACTGAAGCCTGTTCCGTT
>NZ_JAOWFA010000056.1:0-26450 GCF_030333885.1 Citrobacter sp. Cf132
GGAAGGTGCGAATAAGCAGGTCATTTCTTCCCAAGCTGACTCGCTGATTAAAATTTCGCGGATCTGGGCCGATTTTTTTCCCGCAAACACATCGAATCAGCCTATTTAGGCTATTTTTTCCACCATTTCTGGCGTTATTTCCGGTTTTTACTGAGATCTCTCCCACTGACGTATCATTTGGTCCACCCGAAACAGGTTGGCCAGGGTGAATAACATCGCCAGTTGGTTATCGTTTTTCAGCAGCCCCTTGTATCTGGCTTTCACGAAGCCGAACTGCCGCTTGATGATGCGAAACGGGTGCTCCACCCTGGCACGGATGCTGGCTTTCATGTATTCGATGTTGATGGCCGTTTTGTTCTTGCGCGGATGCTGCTTCAAGGTTTTTACCCTGCCGGGACGCTCGGCGATCAGCCAGTCCACATCCACCTCGGCCAGCTCCTCGCGCTGTGGCGCTCCTTGGTAGCCGGCATCGGCTGAGACAAATTGCTCCTCTCCATGAAGCAGATTACCCAGCTGATTGAGGTCATGCTCGTTGGCCGCGGTGGTGACCAGGCTGTGGGTCAGGCCACTCTTGGCATCGACACCAATGTGGGCCTTCATGCCAAAGTGCCACTGATTGCCTTTCTTGGTCTGATGCATCTCCGGATCGCGTTGCTGCTCTTTGTTCTTGGTCGAGCTGGGTGCCTCAATGATGGTGGCATCCACCAAAGTGCCTTGGGTCATCATGACGCCTGCTTCGGCCAGCCAGCGATTGATGGTCTTGAACAATTGACGGGCCAGTTGATGCTGCTCGAGCAGGTGGCGGAAATTCATGATGGTGGTGCGATCCGGCAGGGCGCTATCCAGGGATAATCGGGCAAACAGGCGCATGGAGGCGATTTCGTACAGGGCATCTTCCATGGCACCGTCGCTCAGGTTGTACCAATGCTGCATGCAGTGAATACGCAGCATGGTCTCCAGCGGATAGGGCCGTCGGCCATTGCCCGCCTTGGGATAAAACGGCTCGATGACAGCGGTCATATTCTGCCATGGCAGAATCTGCTCCATGCGGGAGAGGAAAATCTCTTTTCGGGTCTGACGGCGCTTAGTGCTGAATTCACTATCGGCGAAGGTGAGTTGATGGCTCATGATGTCCCTCTGGGATGCGCTCCGGATGAATATGATGATCTCATATCAGGAACTTGTTCGCACCTTCCCTTGGTTTTTTGTACGCTGCTGGCGATTTTTTTTAACGAACTGGTCAGTATGACGGTGGCTGAGCCTGAATCACTCGGCTACTTAGACAGACTGCCTTCACCGTTTTATTCAGCCATTATTTACTGGTACTTCATTCCATTACCTTTTCTATACTATATCCGCTTTTTTCTTTTCAAATACACCGCCAGGAAGAATATTCGCGTTGCTGTGATTGGGCTTACTGAGAACGGTCTGGCGGCGGAAAACGCATTGACCACTGAATATGCCAATATCAAATTAGACCTGGCATTTTATGATGAGCGCAGTCCATCCCGTTGCGGCGATGTGGTGGAGAAAATAAAAAGTCCCTTTCGCGGCTCGGTGAGCAATTTAGTTGAGGAAGCCAGGCAGGGAAATATAGACGAAATCTACATCGCTTTACCGATGGTTGCTTTACACCGAATTCGTCATTTTTTAGCGATGATGTCTGACACCACCGTAGATACCTATATTGTCCCTGACTTTTATACCTATAGTAACAACATGTCCAAGTTACGCTCCATCCACAACCTGCAAACTATCGGTATCTTCAGTTCACCGTTTGAAGGGGCGGGGTCGTTTATTAAGCGGGCGGAAGATCTGGTTCTTGGCAGCATCATTATGGTGATGATTTCCTCCCTGATGCTGGCTATTGCCATTGGTATCAAACTCACGTCCCGCGGGCCGGTGTTTTTCAAACAGGACCGCTATGGTCTTAGCGGGCAAAAAATTAAGGTCTGGAAGTTTCGTTCTATGCGCGTCATGGAGAATTCCGATACGGTTATTCAGGCCACGAAAAACGATCCGCGGGTAACCAAATTCGGGAGCTTTTTACGCCGCACTTCGCTGGATGAACTTCCGCAATTTATTAACGTTTTGCAGGGAAGTATGTCGATTGTCGGTCCCAGACCTCATGCGGTTACGCATAATGAGCAGTACCGCAAACAGGTTGAAAATTACATGATCCGCCATAAAGTTAAGCCTGGGATCACTGGGCTTGCGCAGATCAACGGGTTCCGTGGGGAAATTGATGCGCTTTATAAGATGGAAAAACGGGTTCAGTACGATATTGAGTACATTCAAAACTGGTCGTTATGGCTGGATTTAAAAATTATTATTAAAACTATTTTCAAAGGATTTGTCGGTAAGAATGCATACTAAATTGATAGTGATTACCGGAATCGTGATATCGCAGTCCGCATGGGCTGATTTAACACCGAAATCACACATTGGCTTTGCGGGGATAGACTTCCAGGGCAAGGTTGCTGTGGACTACGGTTATAATGATAACGTCTCTTATCAGCCACATAGCAACGATGCTATCGGTTCCTCATTTCAGAGTGCAGCGCCAGTGCTGAGTATGAGTGGAGAGCGTGGTCAGGATAAGTATTTGCTGATGTACTCCGGGGATTACCGTAACTACTCAAGCGATTCTGCTGATAACTACAACGATCATTTTTTCCGTTTTAACGGTGCCTGGCGTTATGGGCTCAAGCATGGTTTAACCCTTAATCTGGAGGATTCGCTTGGGCATGAATCCCGTGGTCGTGACATCACCGAAGGTTTTCTACCGAGTCAATTTGAGCAATATGGGATTAAATCCCCGCTGACGACAAATTTTATCAATAGTGAATTGCGCTACAGCTACGGTGCGCCTGATGGTCGCGGCAAAGCGGAACTGGCGTTGTTATACAAAAAACTGACTTTCGGTAACACTTCTGATGTTCGGGACAGCAGTGAAGACTTCTACAATTATATTCAGGAACAGGAATGGCATGAAAATAGCCTGATAGCGGAAGTTTTTGACCAATACTCATCCAGAACGCGCTTTCGCTATAGTTTTATTACTAACCAGCGTCGCTATGATAACAACTCAGAAAAAGACACGAATGAGTACTATTTGCTGTATGGCCTGAAGTCGCAGTTGACGGGGAAAACCAATGTCGACATGAATATTTCATGGCTGTATAAAACATTTGAAAACAACGCAAACTCGCATGATTTTAATGGTCTAAACTGGGACATAAAAGCGGAGTGGAAGCCATTACAACAATCTGTTTTCACGGCTCACTCTGCGCAAAGCATTAAAGACCCATCGGAAGTTGGTGGATATATTTTAGTGACCCAGTATGGTCTTTCTTACCAGCATTTCTGGTTAGGCACTCGTTTTTCTACTTTATTGGACTACTCATTCACTTCGGAAGACTATAAAAAACAGAACAAGGATCGACATGATAAAGATGGTGTGTTTAGCGTAACCATGAGCTATGACTATACGCCGTCGGTTAATTTTGAGATTAAATATCAGATAGATACATTAAATTCGAATAGGGATACTGACTCGTTTTATATCGGTCCCAACGACAATCAGGAAGTCATTAGAACGTTGGGTTATGATAATTCTATGATTATGCTTAAAGCTAAGGTTCAGATCTAAAATGAAAATAATAGAACTGTGCGCGGTTTTGCTTTTCAGTATCCTGTTGGTCGGATGCACAACGTCCAGCCCGCGATTAATGGACGATCCTGCTACTGTTCAGCAGGATTACCGACTTGGAGCGGGGGATACGGTCAATATCGCTGTTCATGGTCAACCCGATATGACTATGCGGTTTATTTTGGATAAGAGTGGGGAAATTAATTTCCCATTTGTTGGTGCTCTTAAATTACAAGATAAAACCGTTGATCAAGTGACAAAAGAATTAACTCAACGCCTGACCGGAGATTATTTTACCACTCCGATGGTGACGGTGAGCATTGCCGAGTTCCGCAAATACTATGTTTCAGGCGAGGTGAAAAGTCCAAATGGCTTCGCCTATGAGCCAGGGCTTACCGTCGAGAAGTCTATTGCGCAGGCGGGTGGGTTTACAGACCGTGCGGACCGTCAAGATATCAACATTCGTCTGTCGGGTAGCAATCAGCTGCTTGAGAATGTCGATTTAACGCACTCTGTTCATCCAGGGGATGTCGTGATTATTGGCATGGGGTTCTTCTAACGATGAAACTATCTATAGTGGAAAACGGCAAAAAACGAGAAAGCAGTGTCGAATTCTCCCGCTTTGCCAAAGAGCTGAAAAAGAACGCCTGGAAAATCGCGCTGGCCGGTATCGTTGCTGGGGTCGTCGCGTATCCATTAATCAGCATGATGTCCTCAAAGTATGTTTCAACGGCGACGGTGCTGATTAAGGCGCAAGCTGATAACGTTTCTCCGTTTCCACAGGTTGATGGTTTCGATTCAACGCGTAGTGGTTACTACGAAACACAATATGCGTTGATGCATTCACGTATTGTGCTGGAGAAAGCCATACGTGATATGAAGCTGGATGAAAACCCGGAGTTTACCGGGGAAAAAGCCGGTGCTCGGGGGGCTGATAGCAATGAAAGTCGGCAACTGAGAATGGAACAAGCGCTGAAAACGCTGGCGAAAAATCTGAATGTCATTGGTATTCGTACGACGAATCTGGCGTCTATTACCTATGAATCAACGTCCCCACAGGTTGCGGCTGACATTGCGAATGGCGTCGCGCAGGCTTTCATCAACTACACGGTGGAGCAGAAGCGTCTGAAAGTGGAGCAAGCTCGTGAACTGAATTTTGAAAAAATGGAAGAGATTCAGAAGTCGATAGCTAAGCAAAAAGACGAGATGGACAACTATCTGAAAAATGCCGGGCTGCTGACCTTCCGTGGAATCGATGGTTTTGAAACCGAGCAGCTAAGTATCGTAACCAATCGCCTGGCCGATGCAACTCAGCGTCGGGTTGCCGCTGAATCCGTCTATAACGAGGTGAACGGGGGAGGTAAGTCCATTGAGAGCGTTATCTCGCTGCCTTCGGTCTCTAATCATGCTCAGATCCAGGATTTGCGCATTGCGTTGATTCAGGCGCAACGAACGTTGTCCGAACAGCGTAAAGTCTACGGGCCAAAAAATCCCGCCATTTTAAAAGCAGAGGCCGATGTTCAGTCGATCCAAAACCAGACTGGACGAGTATTGGGTGAGCTGAAAGTCGGTTTACGCCAGCAATATCTGGCGGCGCTGGCGGACGAAAAAAACTATCAACAGCAGGTGACTGAGCAGAAAGAGATCTTCCAGAAAATGGCGTCAAAACGGGATGCCTGGAACAGTCAAAAGCTGTCGTTAGATAAAATGGAAGACCTGTATAAATCGCTTTATCAACGTACTCAAGAGCTGTCGCTGTCCGGTGTGAATGCTGATGCGGTGTTATACGACCCTGCGGTACCCGCGTTAAAACCGGCGAAACCGAATAAATCTTTGCTGTTGCTGATGGTGGTCATGCTGGTGGTGGTGTTCAGCATCATGTATTTCATTGTTAAAGCGGCAATGGATAACTCAATCGGTACCCTCAGTCGCATGAAAAAACGGCTCAATGTTGCTCCGCTGGGTGAAATCCGTCGTTTTAGCGGAACCTCAGGGCGCGCGCAGGTGCGGGACATGATCATGAAGAACCCGCTGAATGCCGATATTGTGCACGGTATCCGTACCCGGATTATGCTGGATAATCGACCTTTACAGACGCTTGCCGTGGCGTCGACGGAGCACGGTGATGGGCGTTCTTTGTTGGCGAATCTGTTAGCTAACTCTTTTAGTTTCGACCAGAAAACACTGCTTATTGATGCGGATTTCTTTAACACTGACGGACTCTCTTCTGAACTGGCGTCGGTAACATCCGCAGGTTTGGCGGAACTGTTGCGCGGGGAGGTTCAGCTTGAACAGGCGCGGATTACGCTCAGTGATCATCTCGATTTTATTCCGCACGGCAAGACAACCATCTCTTCTTTACTGATGCTGTCGTCGGGGCACGTTGAGCCCTTAATGCGTGAACTGAAATCGCACTATCAGCGCATTATTATTGATGTCGCTGCTGTGAATCAGAGTCAGGATGTTCAACTGATTAAACGCGCCGTTGATGGGGTGATTTTCATTGTGAAAGCCGGGACGGGGTCCGCTGGGCAAATCGCCAACGCGCTGGATAAGCTGGAAGAAAATAACGGCGTGGTAATTGGCGCGGTACTTAATGCGGTTGAAGAAAAAGATCTTGAGACGCAAGAAGGTCTGCGTTCACTGAACTTCAGTACCGATCAACTGATGACCACGCCAGGCCGCGTATGAGTCTACTGAAGAGTGCTTCCACGATAGCCGGTTCATCAGTCATCTCGCAGCTGATTGGTGCACTGTCTATTTGGTTGATTTCACACAAGTACGATATGGCTGAGGTGGGGCTTTATGCGCTCAACTACAGTATCGCCGTGGTGGGCGCTCAGGTATGTACCTTTGCATCACAGCTGTTAATTCCTAAACAGCAGGATGACGAACTGGTACAGAATGTTGTGTTTTGCCTGATCCAAAGCACGATCATTGCCTTACCTTACGCCGTGCTCACCGCGTGGCTGTTTCACCAGAACATCCTGTTTCTCTATTTGCTGACGCTGGCAACGGCGTGGGTTTTGATCTCGGAAAACCTGTCGCTACGCACGGCCAACTTTCGTTTTCTGATTTTCCAGCGTATTTCTGTTTCAGTGGTGGTATTACTTTCGGTTCTGGTTACGCATTATGTACAGCTGTTTTATTGGTCGTGGGCCTGCGCGACGATGGCGCTGACCATAAGCTGTATTTTGCATTCGTTTGATATTCGTTCGGTGGCAGCCAGACATCTGCGACCCGCCAGTAATTGGCATTTTTTCAAACAGAATATTCATCACATTACCAAAGTGGGCAGTGCGGAAGTGCTGGCGATGGCCAGCAGCAATTTGCCGATTATGCTGATTAACTTTTGGTTCTCGGCGCTGACGGCGGGTTATTTTTCCGTGGTTAGCCGCTTTTGCCTGGCACCGGTGGTGATCATCGGCAACGCGGTACGCAATACTATTTTTTCCAAGTGGTCTATCGACTTCAGAAATAATACCTTTAACTATCAGGAATATACCAAGGTACGTATGCTATTGCTGGTACTAGGGGTTATCTGTACCCTTGGGGTTTTTATTTTCTATCCGATTGTGATGCGCCTCGGTTTTAGCGAAGACTGGATTAACTCCATTGAGACGTCGCGCTACATGTTGCCCTATTTATTCCCTGCGCTGGCGATAAGCCCTCTGACGGTGATAGAACTTATTTTTGGTTCCCATCGCTATTTTCTGCGTATCCAACTGGAACAGCTGGCGATTGTACTATTCGCTTTTGTCGTGACGCCCTATTTTTATAAAAATTATGCAACGTCGGTCATCTTGTTTTCTTCACTGACATTTATTCGCTACGCCTTCATTTATCTGAAAATGAATAAGCGAGCCAATCTCCTGAAAGACAAGCCGGTGATAATATGACACTGAATACCGGATACTATTTACAGGTTTATACTTTTGTCACGCTGATCCTGTGTGGCTTGGTGCAATACTTTACCGGTATGCAGTCAGTGCTGTGGATACCTTTTTTCCTCACCTTATTGATGGTGGGATTATTGGTGATGCAGACGCGTGATGGCTCGCTGCAACTGGATGCGCAGGAGACGATTGTTCTGGCGTTGTATTTCTCGTTCCTGGTACTGGCTGGGACATCGACGTTGATTCAGGGCGGGATCACCGTCGCGATTGTGGCATTTAAAAACGAAATTGCATTGTCGCTGGTGATGATCTGTTTGCTGCTAGGGTTTTGCCGGGAGTCGCAGATTTATCGTGTAACACGCTATCTGTACTGGATTTTTTACGCGCAGATCCCGGTAATGATTTATCAGGTTTTACTGGTCGTTCCTCAGCGCGTTGCGGTGCGCGGCGAAGATGAGAAATGGGACTCCGTGGTTGGCACGTTTGGCGGTGACCCCATGGGGGGCGGGAATACTGCCGCAATGGGGCTGTTTTGCCTGTTAATTATGTTGTTAAAAGTCTCCGAATATAAGCATGGGCTCACCACGTTCAAATCCATGGCGCTGCATATTGTTCTCGGTATCGGGTTATGCATAATTGGTGAAGTGAAGTTTGTCATCCTGCTATCGCCAATATTCCTGGCGTGGGTGTGGCTCTCACCGAGCTACGTCAAAGACGTTAGTAAGGTTAATCTGAAGACGTTATTGGTTATTGTGGCGGGAATGCTGTTGCTCATTAGCCTGTCGATTGTGATCCTCGCGTACTATTATTCTACGGCGTTCGGTGGCGATCCATCGAAAAGCTCGTTAAGTATTTTTATCGACTCCTTAAGCTATATCTTTGATCCAAACTACATTATGTCTACCGGTGAATTAGGGCGCTTTACGACGTTCCTGTTCTGGTTGAAAAATAACGATCTGTGGGGGCTTTCAGGAACGTTATTTGGCTACGGACTCAACGCCACTAACAGTGGTAGTACGGTGTCGCCGGGATTTTTGAATATTATCTACAACTTAATTCTCGATTCGACTTCCCTGAGTATGCTGCTGTGGGAAGTGGGGGCGATTGGTACATTACTCTTTGTTAGCTTATTCATTTATATCCTGAAAGTTTGTCAGCCAAAGCCATTACTCAGACTTGAACAACTGGACCAGCAGGATCTCCAGTTGCTGAGTTTTGCACCGGCGTTTAACGCTTTTGCTATCAGTTGCTTAATTAGCTTACCTTACAGCCAGATACTGATGATTACACCGATGTTACAATTCCTGTTCTATTTATCACTAGGTGCAAGTTTAGTGATTCGTCGAACCGTCCTTCGCTGCGTAGGGTAATTGTATGGACCAAAAACCGTTTATTTCAGTGAGCATTAAAACACTCAATGAATCTAAATGTATTGAGAAGACGATTGACAGCATCCGTAAGCAGCTTATTGACTATCCACATAAAATTATTGTGGCAGATAGTCTCTCAACGGATAACACCCAACAGCTTGCGATCGATAAAGGGGTGACCGTAGTGTCCTTAACTGACCCTGGCGATCGCTGCTGTGGCGTCGGGCACCAGTTAGGTTATCTGTATAGTGAAGGGGAATATCTGTTGTTGATGGACGGCGACATGGAGCTGGAAGAAGGATTTGTGGATCAGGCCGTCGCCTTTTTGCAGGCTGAACCAGAATATGCAGGCGTTGCGGGAACCGTTGAAATGGATGATGCCGTTAACTATGAATTTAAGTCTCGTAAGCAACGCATTAATAAAATATATCCGCTCGGGGATAGTGACCATTTAGGCGGTGGTGGATTATATCGTCGCTCTGCGATTGAGAAAATTGGTTATCTGACTAACCGTAATTTGCACGCGTATGAAGAGGCTGAGCTGGGTCTGCGTTTAATCGAAGCGGGCTATAAACTGCGGCGTCTGGATATTCCTTACTTCAGCCATACGTCACATACGCTGCCGACGTTTAAGATGCTGGCGCGACGCTGGACCAGCGGTTATTACCAGGCTCCGGGTGAGCTTTTGCGTTGTAGTTGGGGGAAACCCTGGTTTTCCCAGACATTCAA
The DNA here is from genome assembly GCF_030333885.1 of Citrobacter sp. Cf132. Lineage (NCBI taxonomy): Bacteria > Pseudomonadati > Pseudomonadota > Gammaproteobacteria > Enterobacterales > Enterobacteriaceae > Citrobacter > Citrobacter sp. Cf132. The sequence continues at coordinate 9,648 of NZ_JAOWFA010000056.1, forward strand.
CATCGTGAAGAATGAGGCGGTATTTGCGCTCTACCTTATTCTCTTATTTGTGGCGCTGCTCACCTTTAATATCAACGTGTTTGCCGTTGCGCTTCTACCATTACTGGCATTTACCTTGTTGAAGATTGTGCAAAACCGCTCGTTAACAGATGGGCTGCAAAGCGTTATTAACTTAATCGTACGCTCAGCGGGGCTGATCAAAGGTATTTTTTATCCCGTACGCGATCCGTTGACTCCACCTAACAGTAAAATCATTCATGAATAACCGGGGCAGGCGCCATGAAAGTATTATTAGTTAACAAGTTTTTTTTCATTAAAGGCGGCGCGGAAACGGTTTATTTTCAAGAGCGCGATATGCTGAAACAGGCCGGAGTGCAGGTTATTGATTTCTCTATGCATCATGATAATAATTTCCCCTCGGACTATGCGGATTATTTCGTCAGCAATGTGGACTACCACAAAGAGAGCAATCTGCTGGGCGGTATCAAAACGGCGGTTAACTTTATTCATAATTCGCAGGCCTGCAAAAAAATGCTGGCGCTATTAGAAAAAGAGCGTCCGGATATTGTCCACTTTCACAACATCTACCATCAGTTAACACCGGCGTTGATTAAAGTTGCGCGTAATTTTGGCTGCAAAACGGTGCTGACTGCGCATGACTATAAGATTGTGTGCCCCTCGTATTCCATGCTGCGCGACGGCAAAGTGTGCGATTCCTGTATTACCGGGACGGTTTTCAATGCCTTCAGATATCGTTGCCAGGAAGGTTCAGCCTCAAAAAGCTTACTGCTCTCCCTGGAGGCAACCTGGCAGTACATTGCACAAAACTATCAGGCGCTGGATGTGATTATTTCACCGAGTGTTTTTTTACGAGGTATCCTGCTGCGTACGCTGCCAAATTCGCGCATTGATGTCATCGTCAATGGCGTTGATGACAGTCGTCCCCAGGCCGAAGTGAGCGATGAGGGCTATATGCTGTACTTTGGCCGTCTGAGCCGTGAAAAGGGCGTGGCAACGTTGTTGGCAGCGCATAAAAAAATGCAGAACAGTGTGCCGCTGAAAGTTGTGGGGCACGGTCCGTTGCATGATGAATTAGCCGCCAAATACCCTGATGTTGAATTTTTAGGTTATGTGCAACAAGGAGAAGCCCTCGACAAGCTTATTAAGCATGCGCGAGCGGTGATCCTTCCTTCTGAATGCTATGAAAACTGTTCTATGGCGATATTGGAAGCGATGTCCTTAGGCAAGCCGGTTATTGGGTCGCGCATTGGCGGCATCCCGGAACAAATTCGTGACGGTATCGAAGGGATTTTATTCGAACCAGGCAATGCGCAGGAGTTGGCAAATGCGATGGACGTCCTGGCAGGCTCGCAAGAGAAGGCGCGGAATATGGGCTTACATGGCCGTGCGCGGTTGAGTGAAAAATATGCGCTGAGTAAACATATGGATACCTTACAGGCGCTGTATAAAGAACTGCTGAGCAGGCCATAGAATGAGTAAAAAAATAACGGTTTTTGGAACGCGTGGTATTCCCGATGTATTGGGCGGTGTGGAGACACACTGTCAGAATCTTTATCCTGCCATTAAACAGCAGTTCGATGTGGATATTTGCGTGATTGCTCGCTCGCCATATGTAAATTACAAACGTTCGGTCTATAAAAAAGTCGAAACCTACGCGCTGTGGGCCCCCAAAAAGCGCTCGCTGGAAGCTATTGTCCATTCCGTTTTAGCGGCGTTTAGGACACGTATCGACCATTCGGATATTGTGCATGTCCATGCTATCGGCCCTGGCCTTGTGATCCCACTCTTACGCGTGATGGGTAAGAAGGTGGTTTTCACCCACCACGGACCTGATTACGATCGTCAGAAATGGGGTTTCGTTGCAAAAAAAATATTGCTGCTGGGCGAACGTTGGGCGGTGAGATATGCCAACGAGGTGATTGTGATTTCTGAAGTTATTAATCAACTGATCCAGAAAAAACATGGTCGCTATGATGCGCATTTAATTCACAATGGCGTAAACGAGCCGCGGTTGTTATCAGAGCTCACCATCGACAATACGCTCTCCCGCTTTGGGCTGCAGCCGAAAAATTATCTCGTTGTGGTTGGACGGTTTGTGGAAGAAAAAGGGATGCATGATGCCATTGCCGCCTATCAACACAGCGGTTTGACCATGCCGTTAGTGTTAATTGGTGATGCGGATCATCCAACCGAATACAGCATTCGCCTCAAAAAGCTTGCCGCCGACACGCCAGGCGTAGTGATGACCGGTTTCTTACGTGGTGATGAGCTGCAGGCGGTGTTTTCGCAGGCCAGGCTATTTGTGATGCCTTCATACCATGAAGGATTGCCCATTGCTCTGCTGGAGGCAATGTCATTTTCTCTTCCGGCCGTCGTCAGTGATATTCCTGCTAACCTTGAAGTTCAACTGCCTGCCGAGACCTATTTTAAGGTGGGAGATGTAACCGGTCTGGCCGAAAAATTAGGCCAAGGGGTAACAGCAAATAGCGTGGACTATCGTGTATATTTGCAAAACTACAATTGGCATGAAATCGCCAAAAAGACGGTTAACGTCTATCACTCAATTGATAAAGATATAGGTTAATTTTGACCAGTTCTCAAAATCGTCCCCCCGTCATCGAACGATTTTATACTCATCTTGATGAGACGATTGCGCAGGGGTTGACCCCTGAACAAAAAGAAGGGGTGGAAAATGCGATCCTGGCCTCGACGCTGGCTTCGCGGCATCAGATCGATATTCGCAGAAGCTTTCCCTTTTTCAGTAAGCGTTATTATCTGGTTTTTTTGTTTGGCAGAGATTTACGCCGCCAGCATCGCCAGGAATCAACCCTGTCGAGAATGCTGCTCACATTTTTGCTGCTGATTGCCGTGCTATTCGTCACCTGCTGCATATTGCTGACGCTGTATATGATCAAATCCGCGTTAGGTATTGATGTGTTCCAAAATTTTCACGTAGGTATCTGGGACTGGTGGTTAAGCCTTAAAGACCGCTAGCGTTAACAAATTGGTGGAGGATGTCATTGCGATGAAGCGTAAATGGGTTTGTGCGTTGTTGTGCATGTTTTTCCCGCTGACGGTCATGGCCGCATTGACGACCGTTACCCCCAAAGCATTGACGGGCCCGCTAACCAATCCGGGGATTGGCGTGGCAAGTTTTCATCAGGGATACGGTGAAACGCTGGGGTTGGCGGACTATCCCAATACCGGATTTGAATACGAGCGTTTTTACTGGCGGGACCTGGAGCCAGTCGAAGGCCAGTATAATTTTGCGTTGGTGGATGATGCCTTCAAATACGCGGCGGCACATCGTCCAGCGATGAATGTCGGGCTACGATTTATGGTACTGGCAGAGCCGGAAAGCGGCTCGCAAATTCCTGACTGGCTGATTAAAAAAGGCGTGAAAGGTACCTGGACGCCGGATAAAAAGACATTTGCCCCGGATTTAGACGATCCTCTGTTTATTCAATACAGCCAGCGTCTGTTGAACGCATTTGGTAAGCGCTACGATGGTAATGAGAATCTCGCGTTTGTTGATATTGGCATGGTGGGATCATGGGGAGAATGGCATAACAGCAACTTCCCGAACCTGAAGCCATTACTGGAGCGATACACCACGGCGCAACTGGATCGCTACGTCGCGATGCACTTTTCTGCTTTTCCGGTGACGCCAAAAACCATGCTGATAAGCGGCGGACAAAGTCTGGCGAATGCGGTGGAGCGTGGGGCAGGATGGCGTGCGGACTGTTGGGGGGACCTGCGCGTATTTTCGGACTCCTGGAACCATATGACTGATGATTACCCGCAGCGATTGCTGGCTGCGCAGCAGAGTTATTCAGGGTTCAACGACGCATGGAAACGTGCGCCGGTGAGCCTGGAGATCTGCTCGTATATGCAGGACTGGAAGAATACCTTTCACTATACACGTGCTGAAGTGCAGGGGATTTTTGACTGGGCGGTCAAACAGCACGCCAGTACCATTAACCTGAAATCGAGAGCGATACCCAGCGACTATCGACCGATTGTCGACGATGCGCTGACCAAATTGGGCTATCGATTTCGCCTGGCGTCCCTGAGCCATGAGTCCGTGTGGGACAGCGGACAAACGCTGACATTGAACAGTACCTGGTACAATGAGGGTATCGCTCCGATTTATCTGCCTTATATGCTGGCATTCCGTGTTGTGGACAATGCTAATAAGGTGGTGGCACAGGGGAATTCCGCGGAGGATATTCGCCGCTGGCTCCCCGGTAAGTATCAGGTCAGTTATGCGTTATCTATGCCAGGCCGACTGGCAAAAGGGCAGTACGCGATTGAGGTTGCGATGTTGGATAAGTCGGGTGCGGCGAGAATTAACTTTGCCAATGAAGGGAAGCAGAACAGCGGCTGGTACCGGGTATCAACAATAACAGTACAATAGTCAGACACAGCAGCGAGCCTGACGGTCAGGCTCGCTGCTGTGAACATTAAATTTGATACCCATTCGGGTTGTTTTTTTGCCAGTTCCAGGTGTCACGCATCATTTCATCAAGGCTGTAGATGGCCTTCCAACCTAACTCCTTATATGCCAGCGATGGGTCAGACCAACATTCGGCAATGTCTCCGGGTCTTCTGGCGACAAACTGATAATGAATTTTGGTCTGGGCCGCTTTCTCAAATGCTTCAATCAACTTAATCACGGAATAACCGACACCGGTACCGAGATTAATCACCTTGTAAGCCGCGCCTTTGTTCAGGCAATCCAGCGCGGCTAAATGACCGGTCGCCAGATCCATGACGTGAATATAATCACGCACGCCGGTACCGTCGGGAGTGGGATAATCATTACCGTACACCGACACGGTTTCCAGCTTACCAATCGCGACCTGAGAGATATACGGAACCAGATTATTGGGGATACCGTTAGGATCTTCACCAATCCGACCCGATGGATGGGCGCCGACCGGGTTGAAATAGCGCAGGCAGGTAATGCGGAAATCGGGTTGTGCACGTGAGAAGTCAGCCAGAATTTGTTCGACCATTAACTTAGACGTGCCGTACGGATTGGTGGTGCCGCCCGTACGCGATTGCTCGCTAAGCGGTACGCTTTCCGGATTACCATATACCGTGGCGGATGAGCTAAAAATGAAACGATTAACGCCTGCGGCCAGCATTTCATCCAGTAAAACCAGCGTTCCGGTGACGTTGTTTTCATAGTAGGCGAGGGGCTCTTTTATCGACTCTGAAACCGATTTAAGCCCCGCAAAATGAATGACATCGGTGATGTTATGGTTGGCGAAAATGTTTTTCAATGCCGGCCTGTCGAGAACATCGGCGATATAGACAATAGGCTCTCTTCCAGTGAGTTCCGCGACCCTGTCCAGCGAGATTTGACTGGCGTTCGCCAGATTATCGATGACAACGACATCATCGCCTCTTTCCAGTAGCGTTAAAACAGTATGTGAACCAATATAACCTGCACCACCAGTGACCAGAATTGCCATACAGACTCCAGATAAACGGGGATTGAGTCACGCCAGTACCATAGAGAACGCGTTATTGGTGACGTTTGGTAAGGTTATAGTTGCGATACCTCACCATGCATTTATAAGATATTTTTTTAAGTATAGATAAAAAGCTGAATTGGTTTATTTTTGTATCATAAACAATATAGTTATTTGAGAAGTTCAGCGTGTGGACGCCGTCACTGTGGTTGATCGACGAATTGATTTGTTCGATTAGGTTCTCATCAAAATTAGCGTCGTTCAGTGTCACTAATTCTTTGATATAGATTGATTTTCCATAAGTTTCAGGTGTGCACTCCTGAGTAAGGAAGTACATTTTATTTTCGACCTGATAGGAGGCTCCTGCGCCTCGATGATGAGGATTGCTCACTTTCAATGAGGGGGTAATCCGCTGCCATTGTCCATAAATATGATCTGCCGAATGAATAATTATTTCATTATCCATCGTGGTGGACAAAAGATAACAGGCTTCATTAATTGATATAAATACGTTGTCGGTTAATTCGATATCAGAGATTAAAACTTTAACTTGCTTCCAGCGTGCAGGGAACTCTATTGACTGAAACAGTATTACCTCTTTTCTTTCTGAAGACTCGGGGATCATGAAGAGTTGATCGTTGATATGAATCAGATAAGGGAATGACAAATGACACTTTAAGTCGTCAAAGCCCTCAAGCTTAATATCATCAAGTTCAACCAGTTCACGGTCAAGAACGCGACATCGTAGCGTGCCTTTTGAGTTGCGAAAGCTAAGAGCTTCATAGAAAACATACAGTTTATCGTCTTTTTCAATCAGAAAAGGGTCAGCCTGAAATGTATATTTCTTTTTTAACTGCTGTGCAGTGGATTTGCTTAATATCTCCAGGGTGTTATCAGGGAATAAGTGTGTGCCATTATCCTTAATAAGCATGATATCCCACGACTCATGATAAAATAACATATTCATTATTCTTTTTATTTTTGCTTGCATTCGTACCGGCTCCTTTTATCGCCTGCACCATGTATGAACAGCTGTTTGCGACTCAGGAAATGAGACCTGTCGCAATATTTTATAAAATGTGCGAAAACCGATGTGGGAACACCAGTGGCCACTTTAAAGCTAGTCGCAAGTCCGTTTTTTGTCTACTAACAGAAATAGGGGGAGGAGATGTCCAGAGCATCCTTGCTCCAGTGGAGGAATTACTCGAAATGCACTTGCGGGTTTTCTGCAAGGGAAACGTAGGTTTTGCTGTTTTTATCCAGGGTACGGATTTCACCGCTTTCGATGTCATACACCCAACCGTGCAGACGAAGCGCATTATTGCGCAGCCCAACCGCGACACAAGGATGCGTTTTAATGTTGTTAAGCTGTGCGATAACGTTTTCTTCTACCATGGCGTTAACTTTGTCGATTGGGTTATCCCAGGTTTTTTTCTCGACCACGGCTTTCGCGGCATCGGCATAGTGCAGCCAGTGAGCGACAGCGGGCATCGGATCCAAGGGCTGGCTATCGGCAATGGCTTTCATCGCGCCACAATTGGAGTGACCGCAGATGACGATATCCGTTACGCCAAGTGCGACAACCGCGTATTCGATGGTTGCGGATACACCACCCGGTTCCGGACCAAATGACGGTACGATATTACCGGCGTTGCGGATAACGAAAAGCTGTCCTGGATCTTGCTGAGTAACGAGTTCAGGTACCAGGCGGCTATCGGAACAGGAGATGAAAAGTGCCTTAGGATTCTGGCTGGATGCCAGGCTGCGGAAGAGTTCCTTGCGTTGAGGGAATATCTCTTTTTGGAAGTTGAGGAAGCCCTCGATGATATGTTGCATAGCAGTGTCTCTTGTCTCTGTTTAAGCAGGTTATGATGAAGATCACACTTTCCAGTTTAACACCAGCCGACAGAAGGGAAAGACTTTATAGCAGTTCAGTAACATCTTTGGATAACTTTTCTCCACCGCGGCGAGGCGAATAGCGTGATGTGCGCTACGTGCTTTCCCCTTTTTTGCCAATAAATCGGAGTTGTAGCGATAGCCAGTATTCACGCGATACCGTACATTTTTATATGTATCCACATTTTAAGGAATCATTCATGTCCAGACTTCGTGCTTTAGCAACAGCTTTAGTCGCCGTTGCCGCGATGACGATGTGCGCCACCCCAGTATTGGCCAACCCCGGTAATGGCAACGGCAATGGTAATAGTGGCAACCATGGAAATAGTAGCAATCATGGTAATAGCGGGAATAAGGGCAATAGCCAGAAAGGCAATTCGCAGGCAGAACAACGTAAAAATTATGGTAAGCCGGACCATGTTGATAGTGACATCAGCTATAACGTGGCCAGACAGTATGCCGTCAGATATGGTTTGACGGGCTATAAGTCACTGCCTCCGGGCATCGCCAAAAATCTGGCGCGAGGAAAGCCGCTTCCTCCGGGGATCGCTAAGAAAAGTGTTCCATCCTCTATGCTGAACCAATTGCCGTATTATCCAGGTTATGAATGGCAGGTTGTGGGCGACAATCTGGTGTTGATTGCACTGAGTACGGCGATTGTCACCGCGGTAATTAATGGTGTGTTTGATTAAGTATTTTCGGGCTTAATTTGCTCTGTTATACCGATGAGAAGCCCGCGTTGTGCGGGCTTCTCAGTTAATAAGGAAAGCTTATAGGCCGTACAGTTTTATTTTTCTATAGAGCGTGGCAATGCTGATCCCCAGTTCTGTCGCGGCTTGCTTTTTCCCCTCAACGCTTGAGCCGAATCGCAGGATGACGTTTTCGATAGCCTCCCTTTCCGCTTGTTTTCCTTTGCTGGCAAGCTGTCGGGGTTGCGCGGTCATCGTCGTTTTTCTACCGTCAGCGGCGGTAAGCAGGTAAGGGGGAAGATGGCTGGCGTTGATCCCAGCGGCTTCTCCGCGCATCACAAAAATGTATTCGATCACGTTGCGTAATTCACGAATGTTACCCGGCCAGTGCCAGGCATAAAGGCGATTAATAACGTCATCAGGCAGTTTTTGCGGTGGTCGCTGGTAACTGACCGAAAACTCATCGGCAAAATACTGTGCGAGGACCGCAATATCAGCCCGGCGTTCACGCAGGGAAGGAAGTACCAGAGGGACCACGTTCAGGCGATAGAAAAGATCTTCACGAAACTGATTATTTTCCACCATCGCGTTAATGTTTTTGTTAGTTGCGGCAATAATGCGCACATCAATATTGATGGTGTTATTAGAGCCAACGCGGGTGATCGCCTTTTCCTGCAATACCCTGAGCAGCTTGGCCTGCAGGTGCAGTGGCATATCGCCAATCTCATCCAGAAACAGGCTGCCGCCGTTGGCCAGTTCAAATTTCCCCATTCGCCCTTTGGGATCGGCCCCGCTGAATGCGCCGCGAACATAACCAAACAGTTCGCTTTCCAGCAGTTGTTCTGGGATAGCTGCGCAGTTGATTGTTACGAAAGGCGCGGCTTTACGTGGACTGCTCTGGTGAATGGCAAATGCCACGACCTCTTTCCCCGAGCCACTTTCCCCGGTGATGAGCACGCTGGCGTAACTGTTGGCGATTTTACCTATGGTACTTCTGAGCTGTTCCATTGAGGGAGAGTGACCAATTAGTCGTACCTGTATGTCGGACTCATAAGGGGATGGAGTAAGGTTACTCAGGTAGTCGTGTGCATCACGAAAGATAACCATGGTTAAGCGATCGTTATCCTGCGAGGAGAGCGAAATTTGTTTGCACAGTACATGATGTTTCTGACCTTCAAGCGTCAGCCACGCTTCTTCATCGCCATACAGGCTGTCCCCGGTTGTTTCAATGGTCAGAGGTAATCCCTGAACCTCACGGTTGAGGATGCGATCGGCTGAATGATTGGCATGCCAGATAAGACCCTTGCCATCAATCGCTACCACGCCGCGGTCCATGGCATCGATCAGACGCCGAAATGCGCCAAGCGTTTCCTGTGCGCGTAAGCGTTCCAGGCATTCAAAGACCTTACTGGAGATCATTACGGCGATTTGCTCAATAAAGGTGACAAATTTATCAATCTGGCTCAGTAACGTGTCACGCTGTGCCTGGGTTGAGCAAATAATCCCGATCACGCCAATCACGCGATTATTAAGAAAAATAGGTGCGTTCAAATCCAGCATTTCAGAACAGTAGTGGTGTTTTTCACATAACTGACACAGCGGATGTTCGCCGGGGTTTTTGATCAGTACCGTTTCTCGCACCTGCAATACGTGACGATAAATGTAGCCATTTTTGGCCACGTTCTCATTGAGCATATGCCGGTATTTCCCGGTACCCGCGATGCGCATTAAAGATTCATCAATGATTTCAACGTCCGTGCCCGTTATGCCAGAAATAGCGTCGGCGTAATTGCATATATCATCCTGAATATTGCTGAGTACTGAAATCATGGTACTTCTCCGGCGGTGTGTCACATTTCTCAAGGAAAATGATAAATAGGCGAAACAATGCAAAAATGATTTGCGAAAAATCAATCTACCACGCTGTTTTTGAATGTTTTTCTTATTTTATCTTCCGCGATCACACTATTTATCAATGATGAGAATTTATCAAAACGAGGCGATAAACTGAGGCATTGATATTTTCGGTTGTCAATTTAAAATTTCATTTAATTTATTGAAATTAAAGCCATTATTAAAATATTTATAAGAATTTACTCAATTCATAAAAAGCTGGTAAGTATTTTGCTCTATTGCCAATACCGATAACGGAAATATCTCTGTATTGCACCGATTACAGGGAATGAAATACCAGGACAATGAGGTTTTATGATGCAGGAAAACTTATCATTTTTTATCAACCAGACACCGTTTACCGAACATCCGAACGCGCCGCTGGCACCGTTTAGCCGCCAGGAACTGGTAAAAGCGTTGAATTTTCATCGGTCTATTCCGGGCTACGCGCCGACGCCGCTGTATACGCTACCGGCGCTTGCACAAAAACTGGGCGTAAAAAATATCTACCTCAAAGATGAATCTCAGCGTTTTGGCCTGAAAGCCTTCAAAGCGCTGGGTGGCTCCTATGCGATGGCGTGCCATATCGCTGAATTGGTTGGTAAGGATATCAGTGAACTGCCGTTTGACGTGATGACCAGCGAAGAGGTTCGTCACGATCTGCAAACTGTCACGTTTGCTACCACCACTGATGGCAACCACGGTCGCGGCGTGGCATGGATGGCGCGCCAACTGAAGCAAAACGCCGTGGTTTATATGCCAAAGGGCTCTTCGCAGCAACGTCTGACCTCTATCCGTAACGAAGGCGCTACCGCTGAGATCGTCGATATGAACTATGACGATGCGGTTCGTATGACCGCGGAGCAGGCCGAAAAGTATGGCTGGATTGTCGTGCAGGATACCGCCTGGGAAGGATACGAAAAGATCCCGCAGTGGATTATGCAGGGCTACGGCACGCTGATGCTCGAGGCGATAGATCAGCTGCATCAGGTTGCGCCGACTCACATTTTTGTGCAGGCAGGCGTCGGCTCGTTTGCCGGCATGGTTCAGGGAATGGTGACGGCAGCCTGGGGTGAGAATCGCCCGAAAGTGATCGTCGCCGAAGCGTTAATTGCAGATTGCCTCTACCGCTCAGCCCGTTCGAAAGAGGGGGATGCCATTGCGGTGGGCGGTGATTTACAAACCGTGATGGCCGGTCTCGCCTGCGGTGAGGCGAACAGTATCGGCTGGAAACTGCTGCGCGACTATGCCAACGCATTTGCTTCCTGCCCGGATGAAGTTGCAGCGTTAGGCATGCGCATGTTGGGCAACCCGCTGGCAGGCGATCCACAGATTATTTCGGGTGAGTCAGGTGCGGTTACTACCGGTCTGCTGGCGCTGTTGATGACCTCACCTGAACTGGCGCAAACGCGTGAGCAACTGGGGCTGGATGCGCACTCTCGCGTGCTGTTAGTCAGCACCGAAGGGGATACCGACCCGCAACAATATCTGGATATTGTCTGGGGCGGACAGTACCCGGGCATCAACAAATAATTCCCTGATTAAGAGATATAACGGAGAAACCCATGTTATCTGCAAACCGCATTGAAGAAGTCATTAAAAACTGTCAGGCGCTGATCCAACAAAAAAGTTATTCCGGTCAGGAAGGTGAAGTGGTTAATGCCATAAAAACAATGATGCAGCATTACCAATTCGATGACATCCACGTTGATAAGTACGGCAACATTGTTGGCGGTATTGTCGGCAACCAGCCAGGGAAAACGTTGGTTCTCGATGGACATATCGATACCGTGCCGGTGAACGAAGAGAAGTGGTCCCGCAACCCATACGGCGGCGATATTGAAGATGGCAAAATTTATGGTCGCGGCACAACTGACATGAAAGGTGCCGTGGCGGCGATGATCTCCGCCGTGGGCTTTTTCGGTCAGGACAATCAGCGAAATTTTGCCGGTAAAATCTACGTTGCGTGCATCGTGCATGAAGAGTGTTTTGAAGGTATTGCCGCTCGCCTGGTCAGCGAGCGCTATAAGCCAGACTACGTGATCATCGGCGAAGCTTCCGAGTTAAACCTGAAAATTGGTCAACGTGGCCGCGCTGAAATTGTGGTCGAAACCTTTGGTAAACCCGCGCACTCCGCTAACCCGCAGGCGGGGATTAACGCGGTGTACAAAATGGCGCAATTGATCGACAAAATTCGCACGATTACGCCGCCAACGCATCCGGTTCTGGGGCCAGGCATTCTGGAACTGACCGACATTAAATCTTCGCCGTACCCGGGGGCCTCGGTGGTACCGGATTACTGTCGCGCAACCTACGATCGCCGTTTGCTGGTGGGTGAAACCAAAGAAAGCGTGATTGCTCCGCTGGAAAATGCGCTTGCGGAACTTATTGCTCAGGATCCGCAGTTTAAGGCCCGAGTGTCCTACGCGGTGGGTCAGGAGTCTTGCTATACCGGCGCCACGATTGAGGGAGAGCGGTTCTTCCCTGGCTGGGTGTACGACGAGTCCGACGAATTCGTGCAGGCAGCGTTGGCGGGCGTTCGTGAGGCTGGCTTTAATCCAACCATTACACAGTACTCATTTTGTACCAACGGTAGCCACTATGCGGGCGAAGCGGGAATCAAAACCATCGGCTTCGGTCCTTCACGAGAAAACCTGGCACACACCATTGATGAGTATATCGAGATCGAGCAATTAACCGGCTCGGCCAGCGGCTATTACAGCATTATCCAGACACTCTATCGCCAATAAAAATAAAGATAACCACCTCTTACCTTACAGGCGGTGTAGCTCAGCAGCACCGCCATGGAGAATAACGATGAAAACCATTTTCAAAAACGGAAATGTAATTGATGGGACGGGCAGTGAAGGCAGAATTGCCGATGTGATGGTTGATGAAGGACGTATTGTCGCAATCGGCCAAATTGAGGTTGGCGTTAATGAGCAGGTTATTGATGCAACAGGAAAAATAATTTGTCCTGGCTTTATTGATACCCATACGCACTCTGACCTGTCAGCCATTATTAATCCCGCTCTGTCGGCAAAAATTCGTCAGGGTATCACCACCGAACTGTTGGGCCAGGATGGCGTCGCCTTAGCGCCGCTACCGGAAGAATATATTCCAGCCTGGCGTAAAAATATCGCCGGACTGGACGGTGACACCGACAAAATTGACTGGAAATATAAAAATACAGACGGTTATCTCAATCTGCTGGCATCGCGTCATCCGGCGACAAACCTCGCGTATTTAGTTCCTCATGGCAACGTGCGCATGGAAGCGATGGGCCTGGATGGGCGTCCTTCGACCCGTGAAGACGTGGCGAAGATGTGTGAGGTCCTTGAGCGGGAGTTAAAAGCCGGGGCATTTGGACTTTCCACTGGTCTTATCTATATGCCTTGCGCCTTTGGTGATACTGCCGAAATGATTGAACTGTGTAAGGTCACGGCGAAATATGACGGGATTTTTGTGGTGCATCAGCGCAGTGAAGCTGACGATATTATCAACTCAACCCAGGAACTGATTGATATCGCCACAGCTACCGGCGTCTGGCTGCATATTTCGCATATGAAGGTTTGCGGCAAGAAAAACTGGGGGCTGATCGACCAAATGCTGGGCATGCTGGAACAGGCGCAGAAAGAGGGGATTCGTATCTCTTTCGACCAGTATCCGTATGTGGCGGGCAGCACGATGCTCGGCGTGATCCTGCCGCCCTGGGTTCACTCCGGTGGTACGGACAAATTACTTGAGCGTCTCGCCTCGCCCGAACTGCGCGCCAAAATGATTGACGATATTCAGCAGGGTATTCCTGGCTGGGATAACTTTATCGATTTTGCCGGTTTGGACCAGATTTTTGTCACCAGCGTGAAAACGGCAAAAAATCAGGATGCTGTCGGTTTGAACCTCGTCCAGTTGGGCGAGCTGCGTGGAAAAGATCCGTACAACGCCACCTTCGATCTGCTCTTTGAAGAGGAAAACGCCGTGGGGATGGTCGACTTCTACGGTACCGAAGAGCACGTGATTAAGTTTCTCTGTCGACCTGAACAAAACGTCTGTACCGATGGCTTGATGGGGGCTGGCAAACCGCACCCGCGCGTGTTTGGCGCATTCCCTCGCGTGCTCGGTAAATATGTTCGTGAAGAGGGATGTCTGAGCTGGGAAGCGGCAATCCGCAAGATGACGGGGAAACCTGCTGAAGTATTGGGTTTGCAGGATCGCGGACTGCTGAAGGTCGGTTATGCAGCGGATATCGTGATGTTCGATCCGAACACAATTGCGGATAAAGGCACTTTTGTTGAACCCAATCAGTACCCGGAAGGGATTGAAATTGTCATGGTTAATGGGCGCATTGCCTTAATCAATGGCACGGAAAGTTATGCCTGTAGCGGTACGGTTATTAGAAAACAATATTAATAAATAACGCTAAACACGCATGGATCTATCGCGACTATTTATGGCCGCGGTAGATCACTACACCCTAAGGACATCACAATGAACCTACAAACGTCTTTACCTTCAGGTAAACCCAAGACCTGGAAAGCAAGATATACCGTCCTGACACTGATCTGGCTGGCGTGGCTGCTCTCTTTTCTCGACAGAATGGTGATGAGCGTTTCACTCCCTTATATTGGCAAAGATTTAAATCTTGATACGACTCAACAAGGTTTAATTATTAGCGCCTTTTTTATTGGTTATGCCGCGTTTCAAATTCCCGGTGGATTACTGGCGGATAAGTTTGGCTCGCGAAAAATCATGGCCATTGGTATTGCATGGTGGTCTGTGTTCACCAGCTTAACCGGCGCTGTGCTGACGCTGCCGCTGATGTTAGCAGTACGTTTCTTCTTTGGTATCGGTGAGGGATGTTTCCCGTCGGCCTCATGGAAGATGATATCAACTTATTTCCCATCGAAAGAACGTGGCCGCGCCACGGCGATTCAGTCAACGGTAAACACCTTAGGCCCAGCGCTGGCGGTAGTCGTGGCGGCAAGCATCATCGGGGCATTTGGCTGGCACATGGTTTTTATCGTGCTGGGTATTCCCGGTCTGTTTATCGCCGCAGGTATCTACTTATTTACGCGTGACAACCCGAAAGATCACCCTGCCATTACGCAACAAGACCTGGCGGAGCTGGCTGCTGACGACCAGGGGAGCCTGCAAAACACCAGTGCTATCGCGTTTAAAGACGTACTCAAAATGCCGGTGCTCTGGCAAATGGCCAGTATCTGGTTTTTGTTTGATATCACCTTCTGGGGTTTTTCAACCTGGCTGCCAAGCTACCTGATTACCGTACGAGAGTTTTCTCTGGCAAAGACCGGTGTCATGGCGGCCATTCCCTTCCTGTTCGGGGCTGGCGGAACATTATTAGGTGGTTATTGCTCAGACAAATTCAAACCCCAGCGTAAAACGCTGTATGTCGTAACCTCTGTTATTGCCGCGGGTTTCCTGTATCTGACCTTCAGCGTGAGCAGTGCAGATATGGCGGTGGTTTATCAGTGTATTTCAGCCTTGTTCATGTTTTTCGCTATGGCAACGTTCTGGGGTATTCTGATGGATACCATTCCCAGCAACATCATGGGGCGGGCATCCGGTATTGTTAACTTTGGCGGCCAGATGGCAGGGGTTGTATCAGGGAAGGTGCGAATAAGCAGGTCATTTCTTCCCAAGCTGACTCGCTGATTAAAATTTCGCGGATCTGGGCCGATTTTTTTCCCGCAAACACATCGAATCAGCCTATTTAGGCTATTTTTTCCACCATTTCTGGCGTTATTTCCGGTTTTTACTGAGATCTCTCCCACTGACGTATCATTTGGTCCACCCGAAACAGGTTGGCCAGGGTGAATAACATCGCCAGTTGGTTATCGTTTTTCAGCAGCCCCTTGTATCTGGCTTTCACGAAGCCGAACTGCCGCTTGATGATGCGAAACGGGTGCTCCACCCTGGCACGGATGCTGGCTTTCATGTATTCGATGTTGATGGCCGTTTTGTTCTTGCGCGGATGCTGCTTCAAGGTTTTTACCCTGCCGGGACGCTCGGCGATCAGCCAGTCCACATCCACCTCGGCCAGCTCCTCGCGCTGTGGCGCTCCTTGGTAGCCGGCATCGGCTGAGACAAATTGCTCCTCTCCATGAAGCAGATTACCCAGCTGATTGAGGTCATGCTCGTTGGCCGCGGTGGTGACCAGGCTGTGGGTCAGGCCACTCTTGGCATCGACACCAATGTGGGCCTTCATGCCAAAGTGCCACTGATTGCCTTTCTTGGTCTGATGCATCTCCGGATCGCGTTGCTGCTCTTTGTTCTTGGTCGAGCTGGGTGCCTCAATGATGGTGGCATCCACCAAAGTGCCTTGGGTCATCATGACGCCTGCTTCGGCCAGCCAGCGATTGATGGTCTTGAACAATTGACGGGCCAGTTGATGCTGCTCGAGCAGGTGGCGGAAATTCATGATGGTGGTGCGATCCGGCAGGGCGCTATCCAGGGATAATCGGGCAAACAGGCGCATGGAGGCGATTTCGTACAGGGCATCTTCCATGGCACCGTCGCTCAGGTTGTACCAATGCTGCATGCAGTGAATACGCAGCATGGTCTCCAGCGGATAGGGCCGTCGGCCATTGCCCGCCTTGGGATAAAACGGCTCGATGACAGCGGTCATATTCTGCCATGGCAGAATCTGCTCCATGCGGGAGAGGAAAATCTCTTTTCGGGTCTGACGGCGCTTAGTGCTGAATTCACTATCGGCGAAGGTGAGTTGATGGCTCATGATGTCCCTCTGGGATGCGCTCCGGATGAATATGATGATCTCATATCAGGAACTTGTTCGCACCTTCCCT
>NZ_JAOWFA010000057.1:0-836453 GCF_030333885.1 Citrobacter sp. Cf132
GGAAGGTGCGAATAAGCAGGTCATTTCTTCCCAAGCTGACTCGCTGATTAAAATTTCGCGGATCTGGGCCGATTTTTTTCCCGCAAACACATCGAATCAGCCTATTTAGGCTATTTTTTCCACCATTTCTGGCGTTATTTCCGGTTTTTACTGAGATCTCTCCCACTGACGTATCATTTGGTCCACCCGAAACAGGTTGGCCAGGGTGAATAACATCGCCAGTTGGTTATCGTTTTTCAGCAGCCCCTTGTATCTGGCTTTCACGAAGCCGAACTGCCGCTTGATGATGCGAAACGGGTGCTCCACCCTGGCACGGATGCTGGCTTTCATGTATTCGATGTTGATGGCCGTTTTGTTCTTGCGCGGATGCTGCTTCAAGGTTTTTACCCTGCCGGGACGCTCGGCGATCAGCCAGTCCACATCCACCTCGGCCAGCTCCTCGCGCTGTGGCGCTCCTTGGTAGCCGGCATCGGCTGAGACAAATTGCTCCTCTCCATGAAGCAGATTACCCAGCTGATTGAGGTCATGCTCGTTGGCCGCGGTGGTGACCAGGCTGTGGGTCAGGCCACTCTTGGCATCGACACCAATGTGGGCCTTCATGCCAAAGTGCCACTGATTGCCTTTCTTGGTCTGATGCATCTCCGGATCGCGTTGCTGCTCTTTGTTCTTGGTCGAGCTGGGTGCCTCAATGATGGTGGCATCCACCAAAGTGCCTTGGGTCATCATGACGCCTGCTTCGGCCAGCCAGCGATTGATGGTCTTGAACAATTGACGGGCCAGTTGATGCTGCTCGAGCAGGTGGCGGAAATTCATGATGGTGGTGCGATCCGGCAGGGCGCTATCCAGGGATAATCGGGCAAACAGGCGCATGGAGGCGATTTCGTACAGGGCATCTTCCATGGCACCGTCGCTCAGGTTGTACCAATGCTGCATGCAGTGAATACGCAGCATGGTCTCCAGCGGATAGGGCCGTCGGCCATTGCCCGCCTTGGGATAAAACGGCTCGATGACAGCGGTCATATTCTGCCATGGCAGAATCTGCTCCATGCGGGAGAGGAAAATCTCTTTTCGGGTCTGACGGCGCTTAGTGCTGAATTCACTATCGGCGAAGGTGAGTTGATGGCTCATGATGTCCCTCTGGGATGCGCTCCGGATGAATATGATGATCTCATATCAGGAACTTGTTCGCACCTTCCCTAGATGGTACGCCAGAACAGACCCCTCAACATATAATCCACCAACTGCATACCCAGCGTATTTAAAAGATTTTATCTATCAAATAACTGGTAATGAACACGTCTCAGTATTCAACTGTGGTTACGGCGGGCAATCCGTTTCTGATTCCTGGGCTTTTGATTACTACGAGCCAACAGTTATAAATGTGTTTGGTATTCCAGATGTTGTTATGCTTGGATTTGGATTAAACGATATACAAAAGACTGATTACTCACCTGATATTTTTTTTAATGAATTTGAACGACTTGTTAAGAAGATAATCGCATATGGTAGTGTTCCAATAATTCTTACATCAAATCCGGTATGGCTCGTACGTAAAGGGCTTTTAAATAACTATGATATAACCACTTCTATTTGCTCAATACAAAAGCACATTGCAAAAAAATACTCTCTGATTTGCATTGATGCTAATTTAGAGTGCGAGAAATGGTTAATGAAAAATAACGAATCGCTCGGTAAATGGATGTCTGTAGAGCAGGACGGCGTGCATTTTACAGACAGTGGTTACGGTTTTATTGCCTCTGTAATTGCCAAGGAGTTAGTTGAAAGTATTGTTGACTCATCCGTTGGAGATATTCCTCCATGGATGGGAATATGCAGTTCAGGAGCGTCTGGTCTGGGAAATTTTACAGGGTCAAATAATAAATTTGGTGGCAATCTGATATGGAGTGAAAGTGACGTCACCCCGTTGTCGTCAATGTGCACGATATGGGTATGGAGCGATACAAGTGAAAATGTACTTCGTTATCGCTCAATCTCCAACGGTGGTGTTTCAGATAAATCTAACGCTCCGTCAGTAAAAGTCACGGCTGTTGGTTATTCCTACTCGATAATAGCTGACGAACCACTCATAAATTCTGGCATGGGTTTTTCGGGTGACTCCGTTCCATCAGAGCAATGTCAAATTATAGGTGTCCTCGCGTATGGTCTGAATAAAATAGAAGTAATTCCAAAACAATCCACATCTATGTTTTTAGGGTATTTTAACGTTAGTAATATACCAGTAAATGGCGTCAGCATAAAAAATGCCGGATTCTTTCCTGCGACTGGAGGTCCGTTCTTTATAAAAGAAATGTCTTTGTCTTCTGGCTTGATAGAGTCAGGGTTTGGTGCTGGGATAGCTAAAACAAACCTGTTCGGGGAAATAAATTTACCGATAGGCTCAGGGTTTATAATAAATCAATGCAACGCATATTACGAATCAACATCCGATAGGAATACAGGTAGCTCACCAGAGGTGGAGGGGTATCAGACAGGGATTATTCTATATAGAGATACAGGAGATATTCTTCTTGTCAGGCCTGTTCAGTGGAAAAGAAGTACTGGTGAAATATATTTTGGAGAAAGCAAGGCCAGCGCGGAAAATTTCATTCAGAACGGCGAGCAATTATGGTATATAGAACTTTCTACCGAACCATCAGGATATAGATTATCTGTGAGAGTTGGGGCAAATTCTACATCGTTCGATTATCCATATGGTAGTGAAATAGGCAGCATCGGCGGGGTGCACGGGGCTATCCTGAATGGCTTGCCAAACTCTTCATTCATCAGTGTATCGCTGACTAAAGTTTCCTAGAGTGAGATTGTTATTGTTAACCTCCTGTAATAAATTTACGGTAGGTTAACATCATTTTTTGCAATATACCTGTATTCATATTTTTCTCAAGACTATTATTTACATTTACAGATAATCCTCACATAGTATATGCATTATGTTTTTTTGTTGCAATTTTGATATCAACCGTCAGTAGATATACTCTCGAAAAAATAGATTTAATAGGAAATAATAAATAATACACTGAAATCGTAATACACGATTCTTGAAAATAAATGTGAAGTTATGTTTTTTTAATAGCTTGCTGAGTGACACCTTGCAAGCTATTAAGTAAAATTTAGCCGCATCATTCATAATCCAATATCATCAAAAAGGTAAAATACATATAAATATATTAGCGTGTTTAAATCGTAGATTTGAATACATCTATCCAATGACGAATGATTTTTTTAAGAATAAAATAAGATTATATTTATCACCCTTTTGGTAATTTCGTTAAGAGCTATCTTAGTTTTTCTAAACCATATATGGTTTATTGTGTATGATGGACTCACCAACTAAGGGGGTTTTTATGCACAGTAAACGGTGGTTGATATGTCAGCCCAGCTAACCAGTGAGTCTTTAAATCAGTGGCTTAGCATGGGTTCTCTGGCTGCGGTTATTGCCGGAGTTCCTCCAGAGGTGGCTCTTGGTGCTTTATCAGGTGCGGTAATATTTATTACCTCAGCTGTTGAGTATCCAATACGCCGAAGGGTTCTCCTGTCGATGCTCAGCTTTCTCTGCGGGCTTCTCTTCTACAAACCAACTGCATCAATCCTTATCGGCGTAGCCAGTCTGATCCCAACTATCACGCAGGATTCATTCGAGAAAGGGATCGTCTTCTCTGCTGGCGCGTTCGTGTCGGCAATCGTCGCAGTACGTATTGGTATCTGGCTCTATCACCGCTCCGACAATCCACGCGATTTAATCCCGGGGAGAAAAGACGATGACAACTCATGAGCTGCTTTTACTGATTGCCAATGCGGTTATCTGTTCTGCGATAGCAATCCGCGTCGGAACCTTCCGGCGTAATGGTTCGCAACATCGTCGGTGGGGGGGGTGGATAGCCTACTTCCTTATCGTGGCATCTGCCAGCATCCCCGTCCGCGCCGCATATGCAATCTGGTATCACACACCAATGGCCGCTGATTTATCAGAGGTAATCATCAATGCTGTCATGCTTGCCGCCGTTCTGAAGACACGCGGTAACGTCGTGCAGATATTCAAAATATCGAGGTCTCAACATGGACATTAACCAGTTCCGGCGTGCTGCCGGTATTACTGAGCAACTGGCCGCGCGCTGGTATCCACATATCTCCGCAGCCATGAATGAATTTGGCATTACCAAGCCAGATGACCAGGCGATGTTTATTGCGCAAGTCGGTCATGAGTCCGGAGGGTTTACCCGGTTACAGGAAAACTTCAACTACAGCGTATCAGGACTGTCGGGTTTCATCCGCGCCGGGCGTATCACTCCAGACCAGGCTAATGCGCTTGGCCGTAAAACGTATGAGAAGTCTCTTCCGCTGGAACGCCAGCGCGCGATCGCCAATCTGGTGTACAGCAAACGCATGGGCAACAACGGTCCTGGCGACGGATGGAATTACCGTGGTCGCGGGCTTATCCAGATCACCGGTCTGAACAACTACCGGGATTGCGGTAACAGTCTGAAGGTTGATCTGGTAGCGCAGCCTGAACTGCTGGCACAGGATGAATACGCAGCCCGTAGCGCGGCGTGGTTCTTCGCCAGTAAAGGTTGTATGAAGTATCCAGGCGACCTGGTGCGCGTCACGCAGATTATCAACGGTGGCCAGAACGGTATCGACGACCGGCGATCGCGTTACGGTGCTGCCCGTAAGGCGCTGTTATGATCTGTTCATTAGTCAAAGCGTACTGGAAACAGTTGCTTATCGTGGTGATGCTTGCTGCTCTGGTAGTCGGTGGCATGGTTGCCTGGAATGTTCATGGCAACCGCCAGTATGACGCCGGGTATGCGCAAGCGCAGGCAGATCAGAAACAGGCTGATGATAAGGCCAGGTCACAACGTGATCAGGAGAAGACGCAAATTGAACGTGAAGCACAATCCCGTATCGATGTGGCGCGTATTGACGCTGAGCATGCTAATACCGCTGCTGACGGCCTGCGCGCCGAGCTTGACAAAACCAAGCGACTCGCCGAACACTATACCGGATCTTTCCCCACTGGCACGCCAGCCAGCAAGGTCATCGGTGTGCTCGCCGACATGCTTGAAGAAAGCAACCGATCTTACATCGCAGCAGCAGAAGAGGCTGAGCGATATCGGTCTGCAGGACTCACATGCGAGCGACAGTACGACTCCCTGAAAGCGGGGTACTGATTTTCTGTGACGGTATATAAAACGGTATGAAAAATTTCGTTTATTTAAAAGTTGTTGCCAGTCAATTGCTTATGTTGTCCGTAAATAATTGAGTGGGAATAATAGCCTTTTCTGTTAGCGGTTTCTGAACCGGTAATATGTAAAAAAACCCTCTTTTTATAGAGGGTTTTTTATTGCGCTCATACCGAAGCGCTGTGAATTAATCAACCAATTGTAGCTGGGGTTGAGATTGGGGGGCTACGTTCTCAACGCGAATATCCATCTGCGGATACGGCAGGGAGATATGGTTGGCGTCCAGGGCTTCTTTAATGTTTTCCAGCAGATCGTAATAGGTATTCCAGTATTCGATGTTGGGCACCCATACGCGGACGTAAAAATTCAATGCTGAAGCGCCCAGTTCGCCCAGACGAACGGTTACCCCACGTTGCTTATCGATGCGGGTATCCTGCTCGATAATATGGTTAATCACGCGCTTAACGTCGGCTATCCGGCTCTGATAGCCGACGCCAATCACCAGATCGATTCGGCGGAAAGGGTGGCGGGAATAGTTAATGATATTGTCAGCGATGATCTTACCGTTTGGAATGACCACTTCTTTGCTGTCGGCGGTGAGCAAGGTAGTGGAGAAAATATGCACCTTTTCCACCGTTCCGGTAACTGCCCCAATTTGTACCAATTCTCCGGCGCGGAATGGACGCAGGGAGACCAATAATACGCCAGCGGCAAAGTTGGAAAGCGATCCTTGTAGCGCGAGTCCAATGGCCAACCCGGCGGCACCAATGACGGCAATAATGGAGGATGTTTCGATACCGACGCGACCCAATGCGGCAACAACGGCAAAGGCTAGGGTAATGTAACGTACCAGCGCGGTGAAGAACTGGATAATGGTTCGGTCAACTTTACGTTTTAACAGTAATTTTTCCAGACCACTGGAGATCAGGCGAGAGACAAATTTACCGACAAACAGTAAAATTACGGCGGCAACGATATTCCAGCCGAATTGAATAACCGCATCGCTGTGTCCAGCGATCCATTCAAGACCGCTGCTTATTTTCGGAAATAATGAAAAACCACTCATGGTATTACCCTGTAGAATTTAAAATGGTAATGATTCAAATAAGCATTTAATTTCATACACAATATTAATGCTTTCACCTGTGATATTTTCTGGTGATATTAATTGACGTCTATTTGAACACAGTGTGTCTTTTTATACCCAGTAAATCGGAACGTAAAAATGAACGCGAATGGTGCGGTGAAGTGGGATTAAAAGATTGTGAATTTGTGCGAAAAACACGGTCTATTATCCGATAACTCCGTGCGTGTGGTGGGTAAGGCAGCGTATTGTTTCATCACTCAAATCCCTTACCGGATGGTTAAATGTCAGGCGATTAGCCATCCGGTAAGGAATCTTAATGCTGAGATATTACAGGCGCGAGCGATCAGCGCACGTCGGTTTGAGCAGGAGATGCCTGTTGCGGCTGGGTGATCTGCTGAGAGTCTTTTTTGTTCTGGTGGTGGTGCCACGCACCTATAGCGGAGTAGACGAAGCGTCCGAAGAAGAAGAGAAAGCTGATAAGCAGTACGATCCGGATCATGCGACTATTAAATCGGTGTCGTTTGCGTAGGCTGGTAACCTGGCTCACAAAAGGTTCCTTGTAGTGTACCCAACTGAGGGCGATACTCACATTAAGGCATACTGTGAGGCAATGGTCAATTTTTCGTTATGTAAAATTGCTTCAGTTGTTTTATCCTCATATGTTATGAAAATTAATATTATTATTTGCATTAATAATGAATTAACGATAAGAAACGATGAAAATAGTAATAATTGATTAATGAGGGGCTTTTTTTTTGATATATATCAAACGTCACCCTTTACTGATAACTAAAATCGATGAGACATAGTAATGTATTTAACTTCATCGTTTTAGAGTCAGGTGGGATGCCTGTCTGAATACCCCCTGCAGGATGTGCGGGATTCTACTGAGCATCTATGAAACTCAATAAAAATTATATTTGTATGAGAGATAGATGGTGGGCGTTACCTCTCATCATACCATCTTTGCTGTTGCCTATATTGAGCACTGCCAATACCTATGCCCATATTAGTACTGGGACCGTAATTCTTTTCTACATGCCTTTGGCGTTGATGATTAGCCTGATGCTATTTTTTGGCTGGGCGGCATTGCCGGGAATTATCATTTCCATTATCTGCTACAAATATCCGCAGGTTGGGTTATTTGAAACGCTCTCAATAATTTCGCACTTTATTGTAACGATAGTGCTGAGTTGGGGAGGGTATAAAGTATTTGCACCCCGGCGGAACAACGTATCTCACGGTAACTCCCACCTGATGTTTCAGCGCATGTTTTGGCAGGTCTTCTGCCCGGCGACGCTGTTTCTGATCCTCTTCCAGTTTGCCGCATTTGTGGGCGTTTATGAGAGTAAATCCGGCATGGTGGGGGTTATGCCCTTTAATACTGGCACGTTGATCAACTATCAGGCTATGCTGGTCGGGAATCTGATTGGGGTTCCTTTGTGCTACTTTATTATTCGCACGATCCGCAACCCTTTGCATGTCAGAGGCTATTTTTCTCAATTAAAGCAGCAGTTTGATACCAAAGTTACCAAAACTGAGTTTGCGGTCTGGCTGATTATATTGGCTGTACTTATGGCATTGCTGTGTATGCCGTTAAATGAACAAAGCTCAATATTCAGCACAAATTATACTCTGTCGTTGTTGCTACCTGTCATGCTCTGGGGAGCAATGCGTTACGGTTACAGATTTATTTCGCTGATATGGTCTGTCGTACTTATTACCGCAATTCATTATTACCAGCGCTATATGCCCTGGTATTCTGGCTACGATACCCAGCTTGCCATTACCTCATCGAGTTATCTTGTTTTCTCCTTCATCGTGAACTTCATTGCCGTACTGGCAACGCGCCAACGCTTTGTTACCCGGCGCAACCATCGTCTGGCATTCTTTGATCCGATGGTGCATCTGCCAAATTTGCGCGCATTGAACCGGGATTTGAAAAAAACGCCATGGTCAGTGCTCTGCTTTTTGCGTGTTCCGGGCATGGAGCTACTGGTAAAAAATTACGGCATTATGCTGCGTATCCAGTACAAGCAAAAACTCTCACAGTGGATAACGCCACTGTTGGCACAGGATGAGCATGTCTATCAGTTATCGGGTAATGACTTAGTTTTGCGTTTTAACACTGAGTCGTATCAGGAGCGCATTGAAGCCCTGGACAGGCATATCAAGCAGTTCCGTTTTATTTGGGATGGCATGCTTTTACAGCCGCAGGTGGGGATCAGTTTTTGCTGTGTCCGTTCTCCTGTTAACCATATCTATCTGTTACTGGGAGAGTTAAGCACCATTGCCGAGCTTTCTCTGGCGACCAATTCACCAGAGAACTTGCAGCGCCGAGGCGTCATGCACTTGCAACGTGACCTGAAAGATAAGGTTGCGATGATGAATCGTCTACAGCTGGCGTTGGAGCACAATCGTTTTTTCCTGATGGCGCAGCCGATTTTTGGCGTACGCGGCGACGTTTATCATGAAATCCTGCTGCGCCTTGAGGGAGATGACGGTGAAACCATCCCGCCTGATTGCTTCTTGCCGATCGCGCATGAGTTTGGCTTGTCGTCCAGCATCGATATGTGGGTGATTGAAAATACGCTGAAGTTTATGGCACAGAATCAGGAAAAAATGCCCGCCCGTCGGTTTGCCATTAACTTGTCACCCACGTCGATATGTCGCGCCCGACTTCCGCATGACATCAACCAGCTACTGGTTAAGTACAAGGTTGAAGCGTGGCAGTTGATTTTTGAAGTCACGGAAAGCAACGCCTTAACCAATGCGGAACAGGCACAGGCAACGTTACTGCAGTTGCAATCACTGGGCTGTCAGATTGCGATTGATGATTTTGGGACGGGTTACGCCAGCTATGCGCGGCTGAAGAATGTGAGTGCCGATATCCTGAAAATTGATGGCAGCTTTATTCGCAGTATCGTTTCGAATAGCCTCGACTACCAAATCGTGGCCTCTATTTGCCATCTGGCTCGGATGAAAAGAATGCTGGTGGTTGCAGAGTACGTCGAAAGTGAAGAAATACGCAGTGCGGTAATTTCGCTGGGGATTGACTACATGCAGGGGTACTTGATTGGTAAACCACAGCCATTGCATGAAACGCTGGAAGAACAGGCGCCAGACGCGCTGGCACCTGTTCTGAGTTTATGCGGCGATATCGGGTGAGGTTTCTTCTTCAATTTTGAGACGCCAGCCGGTTACGCCCTCCCAGTATTGCTGCTCTTTTTCCAGATCGAGCAGCACCAGCGCATTTTGGCTAAACCAGTCATGCGGGAAACGTAAGGTCCAGTGGTTGTCGTCGGTTATCAGAGTCAGGGTTGGCGGCGTGGTGGTCGCCTGACGCTGATTATTCAGCAGCACGCCCAGGCGTAACAGTTGAATTAACGGCAGAAACTGTTTTTTCTTGAACAGTGTAAAGCGGGGCAAGTCATCCAGTTTCACCGCTTTGCGATGATAACGAACTAATGTTGCCATCATCAGTTGTTGTTCCTGATTAAACCCCGGTAAATCGCTGTTTTGTAAGATATAAGCAGAGTGGCGATGTAAGCCGCTGTGGTTGATGTTCAGCCCAACCTCATGCAGCATCGCTGCCCAGCGCAGTAATGCTTCCAGTTGAGGATTGGCCAGTTTGGGCTGTTGCGTATGCCACTGGTCGTACATTTGCATCGTTGTTTCCAGCACGCGCCGGGCCTGTTCACTGTCAATGTTGTACTGGTTCGCCAGACTACTGGCGGTACGACTACGAACGTCCTGGTGGCGAAAACGTCCTTCCATCTCGTACAGTACGCCTTCGCGTAGCGCGCCATCAGAAAGGCGAAGTTCGCGGATAGCCAGCGCGTCAAAAACGCCGCACAGAATCGCGAGCCCAGGAACAAATACCGCTTTTCGCTCCTCTGACAGCCCCGGCAGGCTGAGCGCATCAAATGACGCATGCTTCAGCACTTCAGATGTCAGTTTGTCCAGGCGTTCGGGGGTGATAAAACCGTCTTTTTCACCCATCTCCAGCAGCACTTCGTGTGCCGCTTTAATCGTGCCTGACGCGCCCATTGCGACGTTCCAGCCCTGAATGCGAAACTGCCACGTTAAAGTTTCAAGCTTTTGCGCTGCCGCCATGCGGGCACGCTGGAAGTTTTCCCGGCTGATAACACCGCCCGGGAAATACATCTGGGCAAAACTGACGCAGCCCATACGGCGGCTTTCGACCAGCTTGGGTTCGAAATCTTCGCCGATCACCAGTTCTGTTGAGCCACCGCCGATATCGATAACCAGCTTGCGGCCTTTTTCCGGCTGAGTATGCTCCACGCCCATAAAAATCAGTCGGGCTTCTTCGTTACCGGAGATAATCTCAATCGGGTAGGGGATGACTTTTTCCGCTCGCTTGAGAAAATCGGTCGCATTCAGCGCCTGACGCAAAGTATGGGTTCCCACGATGCATACGCTTGACGGGGGAAAGCCCTGCAGGCGTTCGGCGAACAGCGACAGGCAGCTTAATCCGCGTTCCATTGCCTCTTCGCTCAGCTTGTTATCTTCGCCGAGACCATCCGCCAGATGAACGCGCTGTTTCAGCCGCCCGATAATCTGCATTGCGCCATCAACCACGCGGGCAATGACCATATGGAAACTGTTTGAACCAAGGTCGACCGCAGCAAATTCCTGCGGTCGTGGAGTCTTGTCGTGTATTGGCATATCTTTAGTCAGGTTGCTCGAGTGATTTGATGTAGTCGTAAATCGCCAATTGTGACTGAACCTTACGGCGGTTTCCGCGCGGTACGTAGCGATTACTGAGTTCTTTATCGATGAAGCGGGCCTTCACCGTGTCGCTGAACAGGATATCGATAATATCCAGCACGCGCTGCTTAAGGCGTGGGTCAAGAAGCGGTGTAGCAACTTCGATACGATAATCGATGTTTCTTGTCATCCAGTCTGCGGAGGAGAGATACACCTGCTTGTCGCCCCCGTTCTCGAAGATGTAGACCCGGTCATGTTCAAGATAGCGATCAACGATGCTGATAACACGAATATTGTCGCTAATGCCTTCCAGGTTTGGAATCAGTGAGCACATTCCGCGAATCAACAAATTAACCGGTACGCCTGAGCTTGAGGCCGCATAGAGACGATCAACCAGGCCTTTATCGACCAGGTTGTTCAGTTTTAGCGTGATACCTGAAGGCTGGCCTTGCTGCGCATTGGCGATCTCTTTGTCGATCATCGCGTACAGCAGACGGCGTGAGTTCTGCGGAGAAACCAGCAGATAATCGAACGTCACCGGACGATACGGGTTTTCGATGAAGTTGAACACCCGACGCACTTCGTTGGTGATGCGTGAATCAGCGGTCAGCAACGAGTAGTCGGTGTACAGCCGCGCCGTTTTTTCGTTGAAGTTGCCCGTCCCGATATGCGCATAGCGCACGACTTCATCACCTTCTTTACGCGAGATAAGGAACAGTTTGGCGTGAATTTTCAGACCCGGCGCGGAGAAGATGACGTGAACGCCCGCTTCGGTCAGGCGCTTGGCCCAATGAATGTTGGCTTCTTCATCAAAGCGCGCCTGCAATTCCACTACCACGGTGACTTTTTTACTGTTATGCGCGGCATGGATCATCGCGTCGATGATGCGCGAGTCTTTTGCCACACGGTAGATGTTGATCTTTATCGCCAGCACGCTCGGGTCGAAAGACGCCTGGCGCAACAGTTCAAGAACGTGCTCAAAGGTGTGATACGGGTAATACAGCAGCACATCGCGCTCGCGGATTGCATCAAATCCGTTACGGAATTTCTCATTGTCGAACCAGATGTGGCGCAGACGCGGCAGCGGTTTATTCACCAGGTTGGCTTTGCCAACGTTGGGGAAGTTAATAAAGTCTTTGAAGTTATGGTAACGCCCGCCGGGAACAATTGAGTCGTAGCGAGAAATCGTCAGTTTTTCACGTAGCACCTCGACCAACGCATTGGGCATGTCGCGCTGATAGACAAAGCGTACAGGCTCTGCGGTCAGACGCTGTTTCAGGCTGGAGGACATCAGCTCCATCAGGCTCGATTCCATCTCGTGCACCAAATCGTATTCGGCGTCACGGGTCATTTTCATCGAATAGGCGTTAAGTGCGTCGTAATCAAAGAACCCTTTGAAAATATCGTCCAGGCAGTAGCGTAAGATGTTGTCCAGCAGGATCATCGGTTTGCGACGCCGCGGGGTTTCCGGCGGCAAATTCACAAAACGGGGAACCTTGTCGGAAGGGATTTCCAGCAGCGCGTAGCGGATTGTATCGCCGCGGATAATCTCTACCGCCAGATAGGTGTAGTCATCTTTCAAAAACTGGACTAAATCCGTCTCGCGGTTAATCAGGATCGGCGTGATGTGCTGGCGAAGATATTGCTTGAAGTAATGACGCAACCAGCTCTGCTGATTGGCCGATAGCTGACGTTCGTTGATTAAGAAAATCTGATTGCGCGCCATCTCCAGCAGCAACTCGTTGTACAGACCGTCAAATTCCTGATCGGCTTTTAATACGCGGGCCTGGATTTTGCCTAACAGATGGCGGGAGTGAGAGTTTGAACCCTGTTCTTCGCTAATAATGATTCGGCGCTTCAGTTCGGCAAAACGGACCTTATAAAACTCGTCGAGGTTATTGGAATAGATGCCTAAGAAACGCATCCGTTCGATCAACGGGTTTGACTTATCAGCAGCTTCCTGGAGTACGCGTTCGTTGAACGCTAACCAACTGAGTTCTTTCTCGATGTATAGCTTTTCCTGACCCATTACCACTTTTACTCCGTTTCATTCACGGGACACTACCGATTTATTATGGCGAGCATTGCTCTCAGATGTCCAACTGTGCCAGAAAAATATGACAATAAACCGTCTGATAGCAAAGAGAAAGGGGGGGCGTAGATGAATACCGGTGGTATTAACCGGAAAAGGTAGTTATGCCTGTAAGCCGGATGGTGACATGCGGCTTACAGGTTGAATTTTATTATTCGTCGGCGGCGTAGCCTTGCGGCGGCAGACGAACGCCATCCAGCCATGCAGCGTTATCACGCATCTTCAGGCGACCATCAATAAACCAGCTTACCACCAGTGGGTAAATGGTATGTTCCTGAGCCTGAACCCGTGCCGTGACATCATCTTCGCTGTCGCCTTCAAATACCGGAACTTTGGCCTGAAGAATAACCGGTCCGCCGTCCAGTTCATCAGTGACGAAGTGGACTGAGGTACCATGCTCTTCATCGCCGTTTTCCAGTACCTGGCGGTGCGTATGCAGGCCGGGATACTTTGGCAATAAAGACGGGTGGATATTCAGCAATCGTTCAGAATAGTGCGCGACAAACGCCGGGCTGAGAATGCGCATATAACCGGCCAGCACCACGACATCCGGCGCCCAGGCGTCAATTTCTTGTATCAGTTGGCGGTCGAAGGCTTCGCGACTTGCAAACTGGGCGGCTTCCAGCGAGTACGCTGGAATATTCGCTTCGCGTGCGCGTTCAAGGCCGAACGCATCGGCCTTGTTACTGAATACTGCACGTATGGTGCCATTGATTTTTTTCTGTTCGCAGGCGTCTATTATCGCCTGCAAATTGCTTCCGTTACCGGAAATGAGCACCACAATGTTTTTCATTCAATGACCACACGCTGTTCGGAATCAGAAGCTTTGATGATACCGATTTTCCATGCGTTTTCACCTTTCTCATTGAGCAAAGCCAGGGCTTTATCCACTTCCGGAGCTGGCAGGGCGATAACCATACCTACGCCGCAGTTAAAGGTGCGATACATCTCATGCTGGCTGACGTTACCCGCCGTTTGCAGCCAGTTGAAGACGGCTGGCCACTGCCAGGAAGACTCGTCGATCACGGCCTGCGTGTTGTCTGGCAGAACGCGTGGAATATTTTCCCAGAAGCCGCCGCCGGTCAGGTGGGCAATGGCGTGCACATCAACCTTCTCGATCAGTTCCAGAATGGATTTTACGTAAATGCGGGTCGGAGCCAGCAGGTGATCGGCCAGCGACTTGCCTTCAAGCTCGGTGGTTTCCGGGTCACAACCGCTGACTTCAACGATTTTACGCACCAGAGAGTAACCGTTGGAGTGCGGACCGCTGGAGCCGAGCGCAATCAGTACGTCGCCGTCAGCCACTTTAGAACCGTCGATAATCTCTGATTTTTCGACGACGCCAACGCAGAAACCTGCCACGTCGTAATCTTCGCCGTGGTACATCCCCGGCATTTCAGCTGTTTCCCCACCGACCAGCGCACAGCCAGACTGCAGGCAGCCTTCGGCAATCCCGTTAATGACGCTGGCTGCGGTGTCCACATCCAGTTTGCCGGTTGCATAGTAGTCGAGGAAGAACAGCGGCTCAGCGCCCTGAACCACGAGGTCGTTGACGCACATTGCGACGAGGTCAATGCCGATAGTGTCGTGGCGTTTCAGATCCATCGCCAGACGCAGTTTTGTACCAACGCCATCAGTGCCGGAAACCAGTACCGGTTCACGATATTTTTGCGGCAATGCGCACAGCGCACCGAAGCCACCCAGACCACCCATAACTTCCGGACGACGCGTTTTCTTTACTACGCCTTTGATTCGATCAACCAGAGCATTACCTGCATCAATATCAACACCGGCATCTTTGTAGCTAAGAGAGGTTTTATCGGTCACTGCCTGCTTCCCCACATGTTTACTTGCAGTAAAAGTTAAATTCGGCGCAATTCTAACAGGGAAAGCAAACGTTTGCGAGCCTGCTCTGCATCAAGTTTTATCTGCTGGTTTTTTCAGCATTTTACAATCATTTATCTATTTGTTTGAACTGCGCCACGAAAATGAAACCGGGTACAGCCTTGTGCTTGAAACCTGCCAGCCGAATGCACAGTATCGTACTGAAACCGGTTTCTGTTTTCTGTTGCGGGCCTCATTTGGAGCGTTTTGCGCAGAGTCATCACGATAGGGGAAGGGGATGTCAGGATTTAAAGCAGATTTCATGTGGGGTGGCGCTGTCGCCGCTCATCAACTGGAAGGTGGCTGGCAGGAGGGCGGTAAAGGAATTAGCGTTGCCGATGTCATGACGGCGGGGGCGCATGGCGTGGCGCGTGAAATTACTGACGGTGTGATTGCCGGTAAAAACTACCCTAACCACGATGCCATCGATTTTTATCATCGCTATAAAGACGACATCAAGCTGTTTGCCGAAATGGGGTTTAAATGTTTTCGCACTTCTATTGCCTGGACGCGGATTTTCCCTTTAGGTGACGAAGCGCAACCCAATGAAGCTGGCCTGCAGTTCTATGATGATCTGTTCGACGAATGTCTGAGATATGGCATTGAACCGGTGATTACGTTGTCGCACTTCGAGATGCCCTACCATCTGGTGACGGAGTACGGCGGCTGGCGCAACCGTAAGCTTATCGACTTTTTTGTCCGTTTTGCCCGGGTGGTTTTCACTCGTTACCAGCACAAAGTGAAGTACTGGATGACGTTTAATGAGATTAACAATCAGGCAAATTATCACGAAGACTTCGCGCCCTTTACTAACTCTGGCCTGAAATATCTGCCTGGTGAAGACCGCGAGCCGGTCATGTACCAGGCGGCGCACTACGAGCTGGTGGCAAGCGCGCTGGCGGTGAAGGTCGCGCGTGAAATTAACCCGGCGCTGCAAATTGGCTGCATGATTGCGATGTGCCCAATTTATCCGCTGACCTGTGCGCCGAACGACATGATGATGGCGATGAATGCTATGCACCGGCGTTACTGGTTTACTGACGTCCATGTGCGCGGCAAATACCCGCAGCATCTTCTCAATTACTTTACCCGTCGTGGCTTTGAACTGGATATCACCGAGGAAGACCGTCAGGCGCTGACCGAGGGCTGCGTTGATTACATCGGCTTTAGCTATTATATGTCTTTCGCGACCCAGGCAACGGCGGACAACCCACAACTGGATTACGACGAGTCGAAAAGCCTGGTTTCTAACCCGTACGTGCAGAAGTCGGACTGGGGCTGGCAGATTGATCCCGTCGGTCTGCGCTATTCGCTGAACTGGTTCTGGGATCATTATCAGTTGCCGCTGTTTATTGTTGAAAACGGCTTTGGGGCGATTGACGTGCAGCAGGCCGATGGCTCGGTGGATGATTCCTATCGTATTGACTATATGGCCGCGCATATCCGCGAAATGAAAAAAGCGGTGGTGGAAGATGGCGTGGATCTGATGGGTTATACCCCGTGGGGCTGTATTGATTTAGTCTCGGCCGGGACGGGGGAGATGAAAAAACGCTACGGCTTTATCTATGTTGATAAAAATAATGACGGGAGTGGGACATTAGCACGCTCGCCGAAGAAATCTTTTTCATGGTATCAAAACGTCATCCAGAGTAATGCTGAAAATCTATAAAATTCATAGCATTGATAACAACCCCCGCACTTATTGTGGGGGTTGTTTTATACTCATCATCCAGACGCAAACGATTTTGGTTGATCCATATCAAGCGTATGCAGTGTTGCGCCAGAGACGAAAAGCGGTATAATCCGGCGATTTTTTTTGTGGTTGCCACTCGTCTGAGGAAAGGAGAAGAGTATGAAGATCGTGGAAGTCAAACACCCACTCGTCAAACACAAGCTGGGACTGATGCGTGAAAACGACATCAGCACTAAACGCTTTCGTGAACTCGCCTCGGAAGTTGGCAGCCTGCTGACTTATGAAGCAACCGCCGGTCTGGAAACCGAAAAGGTGACCATCGAAGGCTGGAACGGCCCGGTTGAAGTTGACCAAATCAAAGGTAAAAAAATCACCGTTGTGCCAATCCTGCGTGCGGGCCTGGGCATGATGGAAGGCGTTCTGGAAAACGTTCCGAGCGCGCGTATCAGCGTGGTCGGTATGTACCGTAATGAAGAGACGCTGGAGCCGGTTCCGTACTTCCAGAAGCTGGTTTCTAACATTGATGAGCGTATGGCGCTGATCGTTGACCCGATGCTGGCAACCGGCGGTTCCGTTATCGCTACCATCGACCTGCTGAAAAAAGCAGGCTGCAGCAGCATTAAAGTCCTGGTGCTGGTTGCAGCGCCGGAAGGTATCGCGGCGCTGGAAAAAGCGCACCCGGATGTTGAGCTGTACACTGCCTCCATCGATCAGGGACTGAACGAGCACGGATACATTATTCCGGGGCTCGGCGATGCCGGCGATAAGATTTTTGGTACCAAGTAAACGAATAAGTGAAAAGAAGCCGACTTTAAGAGTCGGCTTTTTTTTGAATAAAACAACCCAATCGCTAATAACAAACAACACTCAGAGGAAAACACTATGACGCGCCGTGCTATCGGGGTGAGTGAAAGACCGCCGCTTTTACAGACAATCCCGCTTAGTTTACAGCACCTGTTCGCCATGTTTGGCGCAACGGTACTGGTGCCAGTCCTGTTTCATATCAACCCAGCTACCGTTCTGCTGTTTAACGGTATTGGTACTTTACTGTATCTCTTTATTTGTAAAGGTAAAATTCCGGCTTACCTCGGTTCAAGCTTTGCGTTCATTTCCCCAGTTCTGCTGCTGCTGCCGCTAGGGTATGAAGTGGCGCTGGGCGGTTTCATTATGTGTGGCATCCTGTTCTGCCTGGTTTCGTTCATCGTTAAGAAAGCCGGTACTGGCTGGCTGGATGTAATGTTCCCGCCTGCGGCGATGGGCGCAATCGTTGCCGTTATCGGTCTGGAGTTGGCGGGTGTCGCTGCGGGTATGGCGGGATTGCTGCCTGCGGAAGGACAAGCGCCAGACTCAACAACCATCATCATCTCAATGGTGACGCTGGCGGTGACGGTATTTGGTTCCGTGCTGTTCCGTGGCTTTATGGCGATTATCCCGATTTTGATTGGGGTGCTGGCCGGGTACGCGCTCTCCTTCGTGATGGGGGTCGTGGACACCACGCCGATAGCGCAGGCTCACTGGTTTGCTCTGCCGACGTTCTACACACCGCGCTTTGAATGGGTCGCTATTCTGACTATTCTGCCTGCGGCGCTGGTGGTTATTGCTGAACACGTCGGCCACCTGGTGGTAACGGCGAATATCGTGAAAAAAGATTTGATTCGCGATCCTGGCCTGCATCGTTCTATGTTTGCTAACGGCCTGTCGACGGTGATCTCCGGCTTCTTCGGTTCTACGCCGAACACCACGTACGGCGAGAACATCGGCGTCATGGCGATTACCCGCGTTTACAGTACCTGGGTTATTGGCGGTGCGGCGATTTTCGCCATTCTGCTCTCCTGCGTGGGTAAACTGGCTGCGGCGATCCAAATCATTCCGCTGCCGGTCATGGGCGGTGTATCTCTGCTGTTATACGGCGTGATTGGCGCTTCCGGTATTCGCGTGCTGATCGAGTCAAAAGTTGACTACAACAAAGCACAGAACCTGATCCTGACCTCGGTCATTTTGATCATCGGCGTCAGCGGCGCGAAAGTTCACATCGGTGCTGCTGAGCTGAAAGGCATGGCGCTGGCGACCATTGTGGGTGTCTGTCTGAGCCTGATTTTCAAAGTTATCAGCCTGCTGCGTCCAGAAGAAGTGGTGCTCGACGCCAAAGACGCCGACACTGAGCAACAGTAAACCTTTGACCGGGTGGCGATGCTGCCCGGTTCTATCGCGACGCATTTCTGTGTTAAACTCAACGCGATTTTATGAAATCCTGGGTTGAGGTATCTCTGAACACACCGGCACAGCTCTCTTTGCCACTTTATCTTCCTGACGACGAAACTTTCGCAAGTTTCTGGCCGGGGGATAACTCCTCTTTACTGGCTGCACTGCAAAACGTGCTGCGTCAGGAACATAGCGGGTATATTTATCTCTGGTCGCGTGAAGGCGCTGGCCGTAGTCATTTGCTGCATGCAGCCTGTGCGGAACTGTCCGCGCGCGGCGATGCGGTAGGCTACGTGCCGCTCGACAAACGCACCTGGTTCGTCCCCGAGGTGCTCGACGGGATGGAGCATTTATCGCTGGTATGCATCGATAACATCGAATGTGTGGCCGGTGATTCGCTGTGGGAAATGGCGATCTTTGATCTCTACAACCGTATCCTGGAGTCGGGGAAAACACGCCTGCTGATCACCGGCGATCGTCCACCAAGACAGTTGAATCTGGGATTGCCGGATCTCGCTTCGCGTCTGGACTGGGGGCAAATCTACAAGCTGCAACCACTTTCCGATGAAGATAAGCTGCAGGCGTTGCAATTACGCGCCAGACTTCGCGGATTTGAACTGCCGGAAGATGTGGGCCGCTTTCTGCTTAAGCGTCTGGATCGGGAAATGCGTACGCTGTTTATGACGTTGGATCAGCTTGATCACGCATCGATCACCGCCCAGCGTAAGCTGACCATTCCGTTCGTAAAAGAAATTCTGAAGTTGTAAGCGCCGCAGCCAAATGACTGCGGCAGGTTTCGGTTAACCGACGATTTCCAGTACCTGCTCCGGCGGACGTCCAATTCGAGCCTGACCTTTGGCAACTACGATCGGGCGCTCCATCAGTTTTGGGTTTTCCACCATTGCCTGAATCAGCGCATCTTCACTCAGATTTTTGTCCGCCAGGTTAAGCGATTTATAGAGATCCTCTTTCTGGCGCATCAGCTCACGCGCGCTGGACATACCCAGCATCTGCAGAAGTTCACGCAGGGTCGCGGCGTCAGCCGGGGTTTCCAGATACAGCACCACTTCCGGGTCCACGCCATTGGACTTCAGTAATTCCAGCGTTTCACGGCTCTTGGAGCAGCGTGGGTTATGGTAGATTTTAATCGCGTCTGACATGACTTCTCCTTGCATAACAATACTGCCGGATGGCGGCCAAAAGACCTTATCCGGCCTACATATCGCGTCTGACGTAGGCCGGATAAGACGCTACAGCGTCGCCATCCGGCAAGGGTTCGATAATTACATCTTCGTGTAGGGTTTAAAGCGCTCTTGCAGCTGGCGTAGCTGGTCGATACGAGCATCGTATCTGGCCTGTTGCTGGCTACCCAGTTTCACCTGAGAGCTTGCGCTGCTGAGCATCGAAATCGCCTGATCCAGACGTCCAGCGAGGGCATACCCCTCCGCCCGCGCCGCCAGCTCCTGATCGCGGTTGTTCAGGTTGGCTTCCGTTTGCGCTAACAGATCCCAGCCGTTAGGGTCGTCCTTATGGTTAAACGTATAGCGATTCAGGATGGTTGCCGCCTCTTTGGCTTGCCCGCCCTGTAGATACGCATTCGCCAGGTTGAGCTGCAGTACCGGGTTAGTGCGCAGGTCGCGGGCGTTTTTCAGGCGGTTAATGGCATCACTGGTTTTCTTCTGGCCGAGATCGATATCCGTTGCCAGGTCGAGATACCAGGCATTGTTCGCGTCTGCTGCCAGCAGCGGTTGCAGCGCTTTACGCGCCTCGTCATATTTGCTGGCTTCCATCGCCTGCAATGCCCGACCATATTGCGCCGCACGTTGCTCACGTACGTTGCCTTTCGACCAGTTACTCAGCAGGTCATCGGTCAACTGGTTACGACCAGAGTTGTACATGCCCAAGGTTCGTGCCTTAGCCAGATAAAAATCTTCTGACGACTGGACGACCACCGGACGCATCTGGTTGGCGCGGTTACGGGCATCTGACAGGCGGCTTTCAGGCAGAGGGTGAGTCAGCAAAATTTCCGGCGGACGCGAAGAGTAACGGGCCTGATCGAGCAGTTTTTCGAGGAACGTCGGCATGGCCTGGGGATCGAATCCCGAGCGTTGTAGCACCTGAATACCGATGCGATCTGCTTCCTGTTCGTTTTGTTGCGTAAAGCTAATCATCCCCTGACGTGTTCCCGCCAGCGTACCGGTCAGCGCCGCCATACCCGCTTGCGGGCTAGCCATCGCTAATAAAATTGAACCTAGCGCACCTACCCACGTTAGCGGCGCACTGCGTTTCTGATCTTCCATTGCACGCGCCAGGTGGCGCTGAGTGACGTGGGAGATTTCGTGCGCCATGACCGATGCTAACTGGCTTTCGTTGTCGGAATAGCGGAACAGTGCGGAGTGCAAGACAACGTTGCCGCCAAAGAAAGCAAAGGCGTTGATTTCATCGTTGTTAATCAAAAAGAATGTGAAGGGTGTTTTTACCGAGTCGGCGTGCGAGACCAGACGCATCCCCAGCGCATTAATGTATTGGGTGAGCAATGGATCATTAATTAATGGCGCACTGCCGCGCAGTTGGCGTACGTAATAATCGCCCATCTGCATTTCCTGTCCTATGGAAAGCGTACTGCCTGCCGACGTTCCCATATCAGGCAGGGTGTCCGCAGTATCAGCAAATGCGGGCGCAACCTGACCGATAGTCAGTGCGGCAATGAGGGTAGCAACCAGGTTTTTTTTCAACTGCCTGAACATAACCTCTGTCCTGTATTCTTTTTTGAGATAGCCATTTGACCAATGCTGTGAAGTATCGTTCACACTCCGCAAGCTTACGGAGTGTAACTGCGAAACCTGACGATGAACACCCAGGAAAAATGTCTTTTCACTTTGCGTAATCAGCCATAAAAAGCGAAGTCTTTTTTGTGACATTTCGATACAATTCGGGATCGCAATCCCGCTATTGGGTTCATGGAAGGGTTTTATGCTCGAAATGTTGATGCAATGGTATCGTCGCCGCT
Source organism: Citrobacter sp. Cf132 (assembly GCF_030333885.1). NCBI lineage: Bacteria > Pseudomonadati > Pseudomonadota > Gammaproteobacteria > Enterobacterales > Enterobacteriaceae > Citrobacter > Citrobacter sp. Cf132. The sequence goes on from NZ_JAOWFA010000057.1 coordinate 21,898, forward strand.
TTAGCGACCCCGAAGCCATCGCCCTGCTGATTATTCTGGTTGCCGGTTTTGGCATCCTGTTCTTTTTTAGCGGTCTTCTGGCGCCGCTACTGGTCGCCATAGTGCTGGCGTACCTGCTTGAATGGCCGACTGTGCGGCTGGAACATATTGGGTGTTCACGGCGTTGGGCGACATCGATTGTGCTGGTGGTGTTTGTCGGTATTTTGCTGCTGATGGCGTTTGTGGTGATGCCCGTTGCATGGCAGCAGGGGATCTATCTGATCCGCGACATGCCTGGCATGCTTAATAAATTGTCTGATTTTGCTGCCACCTTGCCGCGGCGTTATCCGGCGCTGATGGATGCGGGCATCATTGATGCGATGGCGGAAAATATGCGCTCGCGAATGCTCACCATGGGCGATTCGGTGGTGAAATATTCGTTAGCCTCACTGGTTGGATTGCTGACCCTGGCGGTCTATCTGGTTCTCGTCCCGTTGATGGTGTTCTTCCTGATCAAAGATAAAGGACAGATGCTGAACGCCGTGCGCCGGGTGCTGCCGCGTAATCGTGGGCTGGCGGGGCAGGTGTGGAAAGAGATGAACCAGCAAATCACCAACTATATCCGCGGAAAGGTGCTGGAAATGGTGGTGGTCGGCGTGGCGACCTGGCTCGGCTTCCTGCTGTTTGGTCTCAACTATTCGCTGCTGCTGGCGGTGCTGGTAGGGTTCTCTGTGCTGATCCCGTATATCGGCGCTTTTGTGGTGACGATTCCGGTAGTTGGCGTGGCGCTGTTTCAGTTCGGGCTTGGCACCGAGTTCTGGAGCTGTTTTGCCGTGTACCTGATTATCCAGGCGCTGGACGGCAATCTGCTGGTTCCCGTGCTGTTCTCCGAGGCGGTCAATCTGCATCCACTGGTGATTATTCTCTCCGTGGTGATTTTCGGTGGTCTGTGGGGATTCTGGGGCGTATTCTTTGCGATCCCTCTGGCGACGTTAATCAAAGCGGTAATGCACGCCTGGCCGGATGGTCAGGTCGTTGACGAACCCTAATCTGCAAGATCCGGCGATATCATGTCGCCGGATCCGAACTTGTCTGACCTCTATCCACACTTTCTGAATAATCTCTTCTGCTGTCGTTTTTCTCCGCATTTGTCTTTAACTTGACCTGCGTGATGTCTTTCTGTCACGCAAGGAATAAGACCAACAGGAGAACAAAATGGGTCACAACACACACACGCAGCAAAAGGTGGGATGGGGCGGTTATCTCGCTTTTTTTATTACGATTATCCTTTTTTCCGGCATGTTTGCGAAAAGTACCGAATGGTGGCGGGTCTTTGACTTCACCGTCCTCAACGGCGCGTTTGGGCAGATTAATGCCGCAGGCGATACGGCGGTCTCTTTTCGCGGCTCTGGAGGGATGGGAGCCAAAGACGGCTTCTTATTCGCGCTTGAACTGGCACCTTCCGTCATTCTTTCACTCGGGATTATTTCCGTCACCGAAGGATTGGGGGGGTTACGTGCGGCACAACAGCTGATGACGCCGGTCCTGCGCCCGTTACTCGGTATTCCGGGAGTTTGTTCGCTGGCGCTAATTGCGAATTTGCAAAATACCGATGCCGCGGCCGGGATGACCAAAGAGATGGCGGAAGAGGGCATTATTACTGAACAGGAGCGTGCCATTTTTGCCTGCTGGCAAACCAGCGGCAGCGCGTGTATTACCAACTATTTTTCCTCTGGCGCTGCGCTGTTTACGGTGGTTACCGTTCCGGTGATTACGCCGCTGGCGGTGATCCTTGTCTTCAAATTTGTGGGAGCGAACCTGCTGCGTTTGTGGATTGCGCAGCTGGAAAATCGCCGTCTGCAGCAGGAGGTCTGAGATGACAACGCAGGTACGTAAAAACGTCATGGATATGTTTATCGATGGCGCGCGGCGCGGGTTTACAATTGCTACAACCAGCCTGTTACCTAACGTGGTGATGGCGTTTGTGATTATTCAGGCGCTGAAGGTGACGGGATTGCTCGAGATTGTCGGGCGGGTGTGCGAACCGGTGATGGCGTTGTGGGGGCTACCGGGGGAATCTGCCACCGTGCTGCTGGCGGCGGTGATGAGTATGGGAGGCGGCGTCGGCGTTTGTGCCAGTCTGGTTGTTGCTGGTACGCTTTCGGGACATGATGCGACTGTATTGCTACCGGCAATCTACCTGATGGGCAATCCGGTGCAAAATGTGGGACGCTGCCTGGGAACTGCGGGGGTCCATCCCCGTTACTACCCGCTGATTATTGCGGTATGCGTCATTAATGCGCTGCTCTCTATTTGGGTTATGCAGGTAATTGCCTGACAAGGAAGGTTATGAACTGTTCAATTCTTAATTTGACGTTGTTCCAGCAGGGACACGTGTACGCACCGGAAGATTTAGGGCGACAGGATATACTGGTCTCCGGCAGTAAAATTGTTGCCATCGCCCCGTCAATTTCTCCTGAAGACTTTCCCGGTTGCGAGTGTATCAATCTTGACGGCGCGATTGTGTGCCCAGGATTTATCGATCAACACGTCCATCTGATTGGCGGCGGCGGGGAAGCAGGGCCGCATACCCGCACGCCGGAAGTACGCTTGTCACGCCTGGTTGAAGCTGGTGTAACTTCGGTAGTCGGTTTGCTGGGTACCGATGGTATTACCCGTCACCCGGAATCGCTGCTGGCAAAAACCCGCGCGCTGGAGTTTGAAGGCATCAGTGCATGGATGCTTACTGGGGCGTATTCTCTGCCTTCCCCGACCATCACCGGCAGCATCGATCGCGACGTGGCGCTGATCGATAAAATCATTGGCGTAAAATGTGCGATTTCGGACCATCGTTCCTCAGCCCCAGATACCTCGGTGCTGGCAAACATGGCGGCGCAGTCGCGCGTCGGTGGATTGTTAGGACGCAAACCGGGGATCAGTGTATTCCATATGGGCGATAGCCCACGCATGCTGGAACCGTTGTACCAGATCCTCAACTGCTGCGATGTGCCGATTACTAAACTGTTGCCGACACACGTTAACCGTGCGGAACCGTTGTTCCAGGCGGCGCTGGAGTATGCTCGTAAAGGTGGTTATATCGACATTACCAGCAGCATTGATGAGCCCGTCGACCCCGCCACGGCTATCGCCACGGCGCTGCGGCAGAACGTGCCACTGTCGCGCATTACCCTTAGCTCGGATGGCAACGGCAGCCAGCCGGAATTTGATGAGTTAGGTAATCTCATCGGTATCGGTGTCGCGGGGTTTGAATCACTGGCTGAAACGGTGCGCCAGTTGGTGAAAGTTCATGCCATACCGCTGGAACAGGCGCTCTGTCCGCTGACGCGTACGGTCGCAGAATTTTTAGGGCTCGAACATAAGGGGCGCCTGGCGGTGGGATGCGATGCGGACATTCTGGTGCTTAACGATGCGTTGGAGGTTAATCACCTTTGGGCGAAGGGAAAAGCCGTGGTCAGAGAGAAGAAGGCCTGCGTAAAAGGGACGTTTGAATAAACGTTTATGCGGATGTCAGCCTGAAAAAGTACAGATTCACGTTTATGCCGGGTGGCGGCTACGCCTCACCCGGCCTACAAGTTTCGCAATATTAATAAGCTGCGCAGGCCTGATAAGCGAAGCGCCATCAGGCTTTTTCCAGCAAAACGTAAATCAGGCGTTCTCTTTCAGCCAGTTCAGTACCACGTCGTGGTGATTGCTGGTTTTGAAGTCATCGAACACGTGCTCAATTTTGCCTTCGGCATCAATCAGGAAGCTGATGCGGTGGATGCCATCGTAGGTTTTGCCCATAAATGACTTCTCACCCCAGACGCCGAACTGCTCGCAAACCTGATGATCTTCATCGGACAGGAGCGTGAAATTCAGGACTTCTTTCTCCGCGAATCGGGAAAGCTTCTCTGGTTTGTCGGTGCTGATCCCCAGCACTTCAACACCAGCTTTTTTTAACTCATCCATGTTATCGCGCAAGCCGCAGGCCTGTACGGTACAGCCGGGTGTCATGGCTTTCGGGTAAAAATAAACCAGAACACGCTGTCCCTGGAAGTCGGTTAAATTTACTTGTTCTCCGTCTTGATCCGGCAAGCTAAATTTCGGTGCGATATCACCGGCTTTCAGTGGGTTCATTACTTAACTCCATCCTGTTCATCATGCTGTGAGTAATTGACGACGTTAATACTGCCTTGCGCATTGAGTTCTGTACAGAGTGCTTTAAACGCATCTTCAATATTTGCCGAATCATGTGACGCAGGACTATGTGCGGTAATTTGAATAAACAACTGCGCCGCCTTTCCATTCTCAGCCGGTTGCGTGCGTGAAACCAGTTCCGCAATATTCATTTGGTGGCTGTCAAACAGTGCGGTGAAGCGTTCAATCAAATGGGGAGAATCAGGGACATCGACCTGCACCCATACCGTAGCAGGCATCGCCGGACGAGGGCGCGCGGTCGTGCGCTTCATCACAATGAGTAAATCCAGCTCTGCGCCTTTTAATGGCAGGGTTGATTCAATCAGGGTGATGGCATTCCAGGTGCCCGACAGCAACATGATAAACGTGAACTCATCACCCAGCATGGCCAGTCGGCTGTCTTCGATATTACAGCCGCAACTGCTGACATGACGTGTGATGGTGTTCACAATTCCTGGGCGGTCGGCACCCAGCGCAGTAATGACCAGATAGTGTTGCGATGACGATGTCAAACCTGTTCTTCCTTTGAGCGGTGAGGTAATCATAAGGAAAGCATAAAAAAAACATGCATACAACAATCAGAACGGCTCTGGTCGCTTGCTTTTATTGTCGTACCAAACGTACCATTGAGACACTTGTTTGCACAGAGGATGGCCCATGTTCACGGGAAGTATTGTCGCGCTTGTTACGCCGATGGATGAGAAAGGTAAAGTCTGCCGGTCGAGCCTGAAAAAACTGATTGATTATCATGTCGCCAGCGGCACCTCGGCGATCGTTTCTGTTGGCACCACCGGTGAGTCCGCCACCCTGAGTCATGATGAACATGGCGATGTGGTGATGATGACGCTGGAGCTGGCTGACGGGCGTATTCCGGTTATTGCCGGAACCGGCGCCAATGCGACCGCGGAAGCCATTAGTCTGACGCAGCGTTTCAACGACAGCGGTGTTGTTGGCTGCCTGACGGTGACGCCTTACTACAACCGCCCAACCCAGGAAGGTTTGTTCCAGCATTTCAAAGCCATCGCTGAGCATACTGACCTGCCGCAAATTCTGTATAATGTGCCGTCCCGTACTGGCTGCGATATGCTGCCGGAAACCGTTGGTCGTCTGGCGAAAGTTAAAAATATTATCGCTATTAAAGAGGCCACGGGGAACTTAAGTCGCGTTCACCAGATCAAAGAGCTGGTTTCGGACGACTTTATTCTGCTCAGCGGTGATGACGCGACCGGACTGGATTTTATGCAGCTCGGTGGTCATGGCGTGATTTCTGTAACGTCTAACGTTGCGGCACGTGATATGGCTGAAATGTGCAAACTGGCGGCAGCCGGGCAATTTGCCGAGGCGCGGGTGATTAACCAGCGTCTGATGCCGTTACACAACAAACTATTTGTCGAACCCAATCCTATTCCCGTGAAATGGGCGTGTAAGGAGTTGGGACTTGTGGCGACCGATACGCTACGTCTGCCGATGACGCCAATCACGGACAATGCTCGTGAAATCGTCAAAGCGGCGCTTAAGCATGCTGGTTTGCTGTAAAGTTTAGGGAGATTTGATGGCTTACTCAGTACAAAAGTCGCGCCTGGCCAAGGTTGCGGGTGTTTCGCTTGTTATGTTGCTCGCGGCCTGTAGCTCTGACTCGCGCTATAAGCGCCAGGTGAGCGGTGATGAATCCTATCTGGAGGCCGCACCGCTTGCTGAGCTTCATGCTCCAGCTGGGATGATTTTGCCGGTTATGTCGGGCGACTATAATATCCCGGTAACCAACGGCAGTGGTGCCGTGGGTAAAGCGCTGGATATTCGTCCACCGGCTCAGCCGTTAGCGTTAGTCACTGGCGCTCGCACGCAAATCGCAGGCGATACCTCAACGTTGCTGGTGGAAAATGGTCGTGGCAACACGCTGTGGCCGCAGGTCGTGAGCGTCATTCAGTCTAAAAACTACACGATCACCAAACGTGATGATGCCAGCCAGACGCTGACCACCGACTGGGTTGACTGGAACCGTCTGGATGAAGACGAGCAGTACCGTGGACGTTATCAAATCTCGGTTAAACCGCAGGGCTATCAGCAAGCGGTAACGGTGAAACTGGTTAACCTCGAGCAGGCGGGTAAACCCGTAGCCGATGCGGCATCAATGCAGCGTTACAGCGCTGAGATGATGAACGTTATCTCTGCTGGTCTGGATAAGAACGCCACCGACGCCGCGAATGCCGCGCAGAACCGCTCTGCAGCCACCATGGATGTTCAGAGCGCAGCCGATGACACCGGTTTACCAATGCTGGTGGTACGCGGACCGTTCAACGTGGTATGGCAGCGTCTGCCAGCAGCGCTTGAGAAAGTGGGGATGAAGGTAACCGACAGCACCCGTTCTCAGGGTAGCATCGCGGTGACCTACAAACCTCTGTCTGATAGCAGCTGGCAGGAGCTGGGCGCAAGTGACCCAGGTCTGGTATCCGGCGACTATAAACTGCAGGTCGGTGATTTAGACAACCGCAGTAGCTTGCAGTTTATCGATCCGAAGGGGCATACCCTGACGCAAAGCCAGAACGACGCGCTGGTCGCTGTCTTCCAGGCAGCGTTCAGTAAGTAAAAATAAAGGGCTGGATAACTCCAGCCCTTTTTTTCTGATATGATACGCAAACGTGTGCGTCGGCAGAAAAACGCAATATTTATCGTTAATTCACACCCAGGAGTAATAAAGATGCAAAAGCAAGCTGAGTTGTATCGTGGTAAAGCGAAGACCGTATACAGCACGGAAAACCCGGACCTGTTGGTGCTCGAATTCCGCAATGATACGTCAGCAGGGGATGGCGCGCGCATTGAACAGTTTGACCGTAAAGGCATGGTGAACAACAAATTCAACCATTTCATTATGACTAAACTGCAAGAAGCGGGTATTCCTACCCAGATGGAGCGACTGCTTTCTGATACCGAATGTCTGGTGAAAAAGCTGGATATGGTACCGGTTGAATGTGTGGTACGTAACCGCGCGGCAGGCTCTCTGGTTAAGCGTTTAGGCGTTGAGGAAGGTATTGAACTGAATCCGCCGCTGTTTGATCTGTTCCTGAAAAACGATGCTATGCACGATCCAATGATTAACGATTCCTATTGCGAAACTTTTGGTTGGGTGAGCAAAGAGAATCTGGCACGTATGAAAGAGCTGACCTACAAAGCTAACGACGTGCTGAAAAAGATGTTTGATGATGCTGGTCTGATTCTGGTCGACTTCAAACTTGAGTTTGGTTTGTATAAAGGTGAAGTCGTCCTGGGTGATGAATTCTCACCGGACGGTAGCCGCCTGTGGGACAAAGAAACTCTGGATAAAATGGACAAAGATCGCTTCCGCCAGAGTCTGGGCGGCCTGATCGAAGCCTATGAAGCCGTCGCGCATCGCCTGGGTGTGAAGTTAGACTAATCTTCCCCTGAGCCGGCGATCGCTCTCCGGCTCATTAACCCCACCTGATTTGATTACTATTTCTTATGGTAATCCTGTTCCGAACCGCCTACGATCATCATCATAATGAATAAAAAGTTGAGGTGATTATGCGCTGGCAAGGGCGTCGTGAAAGTGACAACGTGGAAGACAGACGAAACAGCTCTGGCGGCGGCCCCTCTATGGGTGGGCCTGGTTTTCGTCTGCCCAGTGGTAAAGGCGGTATCATCCTGCTGATTGTGGTGCTGGTGGCGGGTTATTATGGCGTGGATCTCACCGGATTAATGACCGGCCAGCCGGTCTCCCAACAACAATCATCACGCTCCATCAGCCCAAACGATGATGAAGCGGCAAAATTTACCTCGGTGATTCTGGCTACAACAGAAGATACCTGGGGACAGCAGTTTGAAAAAATGGGCCGCACCTACCAACAGCCGAAGCTGGTGATGTACCGGGGCGCGACGCGCACCGGCTGCGGCGCGGGCCAGTCCGTGATGGGGCCGTTTTATTGTCCGGCAGATGGTACGGTATATATCGACCTTTCATTCTATGACGACATGAAAAACAAGCTGGGCGCTGATGGTGATTTTGCGCAGGGCTATGTTATCGCCCATGAAGTGGGTCACCACGTGCAGAAACTGCTGGGTATTGAACCGAAAGTTCGCCAGATGCAACAAAACGCCTCACAAGCTGAGGTGAACCGTCTTTCCGTTCGTATGGAACTGCAGGCGGACTGCTTTGCCGGTGTCTGGGGCCACAGCATGCAGCAGCAGGGCGTGCTGGAGTCTGGTGACCTGGAAGAGGCACTAAACGCCGCACAGGCCATTGGTGACGATCGCCTGCAACAGCAAGGACAAGGACGCGTCGTACCGGACAGCTTTACTCACGGAACCTCTGAACAGCGTTTTACCTGGTTCAAGCGCGGCTTTGATAGCGGCGATCCGGGACAATGTAATACCTTTGGTAAAGGTATTTAAGATACAGAGGCAGGGATGTCCGATAACACGGCGCTGAGGGCGTTAACCGAACAGATGGCTCGTGAGGGGATCCGTCGTTTGCTGATTATCAGCGGCGAGGAGAACTGGTGTCAGGGGCAGGCGTTAGCGCTACGCGACATATTACCCGGCGACTGGTTGTGGGTAGGGGCGAATGCCCCTGCTGAACCGAACTGTACGCCACAGGCGCTGCAAACGTTACTGGGGCGCGAGTTTCGTCATGCAGTTTTCGACGCCGGGCAGGGATTTGACGCTGCGGCGTTTGCCGCCTTAAGCGGTACACTGCTTGCCGGCAGTTGGCTGGTTTTGCTGACCCCACCCTGGCATTCCTGGCACACGCATCCAGACGTGGATTCACTACGCTGGAGCGATTGTGCTGAGCCCATTCCCACACCGCACTTTGTTGAGCACGTCAAACGGGTGATTTCCCTCGATAGACAGGCTCTGCACTGGCAGCAGCATCAGCCGGTTTCCTGTCCGCACTTTCCTGCTCGCGCAGCTTGGCTTGCGGCAACCGGCGAACCCCAACCAGAACAGGCGATGATATTAAATCATTTGCTGGCTATGCCTCCCGGTGTGGTTGCGGTGACGGCCGCACGGGGTCGGGGCAAATCCGCTCTGGCAGGGCAACTCATAGCGCGGATTAACGGCACTGCGATTGTGACCGCACCTGCCAAAGCTGCAACGGATGTGCTGGCACAATTTGCTGCAGAGCGTTACCGCTTTATGGCGCCGGATGCACTATTAAGCAGTTCTGAAACCGCAGACTGGCTGATTGTGGATGAAGCCGCCGCGATCCCCGCGCCGCTGCTACACCAACTGGTGGCGCGTTTTCCTCGTACGCTGTTAACCACTACAGTACAAGGCTACGAGGGAACGGGTAGAGGCTTCTTGCTGAAATTCTGCGCCCGCTTCCCCAATCTTCGACGCTATGAGTTGCAACAACCCGTACGCTGGGCACAGGGATGTCCGCTGGAGCAAATTGTCAGCGATGCGCTGGTGTTTGATGATGAAACGTTCACGCATGCCCCATTGGGGGAGCTTCACTTCTCGGCATTTGAGCAACAGTCCTGGGATGCTAGCCCGGCGCTGCCGTTAGCGGTATACCAGTTGCTCTCCGGAGCGCATTATCGCACCTCGCCATTAGACCTGCGGCGAATGATGGACGCGCCTGGTCAGCATTTTCTTCAGGCATCAACCGCTGACTCAGTGGCGGGTGCTGTCTGGCTGGTCGATGAAGGGGGACTATCCGCAGAATTAAGCCAGGCCGTCTGGGCCGGATATCGTCGACCGAGGGGGAATCTGGTTGCACAGTCGCTGGCGGCGCACGGTGGTGACCCGTTGGCGGCGACGCTCGTCGGGAGACGAGTCAGTCGAATTGCGGTTCATCCTGCGCGCCAAAGAGAAGGTATTGGGCAACAGCTGATTGTGCTGGCCCACCACTATTCCACATCGTGTGACTATCTCTCGGTCAGTTTTGGGTATACGGCTGAACTATGGCGTTTCTGGCAGCGCTGCGGTTTTGTGCTGGTGCGAATGGGAAATCACCGGGAAGCCAGCAGCGGCTGTTATACCGCCATGGCGTTGCTGCCGATCAGCGAAGCGGGAAAGCGCCTTGCCGAGCGGGAGCACCAGCATTTGCGGCGTGATGCGGAAATCCTTGCGCGATGGAATGGTGAGAGCATTCCGCTGGTCCCGCTGAAAGAGACTACGCTTAATGAGGATGACTGGGCTGAGCTGGCTGGGTTTGCCTTCGCGCATCGGCCATTATTGACGTCGCTAGGCTGTCTGAGTCGTCTGCTTGAGCACAGTGAATTACCTCTTCCGGCATTGCGCGGACGTATACAGGCTAAACGCAGCGACGCCGAATTGTGCCAACAGCTGAAGATCTCAGGTCGTAAAGCGCTGCTGGTCGTTCAGCGCGCCGAAGCGGCACAAGCGTTAAATCAGCTGGATGCTGAACGTGAACAGCGGCTACATAATCGCATTATGCAATGGCAATTTTTTCACTAACATCTTCAATTTCCTGGCATGGTCATTGCGGTTAAGCGGCGTAGAATGATTCTCATCAGTTAAGGAGATCGCCATGAAACATGACCATTTTGTTGTTCAAAGTCCCGATAAACCCGCTCAACAGCTACTGCTGCTGTTTCATGGCGTCGGCGATAACCCGGTTGCCATGGGTGAAATTGGCTCCTGGTTTGCGCCGCTGTTTCCGGATGCGTTAATCGTCAGCATTGGCGGGGCAGAGCCTTACGGTACGACTTCCGGACGTCAGTGGTTTTCGGTACAGGGCGTAACGGAAGAGAACCGCCAGGCGCGTATCGACGCGATTATGCCGGTGTTTATCGAAACCGTGCGCTACTGGCAGAAACAAAGCGGCGTTTCACCGCAGGCAACCGCGCTGATTGGTTTTTCTCAGGGGTCGATTATGTCGCTTGAGAGCATCAAAGCCGAGCCGGGGCTGGCGTCGCGGGTCATTGCCTTCAATGGTCGCTATGCCACCTTACCGGAGGTTGCAACTACCGCAACGACGGTGCATTTGATTCACGGTGGTGAAGACCGGGTGATAGAGCTCTCCCATGCCGTTGCCGCGCAGGAGGCATTAATTGCTGCGGGTGGGGATGTGACGCTGGATATCGTCGAAAACCTGGGGCACGCCATTGATGAACGCAGCATGCAGTTTGCGCTCGATCATCTGCGTTTTACCGTACCGAAGCACTATTTTGATGAAGCGCTGAGCGGCGGTAAGCCTCACGATGATGATGTGATTGAGATGATCTGATTGATAACCGTAGGCCGGATAAAACGCGAAGCGTTGCCATCCGGCACTTAACGCCCGGTGGTGCTAACGCTTACCGGGCCTACGTGACTTATTGGCCTGGAAATTATTTCTTCGGTTGATCCTTGTTCGGCCAATCGTCGTCGTCATCCCATTTATCGTTAAAGTCACGATGCGGGGGAAGCTCCGGTTTGTTGGCCAGATATTTCTTTGGATCGACGCGCTTGAGATCTTTGATAACGTTAAGCAGCACGCCTACCAGAAACACCAACACCAGAATCCACCAATATTTTGCTAGCCAGTCCATGTATTTTTCCTCTTGCAGGAACACTCATCAGGCGACGAGTTGCTCCATGATACGTTGATACATACGGGCAAGCAGCTGCAGGTCGGCGGCATTAACACATTCATTTATTTTATGAATAGTGGCGTTGACCGGCCCAAGTTCGACTACCTGTGCCCCCATGCGGGCAATAAAGCGCCCGTCGGACGTCCCGCCTGTAGTCAGTAACTGCGGTTTAATCTCATTATAGTGCTCAATGGCGTTCACTACTGCATCCACCAGTTTACCGCGTTCAGTCAGGAACGGCTGACCGGAAAGCCACCAGTCGACGGTATAGCGCAACTGATGTTTCTCCAGCAGCGCGTGAACCCGTGCTTTAATCATCTCATCGGTCAGCTCAGTGCTGAAACGGAAGTTGAACTGGATAAACAGTTCGCCGGGGATAACGTTGTTGCTGCCGGTGCCTGCCTGAATATTGGCAATCTGCATGCTGGTCGCCGGGAAGAACTCGTTACCCTGGTCCCACTCAATCGCCACCAGTTCGTTGAGCATTGGCGCCGCGCGGTGTACCGGGTTATCGGCCAGATGCGGATAGGCTACGTGCCCCTGCACGCCATGAATGGTCAGGTTGCAGGTCAGTGAACCACGACGTCCATTCTTGACCACGTCGCCAACGATTTCCGTGCTGGACGGTTCGCCAACCAGACAATAATCCAGTCGCTCATTACGCGCCATCAGTGCTTCAACCACCTTTACGGTGCCGTTTTTGGCGCTGGCTTCTTCGTCGGACGTTATCAAAAATGCCAGACGACCCTGATGGTTTGGATGCTGGGCGACAAAACGCTCTGCGGCCACGACCATCGCTGCCAGTGAGCCTTTCATATCGGCAGCGCCACGCCCGAACAGCATGCCATCGCGAATGGTCGGTTCGAACGGTGGATTGATCCAACGATCGACATCGCCGGCGGGCACTACGTCGGTGTGACCGGCAAATGCCAGGGTCTCACCTTTACCGCGCCATGCCCAAAAATTCTGTGTGTCACCAAAATCCATACGCTCAACGGTAAAACCTACCGCGCGCAGGCGTTCAATTATTAACGCCTGGCACCCGGCATCATCCGGGCTCAGGGAAGGACGGCGAATAAGCTGCTGTGTCAGCTCAATAACCGGGCACGACATAGACTACACCTCATTAAAAAACAGAGTATAACTGGATTCACTGAAACCAAGCAGCATAGGCTTACCCGGCGCGCAGAGCAATGGGCGTTTGATAATTGCTGGCATTTCAATCATCAATGCGGCGGCGGAAGCCGCATCGGTGATTTGACTGCGCGTGGATTCATCGAGTTTACGCCAGGTGGTTCCACGTGTATTGATCAGCGCTTCCCAACCTAATTCGCTGATAAAGGACTGTAATAGCGTATTGTCAAGACCGTCGACGCGATAATCATGAAAGCGATAGTCAATACCTTGTGCTTCCAACCAGCGTCTGGCTTTTTTAATCGTGTCGCAATTCTTAATGCCGTAGAGGGTGATCATTTGAATCCTTATTGACGTAATTTGAATATTTATTCTTTTATTATGTGGCAATGAATAATACATATTGTCATTCAATCGTTATAGAAAAATATAACATTGTTGAACAACAGTGAATAATGATTCCTGAAAGCTCCAAAAATACCGTATAACTAAAAATCAGAATCTGCCTGTTTGCATCAGACTGTTTTTCCATCAGAATTGCAAAAGTAGTAGATGATGTATGAATATTTCAAAATATTGCAGTAAGTCACATAAAATTTATGGGTATGGCGCATAGTGATCACATAAACCCCAAACACGGGAGGATGTAATCACAACCATCGGTTAAATGTTCTTCTTTTGATGATGATGATTTTGTAGAATGCTCATAATAATAAGAGAGGTTGTTATGATTGAACGTGAACTGGGGAACTGGAAAGACTTTATCGAAGTGATGCTTCGTAAATAATTTTCTGGAAGAAATTCATATCCTGTAAAGGATAAAAAAAGGCGACTCAACGTAAGTCGCCTTTTTTGTGCCCGATTATTCCGGGCGCGGTTTCAACGGGAAGCGTCTGCGTACCAGCACAAAGAACAGGGGCACGAAGTAAATCGCCAGGATAGTGGCTGAAATCATTCCACCCATTACGCCTGTCCCCACCGCATGTTGACCGCCAGAACCTGCGCCACTGCTGATGGTCATCGGCAGAACCCCAAAGATAAACGCCAGCGAGGTCATCAGAATCGGACGCAAGCGCTGGCGACAGGCGTGGAGCGTGGCATCGAGCAGATCGTGTCCTTTCTCGTTCATCTCATTGGCGAATTCAACAATCAAGATTGCGTTCTTCGCCGATAGCCCGATAACGGTAAGTAACCCGACCTGGAAGTACACGTCGTTTTCCAGACCGCGCATCCAGGTCGCCAGCAGAGCACCAATGACCCCCAGCGGCACAACCAGCATGACGGAGAAGGGAACTGACCAGCTTTCATACAGGGCCGCCAGACACAGGAATACCACCAGCAGAGAAATGGCGTACAGGGCGGGGGCCTGAGAACCCGACAGCCGTTCCTGATAAGACATCGCAGTCCATTCGAGGCCGAATCCGGTCGGCAACTGGCGCACCAGCGATTCCATTATGTCCATCGCTGTACCGGTACTGACGCCGGGCGCGGCTTCTCCGACAATCTCGACCGCGGAGTAGCCGTTGTAGCGTTCCAGACGCGGTGAACCGGTTTCCCAGCGCGACGTGGCAAAGGCCGAGAAAGGCACCATGCCACCGTTGTTATTACGGACGTACCACAAATTGATGTCGTCAGGGAGCATGCGATATTTTGCTGCCGCCTGCACGTAAACCTTCTTCACGCGACCGCGGTCCATAAAGTCATTGACGTAGCTGGAACCCCAGGCCGTTTGCAATGTATCGTTGATGTCGTCGATGGAAACGCCCAGTGCCTGGGCTTTGCGCTGATCGATATCAATTTGCAACTGCGGGCTGTCGTCCAGACCGTTATGACGAACGCGGGTCAGGGAAGAATCCTTCCCGGCCAGCTCAATCAACTTGTCGCGCGCGGCCATTAACGCGTCATGCCCCGCACCAGCGTGATCCTGCAGCTCCATATCGAAACCGGCAGAGCTTCCGAGGCCACTGATAGCCGGAGGGCTACTGGCGAAGACGCGGGCTTCTTTAATCTTATTAAAGGCCTTGGTCGCACGTTCAATGATGGCGAAAGAGGTTCCGGTAGTGGTGTCGCGCTCATCCCAGTCTTTTAAACGGACAAACATACGCGCCACGTTTTGACCGTTCCCGCCAGGGCCTGAACCGACCGTGGAAAAGACCGACATAATGTTGTCTTTCTCATGGGTGAAGTAATACTTCTCTACTTCCTCAACCACTTTCAATGTTTGCTGCTGTGTGGAGCCGCTGGGCAGCTGTACCGAGGTGGTAAACATGCCGCGGTCTTCCAGCGGCAGGAAGGAGGTTGGCAGGCGCAGGAACAGGAAAACCATTCCGCCGAGCAGCAGGCCGTAGATCAGTATCCAGCGCAGGCTGCGGTGCAGGATCCTGGCAACGCCTTTTTCGTAGCGCTCGGCGTTGCGATTAAACATTCGGTTAAACCAGCCGAAGAAACCGGTTTGTCCGTGATGCTCGCCCTTATGCAGCGGTTTGAGCAGGGTGGCGCACAGAGCAGGAGTGAGGATCATCGCCACCAGAACAGACAGCACCATTGCGGAGACGATAGTAATCGAGAACTGGCGGTAAATAGCCCCGGTAGTGCCGCCGAAGAAGGCCATCGGGATAAATACCGCCGACAGCACCATGGCAATACCAACCAGCGCGCCCTGGATTTGCCCCATCGATTTCCGCGTCGCTTCCCGCGGTGTGAGCCCTTCCTCACTCATAATACGCTCGACGTTTTCCACTACCACAATGGCGTCATCGACCAGCAGGCCGATCGCCAGCACCATCGCAAACATCGTCAAGGTGTTAACGCTATAGCCAAAGGCGTAAAGCACGGAGAAGGTACCCATCAGGACGACGGGAACGGCGATGGTGGGAATCAGCGTGGCGCGGAAGTTTTGCAGGAACAGGTACATCACGAGGAATACCAGCGCGATCGCTTCCAGCAGGGTTTTTACCACGTCGATGATTGAGGCTTTGACAAAGGAGGTGGTTTCATATGCCACCTTATATTCCAGCCCATGTGGAAAATATTGCGACAGCTCGTTCAGACGGTTAATGACCAGTTCCGCCGTCGCCATTTCATTGGCACCCGAAGCCAGCTTCACGCCCAGACCGGAGGCAGGATTTCCATTAAAGCGGCTGAGGTAATCATACTTTTCAGCACCCATTTCGACCGTCGCCACATCGCCCAGTTTAACTTCTGAGCCATCCTGGTTGACACGTAGAGTAATGGCGCGGAATTCATCCGGAGTCTGCAGTAGCGACTGGGCGTTGATCGTCGCGTTCAGCGCCTGCTTGTCCACCGAAGGCGTACCGCCAAGTTGTCCGACCGCAATCTGCGCATTTTGTGACTCGATAGCGTCGGTCACATCTTTAGCGGTCATCTGGAAACTGTTCAGTTTGGCCGGGTCAAGCCAGATACGCATGGAGTACTGTGAGCCGTAAGCGTCAATATCCCCCACGCCGTTAATACGGCTGAGCGGATCCTGAATGTTACTGGCGACATAGTCGGCGATGTCCTGCTTATCCATTGAGCCATCGGTGGAGACAAAGGCGATTGTCAGAATATTGGTGTCCCCGGTCTTACGCACCGTGACCCCCTGATCCTGTACCGCCTGCGGCAGTTTACGCATTGCCGATTGCAGCTGGTTTTGCACCTGCTGGACGGCCTCATCAGGATCGGTTCCGGCGACAAAGCTCAGTGTAACTGATGCCTGGCCTGTCCCGCTGCTCTGCGACGACATGTACATCAGGTTATCGAGACCAGTCATGTTCTGCTCGATCACCTGGGTGACGGTGTTTTCCAGAGTCTGAGCCGAGGCGCCAGGATAGTTGGCGGTGACCCGTACGTTTGGCGGCGCCAGATCGGGATATTGCTCAACGGGCAGTGAAAAAATAGCCAGGGCTCCTGTCAGGCACAACAGGATAGCTAACACCCAGGCAAAAATGGGGCGATCGATGAAAAAATTCGCCATTAAAAGAGGACCTCGTGTTTCTGCGTATCGTTATGGGTATGGCTTGCTTCACTTTAGCGGCAAGGTACGGGTCAAACGTGGAGAAAAAAAGAAGATAATGTAAATTATCATGCCCGTTTACAGCATACCTTTCGTGCCAACGCCGTCAGGCCTGGATCCAGACCCGACGGCGCTTTGCGGTTCTTTACGTTAGATCACTGTCTGATTCAGCCGAACGGAAACTGATGCTTACCAACGTTCCTCCTCCGGAAGGTTGAGAGAAGGTCAACGTGCCGCTTAGTCTTTCCGCCCGCTCACGCATAATATTTAGTCCATAGTGCCCTGTAGGCTCATGCGGCTCGCCAATGCCGATGCCGTTATCGCGGATATAAACCGTGTGGTTGCCGTCCGGAGCCGTTACGCAACTGACGGCAATTTCGCTCGCACTGGCATGCTTAATGGCGTTCAGCACCGCTTCGCGGATGATCTGCAACAGGTGCACTTGCATTTGCGCATCCAACGCCAGCGTGGGTAACCGACAGTCGAGTGTGAGTTTAGCTGAGGTTTGATTTTGCAGCGTTTCCAGCATTTCATGCAGGGCGGAGGGTAAGTCTGCCTGTTGTAAGGTCAGACGGAAGGTGGTGAGCAGTTCGCGTAGCTGACGGTAGGCATCGTTCAGCGCCTGGGAGAAATCCGCCATGATGCTTTGCGCTGGGGCGTTATCTTCCGGAATTGAACGCTTCAGCAGCGTCAACTGAATGCGTAAATAAGAGAGCACCTGTGCCAGCGAGTCGTGCAGTTCGCGTGCAATCGTCGCTCGCTCCTCCATTAACAACAGTTGCTGAAAATGTTTTTGTGCCTGGTTGAAGTACAACCCGCGTCCCAGCATTGAGGAAACGCTGTTAAGCAGCGGAGTAGAAGCATTGACGTTTGGACTTTGCCAGTGCAGTTCGCCGTAGACGGTTTCCTGCATAGTGACCGGCAGGATCTGCATCGGCAGCTCCAGGCTTTTAGTCCCTTCGCTAATCCGCCAGTTATCACCGACGGTGAGCTCAAGGAAATACGCGGCGTCATGTTCGCGGACGATCTGTAAAATATGGCGGAAGCAGTGCACGTCAATCTGGCTGGTATTTAACGCCTGGGAGCACTGATACAACACCTCCAGACGGCGATTGGCTTCATGGAGATCGTGAGTTTTCTCGGCAACAGACGCTTCCAGCGAGCGATAGAGCTTGTGTAATTCACTCGACATCTGGCTAAACGTTTTGCCCAGCAACCCCAGTTCATTGGGCAAACCGGTATCCAGCGGTGGGATATTAAACTGACCGTGTTCAATTTGCTGACTGGCCATCACCAGTTTATTCAGCGGACGCACTACCTGCTGGCGAATGCGCCGCAGGGTAAAGAAGACGAGGGTGAATATGCCGATCCCGCCAGCCAGCGAGATGCCAAATACCAGCATGACTTTACGCTCGGCATAATGTTGCAACGCCAGCACGAAGAGATCGATTTGATCGACGTAGTTGTTGATATTGGCCTGGTACCATTTTAAATCGCCGTCGATCAGGCGGGCATTCATTTCCAGCCAGTTAGCATGCAGACGTCCATAGCGGCTTTTTACCGCTTGTGGCACATACCACGCATTCAGATTCTGTAATGCTGGTGCGTTTAGCGCCTGCTGGAAAAGCTGGCGGTGGGCGTTAAGCTGCGGGCTCTGGCTTTGCAGATCGTAACCCAGACGGTAGCTTTGCATGCGCAATGAGCCAGCAACGTTGATGGCTTCGGCATCTCGCAAGCTGCTGGTCAGCGTGAGCAGCGCAATACCTGTTGAGAGAATTGACAGCAGCACTATGTAGAAAAAAGCTTTAGCCAGACTGGCCGAGACCGGACGCTTTACCGTCACTTGTGCATCCTCACACAATACACGTCGCGCCTGAAAACAGCGTGAACGATGCGGTGTATTTGATAAAGGTTAATAAAACGCCATGAAACTGGATGGTAACTGAAACACAATTTCATATGCGATGAAATAAATTGATCTGCCACAGGTTCTGCATAAATAGTTGTGCTTCCTGGGCAAATGAACATTGCCGCTTCCTTCCGTGTCGGTTAATAACACTCTTATAAAGAATAAGGTTTTTGCAACCAAAAAAGAAGGAAGCCATGAATCGTTTTATTATGGTCAATAGCCAGCAGTGCCTGGGATGCCATGCCTGTGAGGTCGCCTGCGTCATGGCTCACAATGGCGAACAGCATGTCCTGAGCCAACGGCATTTTCAGCCCCGAATTACCGTCATTAAACATCAGCAGCAGCGCAGCGCGGTGACCTGTCACCACTGCGAAGATGCACCCTGCGCCAGAAGTTGCCCAAATGGGGCAATTAGCCATGATAACGACAGCGTTCAGGTGAACCCGCAAAAGTGCATTGGCTGTAAATCGTGCGTCGTTGCCTGTCCTTTCGGCACGATGCAGATCGTACTCACTCCTGTCGCCAAAGGGAAGGTGAAAGCCACCGCGCACAAATGCGATCTGTGCCAGGGGCGTGAACAGGGGCCCGCCTGCGTAGAGAACTGCCCGGCGCAGGCGTTACAGTTGGTGACGGAAAATTCGCTTACCGGTCTGTCAAAAGCGCGTAGGCTGCGTACCGCAAGTCTGGAAAGCCAGCCATGGCACGCCAGCAGTACCGATTTTGTTCCACATGTCATCACCAAACGTGAGCAAATGCAGGCGACGCCTGCGCGTGGTGAACCGGATAAACTGGCGATTGATGCCCGGAAAACCAGCTTTGAAGAGATCTATCTGCCGTTTCGTACGGCGCAGGCGGAGCGGGAAGCCTCTCGCTGCCTGAAATGCGGCGACCACAGTATTTGCGAATGGACCTGTCCGTTGCATAACCACATTCCGCAGTGGATTGAGCTGGTCAAAGCCGGAAACATCGATGCCGCGGTTGAGCTTTCACATCAAACCAACTGCTTGCCGGAGGTGACCGGGCGTGTATGCCCGCAGGATCGACTCTGCGAAGGGGCATGCACGGTGCGTAATGAGCATGGCGCAGTCACCATCGGTAATATTGAGCGTTACATCTCCGATCGGGCGCTGAGTAAAGGGTGGCGACCGGACTTAAGCCATGTGCAGAAAGTGGACAAGCGTGTTGCCATTATCGGCGCGGGTCCGGCGGGTCTGGCCTGCGCGGATGTGCTGGCGCGTAGCGGTATCAGTGCCACCGTTTACGATCGCCATCCTGAAATTGGCGGTTTGCTGACGTTCGGTATTCCGGCCTTCAAACTGGATAAATCGCTGCTGACGCGTCGCCGTGAAATCTTCAGCGCTATGGGGATTCATTTCGAACTTAACTGTGAAGTGGGTAAGGACGTCGCACTTGAAAAGTTGCTGGAGGATTACGATGCCGTGTTCGTGGGGGTGGGAACCTATCGTTCCATGAAGGCGGACCTACCAAATGAAGACGCGCCAGGCGTATATGATGCGCTGCCGTTCCTGATTGCCAACACCAAGCAGGTGATGGGGCTGGATGAGTTGCCTGAAGAACCGTTTATCGATACCGCCGGACTGAACGTGGTGGTTCTGGGCGGAGGCGATACGGCCATGGACTGTGTACGTACCGCGCTGCGCCACGGTGCAAGCCAGGTGACCTGCGCCTATCGTCGTGATGAAGCCAACATGCCGGGTTCGAAAAAAGAGGTGAAGAACGCCCGGGAAGAGGGGGCAAACTTCGAGTTTAACGTCCAGCCGGTTGAGCTGGTGTTGCATGCCGATGGGCGAGTCAGCGGCGTGCGTTTCTTACGTACCCAACTTGGCGAACCTGATGCGCAGGGGCGTCGTCGCCCGGTTCCCATCGCCGGGAGTGAGTTTGTGATGCCCGCAGATGCGGTGATCATGGCGTTTGGTTTTCACCCACACGGCATGCCGTGGCTGGAGTCGCATGGCGTTAAGGTCGATAACTGGGGGCGCATTGCCGCCGATGTTGAAAGCGCATACCGTTACCAAACCAGTAACCCGAAAATCTTTGCCGGTGGCGACGCGGTACGCGGTGCGGATCTGGTGGTGACGGCCATGGCGGAGGGGCGGCACGCCGCCCAGGGGATCGTCGACTGGCTGGGCGTAAAATCAGTCAAATCTCACTAATCGGCGTCCAGGCCGGATAAAACGCGTTAGCGTTGTCATCCGGCAATGTGCCGCATGAATGCCTGATGGCGCTTTGCTTATCAGGCCTACATTGTTCCAAGACAAACCCGGTTTCACGGCGTAGTATTATTTCTCACTTCTTGCTGTGGAGCCGGTATGTCGCAAAAAATTACCCTCATCAAAGATAAAGTCCTCTCCGATAACTACTTCATCCTGCGCAATATCACCTATGACCTGACCCGTAGCACTGGGGAGGTGATTCGTCATAAACGCGAGGTTTACGATCGCGGTAACGGTGCCACAATCCTGCTGTATAACCCGGAGAAGAAAACGGTGGTCTTAATTCGCCAGTTCCGCGTCGCCACCTGGGTCAACGGTAATGAAGATGGTCAACTGATTGAAACCTGCGCCGGGCTGTTGGATAACGACGAACCGGAAGCGTGCATTCGCAAAGAGGCCATTGAAGAGACCGGATTTGAAGTGGGCGAAGTGCGCAAACTGTTTGAGTTATACATGTCGCCGGGCGGCGTGACGGAAATAATCCACTTCTTCATTGCACAATACAGTGACAGCCAGCGAGCAAACGCTGGTGGCGGTGTGGAAGATGAAGATATTGAAGTTCTGGAACTGCCGTTCACACAGGCGCTGGAAATGATCAAAACGGGTGAGATCCGTGACGGTAAAACGGTGCTATTGTTGAACTATTTGCAGTCGTCGCATCTCATGGACTAATGCGCGGGATTTATATTTCTTTACAAATTTACGGCCAATCCGACAATTCTTATTGAGCCACATCAGTCGCGCAAGGAAGATACCGCTTAGGCTGTGTGTTTTGACTTCGGGGTTGTACCGTCCATGCGCTATCGCGTTATTCTCCTTTTCCTGCTCGGGTTGCTACCAGCCCGATTGCTCTGGGCTGCGCCCGCGCAACAGGCGTTTTCTGACTGGCAGGTGACGTGTAATAACCAAAATTTTTGCGTGGCGCGCAATACCGGAGAGCACCACGGCCTGGTCATGACCTTGAGCCGCAGCGCCGGGGCACATACTGACGCCGTGTTGCGTATTGAACTGGGCGGGCTGGAATCGTCCAACGTCAAAGAGAGCGATATTGCGCCGCGTCTGTTGTTGGATGGTGCGCCGCTCTCGCTGAGCGGCGAGCACTGGCGTGTTACCCCATGGCAACTGATGACCGATGATCCGGCCACCATTAGCGCATTTTTACAAACCGTACAGGACGCGAAGGCGATTACCCTGCAAAAAGGTGCGCAAAATCTTTCGCTGGTCGGGCTAAAAGCCGCATTGTTGTTTATCGATGCCCAGCAAAAACGGGTTGGCAGCGAAACCGCATGGATCGAAAAAGGTGACGAGCCTCCGCTCAGTGTACCTCCTGCCCCCGCGCTGAAAGGCGTAGCGGTCATTAACCCAACGCCAACGCCTCTCACACAGCAAGAGCGCAGTGAACTGCTGGACTATGGTAACTGGCGAATCAACGGTATTCGTTGCTCTATCGATCCGCTGCGTCGCGAGATGCGCGTCACGGCCCTAACGGATGATAAAGCGCTGCTGATGATTGGCTGTGAGGCCGGAGCGTATAACACTATCGATCTGGCGTGGGTGGTTTCACGTACAACCCCGCTGACTTCACGCGCGGTACGGTTAAGTCTGCCTTTTAAAACGGATGCGGAAAGTCGCGATATGGAGCTGACCAACGCTGCGTTTGACGAAAAGTCGCGGGAGCTGGTTACCCTCGCTAAAGGACGAGGGTTGGCAGATTGCGGTATCCAGACCCGCTGGCGCTACGATGGTCAGCGTTTTCGCCTGGTGCGCTATGCCCAGGAGCCAAGTTGTGATAACTGGCATGGGCCAGATGCCTGGCCCACACTGTGGATCACACGTTAAGCACCTTGTGTGCTTTGTCGACGATGTTATCTACCGTAAAGCCGAAGAACGGGAACAGCTTGTCTGCCGGAGCCGACTCCCCATAGCCCGTCATCCCAACAATCGCCCCTTTCAGCCCAACATACTTGTACCAGTAGTCGGCAATACCGGCTTCTACCGCCACGCGCGCGCTGACGTTTGCCGGCAGGACCGACTCCCGGTATGCCTCATCCTGGGCGTCGAAGATATCGGTTGAGGGCAGAGAAACTACCCGTACGTTACGGCCTTCGCCGGTCAGTTTTTCCGCCGCCAGCAGCGTGATTTCCATTTCTGAACCGGTAGCAATCAGGATAACATCCGGCTTACCGCCGCCGTCCTTCAGCACATAGCCGCCGCGGGCAATTTGCTGCACCTGCTCAGGCGTGCGCTCAACCTGCGCCAGATTCTGCCGCGAGAGGATCAGCGCCGTTGGCCCGTCATGGCGTTCGACCGCCAGCTTCCAGCCTACTGCCGCCTCAACCTGATCGCATGGTCGCCAGGTACTGAAATTAGGCGTCAGGCGTAGACTGGCGAGTTGTTCGACGGCCTGGTGCGTGGGACCATCTTCCCCCAGGCCAATCGAGTCGTGGGTATAAACCATGATTTGTCGGGCTTTCATCAGCGCCGCCATGCGCGCGGCATTGCGGGCATATTCGACAAACATCAGGAACGTGGCTGTGTAAGGTACGAAGCCCCCGTGGTGCGCGATACCATTGGCAATGGCGGTCATGCCAAATTCCCGCACGCCGTAGTGGATGTAGTTTCCTGCATGATCCTCTTTAAGAGAGGAGGAGCCTTTCCAGATGGTTAGGTTGCTGGGTGCCAGATCAGCCGAGCCGCCGAGCAGTTCTGGCAGTATCGGCCCATAGGCGTTCAGGGTATTTTGCGAAGCTTTACGGGTGGCTATTTTGGCTGGGTTGGCTTGCAGGTCGGTAATATATTTCTGGGTTGTTGCTTCCCACTCCTTAGGCAGTCCGCCGCTCATCCGGCGAGTAAACTCTGCCGCCAGTTCCGGGTAGGCTTGTTCGTAAGCTGCGAATTTCTCCTTCCAGCCTTGTTGCGCTTTTTCGCCTTTCTCGCGTGCGTCCCACGCCCGGTAAATCTCTTTGGGGATTTCAAAAGCAGGATGATGCCACCCCAGTTTCTGCCGGGTCAACGCCACCTCTTCTTCGCCCAGCGCAGCGCCGTGCGCTTCCTCTTTACCGGCTTTATTCGGTGAGCCAAAACCAATCACCGTGCGGCAGATAATCAGCGACGGTTTATCGGTAACAGCCTGCGCTTCCTGAATGGCTTTTTTCACCGCCTCAGGGTCATGACCGTCAATGTCGTGCACTACATGCCAGTGGTAAGCCTCAAAGCGTTTTGCAGTATCGTCGGTAAACCAGCCGTCGGTTTCGCCATCAATTGAGATGCCGTTGTGATCGTAGAAGCCGATGAGTTTGCCAAGCCCCAGCGTGCCCGCCAGCGAACAAGCCTCGTGTGAAATACCCTCCATCAGACAGCCGTCGCCCATAAAGACCCAGGTAAAGTGGTTAACAATCTCATGGTCCGGCTGGTTAAACTGCGCTGCCAGCGTGCGTTCGGCAATGGCCATGCCGACGGCGTTGGCTAAACCCTGGCCCAGCGGTCCGGTGGTGGTTTCCACGCCCGGCGTGTAGCCAATTTCCGGATGACCTGGCGTCTTCGAATGGAGCTGACGGAAGTTCTTTAATTCTTCGATCGGCAGGTCGTAACCGGAAAGATGCAATAGGCTGTAAAGCAGCATTGAGGCGTGGCCGTTGGACAGAATAAACCGGTCACGATCGTACCAGGTGGGATCGGTCGGGTTATGGCGTAGAAAATCGTTCCACAGCACTTCGGCGATATCGGCCATCCCCATTGGTGCTCCTGGGTGGCCGGAGTTAGCTTTTTGGACGGCATCCATACTCAGCGCACGAATGGCATTGGCAAGCTCTTTACGGGTCATAGGAAATACTCCTTGAAAAGTAAAGTGTTAGATGCGTGTTGTGATTCACACTTTTGGGAAAATTGCGGGCGTTGTCAGCAAAAAGCATAGCAGACAAGCATGGTATTGCTGGATTAAGCAGGTAACATGGCTGTTATAAATTGATAACAAATTCTTTCTTTGAATGGTGAGAGTTTGGGGACCTTCAAAGTTTGTGCCGTTGACTGAGGTGATAATGTGCGGCTCAGTAGAATGGTTACCCGCGCCACTTTTTTGATAGATACGTGAAAGGAACAACAAGATGGATGACCAGTTAAAACAAAGCGCCCTCGATTTCCACGAATTTCCGGTACCCGGTAAAATCCAGGTTTCTCCGACCAAGCCTCTGGCAACGCAGCGCGACCTGGCGCTGGCCTACTCGCCGGGCGTAGCTGCACCGTGTCTTGAAATTGAAAAGGACCCGCTGGCAGCCTACAAATACACCGCGCGCGGCAACCTGGTTGCGGTTATTTCCAACGGTACGGCGGTGCTGGGCCTGGGCAATATTGGCGCACTGGCCGGCAAACCGGTGATGGAAGGTAAAGGCGTTCTGTTTAAGAAATTCGCCGGGATCGACGTGTTCGACATTGAAGTCGATGAACTCGATCCGGATAAATTTATCAATGTGGTTGCGGCCCTGGAACCCACGTTTGGCGGTATCAACCTCGAAGATATCAAAGCGCCGGAGTGCTTCTACATTGAGCAAAAGCTGCGCGAACGCATGAATATTCCGGTCTTCCACGATGACCAGCACGGTACAGCAATCATCAGTACTGCCGCAATTCTGAACGGTCTGCGGGTGGTTGAGAAAAATATCTCCGACGTGCGCATGGTGGTGTCTGGCGCAGGCGCGGCGGCGATTGCCTGTATGAACCTGCTGGTAGCGCTGGGTATGCAGAAACACAATATTGTGGTCTGTGACTCCAAAGGCGTGATTTACAAAGACCGCGAACCGAACATGGCGGAAACCAAAGCGGCTTATGCGGTGGTGGATGACGGTAAGCGTACGCTGGATGATGTCATTGACGGCGCAGATATTTTCCTCGGTTGCTCCGGTCCTAAAGTGCTGACGCAGGAAATGGTTAAGAAGATGGCGCGTGCGCCAATGATTCTGGCACTTGCTAACCCGGAACCGGAAATCCTGCCGCCGTTGGCAAAAGAGGTGCGTTCCGACGCAATCATTTGTACTGGTCGTTCAGACTACCCGAACCAGGTGAACAACGTCCTGTGCTTCCCGTTCATCTTCCGCGGTGCGCTGGATGTTGGTGCGACGGCCATCAACGAAGAGATGAAACTGGCGGCGGTGCACGCCATTGCTGAGCTGGCGCATGCCGAGCAGAGTGAAGTGGTGGCCTCTGCTTATGGCGATCAGGACCTGAGCTTCGGCCCGGAATACATCATTCCGAAACCGTTCGACCCGCGTCTGATCGTCAAAATCGCCCCTGCTGTGGCGAAAGCGGCGATGGACTCTGGTGTGGCAACGCGTCCGATTACCGACTTTGACGCTTACATCGATAAGCTGACTGAATTCGTCTACAAAACCAACCTGTTCATGAAGCCGATTTTCTCCCTGGCACGTAAAGCGCCGAAGCGTGTGGTGCTGACGGAAGGGGAAGAAGCGCGCGTACTGCATGCTACCCAGGAATTGATCACTTTAGGTCTGGCGAAGCCGATCCTGATTGGTCGTCCGAGCGTGATCGAGATGCGTATTCAGAAACTGGGGCTGCAGATCAAAGCGGGCGTCGATTTTGAAATAGTCAACAACGAATCCGATCCGCGCTTTAAAGAGTACTGGAGTGAGTATTATCAGATCATGAAGCGCCGTGGGATCACCCAGGAGCAGGCGCAGCGTGCGGTGATTGCCAACACTACGGTGATCGGTGCGATCATGGTGCAGCGTGGCGAAGCGGATGCGATGATCTGCGGTACGATCGGCGACTACCACGAGCACTTCAGCGTGGTGAAAGAGGTGTTTGGTCATCGTGACGGCGTGCATACAGCCGGGGCGATGAACGCCTTGCTGCTGCCAAGCGGTAACACTTTTATCGCCGATACTTACGTCAACGACGATCCTACGCCTGAGCAACTGGCGGAAATCGCCGTGATGGCAGCAGAGACTGTGCGTCGCTTTGGTATTGAACCGAAGGTGGCGTTGCTGTCGCACTCCAACTTTGGTTCCTCTGACTGCCCGTCGGCCAGCAAAATGCGCGAAGCGCTGGAGCTGATTAAGGCGCGCGCGCCAGAGTTGATGATTGACGGCGAAATGCACGGCGATGCCGCGCTGGTGGAAAGTATCCGTAATGACCGCATGCCGGACAGTCCGCTGAAAGGCTCAGCTAATATTCTGGTGATGCCGAATATGGAAGCGGCCCGTATTAGTTACAACTTACTACGCGTTTCCAGTTCTGAAGGCGTAACGGTTGGCCCGGTGCTGATGGGGGTTGCGAAACCTGTTCATGTATTAACGCCGATCGCCTCTGTTCGTCGTATCGTTAATATGGTGGCGCTGGCGGTTGTAGAAGCCCAAACGCAGCCGCTGTAATTTCACTTTAATTAATTTCCGGCGCGGGTTTCTCTCGCGCCTTTTTATTTTCCCTTTCTTAGTGATCTACTTCACCTTTTAAACCTGGTTGCCGAATTTTGTTATTTACTCTGACAAAAAATTGCCACGATAAGGGCAGTTTTAGCGGAGGCGGTGAGCAATGGAAAAAGAACGCATTATTCAGGAATTTGTGCCGGGGAAACAGGTCACGCTGGCGCATCTCATTGCGCACCCCGGCGAGGAATTAGCGAAAAAGATCGGCGTTCCCGAAGCGGGCGCTATCGGCATCATGACGCTGACGCCAGGCGAAACCGCGATGATTGCCGGTGACTTAGCCATGAAGGCGGCGGATGTACATATCGGTTTTCTCGATAGATTCAGCGGCGCACTGGTGATCTACGGCTCGGTAGGCGCAGTAGAAGAAGCGTTATTACAGACGGTAAGCGGTCTGGGTCGATTATTAAATTTCACTTTGTGCAACCTGACAAAAAGTTAATCAGAGGCGGCGATGAAACGTATTGCGTTTGTCGGTACGGTGGGGGCGGGGAAAACAACGCTCTTTAATGCGCTACAGGGGAATTATTCCCTCGCCAGAAAAACACAGGCCGTGGAGTTTAATGAAAATGGCGATATCGATACGCCAGGGGAATATTTTAGCCATCCGCGCTGGTATCACGCCTTAATTACCACGCTGCAGGATGTTGATACGTTGATTTATATACACGCGGCAAATGATAAAGAAAGTCGCTTACCTGCCGGGCTGTTGGATATCGGTGCCAGTAAACGACAAATCGCCGTTATCAGTAAAACGGACATGCCGGATGCCGACGTCGCCGCAACGCGACAACTACTTCGCGGGATGGGGTTTCAGGAGCCGATTTTTGAGCTCAATAGCCATGACCCGCGCAGTGTGCAGCACCTGGTGGATTATCTGACTGAGCTCAGCCAAAAGGAGGAAAGGGCAGGTGAAAAAACTCATCACAGCTAACGATATTCGTGCGGCCCACGCACGCGGCGAACAGGAAATGTCGGTTGTTCTGCGCGCCAGCATCATCACCCCGGAGGCGCGCGAAGTTGCGGAGCTGCTGGGCGTTACCATCAGTGAATGCGATGAATCCGCGCCAGGCGCCGTCGCTGCTGCTCCGGCTGCGGTGATTGATGGCAAAACGGAAAGCCAGCGTATTCGCGAAACCATCATTGCGCAGTTACCGGAAGGGCAGTTTACCGAAAGCCTGGTCGCGCAGCTGATGGACAAAGTCATGAAGGAAAAGCAGTCGCTGGAGCAGGGCGGAATGCAACCGAGCTTTAACTCGGTGACCGGCAAAGGCGGTGTGAAAGTCATCGACGGCAGCAGCGTGAAGTTTGGTCGTTTTGACGGCGCGCAGCCGCACTGCGTGGGCTTAACCGATCTGGTGACCGACCAGGACGGTAGCAGCATGGCCGCCGGGTTTATGCAGTGGGATAACGCCTTTTTCCCATGGACGCTGAACTACGACGAAATCGACATGATTCTGGAAGGAGAGCTGCATGTTCGCCACGAAGGCGAAACCATGATTGCAAAAGCCGGGGACGTGATGTTTATCCCGAAAGGCTCCAGCATCGAATTTGGTACGCCATCGACGGTGAAGTTTCTGTATGTGGCCTGGCCTGCGAACTGGCAGTCCTGCTAAGGCGGATGTATGAAGGATTTCATTACCGAAGCATGGCTCAGAGCGAATCATACGCTCAGCGAAGGGGCTGAAATTCATCTCCCCGCTGACGCTCGCCTGACGCCGTCTGCCCGGGAATTACTGGAAAGCCGACATCTGCGCATTAAGTTTATTGACGAGCAGGGCAGCCTGTTTATTGATGACGAAGAACAGCAGCCGCAGCCGGTTCATGGATTAACCAGCAGTGATACGCATCCACAGGCCAGCTGCGAACTGTGCCATCAACCGGTGGCGAAGAAACCGGACACCCTGACGCATCTGACGGCGGACAAGATGGTCGCCAAAAGTGACCCTCGGCTGGGATTTCGCGCCGCGCTGGACAGCACCATCGCCCTGGCCGTGTGGTTGCAGATTGAGATGGCAGAACCATGGCAGCCGTGGCTGGCGGATATCCGCTCGCGCCTGGGCAATATTATGCGCGCAGACGCCATGGATGAGCCGCTGGCAGCACAAGCTGTCGTGGGTTTAAGTGACGAAGATTTACACCGTCTTTCGCATCAACCGCTGCGCTATCTGGACCACGACCATCTGGTGCCTGAAGCCAGCCATGGACGTGATTGCGCGTTACTTAATCTGCTGCGTACCAAAGTCCGTGAAACGGAGACGGTGGCGGCCCAGGTATTCATCACTCGCAGTTTTGAGGTTATGCGACCGGACATTATGCAGGCGCTCAACCGCCTTTCCAGTACGGTCTACGTGATGATGATTCTGAGTGTTGCAAAGCATCCGCTGACGGTTAGTCAAATTCAACAGAGACTGGGGGAGAAGCAATGATCATTGAACGTGCTCGTCAACTCGCCCAACGCTCACCTGCACGAGTAGTGTTTCCGGATGCGCTGGATGTCCGGGTGCTGAAGGCGGCCAATTACCTGCATCAGCACGGTCTGGCACGCCCCATTCTCGTCGCCAGCCCGTTTGCGCTACGCCAGTTTGCGCTCAGCCATCGCGTAGCCATGGACGGTATTCAGGTTATTGATCCACAAAGCAATGTACAGATGCGTGAAGAGTTTGCCCTGCGCTGGCGGGCAACGGCGGGCGAAAAAACGCCGCCGGATGCGCGGGAGAAGCTCAACGATCCGCTGATGTTCGCCGCCGCGATGGTCAGTGCCGGTACAGCCGATGTGTGTATTGCGGGCAACCTGTCATCAACGGCAAACGTGCTTCGTGCAGGATTGCGCATTATTGGATTACAGCCTGGTTGCAAAACGCTGTCGTCAATTTTTCTGATGCTGCCGCAGTATCTCGGGCCGTCATTAGGATTTGCAGACTGTAGCGTTGTGCCGCAGCCCACCGCTGCACAGCTGGCGGATATCGCCATCGCCAGCGCTGAAACCTGGAAAGCGATCACAGGTGAAGAGCCGCGCGTGGCCATGCTGTCGTTTTCAAGTAATGGCAGTGCTCGCCATCCTAACGTCGCTAACGTGCAGCAGGCGACCGAGATCGTTCGTGAGCGTGCCCCGCAGCTTACAGTGGACGGTGAACTGCAATTTGATGCCGCCTTTGTTCCGGATGTCGCTGCGCAAAAAGCGCCCGCCAGTCCGTTAAAGGGCAATGCCAATGTGATGGTCTTCCCATCGCTGGAGGCAGGCAATATTGGCTACAAAATCGCTCAGCGTCTGGGAGGGTATCGCGCAGTAGGGCCATTGATTCAGGGGCTTGCCGCACCGCTTCATGATCTCTCTCGTGGCTGTAGCGTACAGGAAATTATCGAACTGGCGTTGGTGGCAGCAGTGCCGCGCCAGACTGACATGAGTCGTGAAAACGCCTCGCACACACTGGTTGTATAAGGTCCCGTTCAGGACCCCTTAATGAGAGGAAAACACAATGGAAGCATTAGGAATGATTGAAACCCGGGGCCTGGTTGCACTGATTGAGGCTTCTGACGCAATGGTTAAAGCGGCACGCGTGAAACTGGTTGGCGTGAAGCAGATCGGTGGCGGTCTGGTCACTGCCATGGTCCGTGGCGACGTAGCGGCATGTAAAGCTGCAACGGACGCAGGTGCTGCGGCAGCACAGCGTATTGGCGAGCTGGTTTCAGTGCACGTGATCCCGCGTCCGCACGGCGATCTGGAAGAAGTGTTCCCGATCAGCTTTAAAGGCGACAGCAACGACATGTAAGTCGTCCATGTGACGCCACAGACTTCATTGCTGGCGTCACCCTCTCTCCTTTTCACATTACCTTCTGCGGAGGGTAGGGGGAGGTTTTACCTGAAATATGCCACGGAGGCGCGTATGAAACTGGCAATCGTTACAGGACAAATTGTTTGTACCGTACGCCATCAGGGGCTCGCGCACGACAAGTTGCTGATGGTGGAAATGATTGACGCCCAGGGAAATCCCGACGGGCAATGTGCTGTTGCTATCGACAGCATCGGGGCGGGAACCGGAGAGTGGGTGCTGCTGGTCAGCGGAAGCTCCGCCCGTCAGGCGCACCGGAATGAATCATCGCCTGTCGATCTGTGCGTGATTGGCATTGTCGATGAAGTGGTGGCAGGTGGTCAGGTGATCTTCCATAAATAAGGCAGAAAATCATGAATCAACAGGATATTGAACAGGTCGTGAAAGCGGTACTGCTGAAAATGAAAGACAGCAGCCAACCCGTCAGTGCCGTTCAAGAAATGGGCGTTTTTGCCTCCCTGGATGACGCAGTGGCGGCAGCAAAACTGGCCCAGCAGGGGCTGAAAAGCGTCGCCATGCGCCAACTGGCTATCACGGCGCTACGTGAGGCGGGCGAAAAGCACGCCAGAGAATTAGCGGAACTTGCCGTCACTGAAACCGGCATGGGACGCGTCGAAGATAAATTTGCCAAAAACGTGGCGCAGGCGCGCGGCACGCCGGGTGTGGAATGCCTGTCTCCACAGGTTCTGACCGGTGATAACGGTCTGACGCTGATTGAAAACGCGCCGTGGGGCGTGGTGGCCTCGGTAACCCCATCCACCAACCCGGCCGCGACCGTCATTAACAACGCCATCAGCCTGATTGCCGCTGGTAACAGCGTGGTTTTCGCACCGCATCCGGCGGCGAAAAAAGTCTCTCAGCGCGCTATCACTCTGCTTAACCAGGCGGTAGTTGCCGCAGGCGGTCCGGCAAACCTGTTGGTGACGGTTACCAACCCAGATATCGAGACTGCCCAACGTCTGTTCAAGTACCCTGGTATCGGCCTGCTGGTGGTGACCGGTGGTGAAGCCGTAGTAGATGCCGCGCGTAAGCACACCAACAAACGTTTGATTGCCGCTGGCGCAGGTAATCCGCCGGTGGTGGTTGATGAAACGGCTGACCTGGCACGCGCGGCGCAGTCGGTAGTTAAAGGTGCATCGTTTGACAACAACATCATCTGCGCTGACGAAAAAGTGCTGATCGTGGTCGATAGCGTCGCTGATGAACTGATGCGTCTGATGGAAAGCCAGCATGCGGTGAAACTCACCACGGCCCAGGCCGAACAGCTGCAGCCGGTGCTGCTGAAAAATATCGATGAGCGCGGTAAAGGCACGGTCAGTCGTGACTGGGTAGGTCGTGACGCAGGCAAAATCGCTGCGGCGATTGGTCTGAACGTACCGGAGCAAACCCGTCTGTTATTCGTCGAAACCTCCGCGACGCATCCGTTTGCCGTCACCGAACTGATGATGCCGGTTCTACCGGTCGTGCGGGTCGCTAACGTCGATGAAGCCATTGAACTGGCGGTCAAGCTTGAAGGCGGTTGCCACCATACGGCGGCGATGCACTCGCGCAATATCGACAACATGAACCGTATGGCAAACGCCATTGATACCAGCATCTTCGTTAAGAACGGACCGTGCATTGCCGGTCTTGGACTGGGCGGTGAAGGCTGGACCACGATGACCATTACCACACCAACCGGGGAAGGGGTGACCAGTGCGCGTACGTTTGTGCGTCTGCGTCGCTGTGTGTTGGTAGACGCCTTCAGAATTGTATAAGGAGTAAATGAGATGGCGCACGACGAACAACGTTGGTTGACACCCAGACTGCTAAAAGCGGCAACGCTATGTAACCAGACGCCCACAAAGAGCGATTCACCGCTGTGGTTGGGCATTGATTTGGGAACGTGTGATGTGGTGTCGATGGTTGTGGACAGTGACGGACAGCCGGTCGCGGTTTGCCTGGACTGGGCCGATGTCGTGCGCGATGGCATCGTCTGGGATTTCTTTGGTGCGGTGACCATCGTTCGTCGCCATCTCGATACGCTCGAACAACAGCTGGGTTGCCGCTTTACCCATGCGGCAACCTCATTTCCACCGGGAACTGATCCTCGCATCTCTATTAACGTGCTGGAGTCTGCCGGGCTTGAAGTGAGCCATGTGCTCGACGAACCGACAGCGGTGGCGGATCTGTTGCAGCTCGATAACGCCGGCGTGGTGGATATTGGTGGTGGCACTACCGGGATTGCGATCGTTAAACAAGGCAAGGTGACCTACTCCGCTGATGAAGCAACCGGTGGGCATCATATCTCTCTGACGCTGGCCGGGAACCGTCGTATCCAGTTAGAAGAAGCCGAGCAGTACAAGCGTAGCAATGGCAAAGAAATCTGGCCGGTGGTGAAGCCTGTCTACGAAAAAATGGCGGAAATCGTGGCTCATCATATTGCGGGTCAGGGCGTTACCGATTTATGGCTGGCCGGTGGTTCCTGCATGCAGCCGGGCGTTGATGAGCTGTTCCGTAAGCGTTTCCCGGAACTGCAGGTGCATTTACCCCAGCACAGCCTGTTTATGACCCCGCTGGCGATTGCCAACAGCGGAAAAGAAAAAGCGGAAGGAATCTATGCAAGCTGAATTGCAGACCGCGCTCTTTCAGGCATTCGATACCCTGAATCTGCAACGCGTAAAAACGTTTAGCGTTCCACCGGTCACCCTTTGTGGGCTGGGAGCGCTCAGTACCTGCGGACAGGAAGCACAAACGCGCGGATTGACGCATATGTTCGTCATGGTGGACAGCTTCCTGCATCAGGCGGGGATGACCGCCGCACTGGAGCGCAGTCTGGCGATGAAAGGCGTGGCGATGACGCTGTGGCCATGTCCGGTGGGCGAACCGTGCATTACAGACGTCTGCGCGGCGGTCGCGCAATTGCGTGAATCGAAGTGCGATGGCGTTGTGGCCTTTGGTGGTGGCTCCGTACTGGATGCCGCCAAGGCAGTGGCGTTGCTGGTGACCAACCCCACTCAGACGCTGGCAGGCATGGACGAGCGCAGCGCGTTACGCCCACGTCTGCCGCTGATTGCCGTACCGACTACCGCCGGAACGGGCTCAGAAACCACCAACGTCACGGTAATAATCGACGCCGCGACTGGACTCAAAAAAGTGCTGGCCCACGCAACCCTGATGCCGGATGTGGCGATCCTGGACGCTGCATTGACGGAAGGCGTGCCTGCACATGTAACGGCGATGACCGGGATTGATGCACTGACGCACGCCGTTGAAGCGTATAGCGCGCTGAACGCGACGCCGTTTACCGACAGTCTGGCGATTGGCGCGATTGCGATGATAGGTAAATCGCTGCCGAAGGCCGTCGGCTACGGTCAGGATCTGGCGGCGCGCGAAAGCATGCTGCTGGCTTCCTGTATGGCCGGGATGGCGTTTTCCAGCGCAGGGTTGGGCCTGTGCCATGCGATGGCGCACCAGCCGGGAGCGACGTTGCATATCCCACACGGACAGGCTAACGCCATGCTGCTTCCTACGGTAATGGGGTTCAACCGCATGGTGTGTCGTGAGCGCTTCAGCCATATCGGACGCGCGTTAACCAACAAGAAATCGGACGATCGTGATGCTATCAACGCGGTCAGCGAGTTGATTAGCGAAGTGGGCCAGACCAAACGGCTC
Source organism: Citrobacter sp. Cf132 (assembly GCF_030333885.1). Taxonomy (NCBI): domain Bacteria; kingdom Pseudomonadati; phylum Pseudomonadota; class Gammaproteobacteria; order Enterobacterales; family Enterobacteriaceae; genus Citrobacter; species Citrobacter sp. Cf132. The sequence goes on from NZ_JAOWFA010000057.1 coordinate 56,846, forward strand.
TCAGACGTTGGAGCAAAACCCGAACATTACAGCGCATGGGCACACGCCGCGCTGGAGGATATTTGTATTCGCAGTAACCCACGCACCGCCACGCAGGAACAGATTATCGACCTGTACGCGGCTGCCGGGTAATGCCTGTAGGCCGGATAAGGTGCTCGCACCGCCATCCGGCAATAACACGGCGTTAATGCCGGAGGCGACGTAAACGTCTTATCCGGCCTACAAATCACAAATGACAGGGAGTAGGGGCTATGGGAATTAACGAAATCATCATGTACATCATGATGTTCTTTATGCTGATTGCCGCCGTGGACAGGATCCTGTCGCAGTTCGGCGGTTCGGCGCGCTTCCTCGGTAAGTTCGGTAAGAGTATTGAGGGATCGGGCGGTCAGTTTGAAGAAGGCTTTATGGCAATGGGCGCGCTGGGTCTGGCGATGGTCGGTATGACCGCGCTGGCGCCAGTACTGGCGCATGTGCTCGGGCCGGTAATTATTCCGCTGTATGAAATGCTGGGCGCGAACCCGTCGATGTTTGCCGGAACGCTGCTGGCGTGCGATATGGGCGGCTTCTTCCTGGCGAAAGAACTGGCGGGCGGCGACGTGGCGGCATGGTTGTACTCTGGCCTGATTCTCGGCGCGATGATGGGGCCGACGCTGGTGTTCTCCATTCCGGTTGCGCTGGGAATTATTGAACCGTCTGACCGTCGTTATCTGGCGCTGGGCGTGCTGGCCGGTATTGTCACCATTCCGATTGGCTGTATTGCGGGTGGTCTGGTCGCGATGTACTCCGGTGTGGAAATCAACGGTCAGCCGGTGGAGTTCACCTTTGCGTTGATCCTGATGAACATGATCCCGGTGCTGATCGTAGCCGTGCTGGTGGCGCTGGGACTGAAATTCATCCCGGAAAAAATGATCAACGGCTTCCAGATCTTCGCCAAGTTCCTGGTAGCGCTGATCACCCTCGGTCTGGCTGCGGCAGTCATCAAGTTCCTGCTCGGCTGGGAGCTGATCCCAGGTCTTGATCCTATTTTCATGGCGCCAGGCGACAAGCCGGGTGAAGTGATGCGCGCCATCGAAGTTATCGGTTCTATCTCCTGTGTGCTGCTGGGTGCCTACCCGATGGTGCTGCTGCTGACCCGCTGGTTTGAAAAACCGCTGATGAGCGTCGGCAACCTGTTAAAAGTCAATAACATTGCGGCTGCGGGTATGGTGGCAACGCTTGCCAATAACATCCCAATGTTCGGCATGATGAAAAACATGGATACCCGCGGCAAAGTGATCAACTGCGCCTTTGCGGTTTCCGCGGCCTTCGCTCTGGGTGACCACTTAGGTTTCGCCGCTGCCAACATGAACGCCATGATCTTCCCGATGATTGTCGGCAAGCTGATCGGCGGCGTGACGGCGATTGGCGTGGCTATGCTGTTAGTACCGAAAGACGAAGATGTTCCGGCACCAGCAGAAACCAATCCGGAGGCGCAATCGTGAATACTCGCCAGCTACTCAGCGTCGGTATCGATATCGGCACCACCACCACTCAGGTGATCTTCTCGCGCCTTGAGCTGGTTAACCGTGCGGCAGTGTCGCAGGTGCCGCGCTACGAATTCATCAAACGCGAAATTAGCTGGCAAAGCCCGGTGTTCTTTACCCCCGTTGATAAGCAGGGCGGGTTGAAAGAGGCCGAACTGAAAGCACTGATCCTCGCCCAGTATCAGGCGGCGGGCATTGCGCCGGAAACGGTTGATTCCGGCGCGATCATCATTACCGGGGAAAGTGCCAAAACGCGCAACGCGCGCCCGGCGGTGATGGCGCTCTCCCAGTCGCTGGGGGATTTCGTGGTTGCCAGCGCCGGTCCGCATCTGGAATCGGTGATTGCTGGTCACGGTGCGGGGGCACAAACCCTGTCCGAGCAGAAGTTGTGCCGCGTACTGAATATCGACATCGGCGGCGGTACGTCGAACTACGTTCTGTTCGATGCCGGAAAAGTCAGCGGATCGGCCTGTCTGAACGTCGGCGGACGGCTACTGGAAACGGACGGTCAGGGGCGCGTGGTGCATGCGCATCAGCCGGGACAAATGATTGTGGATGACGTATTTGGTCCAGGCACTGATGCCCGAACCCTCAATGCGGCGCAGCTTGTTCAGGTGGCCCGACGGATGGCGGCGCTGATTGTGGAGGTGATTGACGGCACGTTATCACCGCTGGCACAGGCGCTGATGCAAACCGCTCTGTTACCGGCGGGCGTGAAGCCGGAAGTGATTACGTTGTCCGGCGGGGTGGGCGAGTGCTACCGCAACCAACCTGCCGATCCGTTCTGTTTTTCCGACATTGGGCCGCTGTTAGCGACGGCGCTGCATGAACATCCGCGCCTGCGTGAGATGAACGTGCAGTTCCCGGCGCAAACCGTGCGCGCCACAGTGATTGGCGCCGGTGCGCATACGCTGTCGCTTTCGGGCAGCACTATCTGGCTGGAAGGTGTGGCGCTTCCGCTGCGCAATCTGCCGGTGGCGATTCCGGTTGATGAGGCTGATCTGGTGGCCGCCTGGCAACAGGCACTAATGCAGCTCGATCTGGACCCGCAAACGGACGCCTACGTGTTGGCGCTGCCCGCTTCTCTGCCGGTGCGCTACGCCGCGCTGTTAACGGTGATTGATGCGTTGCTGGCCTTTGTCGCGCGCTATCCGAATCCGCATCCCCTGCTGGTGGTAGCCGAGCAGGATTTTGGTAAAGCCCTGGGCATGCTGTTACGCCCACAGTTACAGCAACACCCGCTGGCGGTCATCGATGAGGTGGTTGTCCGGGCGGGGGACTATATCGACATTGGTACGCCTCTTTTTGGCGGATCGGTTGTGCCGGTGACGGTGAAATCACTCGCATTTCCTTCCTGAGGGAACGACTTATGAAACTAAAGACCACATTGTTCGGCAATGTTTATCAGTTTAAGGATGTTAAAGAGGTGCTGGCAAAAGCCAACGAACTGCGTTCGGGGGATGTGCTGGCAGGTGTCGCTGCAACCAGTTCGCAAGAGCGCGTGGCGGCTAAGCAGGTATTGTCGGAAATGACGGTAGCGGATATCCGTAATAACCCGGTGATTTCCTATGAAGAGGACTGCGTGACGCGTCTGATTCAGGATGACGTCAACGAAACGGCCTATAACCGCATCAAAAACTGGAGTATCAGCGAGCTGCGCGAGTACGTGCTGAGCGATGAAACCTCTGTTGATGACATTGCGTTTACGCGTAAAGGGTTAACGTCGGAAGTGGTCGCTGCGGTAGCAAAAATCTGCTCTAACGCGGACCTGATCTATGGCGGTAAGAAAATGCCGGTGATCAAAAAGGCTAACACCACCATAGGTCTACCGGGCACCTTTAGCTGCCGTTTGCAGCCGAACGATACCCGTGACGATGTACAGAGTATTGCGGCGCAAATCTATGAAGGACTGTCTTTCGGTGCGGGCGATGCGGTGATCGGTGTCAACCCGGTCACGGATGACGTGGAAAACTTAAGCCGTGTGCTCGATACCGTGTATGGCGTTATCGACAAGTTCAATATTCCGACCCAGGGCTGCGTACTGGCGCACGTCACCACCCAGATTGAAGCGATTCGTCGCGGTGCGCCGGGCGGGCTGATTTTCCAGAGTATCTGCGGTAGCGAAAAAGGCTTAAAAGAGTTTGGCGTTGAGCTGGCCATGCTGGATGAAGCGCGTGCAGTGGGTGCTGAATTCAACCGTATCGCCGGGGAAAACTGCCTGTACTTTGAAACCGGGCAAGGGTCTGCGCTCTCCGCTGGCGCTAACTTTGGTGCCGATCAGGTGACGATGGAAGCGCGTAACTACGGGCTGGCGCGTCACTACGATCCGTTCCTGGTGAACACCGTGGTGGGCTTTATCGGGCCGGAATATCTCTACAACGACCGTCAGATTATTCGCGCTGGCTTAGAAGATCACTTCATGGGCAAACTGAGCGGCATCTCAATGGGCTGCGACTGCTGTTACACCAACCATGCTGATGCTGACCAGAACCTCAATGAAAACCTGATGATTCTGCTCGCCACCGCTGGCTGCAACTACATCATGGGCATGCCGCTCGGTGACGACATCATGCTCAACTACCAGACCACCGCCTTCCACGACACCGCGACCGTGCGCCAGTTGCTGAACCTGCGCCCGTCGCCGGAGTTTGAACGCTGGCTGGAAACCATGGGCATTATGGCAAACGGTCGCCTGACCAAACGGGCGGGCGATCCGTCACTGTTCTTCTGATGACGCGGGGATGACACACGATGGATCAAAAACAGATTGAAGAAATTGTACGCAGCGTAATGGCGTCAATGGGAGAGCCGCAGGTTCAAGCGCCATCAGCGGAAGTGAAATGCAGCACTACGCAGTGCGCTGCGCCGACCGGTGAAAGCTGTGCGATGGACTTAGGTTCAGCCGAAGCGAAAGCGTGGATTGGCGTTGAGAATCCGCATCGCGCAGAGGTATTGACCGAACTGCGCCGTAGCACCGCTGCGCGTGTATGTACCGGCCGTGCCGGTCCACGTCCGCGTACCCAGGCGCTGCTGCGCTTCCTGGCTGACCACTCGCGTTCGAAAGATACGGTATTGAAAGAAGTGCCGGAAGAGTGGGTAAAAGCCCAGGGACTACTGGAAGTGCGCTCGGAAATCAGCGACAAAAACTTGTATCTGACGCGCCCGGACATGGGACGTCGTCTGAGTGCGGAAGCCATTGAAGCACTGAAATCACAGTGTGTAATGAATCCGGATGTGCAGGTGATTATTTCTGATGGTCTGTCTACTGACGCCATCACCGCCAACTACGAAGAGATCCTGCCGCCGTTGTTGTCGGGCTTAAAACAGGCCGGATTGAAGGTCGGGACGCCGTTCTTTGTTCGCTATGGGCGCGTGAAAATTGAAGATCAGATCGGCGAACTGCTGGGTGCAAAAGCGGTGATCCTGCTGGTTGGTGAGCGTCCGGGCCTCGGCCAGTCGGAAAGTCTTTCTTGCTACGCCGTCTATTCGCCGCGTGTGGCAACCACCGTTGAGGCTGACCGTACCTGCATCTCGAACATTCACCAGGGCGGTACGCCACCGGTTGAAGCGGCGGCGGTGATTGTGGATTTGGCCAAGCGCATGCTGGAGCAAAAAGCATCCGGCATCAATATGACCCGTTAAGGAGGCATCATGCCAGCATTAGATTTGATTAGACCTTCAGTCACCGCGATGCGTGTGATTGCCTCGGTAAATGACGGTTTTGCCCGCGAACTTAAATTGCCGCCACATATACGTAGCCTCGGACTCATCACAGCAGACTCTGATGACGTGGCGTATATTGCCGCAGATGAAGCGACAAAACAGGCGATGGTGGAAGTGGTTTATGGCCGCTCGCTGTATGCCGGTGCGGCGCACAGTCCCTCTCCAACCTCGGGCGAAGTGCTGATTATGCTCGGTGGACCAAACCCGGCCGAAGTTCGCGCGGGTCTGGACGCGATGGTCGCCAATATTGAAAGCGGTGCGGCATTCCAGTGGGCGAATGACGCAGAAGATACCGCCTTCCTGGCGCATGTGGTTTCGCGTACCGGTTCGTATCTTTCCGCGACCGCGGGATGCCGACTGGGCGATCCGATGGCGTATCTGGTAGCACCGCCGCTGGAAGCGACATTTGGTATTGATGCCGCGCTGAAATCTGCCGATGTACAACTGGTAACCTATGTACCACCGCCGTCAGAAACCAACTATTCAGCAGCGTTTTTGACCGGTAGCCAGGCCGCTTGTAAAGCCGCATGTAACGCCTTTGCCGATGCCGTTCTGGATATTGCCCGTAATCCAATCCAGCGCGCGTAAGAGAGGTAGTGATGATCAATGCACTGGGATTACTGGAAGTGGATGGCATGGTGGCTGCCGTGGACGCGGCCGATGCCATGCTGAAAGCCGCGAATGTGCGCCTGCTTAGCCACGAAGTGCTCGATCCTGGTCGGCTGACGCTGGTGGTGGAAGGCGATCTGGCGGCATGCCGAGCAGCGCTGGATGCTGGCAGTGCAGCTGCAGCGCGTACAGGCCGTGTTATCAGCCGTAAGGAAATAGGCCGGCCGGACGATGACACCCAGTGGCTGATCGGCGGTTTTAAGCGCCAGCCGAAGAAACCAGAACCGAAGAAACCAGAGCAGAAGCCTGAAGTGAAGTCAGATGTGGCCCCAGAGAAGACACAGGAAGCACCTGTGTCATCTGAATCCTCTGATGAATTGCTGGCGCTGTTAACATCGGCCCGTCAAGGAATGACGGCAGGGGAAGTGGCTGCCCACTTTGGCTGGTCACTTGATGAAGCCAGAAATGCGCTGGAACAGCTCTTTTCTGACGGAGCGTTGCGTAAACGCAGTAGTCGCTATCGCTTAAAAAATTAACCTGTCGGAGGGCCGGGGGCTTCGTTGAAGCTTCCGGCTTAAAAGATCATGAAAAAGAACCGTACTGCAAACTTGCACCATCTTTATCATGAAGTATTACCCGAAGACGTTAAATTGACGCCGAAAGTGGAAGTGGACAACGTTCATCAACGGCGAACAACGGATGTGTATGAGCACGCGCTGACGATTACAGCCTGGCAGCAGATCTACGACCAGCTGCATCCGGGAAAATTTCATGGCGAGTTCACGGAAATCCTGCTCGATGATATTCAGGTGTTCCGTGAATACACCGGACTGGCGCTGCGTCAGTCATGCCTTGTCTGGCCAAACTCATTTTGGTTTGGCATTCCGGCCACGCGCGGCGAGCAGGGATTTATTGGTACCCAGTGTTTGGGTAACGCTGAAATTGCCACCCGCCCAGGCGGGACGGAGTTTGAACTAAGTACGCCGGATGACTACACCATTTTGGGGGTCGTCATTTCTGAAGAGGCCATTGCCCGTCAGGCCAACTTCCTGCATAACCCGGAAAGGGTGTTGCATATGCTGCGCAACCAGTCGGCGCTGGAAGTGAAAGAACAACACAAAGCCGCGCTATGGGGCTTTGTGCAGCAGGCGCTGGCGACGTTTAGCGAAAACCCGGAAAACCTTCGCCAACCTGCGGTACGCAAAGTGTTGGGCGATAACCTGCTGCTGGCGATGGGGACTATGCTGGAAGAAGCGCAGCCGATTATGACTGCGGAGAGCATCAGCCATCAGAGCTATCGTCGCTTGCTGTCGCGTGCGCGCGAATATGTGCTGGAAAATATGTCAGAGCCGCTGACCGTGCTCGATTTATGCAATCAACTGCACGTTAGCCGCCGGACGTTGCAAAATGCCTTTCACGCCATCCTCGGTATTGGCCCGAATGCCTGGTTGAAACGTATTCGCCTGAACGCCGTGCGCCGTGAGTTGATAAGCCCGTGGTCGCAGAGTGCGACGGTGAAAGACGCCGCCATGCAGTGGGGATTCTGGCATTTAGGGCAGTTTGCTACCGACTACCAGCAACTGTTTGCGGAGAAACCGTCGTTGACGCTGCATCAGCGTATGCGCCAGTGGGCGTGATGGTATAGCTTGAGTAGGCCTGATAAGGCGTTAGCCGCCATCAGGCAATTGTGCTTGCTGCGCTGCCGGATGGCGACGCCTTGCGTCTTATCCGGCCTACGAATTGTGTCGCTATCAGGCCATTACACCCAGTCGCGGACCTGAATAAACTCGCTAAGAGCGGCTTCCGGGCTGTTCGCTTCTGGCTGCCAGTCATACTCCCAGCGTACCAGCGGCGGCATCGACATCAGAATCGATTCCGTGCGCCCGCCGGTTTGCAAACCAAATAATGTGCCGCGATCCCACACCAGGTTAAATTCCACATAGCGTCCGCGACGATAAAGCTGAAAATTGCGTTCACGCTCGCCCCAGCTCATTGCTTTGCGGCGCTCGACGATGGGCAAATACGCCTCGGTATAACCCTTTCCAACAGCCTGCATAAAGGCGAAGCAGTGCTCGAAATCTGGCGTATTCAAATCATCGAAGAACAGCCCGCCAATGCCGCGCTGCTCGTTGCGGTGCTTGAGGAAGAAGTAGTCATCGCACCACTTTTTGTAACGGGGATAAACATCTTCGCCGAACGGCTGGCATAGATCCCGCGCCGTGCGGTGCCAGTGAACTGCATCCTCATCAAAGCCGTAGTAGGGCGTTAAGTCAAAGCCGCCGCCAAACCACCACACCGGGTCGGCGCCCGGTTTCTCCGCGATAAAAAAACGTACGTTGGCATGGCTGGTCGGAATGTAAGGATTCTGCGGATGCACCACCAACGAGACGCCCATCGCTTCAAAGCTACGCCCGGCAAGCTCCGGGCGATGTGCAGTAGCCGAGGCCGGCATTGCATCGCCATGGACATGAGAGAAGTTGACGCCTGCTTGCTCGAAAATACCGCCGTTACGCAACACTCGACTGCGCCCGCCGCCGCCCGCTTCGCGTTGCCAGTTATCCTCAACAAATTCGGTGCCGTCTATGGTGGATAACTGCTGACAAATCTCATCCTGCAGGTTGAGCAGGAACTGTTTTACGCGTTGTACATCGGGCTTCATGGTTAACGTTTCTTCGAGTGTGCTTTCTGGTTATCAAACCAGTGGAAATAGCTGATGATGCCATTGGCGATAGCGGTGGCGATTTTCTGACGAAACGCAGCCGTCCCCAGTAATCGTTCTTCTTCCGGGTTGGTGATGAACGAGGTTTCGACCAGGACCGACGGAATCGAAGGTGATTTTAGCACCACGAAGGCGGCTTGTTCCGTGCTGCGACTGTGCAGACGGTGTACCGGCTTGATCTTCTTAAGAATATGCGAGCCTAACGTCAGGCTGTTTTTAATGGTGTCAGTTTGCACCAGATCGAACAGCACCTGCTGCAACAAATGATCTTTGTCGGTGGCCTTCTTCCCGGCGACTTCATCGGCCCGGTTTTCACGATCGGACAGATATTTCGCCATGGCGCTACTGGCACCGCGATTGGATAAGGCAAAGACCGAAGCACCCGCAGCGCTCGGATTGGTAAAACCGTCGGCGTGGATCGACATGAAAAGATCTGCGCCATGTTTGTGGGCGATCTCGACGCGATCGTAGAGCGGAATAAACGTATCGCCGGAGCGGGTCAGGCGTGCATCAATCCCCTGGTTGCGTAGGATTGAGCGCACGTTTTTGGCAATCGCCAGCACCACGTGCTTTTCTTTCGATCCGTTGCGACCAATTGCGCCGGTATCAATCCCGCCGTGCCCCGGATCAAGAACAACAACACGCTTAGCGCCTGATTTTTTCGCTTTCGGTTTGCTGTGTCCATTACTGGTCTTTAGCGCTTCTTCTTTAGCGATGGCTTGCGACATGCCTGACAGCGTCAGGGCGGCCAGCCCGGCTTTCAGCACCTGGCGGCGCGATGTGAGTGTTTTTAGTGGTTTAAAAGTGCTCATACGGCCTGAGTTGTAAAAAAAAGGTTCTAAACGTTATATCGTATCGCGTAGTCCGTTGCGACGGATCGAGATAAGAATTGTTTTACTTTTCATTTCAATACGTGACAATTCCGTATTATGCCATTTTTTCCGCCGCTTCGCGTCAGATATTGGCTAAATCAGCCGTTCGCGCCATAATCGCTTTTTAACGTCCTGAAAAGGTAACCAATACCATGGAAATACGCGTTTTTCGCCAGGAAGATTTCGAAGAGGTGATCACCCTCTGGGAGCGTTGTGATTTGCTGCGTCCATGGAACGACCCTGAAATGGACATCGAACGTAAAGTCAATCATGACGTCAGCTTGTTCCTCGTCGCTGAAGTGAACGGTGAGGTGGTCGGTACGGTGATGGGCGGATACGACGGGCATCGTGGTTCCGCCTATTACCTGGGCGTGCATCCTGAGTTTCGCGGTCGCGGTATCGCCAATGCGCTACTCAACCGGTTGGAGAAAAAGCTCATTGCCCGCGGTTGCCCGAAGATTCAAATCATGGTGCGTGACGATAACGATGTTGTTCAGGGCATGTATGAACGTCTGGGTTATGAACATGCGGATGTACTCAATCTGGGCAAGCGTTTGATTGAAGATGAAGAGTACTGAGTTTCATCCGGCCGACTATGACGGTCATGGGCGTCTGCGTCTGCCTTTTCTCTTCTGGTGCGTACTGTTGTTACAGGCACGCACCTGGGTTTTGTTTGTGATAGCCGGTTCTTCTCGTGAGCAGGGCAACACGTTGCTGAATCTGTTTTATCCCGATCATGACGCATTTTGGCTGGGTTTGCTCCCCGGCGTTCCTGCCGTGTTGGCGTTTTTACTCAGCGGGCGACGCTTTGCGTTTCCGGTAATCTGGCGCTGGCTGCGCGGATTATTGATTCTCGCTCAACTGGTGCTGCTGTGCTGGCAGCCGGTGATGTGGCTGGCAGGCGATCCGCTCAACGGTGTCGGGCTGGCGCTGCTGGTGGCGGATATCGTCGCACTGATCTGGCTGTTAACCAATCAACGTCTGCGCGCCTGTTTTTCCCTTGAGAAAGAATAACGGCACTTTTTGGGGAAACCGGACTCCAAGCAACGTTGATAAATAAGGAAGGAAGTGAAATGAAATCACTGCGTTTGACTTTATGCGCGATGCCGCTGCTACTGGCCGGGTGTTCAACGTTGTCCTCGGTGAACTGGTCTGCCGCTAATCCGTGGAACTGGTTTGGTTCTTCAACGCAGGTCACAGAGCAGGGCGTCGGAGCGTTAACGGGCGCGACACCGCTGGATGAAAAAGCCATTGCTGATGCGCTGGACGGTGATTACCGCCTGCGTAGCGGGATGAAGACTGATAACGGAAATGTGGTGCGCTTCTATGAAGCGATGAAAGACGACAAGCTGGCGATAGTCATCAATGGCAGCCAGGGAACCATTAGTCGTATTGATGTGTTAGACCACGATATTTCGTCAGTCGCGGGTGTCGAAATCGGTACACCGTTTAGCGACCTTTACACTAAAGCTTTCGGTAATTGCCAAAAGGCAACCGGCGATGACAGCGCGGGCGTTGAGTGTAAAGCTGAAGGAAGTCAACATATTAGCTATATTTTTTCCGGTGAATGGAGCGGGCCTGAGGATATAATGCCGTCTGACGACACGCTGAAAGCGTGGAAAGTAAGCAAAATTATCTGGCGGCGTTAATTTGCGTCTGAACAAATCGGCTTGTTAAAAAAACAGGTAGAATAGCGCCAATCAATGCCACGATGTCGTGGCATCTTTTTTTCAGGAGGAACAATGTCTCAGGTTCAGAGTGGCATTTTGCCAGAACATTGCCGTGCGGCGATTTGGATTGAAGCCAATGTTAAAGGCGACGTTGAGGCCCTGCGTGCGGCCAGCAAAACCTTCGCCGATAAGCTGGCGACCTTTGAAGCTAAGTTCCCGGATGCGCATCTGGGCGCGGTTGTCGCTTTTGGCAACAACACCTGGCGTGCATTGAGCGGCGGCGTCGGTGCGGAAGAGTTAAAAGACTTTATCCCTTACGGTAAAGGTCTGGCACCTGCAACCCAATATGACGTGTTGATCCATATTCTCTCTTTGCGTCATGACGTGAATTTCTCCGTTGCGCAGGCGGCAATGGAAGCATTTGGCGACTGTATTGAAGTCAAAGAAGAAATCCACGGTTTCCGTTGGGTCGAAGAGCGCGATCTCAGCGGCTTTGTTGACGGTACGGAAAACCCGGCAGGCGAAGAAACGCGCCGTGAAGTCGCCGTTATCAAAGATGGTGTGGATGCCGGTGGCAGCTATGTGTTTGTGCAGCGTTGGGAACATAACCTGAAGCAGCTTAATCGCATGAGCATCCATGACCAGGAAATGATGATTGGTCGCACCAAGGAAGCCAACGAAGAGATCGACGGTGATGACCGTCCGGTCACCTCTCACCTGAGCCGAGTTGACCTCAAAGAAGACGGTAAAGGGCTGAAAATTGTGCGCCAGAGCCTGCCATACGGCACTGCCAGCGGCACGCATGGTCTCTATTTCTGCGCCTACTGCGCCCGTCTGCACAACATTGAACAACAGTTGCTGAGCATGTTTGGTGACACCGACGGTAAGCGTGATGCAATGCTGCGCTTCACCAAACCGGTAACCGGCGGCTATTACTTTGCACCGTCGCTGGACCGTTTAATGGCGCTGTAATGGCGACCTGATCCTGTTATCGGCCACGAAATAGACATCCCCGCATCGTCGGGGATTTTTTTTACCTGAGATTAACCTGATTTAGTGAGCTATTCCTCAGCACTAATTTGTTATTGCTGTATCTTCTGCGTGAATGAAGCGAAGGCTTCATATTCAAAAGGAGAATATTGAAATGGGAAAACTCACGGGCAAAACAGCATTGATTACGGGCGCATCTCAGGGTATTGGCGAGGGTATCGCCAGAACGTTTGCCCGCCATGGTGCGAACTTAATTCTGCTGGATATCTCCGATGAGATTGAAAAACTGGCGGATGAGTTGGCTGGGCGAGGGCACCGTTGCACAGCCGTTCACGCTGACGTCAGAGATTTTGCGTCGGTCAAGGAAGCGGTGATGCGCGCGAAGCAGATTGAAGGCAAAATCGATATTCTGGTGAACAATGCCGGCGTATGCCGCCTCGGCAACTTCCTTGATATGAGCGATGAAGATCGCGATTTCCACATTGATATCAACATTAAAGGCGTCTGGAATGTGACGAAAGCCGTTCTGCCGGAGATGATTGCGCGCAAAGACGGGCGCATCGTGATGATGTCATCGGTGACCGGCGATATGGTTGCCGACCCGGGCGAAACGGCCTACGCACTGTCGAAAGCCGCAATCATCGGTTTGACCAAATCCCTGGCGGTAGAATATGCGCAGTCAGGCATTCGCGTTAATGCCATTTGCCCAGGCTACGTTCGTACGCCGATGGCGGAAAGCATTGCGCGTCAATCTAACCCGGAAGATCCTGAATCCGTTTTAGTCGAAATGGCGAAAGCGATCCCGATGCGTCGTCTGGCCTGTCCGCTTGAGGTCGGTGAACTGGCGGCGTTCCTGGCCTCGGATGAGTCCAGTTACTTAACTGGCACGCAAAACGTGATTGATGGCGGTAGCACCCTGCCTGAAAGCGTTAGCGTCGGCGTCTGATTGATGCCGGTCTCCTCCTCACTCGGTGTGGGGAGGGATTCTCTTATTCTCTTTTCAACTTTCAAATCATCAAACGGTATATAAAACCGTTACTCCTTTAGCACTGGTTATAAATATGATGACCATAAGAAAGTCATTAAATTTATAAGGGTGCGCAATGGCCGTTAACTTACTGAAAAAAAGAACACTGACGCTGGCAGCCATGCTGTTGCTGGTGGGGCAGGCGCAGGCAACGGAACTGCTGAACAGTTCATACGATGTTTCCCGTGAGCTTTTTGCCGCCCTTAATCCACCGTTTGAACAGCAATGGGCGAAGGATAACGGCGGTGACAAACTGACGATTAAACAATCTCATGCCGGGTCATCAAAACAGGCTCTGGCGATTCTGCAGGGGCTGAAAGCCGATGTGGTGACCTATAACCAGGTCACCGACGTGCAGATCCTGCATGACAAAGGCAAACTGATCCCCGCCGACTGGCAAAGCCGCCTGCCGAATAACAGCTCGCCGTTCTATTCCACCATGGGTTTCCTGGTGCGTAAGGGGAACCCGAAAAACATTCATGACTGGAATGACCTTGTGCGTTCTGATGTGAAACTGATTTTCCCGAACCCAAAAACCTCCGGTAACGCGCGCTATACCTATCTGGCGGCGTGGGGTGCTGCGGATAAAGCCGACGGTGGTGATAAAACCAAAACCGAACAGTTCATGACCCAGTTTCTGAAAAACGTCGAAGTGTTTGATACCGGCGGTCGCGGTGCTACCACCACCTTTGCAGAGCGCGGTCTGGGCGATGTGCTGATCAGCTTCGAATCAGAAGTGAACAACATTCGTAAACAGTATGAAGCGCAGGGTTTTGAAGTGGTTATCCCGAAAACCAATATCCTCGCCGAATTCCCGGTGGCCTGGGTAGATAAAAATGTGCAAGCCAACGGTACTGAAAAAGCAGCTAAAGCGTACCTGACCTGGCTGTACAGCCCGCAGGCGCAAACCATTATTACCGATTTCTACTACCGCGTGAATAACCCGCAGGTGATGGACAAACAGCAAGATAAATTCCCGCAGACCGAATTGTTCCGTGTGGAAGATAAGTTTGGTTCGTGGCCTGAAGTGATGAAAACACACTTTGTCAGCGGTGGAGAGCTGGACAAACTGCTGGCGGCGGGGCGTAAGTAAATGTTTGCTGTTTCTTCCCGACGCGTGCTGCCCGGCTTCACTTTGAGCCTGGGTACAAGCTTACTGTTTGTCTGCCTGATATTGCTGCTGCCGCTGAGCGCGCTGGTGATGCAACTGGCGCAAATGAGCTGGGCGCAATACTGGGATGTGATTACCAATCCGCAGGTGGTGGCGGCTTATAAAGTGACGCTTCTGTCGGCGTTTGTGGCGTCGATTTTTAACGGCGTGTTCGGTTTGCTGATGGCGTGGATCTTAACCCGCTATCGCTTTCCGGGCCGTACGCTGTTGGATGCACTGATGGATCTGCCGTTTGCGCTGCCTACGGCGGTGGCGGGTCTGACGCTGGCGTCGCTGTTTTCGGTTAATGGCTTCTACGGCGAGTGGCTGGCGAAGCTGGATATCAAGGTGACCTACACCTGGCTTGGTATCGCGGTGGCGATGGCGTTTACCAGCATTCCGTTTGTGGTGCGTACCGTCCAGCCGGTGCTGGAAGAATTAGGTCCCGAATATGAAGAAGCGGCGGAAACGCTCGGTGCTACGCGCTGGCAGAGTTTCCGTAAAGTGGTGCTGCCGGAGCTGTCCCCCGCGCTGGTGGCGGGCGTTGCGCTTTCGTTTACCCGCAGCCTCGGTGAGTTTGGCGCGGTTATCTTTATCGCTGGGAACATCGCATGGAAAACGGAAGTGACCTCACTGATGATTTTTGTTCGCTTGCAGGAGTTTGACTACCCGGCCGCCAGCGCGATTGCTTCTGTGATCCTCGGGGCTTCGTTGTTGCTGCTGTTTTCAATTAACACCCTGCAAAGTCGCTTTGGTCGACGTGTGGTAGGTCACTGATGGCAGACATTACCCAATTAAAACGCTATGGCGCGCCCCGCATCAACTGGGGGAAATGGTTTCTGATCGGCACGGGCATGCTGGTCTCCGCGTTTATTTTGCTGGTGCCGATGATTTACATCTTCGTGCAGGCGTTCAGCAAGGGATTAATGCCGGTATTACAGAACCTGGCGGATCCGGACATGCTGCATGCCATCTGGCTGACGGTGCTGATTGCGCTGATTGCGGTGCCGGTGAACCTGGTGTTTGGTGTGTTGCTGGCCTGGCTGGTGACCCGTTTTAACTTCCCAGGACGCCAGTTGTTGCTGACCTTACTGGATATTCCGTTTGCCGTCTCGCCGGTGGTTGCCGGCCTGGTGTATCTGCTGTTTTACGGCTCTAACGGTCCGCTGGGTGGATGGCTGGATGAGCATAACCTGCAAATTATGTTTGCCTGGCCGGGGATGGTGCTGGTGACGGTATTCGTGACCTGTCCGTTTGTGGTGCGAGAGTTGGTGCCGGTGATGTTAAGCCAGGGCAGCAATGAAGATGAAGCGGCTGTGTTGCTGGGCGCGTCCGGCTGGCAGATGTTCCGCCGCGTTACGCTGCCAAATATCCGTTGGGCGCTGCTGTACGGCGTGGTGTTGACCAACGCCCGTGCGATTGGCGAGTTTGGCGCGGTGTCGGTGGTTTCCGGCTCGATTCGCGGCGAAACCCTATCGCTACCGCTACAAATTGAATTACTGGAGCAGGACTACAACACGGTCGGCTCTTTTACCGCCGCGGCGCTATTAACGCTGATGGCGATTATTACCCTGTTTTTGAAGAGCATGTTGCAATGGCGTCTGGAGAACCAGGAGAAACGCGCGCAGCAGGAGGAAAATCATGAGCATTGAGATTGCCAATATTAAGAAGTCTTTTGGTCGCACCCAGGTGCTGAACGATATCTCGCTGGATATTCCTTCAGGTCAGATGGTCGCGCTGTTGGGGCCATCCGGCTCGGGCAAAACCACGCTGCTGCGCATTATTGCCGGGCTGGAGCATCAGTCCAGCGGGCATATCCGTTTTCACGGCACCGACGTCAGTCGTTTGCATGCTCGCGACCGTAAAGTGGGATTCGTATTCCAGCACTATGCGCTGTTTCGTCATATGACCGTTTTCGACAATATCGCGTTTGGTCTGACGGTCCTGCCACGGCGTGAGCGCCCGAATGCGGCGGCCATCAAAGTAAAAGTCACCAAACTGCTGGAGATGGTTCAATTGGCTCATCTGGCGGACCGCTTCCCAGCGCAGCTTTCTGGTGGGCAAAAGCAGCGTGTGGCGTTGGCGCGTGCGCTGGCGGTAGAGCCGCAGATCCTGCTGCTCGACGAGCCGTTTGGCGCGCTCGATGCGCAGGTACGTAAAGAACTGCGTCGTTGGCTGCGTCAGCTGCATGAAGAGCTGAAGTTCACCAGCGTGTTTGTTACCCACGACCAGGAAGAAGCGACGGAAGTTGCCGATCGCGTGGTAGTGATGAGTCAGGGTCATATCGAGCAGGCCGATGCGCCCGATCAGGTATGGCGCGAACCAGCTACCCGTTTTGTCCTGGAATTTATGGGCGAGGTTAACCGCCTGCAAGGAACGATTCGCGGTGGACAATTCCACGTGGGCGCACACCGCTGGCCGCTGGGTTATACGCCTAGTTATCAGGGACCGGTGGATCTGTTTCTGCGTCCGTGGGAAGTGGACGTCAGCCGTCGTACCAGCCTGGATTCGCCGTTGCCGGTACAGGTACTGGAAGCCAGCCCGAAAGGACACTACACCCAATTAGTTGTGCAACCGCTGGGGTGGTATAACGAACCGCTGACGGTCATCATGCAGGGCGATGATTCCCCAAGCCGCGGCGAGCGGCTGTTTGTCGGGCTGCAAAATGCGCGTCTGTATAACGGCGACCAGCGCATTGAAACGCGTGAAGAGGAACTTGCTCTGGCGCAAAGTGCCTGATAGGTTAAAAAGTATGTTTATCGCCCGGTAAGCGCTGCGCCCCCGGGCTTTTTTACGAGCTCAAAACGTGAACACATTAGAACAAACAATTGGCAATACGCCTCTGGTGAAACTACAACGTCTGGCGCCGGATAACGGCAGTGAAATTTGGGTCAAGCTGGAAGGCAATAATCCCGCGGGTTCGGTGAAAGACCGGGCTGCGCTGTCGATGATTGTCGAAGCGGAAAAACGTGGAGAAATTAAGCCTGGTGATGTGCTGATCGAGGCTACCAGCGGTAATACCGGAATTGCTCTGGCAATGATCGCCGCGCTGAAGGGCTACCGCATGAAGCTGCTGATGCCAGACAACATGAGCCAGGAGCGCCGAGCGGCGATGCGTGCTTACGGGGCTGAACTGGTTCTGGTGACCAAAGAGCAGGGGATGGAAGGCGCGCGTGACTTAGCTCTTGAAATGGCGCAGCGCGGAGAAGGTAAACTTCTCGACCAATTTAATAATCCGGATAACCCGTACGCGCATTACACCACCACCGGACCGGAAATCTGGCAGCAGACGTCAGGTCGTATTACCCACTTTGTCTCCAGTATGGGAACAACAGGCACCATTACCGGTGTGTCGCGTTTTCTACGTGAGCAAGAAAAAGCGGTTACCATCGTGGGCCTGCAGCCGGAAGAGGGCAGTAGTATTCCGGGAATTCGCCGCTGGCCTGCGGAATATATGCCGGGCATTTTTAACGCCTCGCTGGTGGATGAGGTATTGGATATTCATCAGAACGATGCGGAAAACACCATGCGCGCGCTGGCGGTGAAAGAGGGTGTATTCTGCGGCGTTAGTTCCGGCGGCGCAGTAGCCGGAGCGATTCGCGTGGCCGAACAAAATCCGGGAGCGGTGGTGGTGGCGATCATCTGCGATCGCGGCGATCGCTACCTTTCAACCGGCGTGTTTGGCGAAGAGCACTTTAACCAGGGATCAGGGATTTAGTTTGTAGGCCTGATAAGCATAGCGCCATCAGGCAAACGTACGAAACGATCGCCGGATGACGACGTAAAGCGTCTTATCCGGCCAGCCATAATCAATCGTTACGTTTTTCCACAAGCTTATCAAGGAATTGCCACAGCTTCTCATTCATCTGCTGATAATCCCATGCGCGCATCTCTTCAACGGAGCGGATGAAGCGCTTGCCTTTAGCTTCCGCCAGTTCTTGTTCGGAGTGTTGAATAAGCCCTTCTATAGCATCAGCCGTAAATTCCATATGGCACTGAAAACCATAGACGAAATTACCGTATTGTACGATTTGTCGCGGGCAGCCCTCGCTTGTGGCGAGAATTGTCGTCTGGTCGGTTAATCCAGGCATATCGTTGTGCCAGTGACCGACGGTAAGCGGTGAACCAAAATGGCTGAACAACGGATGCTGTTGGCCTGCTTCGGTCAGGGTGATCGGGTAGTGACCAATCTCTTTTTCCGGACTCTGGCACACCTTCGCACCCAGCGCTTCGCCGATTAACTGTGAACCCAGGCAGATCCCCACCACAATTTTACGTGCCGCAATCGCCTGATTGATCAGATGCTGCTCGGCCTGAGAATCAAAGTACGGACACTCTGCCAGCGTGGTTCGTGGTGACTGCGGACCGCCAAACACCACCAACATATCGAAGCCATCCGCGTTCGCAGGGACCGCTTCCCCGGCGTAAACGTGCGACCAGGTGATGGTATAGCCGCGTGATTCAGCCCACGGCAGATACGCGCCAGCAGATTCAAAAGACTCATGAATAACAAAATGAACTCGCGCTTTTTCTCTCCTGTTAGCGCTTTAGCGCCTGATGGATATCAGTCGCCAGCTTATCAATGTCGCTGTCTGATAATGTTGACAGCGTAATGCGCAGGCCGTGGGCAGGCGTATTGACGCCAAACACTTCGCCTTCGCGTACCAGCCAGCCGGACTTTGCCAGCGCAAAAGCGATCGCCTGGCTGTTATCTTCCAGCGGTAGCCATATATTCAGACCGTCACCAACGGGCAACTCAATGCCATGTCGCCGCAGAGCTGCCGTCAACTTTTGCTGCTGGGCGGCGTAAAATTGCTGAGTTTGCGCCAGCGTGTGTTGGTAAGTCTCGTCATTCAGGCAGGCGCAGGCCAAATCCTGCAGCAGATGGCTGACCCACTGACTGCCGGAGTTAAGCCTTAAACGTAGCTTCCCTGAAGTGAGCGGATCGCTGGCCACAATGGCCAGGCGTAAATCTGGTCCTAACGTTTTTGACATCGAGCGGACAACCGCCCAGTGCGTGGTTTCCTTCGCAATCACCGGATACCAGTGGCAAGCAGATAGCAGCGCAAAGTGGTCGTCGACAATCACCAGCGTCTGCGGATAGCGGGCCAGAATTTCCTGCAATTGCGCCGCGCGTGAGGCGCTCAGGCTGCATCCTGTCGGGTTATGCGCGCGCGGTGTCAGAATTACTGCCCGCGCGCCTTTCTGTAGCGCGAGTTCCAGCTGGTCCGGCAGCATGCCTTCGCGGTCAACGCTGGCCGGGTTTGCTGAGAATCCGGCATAGCGCAGCATGTTGATGCTGCTTAAAAAGCATGGATCTTCTACGACAACGCTATCACCAGGCAGCAAATGGGCGCACAGTAGCCGTTCGATAGCATCAATGGCACCGCTGGTAATATCAATTTCCCCTTTGCCGGGGATTGCATTTTGCATCCATTGTGATGCCCACACCTTAAGTCCAGGTGACACAGCGGCATCGCCGTACAAGCGCGGACTCTTATTTATCTTCGCAAAATAATTACTCAGCTCAGGAAGTCGCGAGGGCGCTGGATTACCGCCGGAAAGATCGATAAGCGGGGTATCCGGATTACCACCTTCCAGTGCTACGGGGGCAGTAATCCCCTTAATCACCGTACCGTTGCGTCCCAGGCTCTGTGCCAACCCGGAGGAGACCAGGCGTTTGTAAGCCGCCGCGACAGTATTGCGGTTCACGTTTAATTCCGTTGCCAGTTCCCGCACTGGCGGTAACGTTTCTCCCACTGCCAGCGTGCCTGTAGTGACATGTTGACGGATACTGTCAAAAATTTCGTTAGCGGTTTTTCCGTCGATCATTATTGACCTATGACAAAATGAATTTTAGCATATGACGATAATAGTGAGGCGTAGACCCGCTGTCCAGCGAGAGGAGAAATTTATGGAGCAGGAGAGTGATATCCAGTCAGTGCTCTTCGACGACACGCATCGGGCGTTACAGACCGATATCGTCGCCGTTCAGTCACAGGTGGTTTATGGCAGCGTAGGTAACAGCATCGCCGTCCCGGCCATTAAAGCGCAGGGGTTACGCGTGACAGCAGTACCTACGGTGCTGTTCAGTAATACCCCGCATTATGAAACCTTCTACGGCGGCGTTATTCCAGCAGACTGGTTTAGCGGTTATCTCCGCGCCTTAAACGAGCGTGATGCCTTGCGCGAGCTAAAGGCGGTGACGACAGGGTACATGGGCAGCGCGGAACAAATCGCCTTGCTGGCACAGTGGCTGAAAACTGTTCTGACCACGCATCCGGACCTGTGCATTTTGGTCGACCCCGTGATTGGCGATACGGATAGCGGTATGTATGTTAAAGCCGAAATTCCGGAGGCTTATCGTCAGCACCTGCTACCGCTGGCTCAGGGGCTGACTCCAAATGTGTTCGAGCTGCAAATGCTGAGCGGAAAGCCGTGTCGTACGCTTGATGAAGCCATTACGGCGGCACAATCACTGCTCACCGACACCCTGAAATGGGTGGTGATCACCAGTGCGCCGGGGGATACGGAAGAGATTATTCATGTTGCGGTGGTGACGGCTGAAACGGTTGAGGTGTTAGCTCATCCGCGAGTGAAAACGGATCTGAAGGGGACTGGCGATCTGTTCTGTGCCGAGCTGGTGAGCGGCCTTGTGATGGGGAAAGCGCTGACGACCGCGACGCACGATGCTGCACAGCGGGTGCTGGACGTGATGACGTGGACGCACCAGTGCGGTTGTGATGAATTAATTCTGCCACCGGCAGGGGAGGCGCGATGAAGAGTTACCGGCTGGTAGTTCGCCAGAATGGGCGTATGGTTGGACACTTTGATACCTGCGGGACAGCGGCACTGGAAGATATCTGCGTGGCGCGGGCTATGTTCGGCATTGCGGGTGGTTACGACTGTGAGTTGTTAGTGGCGGATTCGGAACGACGGATGCTGGAGAGCGGGCCGGAGGGCATGAAAATCCTGATGCGCGAGGCGTGTTATCGCCCGGTGACTGCACACATTTAATGGCGGATGAAGTGTATAAAAAAATGGCGCCAATCGGCGCCATTTTTCTCTGCGGCAAGAATTACTTCTTGATGCGGATAACCGGGGTTTCACCCACGGTCACGCTACCGGACAGTTTGATCAGTTCTTTGATTTCGTCCATGTTGGAGATAACAACCGGAGTCAGGGTAGACTTGGCTTTTTCTTCCAGCAGCGGCAGATCGAATTCAATAACCGGGTCGCCCACTTTCACGCGCTGACCTTCTTCAGCGATGCGTTTGAAGCCTTCGCCTTTCAGTTCAACGGTATCAATACCGAAGTGAACAAACAGCTCAATGCCGCTGTCGGATTCGATAGAGAAAGCGTGGTTGGTTTCAAAGATTTTGCCGATGGTGCCGTCAACAGGAGCAACCATTTTGTTACCGGTTGGTTTGATAGCGATGCCATCACCAACGATTTTTTCAGCAAAAACTACATCCGGCACGTCTTCGATGTTGACGATCTCGCCAGAGAGCGGAGCAACAATCTCAATAGTTCCGGTGTCTTTCTTATCATCAGAAACCAGAGATTTTAGTTTATCGAACAAACCCATGATCTTCTCCTAAGCAGTAAATTGGGCCGCATCTCGTGGATTAGCAGATTGTTTTTTCTTCAATGAACTTGTTAACCAGCGTCATTAACTCGTCCGTTGTCGGTTGAGCAAGAGCCTGCTCTGCTAACACCTTCGCATCTTCGAAGTTCGTGTTACGGATAATCTTCTTAATGCGCGGGATAGAAATGGCGCTCATAGAGAATTCGTCCAGACCCATCCCCAGCAACAGAAGTGTAGCACGTTCGTCGCCTGCAAGCTCACCACACATGCCAGTCCATTTGCCTTCAGCATGAGAAGCATCAATAACTTGCTTGATCAGCGTCAGCACAGATGGCGACATCGGTTGGTAAAGGTGTGAAATCATATCATTACCACGGTCAACTGCCAGGGTGTACTGCGTTAAATCATTGGTGCCGATACTAAAGAAATCAACTTCTTTGGCTAAATGACGCGCAATTGTTGCCGCAGCCGGTGTTTCCACCATCACGCCAATCTCAATGCTCTCGTCAAATGCTTTACCTTCGTCGCGCAGTTCCTGTTTGTAGATTTCAATCTCTTTGCGCAGTGCACGCACTTCTTCAACAGAGATGATCATTGGGAACATAATGCGCAGTTTACCGAAAGCAGAGGCGCGCAGAATCGCGCGAACCTGGTCACGCAGGATCTCTTTACGATCCATGGCGATACGCACGGCACGCCAGCCCAGGAACGGGTTCTCTTCTTTCGGGAAATTCATGTACGGCAGTTCTTTATCGCCGCCGATGTCCATGGTGCGAACGATGACCGCCTGAGAGCCACAGGCTTCAGCAACGGCTTTATACGCAGCAAACTGTTCTTCTTCAGTTGGCAGCGATTCACGGTCCATGAACAGGAATTCGGTGCGGTACAGACCCACACCTTCAGCGCCGTTACGTTCAGCGCCTTCAACGTCACGAACGGTACCGATATTAGCGCAAACTTCAACCTGATGTCCGTCCAGCGTGATAGCCGGCAGATCTTTCAGCTTAGCGAGTTCCGCTTTCTCGGTTGCAACCTGCTCCTGAACGGCACGCAGTTGCTCGATAACGTCGTTGGTCGGATTGACGTAAACCTGATTGTTTACGGCATCCAGAATCAGATAGTCGTCGTTTTTAACCTGAGAGGTGACGCTACCCGTACCGACGATGGCAGGCAGTTCCAGAGAACGCGCCATGATAGAGGTATGGGAAGTACGTCCGCCCGCGTCAGTAATGAAACCCAGCACCTTGTTCAGGTTCAGCTGTGCGGTTTCTGATGGGGTCAGGTCTGCGGCTACCAGGATAACTTCTTCCTGAATAGCGCTCAGGTCGATAATTGCCAGACCCATGATGTTACGCAGCAGGCGTTTACCGATGTCACGTACGTCAGCCGCACGTTCTTTCAGGTATTCATCATCCAGCTCTTCCAGGGCTGTGGCCTGACCTTCGATAACTTCATGCGCGGCTGCATCAGCCGTCATGTGCTTATCTTTAATCAGGGCTATGATTTCCTGCTCCAGCTCCTCATCTTCGAGCAGCATGATATGCCCTTCAAAGATGGCTTCTTTTTCTTCACCGAACGTTTCACCAGCTTTGGTTTTGATCGCTTCCAGTTGCGCAGATGCCTTGGCACGACCGCTCAGAAAACGTTCAACTTCCTGATCAACCTTGTCGGCAGAAATTTTTTTCCGGTCAATGACGATTTCGTCTTCTTTCAGTAGCAATGCTTTACCGAAAGCGATACCCGGGGATGCTAAAATGCCTGAAATCATAACCCTACCTTACTTGTGACTGATATTTAAAAGAACTCGTTGAACTTACTCGAGTTCAGCCATCAGTTTAACCAGATGCTCAACTGCTTTCTGCTCGTCTTCACCTTCTGCGGACAGGGTAACAACGGTACCCTGAGTCAGGCCCAGAGTCTGCAGTTTAAACAGGCTTTTGGCGCTAGCGCTTTTGCCGTTGGAAGTCACAGTAATATCAGAAGTAAAGCCTTTTGCTTCTTTAACAAACTGAGCAGCAGGGCGAGTATGCAGACCGTTCGGAGCGGTAATGGTAACTTCTTGCTGGAACATTATATTTCCCCAACTTATAGGTTTAGTGTTGTGGAACTAAAGTCTAGCCTGGCGGTTCAACTTTAGCCTGTATTGTTAGCATCGGCGTAAACTGGACGCGACACAAAAGGAGTTCGGTGCAATCCGTTGCTGGCAACTTCTTGCCGCTGACGTTTCGTTCGTCATTAAACATTATGCCGCGAAAGGAAGAGTTGAACCAAATCATAAAATCGATTCAGCTAGCGCTTTTCCTGTAACGATTAATTTCGCGCATCAAAATAATTAGCTTGGTTAAATACCAGTTCTGGTGGGTTGAATCAATGCCAGGCGAGTTGAAACTTTGAAGCAGGCCACAAAAAAGCACCCAAATGGGTGCTTTTTTACGCGTTTTTAACATGCTGGCATTACTGTTGCAGTTCTTTCTCTGTGAAGAGATCGGCAAACAGTGCAGTGCTCAGATAACGCTCACCCGATGACGGTAGAATAACCACTATATTCTTATTGGTAAAGGTTTCATCTTCCTGCAGCTTAAGCGCGGCAGCAACAGCAGCGCCGGAAGAAATACCCGCCAGAATACCTTCTTCTTCCATCAGGCGACGCGCAGTAGAGATCGCTTCATCATTGGTGATGGCGACGACTTTATCGATAAGTTTCAGATCAAGGTTGCCTGGAATGAAACCCGCGCCAATCCCCTGAATTTTATGTGGGCCCGGTTTAAGTTCTTCACCCGCCAGCGCCTGGGCGATAACCGGGGAGTCGGTAGGTTCAACCGCGACGGTGATCAGATCGGTTTTGCCTTTAGTGCCTTTGATATAACGGGTCACACCAGTCAATGTACCGCCGGTACCTACGCCGGAAATAAAGACATCAACCTGGCCATCGGTATCTTCCCAGATTTCCGGGCCGGTGGTTTTTTCGTGAATTTCCGGGTTCGCCGGGTTGCTGAACTGCTGCAGCAGCAGGAACTTCTCCGGATCGCTGGCGACAATTTCTTCCGCTTTCTGGATTGCACCCTTCATCCCTTTTGCGCCTTCGGTCAGCACCAGGTTCGCACCCAGAGCTTTCAACAGCTTGCGGCGCTCAATGCTCATCGTTTCCGGCATGGTCAGAGTCAGTTTGTAACCGCGGGCTGCGGCAACGTAGGCTAGCGCAATCCCCGTGTTGCCGCTGGTCGGTTCTACCAGCTCAACACCAGGTTTCAGTACACCACGTTTTTCGGCATCCCAAATCATATTGGCACCGATACGGCATTTGACGCTAAAGCTCGGGTTACGAGATTCCACCTTCGCCAGAATGCGTCCGTTACCGATACGGTTCAGTCGAACCAGCGGCGTATGACCGATAGTCAGCGAGTTGTCTTCAAAAATCTTACTCATGGCCTGTCCTTAACTGTATGAAATTGGGATACCGCTTCAGCATACCTGTTGAGAAAGTATGGGGAAGTAAGGAAATCGCATATCTATATGCTGATGGGAAATAATGCCTTGCAGTATGGAATAAGAGCGGGCATAAGCCAGCCCGCTTTTACACATTTTTGCATTACTTCCATAACGCGTGCTTAGCACGATAGCAGTCTACCCACATCGCCGTGGCACCACAAACCGCGACCGGCATGATGAACAGATTGAGCACCGGAATCATGGTGAACAAACTGGTTAATGCGCCAAATTGCATATTGGTGACCTTGCGTGTACGCAGCGCGACGCGCATCTCCTTAAAAGGCACCTTATGGTTATCAAACGGATAATCGCAGTACTGAATGGCCAGCATCCATGCGCTGAACAGGAACCACAGCACCGGGGCGACGGTCTGCCCAATACCCGGAATGAAATAGAGGATCAGCAACACGATGGCGCGCGGGAGATACCACGCCAGCTTTTGCCATTCACGTTTCATAATACGGGGAACATCTTTCATGATGCCGAGAACGCCGGTGTCAGGCGGTGTTGCGCCCGTTAAGCGCGCTTCCAGTTGTTCAGCCAGCAGACCGTTAAACGGCGCGGCAATCCAGTTGGCTATGGTGGAAAACAGGTAGCCGAACACCAGTAGTACGGAGATAGTGACAATCGGCCACAGCAAGTAGCTGAGCCACTGAAGCCAGTCAGGGACGTGACTCATCAGCGAGGGGATCCAGCTATCGAGTTGTGTGAATAGCCACCAGAATGCGCCGCCCATCAGCAGGATATTCACCAGCAAAGGCAGGATGACAAAGCGACGAATGCCCGGTTGGGTGATGAGCTTCCATCCCTGTGAAAAGTAATAAAGGCCGCTGCGAGGTACGACTGCAGATGATGAAACCATGGTCAGGACATACTCCTTGTTATATAAGCTCTGGTAAACTTTGCGTATCTTACCGGGTTGTTGAGCGTTAAGCTGTTCAGAAATGTTCGAAAAAACAGCAAAAAGCACAATTTTGTTCATCTTTATGCCGTGAAAGCCAAGAGTGCACTTGCACTTGGCGTAATCGACAAATACTCTTAGTGAGTAAATGTTTGCCGTGGTGGCAAGGTGTTAGAACAACAGAGAATATAATGATGCAGGATTTGCGTCTGATATTAATCATTGTTGGCGCGATCGCCATAATCGCTTTACTGGTACATGGTTTTTGGACTAGCCGTAAAGAGCGGTCTTCTATATTCCGCGATCGCCCACTGAAACGCATGAAGTCTAAACGTGAAGACGAGGATTCGTTCGACGACAACGTCGAGGAAGATGAAGGCGTGGGCGAAGTTCGCGTTCATCGTGTGAATCATGCTCCCGGTAACGCGCAGGAACATGGTGTTCCTCCTCAGTCGCCGCAACACCAGTACCAGCCGCCTTATGCGTCGGCTCAGCCGCGTCAACCCGCGCAGCAGCCTGCACAAGCGCCGGTACCGCCGCCGCATGCTCAGCCGCAGCCTGTACAACCGCAGCAGCCGGTGCAACATCAGCCTGTTCAGCAACAACCTGTACAGCAGCCGATGCAGCATCAGCCCGTTGCTCCGCAGGTTCAGCAGCCCGTGCAGCAAGCACCGCAACCTGCGCCGCAGACTTTCCAGCCCGCAGAGCCTGCCGTTGAACATCAACCGCAGCCTGAGCCGGTAGTTGAAGAAGCGCCTGCTGCTGAAAAACCGCAGCGTAAAGAAGCGGTCATTATTATGAACGTTGCGGCGCATCACGGTAGCGAGCTCAACGGTGAAGTGCTGCTCAATAGCATTCAGCAAGCCGGTTTTAAATTTGGCGATATGAATATTTTCCATCGTCATTTGAGCCCGGATGGCAGCGGTCCGTCGCTGTTCAGCCTTGCCAATATGGTTAACCCAGGAACGTTTGATCCCGAAATGACGGGTGATTTCAGCACCCCTGGCGTAACTATTTTTATGCAGGTTCCGTCCTATGGGGACGAGCTGCAAAACTTTAAGCTGATGCTGCAGTCCGCACAGCACATCGCCGATGAAGTGGGTGGTGTGGTGCTCGACGATCAACGTCGCATGATGACGCCGCAGAAACTGCGCGAGTATCAGGACCGCATCCGCGAAGTTAAAGAATCTCGCGCCTGATTCTCCTCTGGCGTGACATCTCCTTGCTAAACCCCCGCCTGTCGGGGGTTTTTTATCATTGATGGTGCGATATGGAATCAATCGAACAACAACTGACAGAACTGCGAACCACGCTTCGCCATCATGAGTATCTCTACCATGTGATGGACGCGCCGGAAATTCCCGATGCGGAATACGATCGTCTGCTGCGCGAACTCCGCGAGCTGGAAGCGCAGCATCCGGACCTTATTACCCCTGACTCGCCAACCCAACGCGTTGGCGCCGCCCCGCTAACGGCGTTCAGTCAGATTCGCCATGAAGTGCCGATGCTGTCGCTGGATAACGTGTTTGATGAAGAGAGTTTTCTCGCCTTTAACAAGCGCGTACAGGACCGGCTGAAGAGTACGGACAAACTAACCTGGTGCTGTGAGCTGAAGCTTGACGGGCTGGCGGTGAGTATTCTCTATGAAAACGGCGTGCTGGTTAGCGCCGCAACGCGCGGCGATGGCACCACCGGGGAAGACATTACCTCGAACGTGCGCACCATTCGTGCGATCCCGTTAAAACTGCGCGGCGATAACATTCCGACGCGTCTGGAAGTGCGCGGCGAGGTGTTCCTGCCGCAGGCCGGGTTTGAAAAAATCAACGAAGAGGCCCGCCGTACTGGCAACAAAGTGTTTGCTAACCCGCGTAATGCGGCGGCTGGGTCATTACGCCAGCTCGATCCGCGTATCACTGCGAAGCGACCGCTTACTTTCTTCTGCTATGGCGTTGGTGTGCTGGAAGGTGGTGTGTTGCCCGATACCCATCTGGGCCGTCTGCTGCAATTTAAAGAGTGGGGATTGCCGGTGAGCGACAGAGTGGCGCTTTGCGACTCTCCGGAGGAAGTACTTGCTTACTATCATAAGGTTGAAGAAGACCGACCGACGCTGGGATTCGATATCGATGGTGTGGTGATCAAAGTCAACTCTATGGCCTTGCAGGAACAACTGGGTTTTGTTGCCCGCGCGCCGCGTTGGGCGGTGGCCTTTAAGTTCCCGGCGCAGGAGCAGATGACCTTTGTCCGCGATGTTGAGTTTCAGGTTGGACGTACAGGGGCGATTACGCCTGTCGCCCGCCTTGAGCCAGTTCAGGTTGCCGGGGTGTTGGTCAGTAACGCCACCTTGCACAATGCGGATGAAATTGAGCGTCTTGGTTTGCGTATTGGCGATAAAGTCGTCATTCGCCGTGCGGGCGATGTCATCCCGCAGGTAGTGAACGTCGTGCTTTCCGAGCGCCCGGACAATACCCGCGAAATCGAGTTTCCCACCCACTGTCCGGTATGCAACTCTGACGTTGAGCGTGTGGAAGGCGAAGCGGTTACTCGTTGTACCGGAGGTTTAATCTGCGGGGCACAGCGGAAGGAATCATTGAAACACTTCGTTTCCCGCCGTGCGCTGGACGTCGACGGCATGGGCGACAAAATTATCGATCAACTGGTCGAGAAAGAGTATGTCCATACGCCAGCGGATCTCTTCACGCTGACCGCAGGTAAGCTGACCGGTCTTGATCGCATGGGGCCGAAGTCGGCGCAAAACGTAGTGAATGCGCTGGAAAAAGCGAAAGAGACCACGTTTGCCCGTTTCCTCTATGCGCTGGGTATTCGTGAAGTCGGCGAAGCGACGGCTGCAGGTCTGGCGGCATATTTCGGCACGCTCGAGGCGCTGGAAGCCGCCTCTGTTGAAGAGCTGCAAAAAGTGCCGGATGTCGGCATCGTGGTGGCGACCCACGTGTTTAATTTCTTTGCCGAAGAGAGTAACCGCGAGGTGATCGTCCAGCTTTTGGAGCAGGGGATTCACTGGCCAGCGCCGGTGGTTATCAACGCTGAAGAAATCGACAGCCCCTTCGCGGGTAAGACGGTGGTGCTGACCGGGAGCCTGAGCCTGATGTCGCGTGATGATGCCAAAGCACGACTGACCGAGCTGGGGGCAAAAGTGGCCGGTAGCGTGTCGAAGAAAACCGATCTAGTGATTGCGGGGGAAGCAGCGGGCTCTAAACTGGCAAAAGCGCAGGAGCTGGGCATTGAAGTGATCGACGAAGCTGAAATGATTCGCTTACTGGGTGCCTGAGATGGAAAAAGAGCAGCTGGTTGAAATCGCCAATACCGTGATGCCCTTTGGCAAATATAAAGGGCGTCGGCTGATTGATGTACCGGAAGAGTATCTGCTGTGGTTTGCCCGTAAGGATGAATTCCCGCCGGGCAAGCTCGGCGAACTGATGCAAATCACGCTGCTGATTAAAACTGAAGGGCTGACGCAACTGGTGCAGCCCCTGAAACGCCCGCTTTAAGCCTTTGCGGCGCGGCTTTTCTGCTGCGCCTGCAATGCGTCCGTCTGTTGCTTGTAGCGACGTGCCAGCACCGCACAAACCATCAGTTGAATTTGATGGAAGATCATCAGCGGCAGCACCATCATTCCTATCACGGACGTCGGGAACAGAATATTTGCCATTGGGATCCCATTCGCCAGGCTCTTTTTCGATCCGCAAAAGACAATGGTGATCTCATCGGCTTTGTTGAAGCCGCATTTACGCGCAACAAAGACGTTGATGCCAATCACGATTGCCAGCAATACGATGCTGACCACCACGATAAACAGCAGTGAGCCAATCCCCACTTTGTGCCAGATCCCGTTAACCACGGCTTCACTGAAGGCGGAGTAAACCACCAGTAAAATGGATGATTGATCCGTTTTTGCAATCCATTTTTTATGTCGGGACACCCAGTTACCAATCCACGGACGCGAAAGATGTCCCAGTACGAACGGCAGCAGCAGCTGCAGCATGATTTTCCCCACCTGCTCCAGGCTGCCTTCTGCGCCATGCATATTCATGACCAGGCCAACCAGCAACGGCGAGAGAAAAATACCCAGCAGGCTGGAGGCCGAAGCGGAACACACGGCGGCGGCAACATTACCCCCCGCCAGCGACGTAAAGGCGATTGCCGACTGCACCGTGGCTGGCAAAATACACAGGTACAGAAAACCGGTGTACAGCATCGGGTCAACATTAACTGGTGCCCACCAGGCGAACAGAACGCCCAGCACCGGGAAAACAACAAACGTGCTGCACATCACCCACAGATGCAAACGCCAGTGACTACCGCCGGCAATAATTGCCTCACGAGAGAGCTTGGCCCCGTGCATAAAAAACAGCAGGGCAATGGCGGCGGTGGTTAAGCCTTCAAAGAAAGGCACAAAGCCACCTTCGGCTGGGAAAAAGGACGCCAGTAATACGACCGTAATCAACGTAATCGTGAACGGATCAAGGATACGAAAAAGTTTCATAAAAGCTCCTGAAATTCAGTAGCAACATTTTGCGTTTTTCCATTTGAGAAATAAAATTGATTTATTGCATCCATATATGAATCGAATAGATGAATTACTCTCTGCGTCAGTTGCGTATCTTTGTTACCGTCGCCCAGGCCAAAAGTTTTAGCCGGGCGGGGGATATCATTGGCTTAAGCCAGTCTGCGGTCAGCCACAGCGTTAAAGAGCTTGAAGGGCAGACGGGTGTGCGGTTGTTAGATAGAACAACGCGGGAAGTGGTGCTGACGGAAGCGGGGCACCAGTTGGCGGCGCGCCTGGAACGTATTCTGGATGAACTGCACAGCACGCTGCGTGAAGCAGGCCAGGTGGGGACACAGTTAACCGGAACGGTGCGTGTTGCCGCCAGCCAGACAATCTCTGCTCACCTTATTCCACAGTGTATTGCCCAGAGTAATGAGCTTTATCCTGCGATCGATTTTGTGCTGCACGACAGGCCCCAGCAGTGGGTGCTGGAAAGTATTCGCCAGGGAGAAGTCGATTTTGGCATTGTGATAGATCCTGGTGCCGTGACCGATCTGCAGTGTGAAGCCGTACTGTCCGAACCGTTCCTGCTGCTGTGTCGCCAGGATCATCCGTTAGCCCAACGTGAGTGGGTGAACTGGCAGGATTTGTATCACGAACGTTTGGTGTTACAGGATTACGCTTCCGGTAGTCGACCGCTGATCGATGCGGCGTTGGCCCATTTTTCCATTGATGCCAACATCGTTCAGGAGATTGGTCATCCCGCCACGCTGTTCCCGATGGTGGAGGCGGGGATTGGCATCAGCGTACTGCCCGCACTGGCGCTCCCCTTACCGCAGGGCAGTCACTTGCAGGTTAAGCGCCTGACGCCGGTAGTTGAACGGCAACTGATGCTGGCTCGACGTAAAAACCGCTCTTTATCAACCGCGGCTCAGGCGCTGTGGGACGTGGTGCGTATGCAGGCCAGTGAATTAACCGCTGGTCGTGCCCGCGATCCGTTGTATCAGATATAAATATCGACTTGATGTTGGTCGGAAGCCGTGTTGATGCCCTCAGCTTTTCTCTGATCGGCGCTTTGCTTTTGCTGTGACTCCTCGGCCTGGCGTCGCAACAGTTGAGCCAGCTGTGCTTGTAACATCTTGATTTGTGTCTGAATAAGCTCCTGCTGTTCGCGCTTCTGCTCAACGCTGCCACTACTGTTGGGAATATCTTTGAGCTGCTGAGTTAGCTTGGTTATCTTTTGGGTGACTTGTGCAATCTGAGCGGAGATGTCATTCCCGGCTGGGGCTTTTCCACCACCACTACTGCTTTGAACAGTTGGGGTGGAAACGTTAATCGTTGTCATACGGATTCCTCACGCCATAAAACATGAGTATCGGCATTAGTGAACAGAACTTCAGTTACAATATGGTGGAGCAGAGTTTAATAATAAAAGTTCCAAATCTTCATGTATCTCTATTCCTGTGCCATTTCTGGCCCGAAAAAAATGTGATTTCAGGCTGGTTTAGGGCGACTCATCGATACCGATTTACTATCGGTTGTCGGGATAAACGGTATTGGTAATCGATTGCGTAGTCTCGCTATAACAGTGCGGTACGCGACATTATTTTCGACTACTCAGTATTAAGGATATCTCATGAGTCACTCTCTTTTCTCGCAAAATCCCTGGTATAGCGCCGACATCATTCGTAGTTACAAACCCGATTTCACCCCGCGCGTAGCCTTTATTCTTGGCTCTGGCCTCGGTGCTCTGGCGGATCAAATCGAGGATGCAGTGGCCATCTCTTACGAAAAATTGCCGGGATTCCCTGTCAGTACTGTACATGGTCATGCCGGTGAGCTGGTGCTGGGAAATCTGGCGGGTATTCCGGTGGCTTGTATGAAAGGGCGTGGGCATTTTTATGAAGGTCGCGGCATGACGGTGATGACCGACGCCATTCGCACCCTGAAGCTGCTGGGCTGCGAACTGTTATTTTGTACTAATGCCGCAGGTTCTTTGCGCCCCGAAGTCGGACCAGGTAGTCTCGTTGCGCTTAGCGATCACATTAATACGATGCCAGGTACACCAATGGTCGGACTAAACGATGAGCGTTTTGGTGAGCGATTCTTTTCGCTGGCGAATGCCTATGATGCTGACTATCGTGCGATCCTGCAAACCGTCGCCGCAGAAGAAGGGTTTCCGCTGAGCGAAGGGGTGTTTGTTTCTTATCCGGGACCGAACTTTGAAACGGCGGCAGAAATCCGCATGATGCAAATTATTGGCGGCGACGTGGTGGGGATGTCGGTGGTGCCTGAAGTTATCTCTGCGCGCCACTGCGGTCTGAAAGTGGTTGCGGTGGCTGCCATCACCAACCTGGCGGAAGGTTTGGGGGATGTGAAGTTATCTCACGCACAGACGTTGGCTGCAGCGGAACTCTCCCGGCAGAACTTCATCAATCTGATCTGTGGCTTCTTGCGCAAACTGGCCTGAATAATTAAAACATGACCCCGCTTGCGGGGTCTTACTTTATGGCAAGGAACGGAAAAATGGGTATCGCATCTCGCTTAAAGCTCATGTCGTTTTTGCAATATTTCATCTGGGGAAGCTGGCTGGTAACCCTGGGTTCTTACATGATTAATACCCTGGATTTTACCGGCGCGAATGTGGGTATGGTCTACAGCTCGAAAGGGCTGGCAGCGATTATTATGCCGGGCATTATGGGGATCATCGCCGATAAGTGGCTGCGTGCCGAGCGCGCTTATATGCTGTGCCATCTGGTGTGTGCTGGCGTGTTGCTGTACGCCACAACCGTTACCGATCCACAGACCATGTTCTGGGTAATGTTGGTTAACGCGATGGCGTATATGCCGACGATTGCGTTATCGAACAGCGTCTCATATTCATGCCTTGCACAATCGGGTCAGGATCCGGCCACCGCGTTCCCGCCAATTCGTGTATTTGGCACGATAGGTTTTATTGTGGCGATGTGGACGGTCAGCTTAATGGGACTGGAACTGAGCAGCGCACAGCTTTATATCGCTTCAGGCGCATCGCTGCTGCTGGCTCTGTATGCGCTGACGTTACCAAAAATACCGGTTGCAGAGAAAAAAGAGTCCGCCACGCTGGCCAGTAAACTGGGGCTGGATGCGTTTGTTTTGTTTAAAAATCCGCGTATGGCAATTTTCTTTTTGTTTGCCATGATGCTGGGGGCGGTGCTGCAAATCACCAACGTTTTTGGCAATCCGTTCCTGCATGATTTTGCCCGTAACCCTGAGTTTGCCAACAGCTTTGTGGTGAAATATCCCTCCATTTTGCTGTCAGTTTCGCAGATGGCGGAAGTGGGTTTTATCCTCACTATTCCATTCTTCCTTAAACGCTTTGGCATTAAAACAGTGATGCTGATGAGTATGCTGGCGTGGACGCTGCGCTTTGGCTTCTTTGCCTTTGGCGATCCATCTCCGTTTGGCTTTGTGCTACTGCTGATGTCGATGATCGTTTACGGCTGCGCGTTTGATTTCTTCAACATCTCCGGATCGGTATTTGTCGAGCAGGAAGTTGACTCAAGCATTCGCGCCAGCGCCCAAGGGTTGTTTATGACGATGGTAAATGGCATTGGCGCGTGGGTGGGTTCAATCCTGAGCGGGATGGCGGTGGACTATTTTTCTGTCGATGGCGTCAAGGATTGGCAAACTATCTGGCTGGTGTTTGCCGCTTACGCGCTGGTCCTGGCGGTTATCTTTGCATTGTTCTTTAAATATAAGCATGAGCCTGAACGACTGGCGCAGAAATCACTGGCACATTAATGCTCCTTTAGCGGCGGGTTCTGATACCCGCCGTTTCATTTTCTGCGATGCAATGTGGTAACTTTGCGCATTAATCTTCACTCAGGAGCGCATTATCCATGGAACGCACGCACCGCATCGATCTGAAGTTACTGCGTTATTTTCTTGCCGTCGCAGAAGAACTGCATTTTGGACGCGCTGCTGCTCGCCTGAATATGTCGCAACCGCCCCTCAGTACGCATATTAAAGAGCTGGAACAACAGCTCGGCACGTTGCTATTTATCCGTCATTCCCGCAGCGTGGCGTTAACCCACGCCGGAAAAATTTTGATGGAAGAATCGCGCAGACTGTTATCCAGTGCTAATCAGGCGCTGGCACGAGTGGAACAGATTGGTCGCGGTGAGGCAGGGCGAATTGAGCTAGGCGTCATTGGTACCGCAATGTGGGGAAAAATGCGTCCGGTGATGCGACGTTTTCTGAAGGAAAATCCCAACGTTGAGGTGCAGTTTCGCGAGAACATGCCCGCAATGCAGATGACGATGCTGGAAAGACGTGAACTGGATGCGGGGATTTGGCGCATGGCTACTGAACCCTCTCCCGGATTTACCAGCCTGCGCTTACATGAGTCCTCATTTTTGGTGGCCATACCGGAAGAACATGCTCTTACCGCTTGTGAATCCGTACCGCTGGAAGCGTTGAGAAATGAATATTTTGTCACGATGCCCTCCATTCATACCGACTGGGCATTTTTGCAGCGAGTTTGCCTGAGCGCTGGATTTTCCCCGATGATTATCCGTGAGGTGAGGGAGCCGCAAACGGTGCTGGCGATGATCAGCATGGGGATTGGTATTACGTTAATTGCTGACAGTTATGCGCAGATGAGTTGGCCAGGCGTGGTATTCCGACCGTTAGAGGAACGTATTCCGGCGGATTTATATATTGTGTATGACCAACAGCAGGCGACACCTGCGCTGGAGAAACTGGTCGCGGCATTGACGATGTGATATCTGTGCCGGATGGCGACTAACGTCTTATCCGGCCTACGAGGGGAGTATTGTCGGTAGGCCTGATAAGCGTAGCGCATCAGGCAGTTGTATAAATCGCAGATAGCAAAAAGGCGCCTTTAGGGCG
Source organism: Citrobacter sp. Cf132 (assembly GCF_030333885.1). NCBI lineage: Bacteria > Pseudomonadati > Pseudomonadota > Gammaproteobacteria > Enterobacterales > Enterobacteriaceae > Citrobacter > Citrobacter sp. Cf132. The sequence continues at coordinate 92,507 of NZ_JAOWFA010000057.1, forward strand.
CCTTTTTACATTGGTGGGTCGTGCAGGATTCGAACCTGCGACCAATTGATTAAAAGTCAACTGCTCTACCAACTGAGCTAACGACCCGAAGTGGTGGGTGATGACGGGATCGAACCGCCGACCCCCTCCTTGTAAGGGAGGTGCTCTCCCAGCTGAGCTAATCACCCACTTCGGTACTTCAATTTTATTGTAAGAAATCCAGCTGGCGAGAAAGTGGTGGGTGATGACGGGATCGAACCGCCGACCCCCTCCTTGTAAGGGAGGTGCTCTCCCAGCTGAGCTAATCACCCACTTCTCAATTTCTTACTCTACACGGCGGAGACTACATAAAGTAGTTGGTGGGTGATGACGGGTTCGAACCGCCGACCCCCTCCTTGTAAGGGAGGTGCTCTCCCAGCTGAGCTAATCACCCCCGCTGTGTGGAGTCGCATTATAGGGAGAGTTGAAAATGAGTCAACGCATTTTCTAAAGAATTTGTTCGTTCGTCGTAAATTTAAACAAAACGATCGCAAATCAATCCATACAGCATGATTTGTATACGAAAATGGCAAAGCGTGATGTTCCAACCTGAACAACATTGAGGAATCAGACCACAGTGATAGAATACGAGCCTGATAATCTTCCCAGGATTTGCCGGTTGTCGGCATCTTTATAAACGTAAGGCCATTTCATGAAAATCAAAACTCGCTTCGCGCCAAGCCCGACAGGTTACCTGCACGTCGGTGGTGCGCGTACTGCTCTATATTCCTGGCTTTTTGCACGTAACCATGACGGTGAGTTTGTGCTGCGTATTGAAGACACCGATCTCGAACGCTCCACTCCGGAAGCTATTGAAGCCATTATGGATGGCATGAACTGGCTGAATCTGGAATGGGATGAAGGCCCGTACTTCCAGACCAAACGTTTTGATCGCTACAACGCCGTGATTGATGAGATGCTGGAAGCCGGTACCGCGTATAAATGCTACTGCTCCAAAGAGCGTCTGGACGCGCTGCGTGAAGAGCAGATGGCAAACGGTGAGAAACCTCGTTACGACGGTCGCTGCCGCCACGGTCATGAACATCATGCTGCTGATGAACCATGTGTGGTGCGTTTTGCCAACCCGCAGGATGGATCCGTTATTTTTGATGACCAGATCCGTGGGCCGATCGAATTCAGCAACCAGGAGTTGGACGATCTGATCATCCGCCGTACCGACGGTTCACCGACCTACAACTTCTGTGTGGTGGTCGACGACTGGGATATGGAAATCACTCACGTTATTCGTGGTGAAGACCATATCAACAACACTCCGCGTCAGATAAACATCCTGAAAGCGCTGAATGCGCCGGTACCGGTTTATGCACACGTGTCGATGATCAACGGCGACGATGGTAAAAAACTTTCTAAACGTCACGGTGCGGTCAGCGTTATGCAGTATCGCGACGACGGTTACCTTCCGGAAGCGCTGCTGAACTATCTGGTGCGTCTGGGCTGGTCCAGCGGCGATCAGGAAATCTTCACCCGTGAAGAGATGATCAAATTGTTCTCCCTTGGTGCGGTGAGTAAGTCTGCCAGTGCGTTCAACACCGAAAAACTGCAGTGGCTTAACCATCACTACATTAATGCGCTGGCACCGGAATATGTGGCAACGCATCTGCAATGGCACATTGAGCAGGAAAATATCGATACTCGCGTCGGCCCGCAGCTGTCTGAGCTGGTTAAACTGCTGGGTGAGCGCTGCAAAACGCTGAAAGAGATGGCGCAGAGCTGCCGTTACTTCTACGAAGATTTTGCTGAGTTCGACGCGGACGCCGCAAAGAAACACCTGCGTCCGGTAGCACGTCAGCCGCTGGAAGTGGTTCGCGATAAACTGGCTGCTATCAGCGAGTGGACGGCAGAAAACGTGCACCACGCGATTCAGGCGACCGCTGATGAGCTGGAAGTGGGTATGGGTAAAGTTGGGATGCCGCTGCGCGTAGCCGTAACCGGTGCGGGTCAGTCTCCGGCGTTAGACGTCACAGTGCATGCGATTGGTAAATCCCGCAGCATTGAGCGTATTAATAAAGCGCTGGCGTTTATTGCTGAGCGTGAAAGCCAGCAGTAAGATCGGTTGAGCGATGAAACAACGGCAGGAGCGCATCCTGCCGTTTTTTTTGCCTGTTATTCAGACTCATCAATACCCAGACGGGTAAGGAAAGTGCGAATACCTTCGCGAGAAATATACATTGCCAGCTTTTCTTGTTCCGTTGGGGACATGTTGTCCAGTGCGCTAATTATCTGGCGACAGGCGTGGCTACGCACCACGTGGTTGTATTCTGCCAACGGTTCCTCTGCCTGATAAATTTCAGGTACTTTGCGAAAAGCCGGAATATTGAGCAGAAACGTGCGGACGCTGGAGTCGATATGAATCAGCCTTGCACGACCCCCTTTAACGCCGGGAAACTTTTCGGTGGTCCAGTTTTGTTCTCTGATCCAACGATTGACGGTTTGTTTGGCAACTCCGAGACAGTCCGCCAGTTCTTCGGTCGTCATTTTGCTGCGTAATTTTTTCATATTATTTGTTGTCGCGGATCCCTAAGCGTTGTAATAAACCCGTAATGCCTTCACGCAGGATCAGTGACGTAAACATTTTCTGTTCTGACGGAGTCATCTCTTTGGCGAGCCTAATCAGTAGAGCTTCGATAGAGGTATCGCCTGATAACGATAAATTATCTGATAAACCTTCGGCTGAACGCTCAGCACTGCGAATGTATTCACGAACTTGTTCGGTGACGTGAACCAGACGCGCTTTACCGCCCTGTACGCCTGGTTTTGGTGATGTAGCCCAACCCTCCTTGCGCACCCATTTATTGATGGTCTGTCGGCTGTATCCGGTCAGATTAGCAAGTTCTTCTGGCGTCATCCGTTCCTTGAACATAACGATTCCCTGAATAGTCGTGGGGTTAATTAGTGGCTCATTTTATAGCACCATTTTAGTAGAAACCGTGACGCGTTTAACTACTGAATGCGAGTTGTTACGCAATGTTCTTCATTTGACTGCTTTTTCAGCGATTGAATTCTATGAGTTAATTTTGCCGTTGACACACGCGAAGGGAATTCATATGATGCCGCCCGTCAACTCGACAAGCTTTACGTAATGGGGCTATAGCTCAGCTGGGAGAGCGCTTGCATGGCATGCAAGAGGTCAGCGGTTCGATCCCGCTTAGCTCCACCAAATTTTATCCCAACGAATTTGGTATATACGTAAAAGCATCGTGGGGCTATAGCTCAGCTGGGAGAGCGCTTGCATGGCATGCAAGAGGTCAGCGGTTCGATCCCGCTTAGCTCCACCAAAATTTAAACCCTCGCTGAAAAGCGGGGGTTTTTTGTTTCTGCATCCTGTCGATTCTTACCGATATCTCTCCGCTCTGCTGAATAGCAGGCATAAAAAAGCCGGGGAAATTCCCCGGCCTCATCACTACGATGTTGTCTTACGCTTACAGCACCAGTGCCGCGATAGATGCAGACAGTACGCTCACCAGCGTAGAGCCGTACACCAGCTTCAGACCAAAGCGGGAAACTACGTTACCTTGCTCTTCGTTCAGACCTTTAATCGCACCGGCGATAATACCGATAGAAGAGAAGTTAGCGAAGGAGACCAGGAACACAGAGATGATGCCTTCAGCGCGCGGAGAGAGCGTAGAGGCGATTTTCTGCAGGTCCATCATCGCAACGAATTCGTTGGAAACCAGTTTTGTCGCCATGATACTGCCCACCTGCAGCGCTTCGCTGGACGGTACACCCATTACCCATGCAACCGGGTAGAAGATGTAACCCAGGATGCCCTGGAAGGAGATACTGTAGCCAAACCAGCCGGTCACGGTAGCAAACAGGGCGTTCAGGGCGGCTATTAACGCGATGAAACCAATCAGCATCGCCGCAACGATAATTGCCACTTTGAAACCCGCCAGGATGTATTCACCCAGCATTTCGAAGAAGCTCTGACCTTCATGCAGGTTAGACATCTGGATATTTTCTTCGCTGGCATCAACGCGGTAAGGGTTGATCAGCGACAGCACGATAAAGGTGCTGAACATGTTCAGTACCAGCGCCGCAACAACGTACTTCGGCTCCAGCATGGTCATGTACGCGCCGACGATAGACATGGAAACGGTAGACATCGCCGTTGCAGCCATGGTGTACATACGGTTGCGAGACATTTTGCCGAGAATATCTTTATAGGCGATAAAGTTCTCGGACTGACCCAGGATCAGAGAGCTGACGGCGTTGAAGGATTCCAGCTTGCCCATACCGTTCACTTTGGAAAGCAGGTAACCAATTGCGCGGATGATAACCGGCAGCACACGGATATGCTGAAGGATACCGATCAGGGCGGAGATAAAGACGATAGGGCACAGCACTTTCAGGAAGAAAAATGCCAGGCCTTGATCATTCATGCTGCCGAAGACGAAGTTTGTCCCCTCGTTGGCAAAACCGAGCAGTTTTTCGAACATTTCGGAGAAGCCTTTTACGAAGCCCAGGCCGACGTTGGAGTTCAGGAAGAACCACGCCAGTAACACTTCAATAACAAGCAGTTGAATAACATAACGAATGCGAATCTTTTTACGGTCACTGCTTACCAGCAGCGCAAGGATCGCAACAACGGCCAATGCCAATACAAAATGAAGGACGCGGTCCATATTTGCTCCAAATATGAGGCAGGTTTAGTTTTCGTGCACATTCTATGTAACAACCATAAAGAAAACGAGATCAAACACACACTATAATAAGGACCTGTGACGAGATTCAAAATTAGTGATCGGTGATACACTTCCGTTATGCTTTGTATCGAAGTGAAAAGTTATGTCATTGTGCTAATCTATAACAATAATTAAACATTTTACCGTTTTTCCCAGAATCCTTATCGATCCATAGACAAACACTATCAGAGAAATCAACTTCACCCATCAAAATGAATTTGATAATCATTCTCAATAGGCGTAGCTTGAAACATAGCAAAGGCTATGTTTCTGAGGCACTAAAATGACTAACGATCGCGTTGAGAGTAGCAGTGGACGGGCAGCGCGCAAGTTGAAGCTCGCATTAATGGGACCTGCGTTCATCGCGGCGATCGGCTATATCGATCCGGGCAACTTCGCCACCAACATCCAGGCAGGGGCCAGCTTTGGCTATAAACTGTTGTGGGTGGTGGTCTGGGCAAACCTGATGGCGATGCTGATCCAGGTGCTATCGGCAAAGCTTGGCATTGCCACGGGTAAAAACCTGGCGGAGCAAATTCGCGATCACTATCCTCGTCCGGTGGTGTGGTTCTACTGGGTGCAGGCCGAAATTATCGCCATGGCGACAGACCTTGCTGAATTCATTGGTGCCGCGATTGGCTTTAAGTTGATCCTCGGCGTGTCGTTATTGCAGGGTGCCGTGCTCACCGGTATCGCGACTTTTTTGATTCTGATGTTGCAGCGCCGCGGGCAAAAACCGCTGGAAAAAGTGATTGGCGGCTTGCTGCTGTTTGTGGCTGCGGCTTACATTGTGGAATTGATCTTTTCCCAGCCGAACTTCGCGCAACTTAGCAAGGGGATGGTTATCCCGAGCCTACCTAATTCCGAAGCGGTGTTCCTCGCCGCTGGCGTGCTCGGTGCGACTATCATGCCGCATGTCATTTATCTGCACTCTTCCTTAACCCAGCATCTGCACGGCGGAACACGTCAACAGCGCTATGCGGCCACGAAATGGGATGTGGCTATCGCCATGACGATTGCCGGATTTGTCAATCTGGCGATGATGGCGACGGCTGCCGCTGCATTTCATTTTAGCGGGCATACCGGTATTGCCGATCTCGATCAAGCGTATCTGACACTTGAACCGCTGTTGAGTCACGCTGCGGCGACAGTGTTCGGTTTAAGCCTGGTGGCTGCGGGACTTTCCTCTACCGTGGTCGGTACGCTGGCGGGGCAGGTGGTGATGCAAGGGTTTATCCGTTTTCACATTCCGCTTTGGGTTCGCCGTACGGTCACCATGATGCCATCCTTTATTGTGATTCTGATGGGATTAGATCCAACGCGTATTCTGGTGATGAGCCAGGTGTTGCTCAGTTTTGGTATTGCACTGGCGCTGGTGCCGCTGTTGATTTTCACCAGCAACAGTCAGCTGATGGGCGATTTGGTGAATACCCGATGGGTAAAACAGGTAGGCTGGGTGATTGTTGTGCTGGTGGTGACGCTCAATATCTGGCTGTTGGTAGGAACTGCACTCGGTTTGTAAAAACAAAAGGGCCCACAGGCCCTTTTGTTACATTAATGGTGGTGTCCGTGACCACGCCCGCGACCGCGGTGGTCGTCACGGTCATTCCAGCCTTCACGGTAGCCGCGCTCATAAGCTTTGCGTTTATCCCAGCCCCGATGATAGCCATTGTCATGACGCCACCAGCGATTTTTACGCCACTCATAGTTATTGTGCCAGTAATCCCGGTCGCGCCAGCGGCCGCCATCCCAGTAGTTACCGTAGTTATCGCGATCGCCAATTTGCAATTTTATTGATGGCAGCAGGGTGATTTCACCAGCGTTCGCGGCCAGCGGTGTAAAAGCCAATAAGACTGCCGCCAGAATCAGTGACCTGAACATGTTTTCTCTCCTTCACGATCGAGCCGTAGCCGGCCTGTTAACGTAATATTACGGGGCAGTAAAGCCCCGTTTCATCGCCTTAACTCTTAAATCGTAAGTGAGAGCACTTTTTGTTAATAAATGTGTCTTTATTTCAATCAACTCAGGATAGCATCAATCTCCGCGCACTCTTCAGACGTAAAGTGACGGTTTGCCAGCATGCCGACAGCGTCTTTAATCTGCGCCGTTTTACTCGCGCCAATCAGCACTGACGTGACTTTGTCATCCCGTAACACCCATGCCAGCGCCATCTGGGAAAGCTTTTGCCCGCGTCGTTCTGCCAGCGCATTCAGCGCCCGCACCTTCTCCAGTTTCTCTGGCGTAATTTGATCCGGGTTCAGGAAACGGCTGCCGCTTGCCGCACGAGAATCCGCAGGAATGCCGTTCAGGTAGCGGTCGGTTAACTGTCCGCCAGCCAGCGGTGAGAAGGCGATGCTGCCGACACCTTTTTCCTGTAACAACGACAGCAGACCGCCTTCGACCCAACGTTCAAACATGGAATATTTGGGCTGGTGAATAAGGCATGGCGTACCTAAATCGTCGAGTATTTCAATCGCCTGCCTGGCAAGATCTGCCGGATAGTTAGACAACCCGACGTACAGGGCTTTGCCCTGACGGACGATGTGATCCAGTGCGCGCATGGTTTCTTTGAGCGGTGTTTCAGGGTCGGGGCGATGGTGGTAGAAAATATCGACATACTCCAGTCCCAGGCGCTTCAGGCTTTGATCGAGACTGGCAATCAGATATTTGCGTGAACCCCAGTCACCGTAGGGACCTTCCCACATGGTGTAGCCCGCTTTAGTGGAGATAATAAGCTCATCTCGCCACGGTAAAAAATCTTCCTGCAGGATCCAACCAAAATTCCGTTCTGCCGAACCCGGCGGTGGACCATAGTTATTTGCCAGATCAAAATGGTTGATCCCCAGATCGAATGCGCGCTGTAATAATGCCCGACTGTTTTCGACCTGTGTGGTATCGCCAAAATTGTGCCACAAACCCAGCGAGACAATCGGCAGTTTAAGGCCGCTCTGACCGCAGCGGCGGTACTCCATTGTCTGATAACGATTTTCATCTGCGTGATAAACCATGTCACCCCCTTCCACAATGCGTGTGTCTTTCAGTGTATACGGTTACACCGTCTATTCTTCAATGAATTTTTACCGCCAAAACTGTAAATCCTGCTTTCCACCCCTTCACAGCGACTTTCCTGGACAGTCATCACAGTTCTTCGATACTCAACATGAGGTTACCGTCAGAAGGATAGCTGTCATGCAAACCCCGTATTCCGTTGCTGATTATCTGCTGGACAGGCTGGCAGGCTGTGGCGTCGGCCATCTCTTTGGTGTGCCAGGCGATTATAATTTGCAGTTTCTTGACCACGTGATTGAACATCCCAACGTATGTTGGGTCGGGTGTGCGAACGAGTTGAATGCGGCTTATGCGGCAGATGGCTATGCACGGGTCTCTGGGGTAGGGGCGCTGCTCACCACGTTTGGTGTGGGCGAGTTAAGTGCGATTAACGGTATCGCAGGAAGTTATGCGGAATATGTTCCTGTTTTGCATATTGTTGGCGCGCCCTGTCGCGGTGCACAGCGTCGTGGGGAGTTGATGCATCACACGCTGGGTGATGGTGACTTTCAACATTTTTACCGTATGCAGCAGGCGGTGACGACGGCGAGCGCGGTACTGGATGAACAAAACGCCTGTTATGAAATTGACCGCGTGTTGCGAGCAATGCTCATCGAACGCAGACCGGGCTATCTGATGTTACCTGCTGATGTGGCAAAACAGCCCGCCACACCACCGAATGACATCCTGATTGTTCCTCTGAGCGAGCCGGAGAGCAGTGTGGCAGAAGCGTTTCGCTACCATGCCCGTGAACGATTGCTGGACAGCCCGCGCGTCGCGCTGCTCGCGGACTTTCTCGCGCTACGTTTTGGTCTGCAGCCGGTTTTACAGCGCTGGATGGCGGAAACGCCGATGGCCCACGCTACGTTGTTGATGGGCAAAGGGCTGTTCGATGAACGTCATCCGGCGTTTGTTGGCACGTACAGTGCCGGAGCCAGTAGCGATTATGTTCGTCTGGCTATCGAAGATGCTGACACGATATTTTGTGTCGGCACACAATTTGTCGACACCCTGACCGCCGGGTTTACGCAACAGCTACCGCAGGAGCGCACCATTGATGTTCAGCCACATGCCTCACGGATTGGAACCAGCTGGTTTAACATCCCGATGGAGCAGGCGGTCACCACATTGCGGGAGCTGTGTCTGGAAATGTCGTTTTCACTGCCGCCAGAACGTCCGCCAGTTGCGCGCATTCAGGTTGAGAAGGGGCCTCTGACGCAGGAAAACTTCTGGCATACGGTGCAGCAGTATCTGGCGCCTAATGACATTATCCTCGTCGATCAGGGAACCGCCGCCTTTGGCGCGGCTGCGCTCTCATTACCTTGCGGGGCGGAAGTACTGGTCCAACCGTTGTGGGGATCTATTGGCTACGCGCTACCGGCGGCATTCGGCGCGCAAACGGCCTGTCCGGACCGTCGGGTGATCCTGATTATTGGCGATGGCGCGGCGCAGCTCACCATTCAGGAGCTGGGCTCCATGCTCAGAGACGGGCAATCACCCGTTATTTTACTCCTCAACAATGACGGCTATACCGTGGAGCGGGCCATACACGGGGCAAATCAGCGCTATAACGATATCGCCGCCTGGAGCTGGACGTTGGTGCCGCAGGCGTTTAGTCGTGAATGCCAGGCGGAATGCTGGCGGGTGAGGCAGGCGGTACAGCTGGAGGAAGTTTTGGCCAGGCTGTCCCATCCGCAACGATTGTCGTTAATTGAGGTAGTGCTACCGAAAGCCGATCTTCCTGAATTATTGCGCACGGTGACCCGTGCGCTGGAATCTCGCAACGGCGGATAGCTATTTATCAGGGCGTTCAGCGACCATCAACGGCTTGCCTGCCAGCAGCAGCCAGGCGGGCAGCATGACGATGCACAGCAGCGGCAGCAGGGTGGTATCTGGTACCACCACTGCTGCCATAAACAGGCTCAGCCAGGCGTCGCGGGTGACGACCAGCACCAGCCCGAGGATAGAGCAAGAAACCGTGATGGCAGCCGGCACCGCTTCAACATGGGCGTGCAGCATCAGACCCAAGGCGACACCAACGAATACCGCCGGGAATATTCGCCCTCCGCGAAAACCACTCGCTGCCGCAACTACTAACGCCGCCAGCTTAATTACGGCGAGCATGAAATAATCCGATGTCCCCAGCGTTTGGCTAAACGCCATCTGCTGCATTTCGTCCAGTCCCTTAAACAAGGTAAGCGGCCCGCCGATAACACCCAAAATTCCAAGGATAAAACCGCCTGCCCCGAGGATCAGTACCGGGTGTTTTAATCGATGCATTAAATGGTGCAAACGTGGCAGACACCAGACGGCTACCATTCCGGCAGCAATAGCGATTGCGGCAACAACCGCGCCGCTGAGGATATCGATCAAGTGCATCTGCGTGTAGTGCGCGATGGGCAGTGAAAAATGGGGGTGAAAAAACAGGCTGGTGGTTAGCGAACCCGCGGCCGCGGCCATTAACGGCGCGAACAGGCGATCCCACAAGGGCACATCGTTTGAGCTATTCAGCGTTTGCGAAAATATCAGCGCAGCGGCAACGGGGGTGCCAAATAGCGCGCCGATGGTGCCGGCAGAGGCGAGAATGGTCCAGTCCAGTTTCGCAATGCGGGGAAACATGCGGCTACCAAGTGCCACTGCCAGAGCGATATTTACGGTCATGATGGGGTGTTCCGGACCCAGACTGACGCCACCCGCGAGGCCAAGGATTAGCGCTGCCAGCAGGCCCGGTAGTGCTGACGTTGGCACCGGCATACCAATTAACGGTTCACAGGCCGGATCCGGACCTGCGTGACCATGGCTGTAACGGATAACTAACCCGACCATGATCCCCGTGAGCGTCAGCATACCGATAATCCAGACCGGAGAGTCCTGGGCTATACCGATGCTAACAGGCAGACGTTCCCACAAAAACTGCTGTAAAACGGAAGCCACTTTCATCACAACGATCAACACCAGGCTGGACGCTATGCCAATGATTAGCGCTGGGGTTGATAGCAAGAGCATCGTTCTGGCTCGCGGATGGAGCATTTTCTATTCCTTAAAACAGAGTCATAGACATAGTTTGCACAGCCTGCCTGACGGCATCGCTGCAAATGGTGCTGAAACGATAAAGTAATTGTGTGATCTGGATCGATTTTCCACGGGCATCAGCTTTCAGACCGTTGTTGTTATGTCCCCATGAATTTACAGTGTGGCAAAGATTTAATCTGACTTTAGCGGAGCAGTGGAAGAATGACAAAATATGCTTTAGTAGGGGATGTTGGCGGCACCAACGCGCGTCTTGCTCTGTGCGATATTGCCAGCGGCGAGATTTCGCAGGCAAAAACCTATTCCGGGCTTGATTACCCCAGTCTGGAAGCCGTGGTGCGCGTGTACCTGGATGAGCATAGCGTCAGCGTCGAAGATGGCTGCATTGCCATTGCCTGTCCGATTACTGGCGACTGGGTGGCAATGACCAACCATACCTGGGCATTCTCTATTGCTGAGATGAAAAAAAATCTGGGCTTTAGCCATCTGGAAATCATCAATGATTTCACCGCCGTGTCGATGGCGATCCCGATGCTGAAAAAAGAGCATTTGATCCAGTTTGGTGGCGCGGAACCTGTTGAAGGTAAACCGATAGCCGTCTATGGCGCAGGAACCGGGCTCGGCGTGGCGCATCTGGTGCACGTGGACAAACGCTGGGTAAGCCTGCCCGGTGAAGGCGGTCATGTAGATTTTGCGCCTAACAGCGAAGAAGAAGGAATTATCCTTGAAGTCCTGCGCGCCGAAATTGGTCATGTTTCCGCAGAACGTGTGCTGTCTGGTCCGGGGCTGGTGAATCTGTATCGCGCCATCGTCAAATCAGACGGGCGGTTGCCGGAAAATCTGCAGCCGAAGGATATCACCGCACGGGCGCTGGAAGATTCCTGCATTGACTGTCGTCGGGCGCTGTCGCTGTTCTGCGTCATTATGGGGCGTTTTGGTGGCGATCTGGCGTTAACCCTTGGGACGTTTGGCGGTGTGTACATCGCCGGTGGTATCGTACCGCGCTTCCTCGACTTCTTTAAGGCTTCAGGCTTCCGCGGTGGTTTTGAAGATAAAGGCCGTTTTAAAGCCTACGTGCAGGATATTCCGGTGTACCTGATTGTGCACGATAATCCTGGACTACTTGGCGCAGGTGCGCATTTGCGTCAGACGCTGGGCCATATTCTTTAATTCTTCAATCAGAAATCTGCAAAACCGCGTAAATCACGCGGTTTTTTTATGCCTGCCGCCCACCTTTCCGACCTTCGTCACACTTCCTGATTGCTGGATTATTTGTCCAGTAAAAGCATTATTTGTCTGATAACGGTTGTTACTTTCCTCGGACCATAATTTCACTCGTTAACTATTACGAGGAAATGATTATGAGTAAAAAATTAATTGCCGTCTGCGCGTGCCCAATGGGGCTGGCCCACACCTTTATGGCAGCTCAGGCGCTGGAAGAAGCCGCGGTTGAAGCCGGTTATGAAGTGAAAATCGAAACCCAGGGTGCTGACGGAATACAAAATCGCCTGACGGCGCAGGATATTGCTGAGGCGATGTTAATCATCCATTCAGTTGCCGTAACTCCAGAAGATAACGAGCGTTTTGAGTCGCGTGATGTCTACGAAATTACGCTACAGGACGCGATAAAAAATGCTGCCGGCATCATTAAAGAGATCGAAGAGATGGTTGCCGCTGAACAACAATAATCATCGACAGGGAATTACATATGGCCATTAAAAAACGCAGTGCAACCGTTGTGCCTGGCGCATCTGGTGCGGCAGCGGCAATAAAAAATCCACCGGCCTCCCGCAATAGCTTCTGGGGCGAACTTCCGCAACATGTGATGTCGGGTATTTCACGCATGGTGCCGACGTTAATTATGGGCGGGGTGATTCTCGCCTTCTCGCAACTGATCGCCTATAGCTGGCTCGATATTCCTGCTGACACTGGCATCATGGATGCGCTGAACAGCGGAAAATTTACCGGTTTTAATCTCTCATTACTGAAGTTTGCCTGGCTGTCGCAATCTTTTGGCGGCGTGCTGTTTGGTTTTGCTATTCCGATGTTTGCCGCGTTTGTCGCCAACTCCATCGGCGGCAAGCTGGCGTTTCCGGCGGGGTTCATTGGCGGGCTGATGTCTACTCAGCCGACACAAATACTGAATTTTGACCCATCAACGCTGCAATGGGTAACCAGTGCTCCGGTTCCGTCAACCTTTATTGGTGCGCTGATTATCTCGATTGTCGCCGGGTATCTGGTGAAGTGGATGAACCAAAAAATCCAGCTGCCTGATTTCCTGCTGGCATTCAAAACCACCTTTTTACTGCCCATTCTCTCCGCCATTTTCGTCATGCTGGCGATGTATTACGTGATAACGCCGTTTGGCGGCTGGATTAACGGCGGGATCCGTACTTTGCTGACGGCGGCTGGCGAGAAAGGCACGCTGATGTACGCGATGGGGATTTCCGCGGCAACGGCGATTGACCTCGGCGGCCCGATTAATAAAGCCGCAGGTTTTGTCGCCTTCAGCTTTACTACCGATCACGTTCTGCCGGTCACCGCGCGCTCTATTGCGATTGTCATTCCGCCGATTGGCCTCGGACTGGCCACGCTTATTGACCGTCGCTTAACCGGCAAACGCCTGTTCAGCGCACAGCTTTACCCGCAGGGGAAAACGGCAATGTTCCTCGCATTTATGGGAATCAGCGAAGGGGCGATCCCGTTTGCACTGGAAAGCCCCATCACCGCAATTCCTTCTTATATGGTTGGCGCCATTGTTGGGTCGACGGCTGCCGTCTGGCTGGGGGCCGTGCAGTGGTTCCCGGAATCCGCTATCTGGGCGTGGCCGCTGGTGACTAACCTCGGCGTCTATATGGCGGGGATCCTGTTAGGTGCGGTGATTACGGCGCTGATGGTGGTGTTCCTTCGCCATCTGATGTATCGCAAAGGCAAGTTGCTGATTGAAAGCCTCTGATTAAAAGGATTGTAACTATGAGCTTACTTGCTTCACTGCGCGACTGGTTAACGGCGCAACAACTCGACGCGATGCTGTTGTCATCACGGCAGAACAAACAGCCGCATATGGGGATCTCCAGCAGTTCAGGGTTTGTGTTTATCAGCCATGAAAGTGCGCATATCCTGGTTGATGCCCATTACTACACCGATATTGCCACGCGTACTCAGGGCTATCAGATCCATCGGCTCGATGGAGCGCAGACGCTATTTTCGCAGGTGAATCACATTATTGCGCACGAAAAGCTGCAGACGGTGGGATTCGAAGGTGAGCAAGTAAGCTGGGAAACGGCGAACGCGTGGTCGGACAAACTGCGCGCCCGACTGGTGAGCGCCGTACCGGATGTGCTCCGGCAGGTGAAAACGGCGCAGGAAATAGCCTGCATCCGCGAAGCCTGCCGGATAGCTGACCTCAGCGCGGAACATATACGACGCTTTATTCAACCCGGTCTCAGTGAGCGCGAAATTGCCGCTGAACTGGAGTGGTTTATGCGCACGCTCGGCGCAGATAAAGCTTCTTTTGACACCATTGTCGCCAGCGGCTGGCGCGGTGCGCTGCCACACGGCAAAGCCAGCGACAAACGTGTTGAGGCGGGTGAGTTCATCACGCTGGATTTTGGCGCGCTGTATCAGGGTTATTGCTCGGATATGACGCGAACCTTTCGCATCCCCGATGCGAACCAGCCAGCGGAAGAAAGCGCGTTGTTTGCCGTGTACCAGATTGTCCTTGCGGCGCAGCGTGCCGCGGTGGCGGCAATTCGACCAGGTGCGCGATGCAATGAGGTAGACGCCGCAGCCAGGCGGGTCATTACCCAGGCGGGCTATGGCGATGCATTTGGTCACAACACCGGACATGCTATCGGCATTGAAGTGCATGAAAACCCACGTTTTTCCTCCGACGACACAACACCTCTGGTCGCTGGCATGCTGCTCACCGTTGAGCCGGGTATTTATCTGCCGGGGCAGGGGGGTGTGCGTATTGAAGATGTTGTGCTGGTTACGCCTGACGGCGGCGAGGTGCTCTATACCATGGCGAAAACATTGCTACACACGGGAGAGGCGTAATGGATTTATCGTTACTAAAGGCGCTGAGCGAGGCGGACGCGATCGCCTCGTCAGAACAGGAAGTGCGGCAGATCCTGCTTGAGGAGGCGGATCGTCTTAATAAAGAGGTGCGCTTCGATGGTCTGGGATCGGTGCTGATCCGTCTCAATGAATCAACCGGTCCGAAGGTGATGATCTGCGCGCATATGGATGAAGTGGGATTTATCGTGCGTAGTATTTCCAGCGAAGGGGCGATCGATGTATTGCCGGTGGGAAATGTGCGTATGGCGGCCAGACAACTGCAGCCGGTGCGGATCACCACCCGTGAAGAGAGCAAAATTCCCGGTCTGCTCGACGGAGAGCGCTGCGGTAATGAGGTCAATACGCTGCGGGTAGATATTGGCGCGCGATCTTATGATGAGGTACTCCAGGCCGGCGTACGCCCCGGCGATCGCGTCACATTCGACACAACCTTTCAGGTCTTGCCGCACCAGCGAATCATGGGCAAAGCCTTTGATGACCGTCTTGGATGTTATTTGCTGGTGGCGCTACTGCGTGAATGGCATAACGCCATACTTCCTTGCGAGGTCTGGCTGGTGGCCAGTTCCAGTGAAGAAGTGGGACTGCGCGGAGGACAAACGGCTGCACGCGTTGTCGCACCGGATGTGGCATTTGTGCTGGATACTGCCTGCTGGGCCAAAAACTTTGATTACAGTGCGGCCAATCACCGACAGCTCGGTAAAGGCCCGATGCTGGTGTTAAGCGATAAATCGCTGATTGCACCACCAAAGCTGACGGCGTGGGTTGAAAGCGTGGCCGCTGACGCGGGTATTTCCCTGCAGCTCGATATGTTCAGTAACGGTGGCACCGACGGCGGGGCGGTGCACGTAAGCGGTACAGGGATCCCAACGGTTGTCATGGGACCCGCCACACGGTATGGACATTGCGCGGCGTCGATTGCCGACTGCCGGGACATCATCCAGACGCAGCAGCTGTTGTCGGCTCTTATTTCACATCTTACGTGCGAAACCGTGGCTCATCTGACGGATTTCAGGTGCTGATTTCGCGCTAATCAGGAGTTGTTATGCTAACGATTCAATTTCTTTGCCCGTTACCCAATGGTCTGCATGCGCGTCCGGCGTGGGAGCTGAAAGAACAGTGCAGCCAGTGGCAAAGTGAGGTGGTATTTATTAATCATCGCCAGAATGCGCGGGCGGATGCGAAAAGCTCGCTGGCGCTGATAGGTACCGGAACGCTTTTTAACGACAGTTGCAGCCTGTCCATTACTGGTCGCGATGAAGAACAGGCCCGGCGAGCGCTGGAGGAGTACCTGCAGCACCGGTTTATTGACAGCGATAGCGTTCAGCCGACCCCGGCGGAACTGGCGGCGCACCCGTTGCCGCGTTCGCTGATTCGCCTCAACCCGGACCTGCTGTACGGCAGCGTGCTGGCAGGGGGCGTGGGAGCAGGTACGCTCACGCTTTGGCAGAGTGATAACCTGGAAAGTTATCGTGCGATTGCGGCGAGTGCGGAAGACAATACCCGGCTGGAGCATAGTCTGGCGACGCTTGCCGAACAGCTCAATCAGCAGCTGCGCGAGCGCGACGGCGAGAGTAAAACCATCCTTAGCGCGCATCTGTCTCTGATTCAGGATGACGAGTTTGCCGGGAATATTCGCCGCTTAATGCTGGAGCAACATCTGGGGCTAGGGGCGGCAATTGTTGCCAATATGGAGCTGGTGTGCGACAAGCTGTCGGCCTCCGGTAGTGATTACCTGCGCGAACGCGTCAGTGATATCCGTGATATCAGCGAACAGTTGCTGCACATCACCTGGCCTGAAAGACGACCGCGTAATGCGCTGGTGCTGAATAAACCGACGATTCTGGTTGCTGAGGATTTGACGCCCAGCCAGTTTTTAAGCCTCGATTTGCAGCATCTGTCTGGCATGATCCTGGAGAAAACGGGGCGCACTTCGCATACCTTGATCCTTGCCCGTGCGTCAGCTATTCCGGTACTTAGCGGCTTGCCGCTGGCGGCCATTAACCGGTATTCCGGGCAGCATGCGGTACTGGATGCCCGATGTGGGGTATTAGCCATCAATCCAGACGATGCCGTTCGCGGCTATTACGCGATTGCGCAGAAGCTGGCCGATGAATGCCAGCGGCGGCAGGCGCTTGATGCCGCCCAGCCTGCGTTGACCAAAGATCATCAGCGTATTGACGTTGCAGCGAATATCGGTACCGCGCTGGAAGCGCCGGGAGCGTTTGCCAATGGTGCGGAAGGGATTGGGCTGTTTCGTACTGAAATGCTGTTTATGGATCGCGACAGCGCACCTGATGAGCAGGAACAGTTTGAAGCCTACCAGCAGGTCTTACTGGCCGCGGGCGACAAGCCGGTTATCTTTCGCACCATGGATATCGGCGGCGATAAGAACATCCGCTATCTTAATATTCCGCAGGAAGAGAATCCGTTCCTGGGCTATCGCGCGGTGCGGATTTATCCGGAGTTTGCCGGGCTTTTTCGCACTCAATTGCGCGCGATTTTACGGGCGGCGACCTTCGGCAATGCGCAACTGATGATCCCGATGGTGCACAGCCTCGACCAGATTTTATGGGTAAAAAGCGAACTGCAAAACGCGTTGGTGGCGCTGAAAGCGGACGGCTTACGTCATGCTCCGACAATCTCATTGGGGATTATGGTTGAAGTCCCTTCGGTGTGTTACATCATCGACCATTTCTGTGATGAGGTGGATTTCTTCAGTATTGGCTCAAATGACATGACCCAGTATTTGTACGCCGTTGATCGCAATAACCCGCGCGTTTCGCCGCTGTACAACCCGATTACGCCGTCGTTCCTGCGCATGTTGCAGCAGATTGTTCGCGTGGCGCACGAACGCGGTAAATGGGTGGGTATTTGCGGCGAACTGGGCGGTGAAGGACGTTATTTACCGCTGCTTCTGGGCCTCGGGCTGGACGAGCTGAGCATGAGCAGCCCACGTATTCCGGCGGTAAAAAGCCAGCTTCGTCAACTGGACGGTCGGGCATGTCGTGAGCTCGCCATGCAGGCCTGCGAATGCCGTAGCGCTCAGGAGATAGAAGATCTGCTAAACCAGTTTGCACCGCAGAAAGATGTGCGTCCGCTGCTGGCGCTGGGGAACATCTTTGTCGGCGAATCTCTGAGTAACAAAGAGCAGGTGATCCAGTTCCTGTGCGGCAATCTTGGCGTTAATGGACGGACTGAACATCCGTTTGAACTGGAAGAGGATGTCTGGCAGCGCGAAGAGATCGTCACCACCGCCGTCGGCTTCGGTGTGGCTATTCCGCACACGAAATCCCAGTGGATCCGCCATTCCAGCATCAGCATTGCCCGGCTTCTGCAGCCCGTTGACTGGCAGTCTGAGATGGGTGATGTGGAACTGGTGATCATGCTGACGCTGGGTGCTGATGAAGGCATAAACCACGTGAAGGTCTTCTCGCAGCTGGCGCGCAAGCTGGTGAACAAGCAGTTCCGCCAGTCGTTGTTTGCCGCTGAAAATGCTGAGAGCATTCTTGCGCTGCTGGAGGCAGAACTGACGTTTTAAGTTTGACAGCAAGAGTGGATAAGAGGGTCAGAAAGGGAAATTATCAATCAGAGAACGGTAGTTTCCCGGCCCTCAACAACGTCATCTCTTGTTTACAGAGCAGAACTACCGCCTGGCGACCTTTAACACGGCGGGAGGTCAGGGCTCTTTTCACGGTCCGACGATCCGCACCTGATTCCAGCATCTGAAAACACATCAGGGAGAGTGCACGTCTGTTCTTCATCGTATATTCACTTTATTGAGTAAGCCTGCAGGGTTTAGCTAAAGGCCGTTATTTTACAACGATCCTGGCTGAGATTACGAATCGTACAATAAATGACCGCTGCTGATATAATTTAAGAGCGGCCATGCGCGTAATCAACCTAAGGAGGTGCGCAATGGACAAAGCAGAAGTGAAGTCATTTGGTCTTCCAGACGAAGTTCGTGAATTCCCTCACGGGCGACTGGAGCTTCTCGATGTGGGAGGTGCAATTGTCGGCCGTGCGGTCCTGGAACCAGGCTGGCGGTGGTCTACGTCAGTTCAACCTATCGCTGGAACGAAGAGTTGCGAAGCCCCTCATTTTCAGTACCACGTTTCCGGTGTGCTGCGGATAAAAATGGATGATGGCAGCGAATTTGATTGTAAGCCCGGTGAGCTGTCGCGCATTCCTCCAGGCCATGATGCCTGGGTGGTTGGCGATGAATCCGTGGTGATTGTTGATTTCCAGGGAATGGTCAATTGGGCTAAACACACAGACATCGGCTGTAACGACTCACCATAAAGCAAAGATGCGGCGGCCTTGGCAGGTGTTGACATAATCAACGCGCTGACTGAAAACGCGCGCCGTACTCTCCCGGCGTCAGGCCAAACTGACGCCGGAACAGGCGGCAGAAATAATCACTGTCATGGTATCCACACCGCTGTGCGACTTCGCTAATCGACAGATGGTATTTCTGCAAGATAATGCGCGCCTTCGCCATTCTTACCCACCGCAGATACTCGACGAACCCCATAGTGCCGTGCTGGGCAAAAACTTTTGACAGGTGATTGGGTGTGATATTAAAAAACTGCGCCACGCTTTCGCGAGTCAGCGGCTGGGCATAGTTATCTTGTATCCAATTACACATACTATGATAGAGAAATTCAGCGCGTGGGCGCTCTGTGTCTGGGCGGGTATTCACCACGCTACGACACAGATGCAGCAGACTAAGCACCAACGGCTGAATGATATCCTGGGCCTGAGGAGAGCGGCTTAAATGCGTTAATGCGGTGAGCATCGCCTCGCCTTCGCCGCGCTGTGGATGGGGTAACTCAATACGGCGTACCGGACGAAGCAGCGATGCGGTTCGATTATCGTAAAAAGAGAGTCCCAGCCATGCCGGAGAAAAAACCAGGCTCAGCAGCATCACGGGTTTGTCGCCGCCGGGCAGATTGGCCGCTTTCGCCGGGATAAACAGCATGTCGCCTTCTGCCAGGTTATGCTGCTGTTTTTGCAGTTGGTTGCTGTATTCCCCACGTAGCACGATATCAAGGCGCGGAAGATCAATACATAAACTGCCGGTCGGTAACGTGGCGGGCTGGGTTGCGAACCACACGTGCCCCAGACGCTGTGGGTTTAACACCAGGCCACTGAACAGATCGGCGAAAAACTGTTGGTCTGCGGGAAGGCCTGGCTCTTTCATCGCTCTTTCTCTGCGCTATAAGTGCATTAACTGTCTGAACTCTTTCACTTTACTCCGACTAACCGGGATTTCAAATTCCAGATCTTTTAAGCGCAAAATATAGGTATTGTTAAACCAGGGTTCGATCTCGCGGATTTTATTCAGATTCACGCAGAACGAGCGGTGGCAGCGGAAGAAATGCGAAGCCGGCAGTTTGCTGCAAAATTCGGTGATGTTCATCGGCATCACGTACGATTCGCGCCGGGTGTAGACAAACGTCATCTTTTCATGGGCTTCTGCGTAGTAGATGTCGTTGATCGGGGTCACGATGATCCGCTCATCTTTGATCAGGTTGATCGTATCGTTTTCGCGGGCCACCGGACTGGCGGGCGAAGTTCCAGTTTGCTGCTGTTGCCAGGCGGCTTCCAGCTTTTGCAGCATGCTGACAATGCGTGATTCCTGGTACGGCTTCAGAATGTAGTCAAAAGCTTCCAGTTCGAAGGCTTCAACGGCGTGCTCTTTCCACGCGGTAATAAACACAATAAAAGGTTTATGCGCGAACTGGCTGATATTTTGTGCCAGCAATACGCCGTCCAGCGAGGGAATATTAATATCCAGAAAAATGGCGTCAACGCGGTTGTGCTGGAGATATTTCAGCACGTCCAGACCATCGTCAAACGTGCCGACAATCTCCATCTGGCTGTGCTCTTTTATCAGCCAGCTCAGTTCCTGTTGGGCCAGGAATTCATCTTCAACAATGATGACTTTCACGACTTCACTCCTGGTTAAAGCAACAATGTGGCCGGTGCGGCTGCGGGCGAATGCTGATTCGGTACATAAAAGGCAATCTCAGTGCCGGGCTCCAGACGGCGGATATGTAATCCCTCACCGTAGAGCAGCTTAACGCGATGGTGCACATTCAATAGACCAATTTTATTGCCCGGCATTTCATTGGATTCGACCCGTTCAATCACTTTTGGATCGATACCGTGGCCCGTATCCCGCACGGCTATCCGTACCCGGTTACCACACTCCGCCACGCTGATGGTGACCACACCTTTCCCTTTGCAGGGCTGAATCCCATGGACGATAGCGTTTTCTACCAGCGGCTGAATCAGCAGGCTGGGAATATAACAGCTTACCTCTTCATCGATATCATAAATAACCGTTAGTTTGTCGCCAAAACGCGCCTGTTCGATGGCGATGTAATCCTTGATTTGATACAGCTCTTTTTTGATGTCGATCTGCTCATCGTCTTTTAATTCGATATTGTAGCGAAGATAACGCGACAAATTAAAAATGAGCTGGCGTGCGGTGTCTGGGTTAAGCCGTACCGAGGATGAAATCGCGTTCAGGGCGTTAAACAGGAAATGAGGATTTATTTTACTTTGTAGTGCGCGTAGCTCTGCCTTATTTGCCATTTCGCGTAGCTGTTCCGCCCGGGAAACTTCAAGCTGAGTCGAGATAATTTGCGACAGGCCAATAGCCATTTCCTGCAGCGAGGAGGTTATCTGGTGGGCGTGACAGTAGTAGATTTTTAGCGTACCGGTGACAACACCTTTCTCCCACAGCGGGATCACCAGCATGGAGTGTATTTCCGGTGTGCGATGCGCTTCATCATTGTTTTTAATGATGATTTTTCCGTAATTGATCGCCTGCTGAGTGGTAGGACTGACGAAATCATCGTTATCACGGTAGTTAAGTTCCCCCACGCCAACGTAGGCCAGAACGTGCTGGGTATTGGTAATCGCGACGGCGTCCGCATGGATGTCATGGCGAATAATTTCGCATACCTGGCGGAGCGACTCGCTGTTAACCTGCCGAAAAAGCGGCAAGGTTTTGTTGGCAATATCCAGCGCCAGCTTAGCCTGCTTCGCAGCGCTGGCCTCTTTCTCGCCCTCCACGCTTTGCACTAGCATGACGATAAAGCCAATGCAGACGCTGCCCAGGATCATTGGGATACCGATTTTTGAGACAATATCCAGCCCCAGTGCGGTAGAGGGGGCCCAGACGACGACGAGGATCATCGTCAGGGATTCGCACAGCATTCCGCCTAAAATGCCCGCTCGCCAGTGCTGCGCTTTAGGGATCTTACGGTTGATCCACCCGGCAATACAGCCTGCCAGAATACTGGTGATAAAACAGGGCAGGGCGGTGACGCCGCCGATGTCGATCAGATAGCGGTGGGTACCCGCGATGAGGCCCGTAATGATACCGACCCACGGGCCAAACAGAATCCCCCCTGACATGACCGCGATAATACGCACGTTAACCAGTGAGCCTTCAACCGGTACGCCGGACCAGGTACTGAACAGGGCAAACATTGAGAAAATCGCGGTAACGGCGAGCAGCTCTTTTGGGGAGTGGGCTGATTTGTGCAACAGTTCGCGGAACAGGCGGATACGAATCAGGAAAAACAGACAGAACAGCATCAGTGCTGCCCGGTCAAATACCGCCAGCAGCATATTGAATATTTCGTGCACGGGTGACTCTTGCGCAAGGGTTAAACCTCTATGATAGGTAACCTGGGCCAGGATGACCAGCACCCACGCAGCCTGTGCCTAATGAGGAAAAACCATAATATTAAAAGGGGATTGTTGCATGATTGTTGTATTTACAATACCTGTCCTGTCAGCGCTGCATTCAAGGTAATGTATTTAACAACAAAATGTTAAATGATGGTAATTTTAAGCGGGTTGTGAAAATGAATATTTCCTCATTTTACTATGTTGTTCCTCTTTTTTGTCAGGAAAAAATATTTTGTTTTGCCTCTCGACAGAAGGAAATTATTCAGGCTATTTTCTAAACGTGCCACCATCGTGGCAGCGTCGCTCGGACGGTCCGGGCGCTAACGTTAATCTGAGGATATTATGGCTGACTCCCGCCCTGAACGTCGCTTTACGCGTATTGATCGCCTTCCCCCGTACGTTTTTAACATCACGGCTGAACTGAAGATGGCTGCGCGTCGGCGCGGCGAAGATATTATCGACTTCAGCATGGGGAACCCGGATGGGGCCACGCCTCCTCACATTGTTGAAAAACTGTGTACCGTGGCGCAGCGCCCGGATACGCACGGTTATTCCACCTCTCGCGGTATTCCGCGTCTGCGTCGGGCGATTTCCCGCTGGTACCAGGAACGCTATGACATTGAGATCGATCCTGAATCCGAAGCCATTGTGACCATCGGTTCCAAAGAGGGACTTGCGCACCTGATGCTGGCAACGCTCGATCACGGTGATACGGTCCTCGTACCCAACCCAAGTTATCCCATCCATATTTATGGCGCGGTGATTGCCGGCGCGCAGGTACGATCTGTGCCGCTGGTCGAAGGCGTCGATTTCTTTAATGAGCTGGAGCGCGCGATTCGCGAAAGCTATCCGAAACCGAAGATGATGATCTTAGGTTTCCCGTCGAACCCGACTGCGCAATGCGTCGAGCTGGAGTTCTTCGAAAAAGTTGTGGCTCTGGCTAAACGCTATGACGTGCTGGTGGTTCACGACCTGGCCTACGCTGATATTGTTTATGACGGCTGGAAAGCGCCATCGATAATGCAGGTACCGGGCGCTCGCGATGTCGCAGTTGAATTTTTCACTCTGTCGAAAAGCTACAACATGGCGGGCTGGCGTATCGGTTTTATGGTGGGCAATAAAACGCTGGTGAACGCGCTGGCGCGAATTAAGAGCTATCACGATTACGGGACCTTTACACCGTTACAGGTTGCGGCTATCGCCGCGCTGGAAGGCGATCAGCAGTGCGTGCGAGATATTGCAGAGCAATATAAACGTCGTCGTGATGTGCTGGTCAAAGGGCTGCATGAAGCTGGCTGGATGGTCGAGGTGCCAAAAGCCTCGATGTACGTTTGGGCGAAAATTCCAGAGCAATACGCCGGGATGGGGTCACTTGAGTTTGCCAAGAAACTGCTGAATGAAGCGAAGGTATGCGTTTCACCGGGGATTGGGTTTGGTGATTATGGTGATACGCATGTGCGTTTTGCGTTAATTGAAAACCGTGACCGTACCCGTCAGGCTATTCGCGGTATCAAAGCAATGTTCCGTGCAGATGGCCTGTTACCGACCAGTGCAAAATCGACTTCTGAAAGTACCGATTGACCGAATGTTCCCCCAAAATGCAAACAGGAGCCTGATGGCTCCTGTTTTTTGCTGCGTCTTTTAATTTAGATCATCAGGGCGAAAGTACCGGCCCAAACGATGACCATAAAAGAAATGCCCATAAAGAAATATTTCACTTTTCATCTCTCCGCATACCTTGGGTATGTCTAAATGAACATATGCTTACCTGACAGAGAGCTGATGCACGCATAAACGAAATGGAGAATTCCCCTCGTTTACTTGGCTGCATCACCTCAGAATTCTGAGCTTTAATGCTCCAGACGGCGCTAATGTACGCCTAAAAATGAGGTGAGACAAGAGGCATTTTTTTATTTAATTTTAATAACTTACAAGTGTCGTGATTCGGCGACAGTTTAATTTCTTTCGGTAATAAATTGCTATTGAGCGACGGAATGCTTACTCGGATAGTTCTCATATCGCCATGATGTTAATGCGGTTAATTTTTCGCGGAATTTAATAATGAAAAGGTTAAAAATGACCAGGTTAATGATGTTAGCACTCGCTCTTACGCCGTTGACGTCGATGGCGGCCTCGCCGCTGGCGTTCAATTTCAGCTGCGCAAGTATTGGTGGTGTGAATAGTGATGGTAAAGGCAATGTCTGGATTGATGGCGGGAAGGCGACGGTGAAGGCTTTCAATGAAAACTATTGGGAGGCGACAAGTGGTAAAAATACCGTTTCTATCTCCCGCAAAGATGACGGAAATCCGGACGTATCCTGGACTGGACCTAATCGTAAGCACGTGGTTTGCCTGCCGGAGGATAATATTGAATATTCTCCAGCGAAAAAATCGACCAACGCAGGTCCGTCTTACTCCTGCTCTGCTGTTCAAAAGGGAAGTGCGGAAGATATTATTTGCCAGAGCCCATCGCTCTCTGCAATGGATCTGAAATTGAACGAAATTTTTAAACAGGCACTGGCTAAATCGAAGAATGATCCGATGTTAAAAGCAGAGCAGCGCGGTTGGATCAAAGGACGCAACGAGTGCTGGAAGGAGAAGGATGATGAGCCAGCCTGCATTGCCCGAAGCTATAGCGAACGAATGACTGAACTCCACAATAAATGGGGCGTGAAGTAATTCAGCCGTAGAAAAAAAGAAAGGCCTTGCGGCCTTTCTTTTCAGATATACAACGAGGCTTCACCCATCGGGCGCGTTTTGAAGCGACGGTGGATCCAGAGATACTGCTCGGGGGCGCGCATGATCTCTTTTTCGATAATTTTATTCATATAGGCCGCTGCCTGGCACTCATCAGACGGGTAACCTTCCATTTCAGGCGTGATGAACAGGCGATAACCAGAGTTATCTGCTTTTCTCACCATGGTTACGGTCAGCATCGCTGCACCAGACAAACGCGACAGCACGTAGGTACCGTTGGTGGTTGCCACATCTTTGACGGCAAAGAAGGGGGCAAACGAGCTTCCTTTACGACCGTAGTCCTGATCGGGGGCAAACCATACGGCTTCTCCTTTTTTCAGAGCACCGACAATACCACGCAGATTATTTCTGCCGATCATCGCCTTGTTGGAGCGCATACGACCACGGGTTTGGATCCACTCCATCAACTTATTGTTGTGCGGGCGATAGGTCGCCATCATTGGCTGACAAAGCCCCATTACGCGGCCACCCAACTCAAGCGACATAAAGTGTACGCCGACAACCATCACGCCACGATTTTGCAACTGGGCGCGCTTCAGGTTGTCCAGTCCTTCTACATCAAACCATTTACGCACTCGACGGTCCGGCCAGAACCAGGCCATACCTGTTTCAAGTAGCCCCATGCCGAGTGAACGGAAATTCTCATCGACCAGTTTCTCTCTTTCTTCCTGCGACAAATTTGGGAAACAGAGTTCGAGATTTTTACGTGCAATAGATTCACGGCGTTTTAAAAATGGACGAGCCAGCGTTCCTGTACGGGTACCAAGAAAACACAATACGGGATAGGGAAGCTGTACCAGTAACCAGAGCACTCCAACACCAAACCACGTGAGCCAGTAGCGCGGATGCAAAAACGCGCGTGAAAATTTACATTGGGGGAACATAAGCACCTGTTGTTGATACGAAATAGATGTATCGCGAAGATTCTTTGTCTTTCGCTTTACACTCTGTACTGATCGTTAGGCCGCCATGAACGACATTGGTTCCTGTAAAGAGTGTAAAACTGAGTCAGGACAAAACCACGAGGGGGCATGAATGATCGGACGCACAATGTACACCCGAAAATTAATGTCAGCCAGAAATAATTACTCAAGATTCGTAAATGTTTTTAAGGCGATTAAGAACAAAAATTAACCTATATATAATCCGTTGTTTTTATGCAGATTAAATAAATGTCTGCCCGAGAGAGTAATAGTATGCAGGTGAAGGATTTTTGTAACTAAGATGTTGCTGAAATTGCACGAGGATAGGAATTGTCTTAGAATATAAAGTTAAGGGAGTGTAAGGACTTACGTTAAGTTTACGGCAAACAGGAGGTATCGCTATGCTCTATTTCTGGATCTTTCTCGCTCTGAGCATTTTGTGCGTCAGTTGCTATATCTGGCAGGTTATGGGCGCTGCGGCGTCAATCAGCGCTTTTCTCGGCATGGCCATCCTTACGGCATTAATTTACTTTTTTACTATGCGATTGACCAATGGTAACGAAATGGTAACCGGGTTATTCCTGTTTCTTGCTCCTGCTTGCGGTTTGATTATTCGCTTTATGGTGGGTTACGGTAAGCAATAATTTGGAATGTTACGTTTAGCAATAAATTATCACGTTGAGCTTTTTGTTATTTATCTGAGTTATTGAAGTGCCAGCATCGCTGGCACTTTTTTGTGAGAGCGAAATGAATTACCGGGCATCCGCCAACTGGAGTGAGGCTTCCTCTTGCTGAGCATTTTTTCGCTGTTGTTCGAGCTCCAGCGCGCCACGATGAGAGAGGTAGCAAAACAGGATGCAGCAGACAATTCCACCCATCAACAGATAGAATCCGCCATGCCATCCCATTTTGTCGACCATTACGCCAAACAGGCTGGTTCCCAGCGACGCGCCAAAAATGTAGCTCATAAATCCGCGTAAACCTACCGCTGACCCCACTGCGAAGCTGGGGACGATTTCCATCGTCTGAACAGAAGCGAGGAACTGTGGAACATAGATCAGGCAACCCACAATGGCGGCAAAAATAGTGACCATCAGCAGGGATTCACTTTTCCAGTAGCCGATCAAACAGACGAAAATCAGCGCCATACAAATCATGGCCAGCGGCATGCGACGGCCTTTAAACAGTTTATCGGTAAGCCAACCCGCCAGTAATGTGGAAGGGATTGCTGCCCATTCAAAAAACAGAAAAGCGATGCTCATTTGCTCTTTCGAAAAATGTTTTTCGGTTAACAGATAAATAGGCAACCAGCTAATCATGCCAAAACGTACCATATAGACGAAGACATCTACCAGTGAAACATACCAGGCATTCTTATTACGCAGCACATAAGTGCAGAAGATCTGGAAGGCACTCATATTTTCTGGCGCCTGGACAGCGTGTCGGGAATTTAATACGACTTTTTCTTCCGGCATCATTTGTTCCAGAGCCGGTAAGCCTTCCTGGCGCGGTGAACCTTTCCCCAGCATTAGCACAATAAAAGCGAACAGGACGGCCACACCGGCCGGAACAATATAGCTGGCACTTTGCCAGTGCTCGCTCCCCAAAATGGCAAAGGCGGCACCCACGATCGGGGCAACAATACCACCGCCAACATTGTGAGAGATATTCCAGAATGCGCCAACGCGTCCACGTTCTTTACGCGGAAACCAGTTGGCAATGGTAATAAATGAAGGGCCAACGCCCATACCCTGGAACAAACCATTGAAAACGACCAGAGCGGCAAAAATCCAGAATCCGGTACTGAATCCTAAACCGACGTTTACAATGGCGCACAGAATCAGGCCGCATGCCATAAAGACCTTAGGGCTGGCCTTGTCTGCCAGGCTGCTCATAATGCCTTTACTGATCCCATAAGCAATAAGCATGCAGCTGCTGAGTAGACCAATTTGTGTGGCACTGAGATCCAGATGTTCCTTCAGGTACGGTGTTGAGAGCGTGAAGTTATTGCGCACAATATAGTACGCAAGATAGCCAAGAAATACGCTGAGTAATGCCTGAATGCGGTATCGGCCATACGTTTCCTGGACTTTCTCCGCCGGGACTTTATTTGCCGCTGGCCCTGTTTTAAATATTGATAACATATCATCACCTAAATTTATATTGATGTGAATATCAGGATTTTTCGCAGTGAAGAGTGAAATAGGCGGCAGAGAAACTCAAGTTGATGAAATGAGTCACTATTGACACAATTTGTGGATTGCGTGGCTGATTTTGACTCTTTTTAAATAATGGATTTTCAATTCTATTCTTTTACGGACGTTTTTATCATCGGTGTGTGCGGATATTAACAAATTCAGGCTGCGTTTTCGGGTATTCTTTACCGATGCCGTCACTTTCCGTTTGGTTATTCTACGAATAACCTTATTCTTCCCTCTGGCAGTGATAAACGGGTAAGTTTTGTCTCAATATTATTTTTTGCACATGTTGGTATTTATGAACGGGATCACAAACAGACTTTTGGGCCGGGGGCGTTGTTGGGCGATCTTGCTCTGTTTTATGTCGCTGTCGGTGAGTTGTCTGGCGCAGGGTAAAGAGCTGGTAATGGCAACAACCTTTTCACCGGGGGCAACGGCCTGGATTATTCAGCGTTGGCAGACGGAACCGGGGTCGGTGATGATTCGCACATTAAACCGGACCAGCAGTTCACTGGAACAACTGCTTGATACTGCCAATGCGGAGAACGTCGATTTGATTTTGACCTCGTCGCCCATGCTGTTGCAGCATCTTCAGGAGCATCAGAAGCTGGCGCCCTTCGATAATGTGCTGCCGGAAAGCCAGCGGCTGGTGCCGGACTCGATTCGTTCTACCTCCGTGGCTGTTGCGATATCTGGTTTTGGCCTATTGATTAACCGTTCTGCGCTGGCGGTGCGTCATTTGTCGCCTCCTGCTGACTGGGGGGATTTAACGCATCCTAAATATCAGAACGCTTTGTTAATGAGTAGCCCGTCGCGTTCCGATACCAACCATCTGATGGTTGAGTCGTTGCTACAG
Organism: Citrobacter sp. Cf132; assembly: GCF_030333885.1. NCBI lineage: Bacteria > Pseudomonadati > Pseudomonadota > Gammaproteobacteria > Enterobacterales > Enterobacteriaceae > Citrobacter > Citrobacter sp. Cf132. The sequence goes on from NZ_JAOWFA010000057.1 coordinate 121,827, forward strand.
CAAAAAGGGTGGGAAGAGGGCTGGGCGACATTACTGGCGAGTGCTGGAAATCTGGTGACGATTTCATCACGCAGTTTTGGCGTAGCCGACAAAATTAAGAGCGGCCTTGGCGTTGCGGGGCCGGTCATTGATAATTATGCCAACTTGTTGCTTAACGATCCTCACCTGGCGTTTACCTATTTTCCACGCTCGGCGGTATCGCCAACCTATGTTGCTGTTCTCAATAACAGCCAGCACCCCAATGAAGCGCGTCGTTTTATCCGCTATTTGTTAAGCCCGGAGGGACAGCGGATCCTTGCGGATGCTAATACGGGGAAATACCCGGTAACGCAGCTCGCATCTGATAATCCCCGCGCTGCTCAGCAGGCTATTTTAATGAACCAGCCTGCGCTTAATTATCGGCTGATCCTCAAGCGGCAACAGTTGGTGCAGCGGATGTTTGATACCGCAATCAGTTTTCGTCTTGCGCAACTAAAGGATGCATGGCGGGCGCTATACAGTGCGGAAGCTCGCCTGAAACGCCCGCTACCCGAAATCAGAGCCTTACTGACCAGCGTTCCGATAGATGCCAAAAGTAGTGAAGATGAAGCCTGGCTTGCGCAGTTTGATAATAAAAGCATTGCCGAACAGCAGATGATGGAGTGGCAGCTCTGGTTTCTTAAAAATCAGCGTCAGGCGATATCAAAACTGGAAGAATTAAAATGAAAGGGGGATCGATACTGCACCGTCTGCGTCAGCTCAGCATCAGCAGCAGTCTGCGAGGAGCCTTTCTGACGGGCGCATTACTGACGTTGAGCGTAAGCTGCGTCAGTTTGTACTCCTGGCATGAGCAGAGCTCGCAGATACGCTATTCGCTTGATGATTACTTCCCGCGCGTGCATTCCGCTTTTTTGATTGAAGGGAATCTCAACCTGGTTGTGGACCAGCTTAATGAATTCCTGCTGGCTCCCAATACGACGGTAAGGCTGCAACTGCGCAATCAGATAATCTCGCATCTGGATAAAATCGAAGTGCTGAGCAGGGGGTTGCAACCAGCAGAACAGCAGCAGCTGGCGGTGATTTTGCAAGACAGCCGGGCGCTGATGGCAGAACTGGACCGGGTGCTCTACAACATGTTCCTTGTCCGCGAAAAAGTGAGCGAACTTTCCGCGCGCATTGATTGGCTACATGATGATTTTACTACTGAGCTGAATTCACTGGTGCAGGATTTTACCTGGCAGCAGGGGACGTTGCTGGATCAAATCGAGGCCAAAAATGGTGATGCGGCGCTGTATCTCAAACGTGCCCGAGAGGTGCAAAACGAGCAGCAGCAGGTTTACACCTTGGCAAGAATTGAAAACCAGATCGTTGATGATTTACGCGACAGGCTTAATGAACTGAAATCGGGTAGCGACGACGGAATGCTGGTGGAGAATCACATCCGCTACCTGGAAAATCTGAAGAAAACGGCGGATGAAAATATCCGTACCCTTGATGACTGGCCCAGCACTATCACACTGCGACAAACTATCGATGAGCTGCTGGAAATCGGGATGATGAAAAATAAAATGCCCGATACCATGCGCGATTATGTCGCCGCGCAAAAAGCGCTCGTTGATGCCAGCCATGCCAGAGAGGCCACACTTGGGCGCTTTCGAACACTGCTTGAAGCGCAACTGGGGAGTAGCCATCAGCAAATGCAGACGTTTAATCAACGGCTGGAACAAATTGTTCGTGTCAGCGGTGGACTTATCCTGCTGGCGACGCTGCTGGCGCTACTTCTCGCCTGGGGGCTTAATCACTACTTCATTCGTTCGCGTCTGGTGAAACGTTTTACTGCGCTCAACCAGGCCGTGGTGCAAATTGGTCTTGGCAGAACGGATGCCACTATCCCGGTATATGGACGCGATGAACTGGGGCGTATCGCAGGCTTGCTGCGCCATACTCTGGGCCAGTTGAGCGCGCAAAAAAATCAGCTGGAGCAGGAAGTGACCGAGCGCAAAGAGATTGAATCCGATCTTCGCGCAACGCAGGATGAGCTGATCCAAACCGCAAAACTGGCGGTGGTCGGCCAGACTATGACCACGCTGGCGCACGAGATTAATCAACCGCTGAATGCGCTGTCGATGTACCTGTTTACGGCGGGGAGGGCAATTGAACAGGGGCAATCCGCTCAGGCCAGAAGCACATTAACCAAAGCGGAGGGACTGATTACTCGCATTGATGCCATTATCCGTTCGCTGCGTCAGTTTGCGCGCCGGGCCGAGCCAGGTACGCCTCTGCATCCGGTCGATCTCCGACAAACGTTCAACGCTGCCTGGGAACTGTTGTCCATGCGGCATAAGCCACAGCAGGGTACGCTGACGCTCCCAGACCGTAGCGTGTGGGTGGCTGGTGATGAAGTGCGTATTCAGCAGGTGCTGGTAAACGTCCTGGCAAATGCGCTGGATGCCTGTCCGGTAGCGGCGAAAATAGATGTTCGCTGGCAGACCGAAGGCGGCCGGTTGTGCGTATTTATCAGCGATAACGGCCCCGGCTGGCCTGGGGCATTATTGCCATCACTGTTAAAACCGTTTACCACCAGTAAGGATGTTGGCCTCGGTATTGGCTTATCGATTTGTGTATCGTTAATGATGCAAATGAACGGCGAACTGCGCCTGGCGTCAACCCCGGGGCGCAATGCCTGTGTCGTTCTGCAATTTAATCTGACGGATGTAAACGATGTTGAGTGATGAATATTCTGTTCTGCTTATTGATGATGATGCCGATGTTCTCGACGCTTACACCCTGTTGCTTGAACAGGAGGGATATCATGTATTCGCATGCAGTAACCCTTTTGATGCCCGAAATTGGTTGCAGGCCGACTGGCCAGGGATTGTCCTGAGCGATGTGTGTATGCCTGGCTGTAACGGAATCGACCTGATGACGTTGTTTCATCAGGATGACAATCAGCTTCCGATCCTGTTGATCACCGGGCATGGCGATGTTCCGATGGCGGTGGACGCGGTGAAGAAAGGGGCGTGGGACTTTCTGCAAAAACCGGTTGATCCTGGCAAACTGCTGGTGTTGGTAGAGGATGCGTTGCGTCAGAGAAAATCTGTGATTGCACGTCGTCACTATTGCCAGCAAAAGCTACAAGTTGAACTGGTCGGTTACAGTGACTGGGTTAATCAGTATCGCCAGCGTTTACGGCAACTGGCGGAAACGGATATTGCCGTCTGGTTTTATGGCGAGCCGGGAACCGGGCGTATGACCGGGGCCCGTTATTTACATCAACTTGGGCGCAGCGCTGAAGGAGCGTTTATTCGCGGTGAACTGACGCCTGGGAACTCGGAACAACTCAATGACCTTATTGCCCAGGCGCAAGGGGGAACGCTGGTTCTGAGCCATATTGAGTGCCTGACGCGTGAACAGCAACACCAACTGGTGCATTTGCAAAGCCAGGAGCGACGTCCGTTTCGCTTAATTGGCATTGGCGCCACTTCGTTGGTGGAACTGGCGGCAACCAACCAGATTGTGGCCGAACTCTATTACTGTTTTGCGATGACGCAAATTGGTTGCCAGCCGTTGTCTCAGCGACCGGATGATATTGAACCGCTGTTTCGCCATTATCTGCAGAAAGCCTGCCTGCGTCTGAACCATCCTGTGCCTGAGGTTGACGGGGAATTACTAAAAGGTATGCGGCGTCGCGTGTGGTTAAGCAATGTTCGGGAACTGGCCAATGCCGCCGAGCTTTTTGCCGTTGGGCTATTGCCACTGGCTGAAACCGCGAATCCGCAACTGCATTTGCCTCAACCGACACCGCTCGATCGTCGGGTCGACGAGTACGAGCGGCAGATCATTACTGAAGCGCTAAATATCCATCAGGGGCGTATTAATGAAGTCGCGGAGTATTTACAAATCCCGCGTAAAAAACTCTATTTACGCATGAGAAAATACGGACTGAGCAAAGAACACTATAAGTTTTAGCAGGCGGAATGTGGGGATGAAGAGACGTTGACAGTATTTCGGTGGCGGCGTGAGCGTTCACCGAAATATGTGACGAAATTCCGGGTGATTATTGAGGGGTTTTGCTTACCACATCAGATCATCAGGAATGACAAAATCAGCATACGGATCGTCTTCATCCTTAGCTTCCTGGCTCAGTTCGCAATTAAGCACGATATAGCTTGCATCGCGCTGGGCAATCTTGTCGGCGACGACTGCCGGAATGATGGCGTATTCGCTCTCGCTACCACTTTCAGCCGTCAGACGGGCAATAGCCAGGCGGCCCTTGATCAACTGAGACTGAGTCACCTTATCAACATAGACTTTTTTGATCAGATTATTGTCAGTAAAGTTGTAACCAATATCGCCACGGGTAATGGTGATTTTATTCATTTCAATTAGTTGCTTGATCTGCGCTTTATACTCTTTAGACAACGTGGCCTGCTTCTGTTGTTCGCTGAGTTGCTTATCACGCTCGATCTGCGCTTTTTTATTCTCTTCAACCGCTTCTCTGGCTTCACGAGCCTGAACGCGCGATTTTTTCGCCGTTCTCTGCACTTTCGCCATTTTTTTGCTGCTGACCAGACCCGCTTTAAGCATCTGTTCTTGTAGGGTAAGTTTTGTCATTGTCGCTTCTAATCCAAAAAATAGTTGTAAGGATTATAACCTTAACGTTCGGCGGGACGCCATAATGATGGCCGCAGTCACGGTTGTTATCTCGACTGCTATCACTGTCCTGAGTCTCTCTCCCTTGCTGAATCAGTTGATGATTACCTGATTTTTTTAATAAAAAATAATATGCCGAATAAGTTAATAAAATGGAGCATAGGTTTGCAGATTCACATTAGTCAGCGTTTTATTCTGATTGAAGTAATTAAATAGAGTTATTCTGGTAAATATTTAATCTAAAAAACAAACAGTTGCCCATTGCTCAAATTTAAAGAGCCGCTTCTTTACGCCGATAACCATAATGAAAATATGGACAATGGAGGGAAGTGGCATGTGGTGGGTTTATCGAATGCCGATGAAAATGAAGTTAATAATCGCGCTACAACCACTATTACTGGCGTTGTGTTGGTTTGCAGGTTCAGGAATATTGACGCGCATTGAGACAGAACGGCAGATGGAGAATATTGCCCAACTGACAGCGCTCGCACGCAGTGCCGGAAATGTGGTGCATGAACTGCAAAAAGAACGGGGAATGAGTGTCGGATTTCTGGGAGCTGCAGGGACTACGTTTAAAGATGAGTTAAACGCACAGCGGGCTTTGACCGATCGCGAGATCGAGGTATTCGTGCGCTCGTTGTCCGATACTGCATTACCGGAAGGGGATGTTGCTACCTCTGTCGCTGCGTTTAAGAAAAACATTCTTTCGCTCGCCACCATCCGGGAAAATGTCACGCAGTTGGGGCTTCCGGCCGCAGATGTGGTTAAGTTTTACACCAACGTCATTGCTGATGTGCTGAGTTTTGTCGGCAAGTTGGGGCAGTTGACGGATTCTGGCGAAATGGCAAACGCATTCGCCGCCTACTACAATCTGCTGAATTTGAAAGAACAAGCGGGTATTGAACGGGCACTGTTATCAAATATCTTTTCCTCCGGTCATTTCGCCGACGGACAGTTACATCAGCTCAGTGATGTCGTCAGTAAACAGAACGTCTGGCTGGCACAATCGTTGCGCCTGAGCTCGCCGGAACAGGCGGCCATGTTGAAAAATCGCTTACAATCTGCAGAAGCGTCAAAAGCCCTCTCATTTCGTGAAACCGCGTTTAATCATGTCGAGAACGGTGGATTTGGTGTCGATCCTACTACCTGGTTCAAAGTACAAACCCAGCGTATTGAAGTGATGCGGCAGATAGAAAATGTGACGGCGAATCTTCTGTTGGCGAATGCAGAAAAACTCGCGCAGGATGCACGAAAAAACTGGCAAATATATATGGTCGTCAGCTTGTTAGCGCTACTGGCATCATTGACCTTCGCTGGAGCCATCGCAATCAATATGCATCGCCAATTCAGCGACACGCTGCGCAAGATTGCGGGGATGAATGGCGATCTGACTCAACGTCTGGCGACGCCGGGTAAAGATGAGCTTTCCTCACTTAATCGTGCCTATAACACGATGCTGGAAAGTATTCAGCATATCGTACAGGAGATTAAACAAGGTGCCGTGGTTTTGTCCGATGCCAGCAGCAGTATTACGGTGGGAAATCAGGATTTGGCTCAACGTACAGATGAACAGGCTGCATCAATAGTACAAGCCGTGGCCAGTATGGAGCAGCTATCAACTGCGATTACGCAAACAGCGGATAATGCCCGCGAAGCGGAGCATCTGACAATCAGGCTGGAAAAAGAGGTCCGACAGGCCAGTAACGTTGCCTCTGCGGCGAACCAGAGTATGGGGGATATTCGCGCTTCCAGTGAGAAAATATCGAATATTGTGACCTCAATTGATGATATCTCGTTTCAGACTAACTTACTGGCGCTGAATGCGGCAGTGGAAGCTGCGCGGGCAGGAGAGATGGGCAGGGGGTTTGCGGTTGTGGCCAGTGAAGTGCGGAATCTTTCACAGCGTTGCGCCAAAGAAGCTAACCAGATCCGCGAGCTGGTTGCGCAGAATATGGTTAAAATTAGTGAGGGCGTTGAGCGGGTCACGGCGTCTGCTACCGCGCTGGAAGCGGCAGCGGACAATACCACCAGTATGAAGCAATATATTGCGGATATCGCGCGTGTGGCGACGGAACAGTCGCAAGGGGTAACCCAGATAAACCAGGCTCTGCGACCGATGGAGCAGGTTACGCAGCAAAATGCGGCGCTGGTTTCTCAGGCCGCGAGCGACAGCCAGCGGCTGGACAATCTGTCGGTCACCATGAAGGGGCTGGTCAATCGTTTTGTTGTCTGACATGACGCCGCTGTACCGATCCGGTAAACGCGCCGGATCGGTCAGTTGTCGTCATCTTAGTGTGATGGTATGAAGCAAATATTGGGCGGGTTAAGAAAAGATTCCTGACATAGCAATCTTGTCGCTGGTAAAGTGAACAACCGATACCGAGATGTGGCCAGAAGGGAATTCCGTGTGACTGAACGTATTGATTATGAGACTGAAAAATACAGCTTTACTGAGGCGACTGAGAGTTCCCGCCTTACCGGCCAGTGGGCTGATGTTATTACTGAATGTCGCGAATTGAAGGCGGGACCGCAAGAGCGTCTGCGTATTGCTTTATTGAATGTGGACTACGTGACCAGTTTTGAGTTGCCTTTCCGCCTGTTATTACTCCGTACCCCGCAACTGATTGCCAGCGTGCGTGAAGAGCTGCAGCTTAGTCAGAAAAACGTCATCTTTAACGGAAAACGCTTTGGTTGTGTTTACAGCCTGAAAGCGAGTCTCGGTGGGATACCGGATGAATTTCAGTACCGCCTGTCGCATCGAATCCGGCGCATTAGCCCTGCAGGTTCAAGCGAATCGCCATATCAGCAGATTGCTAAAACAGTAAAAGCACCACGCGAACGTCTGAAGCTGGCACTTGAATCGGGCCTTGATGTCACTGCGCTGGACGGGCTTTTCTGGTTTGGCAGCCAGCGTATTGCCGCTGATGTGTTGAGGCTGAGAAAAGCAGGGATGCGGATAGCTACAAAGCAGACAATGGTGTCCGACAATCTTACTGCAACAGTGAGGAATGTGCCGTTCTACCGCCTGGCCCAGTGATGAACTGGCTGGTAATTGATTGGATTTAAAAAGGATGCATTAATATCAGAGTGTCCCCTGCAGGAATCGAACCTGCAACTAGCCCTTAGGAGGGGCTCGTTATATCCATTTAACTAAGGGGACGAAGCGGCACGAGTATAGCGTTTTTTACTCACAACGGTAAGTCTCAGACCGCCCGACTGCTCAAACAGTCACCATTCAGGCCTGTTTTTTCTGGTTTTTCTGCGTTTGCTCATCACGCTTTGCTTGTAACCGGGCTTCTTCCTTGCGTTTGTTGCTCATATCATTGCGGATCTGCGCATGGCTCATCAGCGCGAAAATAAACGTTCCGCCACAGATATTCCCGGCGAGCGTTGGTAGCGCAAAGGGCCAGAAAAAATCACTCCAGTGCAGCGTGCCATTAAAGACCAGATAGAGAATTTCCACGGAGCCAACGACGATATGCGTGGTATCACCTAACGCAATCAGCCAGGTCATCAGAATAATGACCACAATTTTTGCCGCCCCGGCAGCGGGGAACATCCACACCATCGTGGCAATTAACCAGCCAGAAATGATGGCGTTGGAAAACATCTCCACAGGAGTGTTTTTCATCACATCCATGCCAATTTTGACGAAAGCATCGCGGGTCTCTTCATCAAAAATCGGCATATGTTCAAACGCCCATGCTGCAACCCCGGTGCCAATAATATTACCCAGCAGTACCACGCTCCACAGGCGCATCAACAGGCCAAAATTGCCGAGGGTAGGGTTTTGCATCACCGGCAGTACGGCGGTGACGGTATTTTCGGTAAAGAGTTGTTGGCGGGCCATAATGACAATAATAAAGCCGAAAGTATAACCGAGGTTCTCGAGTAAAAATCCCCCTGGCACACCTTCCAGCTGTACGTGAAAAATCCCTTTAGCCAGTAGCGAGGCGCCCATCGACAGTCCGGCTGCGATGGCTGACCACAGCAGGGCCATTGCGTCGCGCTCCATCTCTTTCTCCCCATCCTGGCGAATATGTTCATGGATCGCCATGGCGCGGGAGGGGAGTCTGTCCTCATCAAGCTCTATCTTTTTCCCTGTTAGTTTTTCATCGCTTTCCACTTCGAGTTCGTCGCTGTGTCGATCAATCTTATCTTTCTTGATGTCATTCATGGTCGAATCCTGAATAAGCACGTATTGCTAAAGCGTAGCGGCTTTTGTCTGAAAATCAGCGGGAGAAAGTCTGAGATAGCAAAAATGGTAACGTTTGTTTTTATCGGGTTAGTTAGAATAGAACCGCCGCGGAGTACGTATTACCAGGCTATGATCAAATCAGTAAGACAGGGTATATAGACATCATTTGACGTGCTGTTACAATCGCTCACATCTAAACAGGCGGATACGTCATCGTTCCGTCATGGATGGCAATCAGCGATAGCCATAAAACACAGGGAGATACTTATGAAGCTTCGCCTGTCGGCGCTTGCGCTGGGAACCACACTTTTGGTGGGGTGTGCGAGCTCCGGTACTGAGCAGCAGGGGCGTTCGGACCCATTTGAAGGGTTCAACCGTACCATGTACAACTTCAACTTTAACGTGTTGGATCCCTATGTTGTTCGACCGGTAGCAGTGGCCTGGCGTGATTATGTTCCGCAGCCGGCGCGTAATGGTTTAAGCAACTTTACGGGGAACCTTGAAGAACCGGCCGTCATGGTCAACTATTTCCTGCAAGGCGATCCTTATCAGGGGATGGTGCACTTTACCCGTTTTTTCCTGAATACCCTGTTAGGTATGGGCGGCTTTATCGATGTGGCAGGTATGGCTAATCCGAAGTTGCAGCGCGTTGAACCACACCGCTTTGGCAGTACGTTAGGCCACTATGACGTGGGTTACGGGCCGTATATGCAGCTTCCGTTCTACGGTAGTTTCACACTGCGTGATGACGGCGGCGATATGGTCGATACCCTGTATCCGGTACTGTCCTGGCTGACCTGGCCGTTGTCGATAGGCAAATGGACGGTTGAAGGGATTGAAACTCGCGCGCAATTGCTCGACTCTGACGGTCTGCTGCGTCAGTCTTCCGATCCTTACATTATGGTGCGTGAAGCTTACTTCCAGCGTCATGACTTTATTGCGAACGGTGGGAAACTCAAACCAGAAGAAAACCCGAACGCGAAAGACATTCAGGACGATTTAAAAGAGATCGATTCTGAGTAAGGAATTGGGCAAATAAAAAGGTGAGCTAAAAAGCTCACCTTTTTTACGTCTGAAGAAAATCAGAATGCGTAGTTGAAGTTTGTACCAAACAGCCAAGCTTTACCTTCAGAATCGAAAGTATACGGGCCTTCTTTAACGGTCACTTTCTGGCCGTGCATATAAGAAACGCCGACGTCAATGGATGCGTCATCATTGAATGCGTAAGTCGTACCCGCACTCAGCCACAGACGATCCTGGTCCGGAATGGAGATGGAACGCTTGCTTGCAGGAACCGGGCTATCGTCATAAGCAATACCGGTACGGAACGTCCAGCTTTTATCCATATAGTAAGTCGTACCCAATGCAATGCGGTAAGAATCTTTGAAGCCTTCTTCTTTATAGAACAGTGTCTGTCCATTGGAACCTGTGGCTTTCAGCTCCTGGAACTGACTCCAGCTGGTATAGGCCATGCTGTAGTGGATAGCCCACTGTGGTGCAATACGGTTATAACCTGACAATTCCCACATTTCAGGCAGGTTAAGTGTCAGAGAACCCGGGACGGTGGCATTGGTCGTTCCCCATGGGAATGTAGTGCCAGCGCCAGGTATGGCGTTCGCCTGGGTACGGATGCCACTCTTATAATCGCCATCAAAATCAATTTTAACTTCAGAACGGTACGTTAAACCATAACGGTTATTTTTATCCAGTTCGTACAAAATCCCGGCGTTCCAGCCGTAGCCCCATTCGTCCCCTTTCAGGCTGGCAATTTTGTTGCTGACCTTCGGTAATGCAGCCGTTTGCTCACCAGAATAACGTTCAATTTTTGCATCAGCATAAACGGCGTTAAAACCGAGACCGAAGCTCCAGCTATCATTCAGACGGTAGGCACCGCTCAGGTTAAGGTTGACCGTTTTAAGGTCGGTCTTACCGCCGTATTCACCAACGATGTAGCTGTCGTTAAATTCGGTAGCCAGACCATAGTTTGAGGTAACGGAAGCACCCCAACCAAACTGTTCGTTGATAGGCATCACGAAGTGAGCATTGGGAACCCACGCCGTAGGCGCGATGTTGTCCGCATCAGTGCTGCGTCCGGTGTATGGCGATTTACCGGAAATATTAACGTCTGGATCGATATACACCGCACCTGCTGAGAAAGTAGGGCGATCGAACATCATAATCAGTGCCGGGTTACGACTGGCGTTTCCTGCATCATCTGCAATTGCGCCTTCACCCGAATATGCCCGGCCAAGGCCAGAGGAAGAAAATTCGTTTAACTGAAAGCCTGCAGACCAGGCCTGTGTGGAGATAATTGCCACTGCGACTGCGAGAGCAGACTTTGTAAACAGGGTTTTCTGGCTCATGACCATAACCTCATAGATTTATTTTTATACAAACAATGTTACATACCGTAACAGGAGCGCGAAGTGTAGGGTCTGAGGTACGACTTAGAAATCAGACCAGTGGCGTGAGTATAGGTCGGACCAGCTGGAATGTTGCAAGTATGTTTATAAATATTTTCAAATTTGATCAGAGAAACGCGATCCAGCTGGCAAAATTGCGGAGGTGCGCACTCACCTGTTTGGGCGATTTTTGTTTTAGATCATTTTTAAGTGTGATTTCGGTCACTTATCGCATTTCGTACAATTAACGACTGGAGAGGCGAATAATGGGAGCGTAAAATATCCCTATCGTTTATCTGGCACCTCAGGTGCGAATACAGAGGAAATCTACAATGAGTAAATGCAGTGCTGATGAAACCCCGGTTTGCTGCTGTATGGATGTTGGCACCATCATGGACAACTCCGATTGCACCGCGTCCTACAGCCGTGTGTTCGCGAATCGCGCAGAGGCAGAAGAAACACTGGCCGCTCTGACTGAAAAGGCACGTGGCGTGGAATCTGAGCCTTGCCAAATCACTTCGACCTTTACTGAAGTGTCAGAAGGTGTGCGTCTGGATATCGACTTTGTTTTTGCCTGTGAAGCTGAAACGCTGATTTTCCAGCTGGGCCTGCGTTAATCCCCTCTGCAAAAGCCCTTGCTATCTGATAGCAAGGGCTTTTTCGTAACTGTCAGTGATTATTCACTGTGTCTTAGCTCCCACTTTCTTTTCTCCCCGCTTGGCTAAATGTAAAAAATTGGTTAAGACTATGATCAGGTCAGACCACTTATTTTATTTTTTACAGGGGAGTGTTATGAGTCAGGCTTTACCGCTGGTTACCCGCCAGGGCGACCGTATTGCCATTGTAAGTGGATTGCGTACGCCATTTGCTCGTCAGGCTACCGCGTTTCATGGCATTCCCGCCGTTGATTTAGGTAAAATGGTCGTCGGTGAGCTGCTGGCGCGCAGCGAAATTCCTGCCGATGTGATCGAGCAACTGGTTTTTGGTCAGGTGGTGCAAATGCCTGAAGCACCAAATATTGCTCGTGAAATTGTGCTGGGAACCGGCATGAATGTACATACCGATGCATACAGCGTGAGCAGGGCCTGCGCGACCAGTTTCCAGGCGGTGGCGAATGTCGCGGAAAGCCTGATGGCGGGGTCTATTCGTGCTGGAATTGCGGGTGGTGCGGACTCCTCGTCAGTCTTGCCTATTGGCGTTAGTAAAAAGCTGGCGCGGGTGCTGGTGGATGTCAATAAGGCCCGGACAACCGGTCAACGTCTTAAACTCTTTTCCCGATTGCGCTTACGTGACCTGATGCCTGTGCCGCCAGCCGTCGCCGAGTATTCCACCGGTTTGCGTATGGGGGATACCGCGGAGCAAATGGCCAAAACCTATGGTATTACCCGAGAGCAGCAGGATGCTCTGGCGCACCGCTCTCATCAGCGTGCCGCTCAGGCATGGGCTGAAGGAAAGCTGGCAGATGAGGTAATGACTACCTACGCGCCACCGTTTAAAGATCCTTTTTCAGAAGATAACAACATTCGCGGTAACTCTACGCTGGCCGATTACGCCAAACTACGTCCGGCGTTTGACCGTAAGCACGGCACCGTCACCGCGGCAAACAGTACCCCGCTAACGGACGGCGCAGCCGCCGTGATCATGATGACGGAGTCGCGTGCGAAAGAGTTGGGGCTGGTGCCGCTGGGGTACTTGCGTAGTTTTGCTTTTACCGCCATCGATGTCTGGCAGGACATGCTGCTGGGACCGGCGTGGTCAACACCGCTTGCCCTGGAGAGAGCCGGTCTGACGATGGCAGATTTAACCCTGATCGATATGCATGAAGCCTTTGCCGCGCAAACGCTGGCGAATCTTCAGCTGTTGGGTAGCGAACGTTTTGCCCGCGACGTGCTGGGCAGGGGGCATGCCACTGGCGAGGTTGATGACAGTAAATTTAACGTGCTGGGCGGATCGATTGCCTATGGACACCCCTTTGCTGCCACCGGTGCGCGCATGATCACTCAAACCCTCCATGAACTGCGTCGTCGTGGCGGCGGTTTTGGTTTAGTGACAGCCTGTGCAGCTGGTGGTCTGGGTGCGGCAATGGTTCTGGAGGCGGAATAATGGAAATGACATCGGCTTTTACACTAAACGTACGTCTGGATAACGTTGCTGTTGTCACCATTGATGTGCCCGGAGAGAAAATGAACACCCTGAAAGCAGAGTTTGCTTCTCAGGTGCGGGCCATTCTGAAACAAATCCGCGATAACAAAGCATTGCGTGGTGTGGTGTTTATTTCGGCTAAACCCGATAACTTCATTGCCGGGGCGGATATCAACATGATTGGTAGCTGTCGCAGCGCGCAGGAAGCCGAAACTCTGGCCCGTCAGGGGCAGCAGATGATGGCGGAAATTAATGCTTTACCGATCCCGGTCATCGCCGCGATTCATGGTGCATGCCTCGGCGGTGGCCTGGAGATGGCGCTGGCATGCCACAACCGTATTTGTACCGATGATGCTAAAACCGTACTGGGTTTACCGGAAGTACAACTTGGCTTGTTGCCCGGCTCCGGTGGTACGCAGCGGCTACCGCGCCTGATTGGCGTCAGTACCGCACTGGATATGATCCTCACCGGAAAACAATTACGCGCAAAACAGGCGCTGAAAGTTGGTTTAGTGGATGAAGTTGTACCGCATTCCATTTTGCTGGAAGCGGCCGTTGAACTGGCTAAAAAGGACAGTTCTGCGCAACGAACACTGCCCGTGAGAGAGCGAGTGTTGGCGGGGCCGCTGGGGCGGGCGCTGTTGTTCCGCATGGCCAGTAAAAAGACGGCGCAAAAAACGCAAGGTAACTACCCTGCAACAGAACGTATCCTTGAGGTCATCGAAACCGGGCTAGCGCAAGGCAGCAGTAGTGGTTACGACGCAGAGGCCCGCGCGTTTGGTGAGCTGGCGATGACATCCCAGTCTCAGGCGCTACGGCACATCTTTTTTGCCAACACCGACGTGAAAAAGGATCCGGGAAGCGATGCGAAGCCCGGTCCGCTGGACAGCGTTGGCATTTTGGGCGGCGGTCTGATGGGGGGCGGTATTGCTTATGTGACGGCCTGTAAAGGCGGCTTGCCTGTGCGAATCAAAGATATAAACGCTAAGGGAATCAACCATGCGCTGAAGTATAGCTGGGATCAGCTTGAAACGAAGGTTCGCCGCCGTCATATCAAAGCCAGCGAACGCGATAAACAACTGGCGCTGATTTCGGGATCGATCGACTACCGTGGCTTTGCGCATCGCGATTTGATTATTGAAGCCGTGTTTGAAGATCTGTCGCTAAAACAACGGATGGTGGCAGAAGTTGAGCAAAATTGCGCACCTCATACCGTTTTTGCTTCTAACACCTCATCTTTGCCCATTAGCGATATTGCTGCGAATGCTACCAGGCCTGAACAAGTGATTGGTTTACACTTTTTTAGTCCGGTGGAAAAAATGCCGTTGGTCGAAGTGATCCCACATGCCACGACCTCCGAGCAGACGATTGCAACTACCGTTAAGTTAGCGAAAAAACAGGGCAAAACGCCGATAGTGGTCAGAGATAAGGCCGGCTTTTACGTTAACCGCATTTTAGCGCCTTACATTAACGAAGCGATTCGTATGTTGACTGAGGGCGAGCGGGTCGAAACCATAGACGCCGCGCTGGTTAAGTTTGGTTTTCCTGTTGGGCCAATCCAACTTTTGGATGAGGTCGGAATTGATACGGGCACTAAAATTATACCAGTGCTTGAGGCTGCATATGGAGAACGTTTTAGCGCGCCTGCAAATGTTGTTGCTTCAATTTTGAATGACGATCGCAAAGGTAGAAAAAATGGTCGGGGTTTCTATCTTTATGGTGTGAAAGGGCGTAAAAGCAAAAAACAGGTCGACCCTGCAATTTATACGCTTATTGGCGTTCAGGGTCAGGGCCGACTTACCGCTGCGCAGGTAGCAGAGCGGTGTGTCATGTTAATGCTCAATGAAGCAGCTCGTTGTTTCGATGAGAAGATAGTCCGTAGCGCACGTGATGGCGACATCGGCGCTGTATTTGGTATTGGTTTTCCGCCATTCCTCGGCGGCCCGTTCCGGTATATGGATTCACTCGGCGCGGGAGAAGTGGTTGCGACTCTGCAACGGCTGACCACGCAATACGGCTCGCGGTTTGCGCCGTGTGAACAGTTATTGCAGATGGCGGCACACAGTGAAAGATTCTGGAATATTGGGGAAACTGACCTGAATTCATGAGGTCAAAGGTAGGATGAATCCGCACTGAATGTATGGCTCGCGCTCAAAATGTAAACAGAGATTGACTATACTTACGCCGTTGAGGTAAAAAACAGCGTTTCATTCGGTGAATGGATAAGGCACAATGCCGGCCACCATATCGTTATCACAGCCAATAGGGGCTGTGAATAAAGGTATTGGTGATTCTGGTTAACAAAAGCGGTGCAATATGCAAGTTTTTATCATGCGTCACGGCGACGCGGCCCTCGATGCCGCCAGTGATTCGGTTCGTCCCTTAACCTCCTGTGGTTGTGACGAATCTCGCCTGATGGCGAACTGGCTGAAAGGTCAAAAAGTGGATATCGAACGTGTTCTGGTGAGCCCGTTCCTACGAGCCGAACAAACGCTGGATGTGGTGGGGGAATGTATGAACCTGCCAACCGGTGTGGATGTTTTGCCGGAGTTGACTCCTTGCGGCGATGTCGGTCTGGTCAGTGCCTATTTACAGGCTCTGGCCAATGAAGGTATCGCCACGGCACTGGTTATCTCTCACTTGCCTTTAGTGGGGTATCTGGTGTCTGAGCTTTGCCCAGGTGAAACACCGCCGATGTTTACCACATCAGCGATTGCCAGCGTAACGCTTGATGAGAGCGGGAAGGGTACTTTTAACTGGCAGATGAGCCCGTGTAACCTGAAAATGGCAAAAGCGATTTAAAAAGGTTGGTATCGGATAAGGCGCAGCCGTCATCCGAAAATGCAAAGAGCCGCAAACGCGGCTCTTTCTGTTTTTCTGCATCACGGAAGTTCGGGCGGTAGCCACTCTTCTACTTCAATTAGCACCAGCAGCGCGGCGTCGCCACCGTACTCTTTCGGTGCCTGATGAAAAGCCATCACGTGCGGATGCTGGGCCAGCCAAAGCGGCGTTTGCTGTTTCAGAATATGTTTTCCGTGGCCATGCATCACGCAGGCGCAAAATACATGCTCACGACGACAGGCGGCAATCAGCGCGCCTAACTCTTGTTTGGCCTGCTGCTGGGTCAGCCCATGCAGATCGAGAAACAGCTCCGGAGAGTAATCGCCACGGCGCATTTTCTTCAGTTCGAAATGGCTGACGTCGGCACGCAGGTATCTTACCGGACCGTCCGTATTCAGCAGCGGCTGAAACTCATCCGAGAAATAGTGGCTGGCATCAGCTTGCTCCTGTAGCAGTCTTTTAACCGGAACCTCGGCAATTTTTTTACGTGGAGGTCGGTGAACAATGGTGTCCTGTTTAATTTTACGCGTGCCGGTCATCAGCTGGCGAAACAGCGTCTGATCCTCCTCGCTGAGCGATGTTTTCTTTTTCATTCGAGAGTCTCAACTTTTATTTTCCATTAGTTTAACCCGACTCGGCGGGCATCCGATCGCTTAAAACGCAATTTTCGCGCTCAGGCCCTGTGTGAATGCTGATTTATCGCCGTCTTCGTGGCAAACTAGCCGCCGAAATTAATACGAGCATGCCCTGGAGGAATACGTGGATAAAATTTTCGTCGATGAAGCAGTGAGTGAACTGCATACCATTCAGGACATGTTGCGTTGGGCGGTCAGCCGTTTTAGCGCGGCGAACATCTGGTATGGCCATGGCACGGATAACCCATGGGACGAGGCCGTACAACTGGTGCTGCCGTCACTTTATTTGCCGTTGGATATTCCGGAAGACATGCGTACAGCGCGTCTGACCTCCAGCGAGCGTCATCGTATTGTTGAACGCGTGATTCGCCGCGTCAACGAGCGCATTCCGGTTGCTTATCTGACCAACAAAGCCTGGTTCTGCGGGCATGAGTTTTATGTTGATGAGCGCGTGCTGGTTCCGCGTTCACCGATTGGCGAGCTTATCAATAACCGCTTTGCGGGTCTTATTAATGAGCAGCCGCAGCATATCCTCGATATGTGTACCGGCAGCGGTTGTATTGCCATTGCCTGCGCGTATGCCTTCCCGGAAGCCGAAGTTGATGCGGTGGATATCTCCACTGACGCACTGGCGGTGACCGAACACAATATTGAAGAACACGGCCTGATCCATCACGTCACGCCGATCCGTTCCGATCTGTTCCGCGATCTGCTGAAAGTCCAGTATGACCTGATTGTGACCAACCCGCCGTATGTCGATGCGGAAGATATGTCCGATCTGCCAAACGAATATCGTCACGAACCTGAGCTGGGTCTGGCGTCCGGCAGTGATGGGCTGAAACTTACCCGCCGCATTCTGGGGAACGCCCCAGACTACCTGTCAGATAACGGTATTCTGATTTGTGAAGTCGGAAACAGCATGGTACATCTGATAGAGCAATATCCGGATGTACCGTTCACCTGGCTGGAGTTCGACAACGGCGGTGACGGCGTATTCATGCTGACCAAAGAGCAGTTAGTTGCTGCTCGTGAGCACTTCAGCATTTATAAAGACTAATTACACGCGCACATACACAACACTCATAACGGAGCCGTGATGGCAGGAAACACAATTGGACAACTCTTTCGCGTAACCACTTTCGGCGAATCACACGGGCTGGCGCTCGGTTGTATTGTCGATGGTGTTCCGCCGGGCATTTCTCTGACAGAAGCTGACCTGCAGCACGATCTCGACAGACGGCGTCCTGGCACATCGCGCTACACTACGCAGCGTCGTGAGCCGGATCAGGTGAAAATCCTCTCCGGGGTGTTCGAGGGCGTTACCACTGGCACCAGCATTGGCCTGCTGATCGAAAATACCGATCAGCGTTCACAGGATTACGGCGCGATTAAGGACGTTTTTCGTCCAGGACACGCCGACTATACCTATGAGCAAAAATATGGCCTGCGCGACTACCGTGGTGGCGGACGTTCGTCCGCACGTGAAACAGCGATGCGCGTGGCGGCCGGAGCGATTGCCAAAAAATATCTGGCGGAAAAGTTCGGCGTTGAGATTCGTGGTTGCCTGACGCAGATGGGTGATATTCCTTTGGAGATCAAAGACTGGTCCCAGGTGGAACTTAACCCGTTCTTTTGTCCGGACCCGGATAAACTCGAAGCGCTGGACGAACTGATGCGCGGGCTGAAGAAAGAGGGCGACTCCATCGGGGCGAAGGTGACCGTTGTTGCAAGCGGTGTGCCTGCGGGTCTTGGCGAACCTGTATTCGACCGCCTGGATGCCGACATCGCCCATGCGCTGATGAGCATTAACGCCGTTAAGGGCGTTGAGATTGGCGACGGATTTGACGTTGTTGCGCTGCGTGGCAGCCAGAACCGAGATGAAATCACCAAAGAAGGTTTCCAGAGTAACCATGCGGGCGGCATTCTGGGTGGGATCAGCAGCGGGCAACAAATCATTGCTCATATGGCGCTGAAACCGACGTCCAGTATTACCGTTCCAGGGCGCACCATTAACCGCTTTGGTGAAGAAGTCGAAATGATCACTAAAGGTCGTCACGATCCGTGCGTTGGGATCCGCGCCGTACCGATCGCCGAGGCGATGCTGGCGATCGTATTGATGGATCACCTGCTGCGTCAGCGGGCGCAAAATGCGGACGTGAAGACCGATATTCCACGCTGGTAAGAGATGAAAAAAACGGCACTTGCGGCGCTGGCTCTGTTTGCCAGTACCGCCTGTCTGGCGGCGACGCCCTGGCAGAAAATTACCCATCCGGTTGCGGGCAGCGCGCAGTCTATCGGCGCGTTTTCCAATGGCTGTATTGTTGGCGCAGATACGCTGCCTGTACAGTCAGAACATTATCAGGTGATGCGCACCGATCAGCGTCGTTACTTTGGCCATCCGGATCTGGTGAGGTTTATCCAGCGTCTGAGTAATCAGGCTAATAGTCAGGGGCTGGGCACGGTGTTAATCGGCGATATGGGTATGCCGGCCGGTGGGCGATTCAATGGCGGTCACGCCAGCCACCAGACGGGACTGGATGTGGATATTTTCCTGCAACTGCCGAAAACGCGCTGGACCCAGTCGCAACTGCTGCGGCCGCAGGCGTTAGATCTGGTCTCACAGGACGGCAAACGTGTTGTGCCATCACTGTGGAAACCGGAGATTTTTAGCCTGGTAAGGCTGGCTGCAAAAGATAATGAAGTAACGCGTATTTTCGTGAATCCGGCGATTAAGCAACAACTTTGTCTGGATGCAGGGACCGACAGGGACTGGTTGCGTAAAGTGCGGCCATGGTTCCAGCATCGTGCGCATATGCACGTGCGGTTACGTTGCCCTGCCGACAGCCTTGAGTGCGAAGATCAACCGTTACCGCCACCGGGTGACGGCTGTGGCGCAGAGCTGCAAAGCTGGTTCGAACCTCCAAAACCTGGAACCACCAAGCCTGAGAAGAAGACACCGCCGCCGTTGCCGCCTTCCTGCCAGGCGCTACTGGACGAGCATGTACTCTAATGGATCATTTTGCCTCTCTGTTTATGGTGTCGCCACTGCTGCTAGGTGTGCTGTTTTTTGTGGCGATGCTGGCAGGTTTTATTGATTCTCTGGCCGGAGGCGGTGGTCTACTCACCATCCCGGCATTGATGGCGGCCGGGATGCCACCTGCGCAAGCGCTGGCGACCAATAAGTTGCAGGCCTGCGGGGGATCTATCTCTTCCTCCCTCTATTTTATTCGTCGTGGCGTGGTTAATCTGGCGGATCAGAAGCTCAATATCTTCATGACGTTTGTCGGATCAATGAGCGGGGCGCTATTGGTTCAGCACGTGCAGTCAGATGTTCTGCGCCAGATCCTGCCGGTTCTGGTTATATGTATTGGCCTTTACTTTCTGTTGATGCCGAAAGTGGGGGAAGAGGACCGACAGCGTCGATTGCACGGTTTACCTTTCGCGCTGGTGGCGGGAGGCTGCGTCGGTTTTTACGATGGCTTTTTTGGTCCGGCGGCAGGGTCGTTCTACGCGCTGGCCTTTGTCATGCTGTGCGGATACAACCTGGCGAAATCGACAGCCCACGCCAAAGTATTAAATGCCACATCGAATATCGGTGGGCTGTTGCTGTTTGCCCTCGGTGGCAAAGTGATTTGGGCGACAGGTTTTGTGATGCTCATTGGCCAGTTTATTGGCGCACGGATGGGCTCTCGACTGGTGCTCAGCAAAGGACAAAAACTCATTCGGCCAATGATCGTTATTGTCTCTGCCGTGATGAGCGCCAAGCTACTTTATGATAATCATGGACAGGAGATTCTCCACTGGCTGGGGATGAACTAATGAATAATACGCATCACTACGAACAGTTAATTGAGATTTTTAACGGCTGCTTTGCCGATGAATTTAATACCCGTCTGATTAAAGGCGACGACGAACCGATCTATCTTCCTGCGGATGCGGAATTACCGTATCACCGTATCGTTTTTGCGCATGGTTATTACGCCAGTGCTTTACACGAAATTTCACACTGGTGCATCGCCGGTAAAGCCCGTCGTGAGCTGGTCGATTTTGGTTACTGGTACTGCCCGGACGGACGCGACGCGAAGACACAATGCCAGTTTGAAGATGTGGAAGTGAAGCCGCAGGCGTTTGACTGGTTATTTTGCATGGCGGCGGGGTACCCGTTTAACGTCAGTTGCGACAACCTCGAAGGGGACTTTGAACCGGACCGCGTGGTATTCCAGCGCCGTGTTCATGCTCAGGTAATGGAGTACCTGGAAAAGGGGATCCCTGAACGTCCGGCGCGTTTTATTAACGCGTTACAGAATTATTATCACACGCCTGAACTTACGGCGGAACAATTCCCGTGGCCCGAAGCGCTCAACTGAAGCCGCTGCCACGTTTACAATGAGGAAAGAAGATGATCGCGGAGTTTGAATCACGCATTCTGGCATTAATCGACGATATGGTAGAGCACGCCAGCGATGATGAGTTGTTTGCCAGTGGTTATTTGCGTGGGCACCTGACGCTGGCTGTGGCTGAGCTGGATGCTGGCGAGGACCATTCCGCTGAGGCATTGTACGCCAATGTGACCAGCAGCCTGGAAAAAGCCATCAGCGCAGGCGAACTCTCGCCGCGTGACCAGGCGTTAGTGAAAGAGATGTGGGACACTTTATTTCAAAAGGCAACGCAATAATAATTGCAGTGGATTGTGCCGGATGGCGACGCGAAGGCGTCTTATCCGGCCTACGTGGACGGGGGGTGTTGGCCTGATAAGCGTAGCGCCATCAGGCAATGATGAGATGGTATCTTATTTCACCGCTTTACCCTTCAATAACTTCCTTACCCACAGACGATTCGGATTCAACGCAGCCAGCGTGCTGGCATCCATAGGGATAGGTTCATCGCTCATTTGCGATGCCAGAATTTCTGCGCATAGCGGGGCAGTACACAGCCCGCGCGAGCCCAGCGCACCCAACATAAATAAATCGGAATAAACCGGGGCGTTTACGGCGTGCTCTCTGTCTTCGGCAAGAGTGGCATACTGGCTGAGCGTGGTGTCATAATCCGCGACGTTGCCGACCATCGGCATGTGATCGCGCGTGGCGCAGCGCACTCCACAACGGGCGGCATTGCCACTAACGTCTACTTCTTTTGCCCACGCGGCATTCGGGAAACAATCTATTAAGCGCTGACGGTTTTGCTGCTGATCGTCAGCACGATACACCGTTTCTTCACTTCCGCGATGATAACTGGCGCCAATGCAGTGCTGCTGATTTTGCGGGTTGTGCGGCGTGAGGTAGCCGTCATAGCACAACACCTGACGCAGCGCTGAAAGCGAAGGCGTAGTAGGAATGTGACTCACCTGACCGCCTACGGAGTACACCGGTAGCGACTGCGTCTGTTCAACGCTGTTAATGCGATGCCCGTTAGCCAGAACTACCGCAGCGTGAGTGGCGGTTGCTCCACTGGCAAACGCCAATTTCCAGTTTTCTGTCTGTCGAGACAGTGAGGCCAGCGTATGTTGATACCGGGTGCGTAATCCCAGCGTTGCGGCATAGTCGAATACGGCGGCGGTTAACTGTGCCGGACATAGCCATCCTCCGGCGGGGTACTGAATCCCGCCGCATCCGGTTTTTACGCCTGTCGTTTGTAAAACCTGCTCTGCGTCAACCCCGACGGCGAGCGCATCGGGCAATTCAAGGGACAACATTTGGTCGATTTTTTGCTGGCTTTTCTCATCCCACGCCAGTTGCGTCACGCCGCACCAGTCATGCGCGAACTCAACGGGGAGGGCGTCATACAGCCGGCGGGCGAAAGTAAACGCGGTGGGGAAAAAGAGATTAATGGCCGCGTCATGCTTGCTCAGTAGCGGATAAAGAGCGCCCTGGCGATTGCCGGATGCACCCCCGGCTGGGTTGTCGTCGGCGCAATAGAGCGTGACCTGCCAGCCGCGGCGTAGTAACGCCAACGACAGCAATGCGCTGGCAATCCCCCCGCCAATAATGGCGGCTTCGCGTTTATCTGTTCCGGTACGTGCAAACCAGGGTGCCGAGGAGGGGAGCGCCAGCGTCTGATCCATGACGCCACAAAGCATTTCTCGTTTGCGACCAAAGCCTTTGCATTTTTGCATCGTAAATCCGGCTTCCTGCAATCCCCGACGCACAAAGCCTGCTGATGTGAAGGTCGCCAGCGTGCCGCCGGGGCGAGCCAGACGGGCCATTGCGTTAAACAGCGTTGGCGTCCACATATCCGGATTTTTTGCCGGCGCGAAACCGTCCAGAAACCAGGCATCCACTTTTTGATTCAGGGAGTCATCGAGCTTGCTGGTCAGTTCGTTAATATCGCCAAACCACAGATCCAGCGTGACGCGTCCTTCATCAAGGAGCAGGCGATGGCATCCCGCCAGCGGCAGCGGCCATTGCTCTTGTAGCGCCGTGGCCCACGGGGCAAATTCTGGCCAGTGCTGATGGGCTAAGGTCAGATCTTCACGCGTCAGCGGAAATTTTTCAAAACTGATGAAATGTAATCTTTCCAGGGTAGCGTCAGGGTAGGTATCGCGGAATTCGGCAAATGCCTGCCAGAGTGTCAGGAAGTTAAGTCCGGTGCCAAACCCGCTTTCTGCCACCACGAAGAGGGGACGTGAATGCGCAGGGAATCGCTGGGCGAGATGATTCCCGCCGAGAAAGACGTAACGTGTCTCTTCCAGCCCGTTATCATTAGAAAAATAGACATCGTCAAAATCTCGGGAAACAGGTGTACCCTCAGCGTTGAATTCAAGGTTGGCAGGTTGTATAGCGTATTGTTTCACGTAAGTTACTCGTCTGGCAGGCTGTGCCCCGATCTTAGCGATGAGTGCCTGGCTGCGCAAATTTCCACATTAAATGGCTGATCGGACTTGTTCGGCGTACAAGTGTACGCTATTGTGCCACTCGAAACTTTAAAATAGTGCGACTTACAGAGGTATTGAATGAAACGTGCAGTGATTACTGGCTTGGGCATCGTTTCCAGCATCGGTAATAACCAGCAGGAAGTCCTGGCATCTCTGCGTGAAGGACGTTCAGGGATCACTTTCTCTCAGGAGCTGAAGGACTCCGGCATGCGTAGCCACGTTTGGGGCAACGTAAAACTGGATACCACTGGCCTCATTGACCGCAAAGTAGTGCGCTTTATGAGCGACGCATCCATCTATGCATTCCTTTCTATGGAACAGGCAGTGGCTGATGCCGGCCTTGCAGCAGAAGATTACCAGAATAACCCGCGCGTTGGCCTGATTGCAGGTTCCGGCGGCGGCTCCCCTCGTTTTCAGGTGTTCGGTGCTGACGCAATGCGTAGCCCGCGTGGCCTGAAAGCGGTTGGCCCGTATGTAGTCACCAAAGCGATGGCGTCCGGCGTTTCTGCCTGCCTCGCAACGCCGTTCAAAATCCACGGCGTAAACTACTCTATCAGCTCTGCCTGTGCGACATCTGCGCACTGTATCGGCAACGCAGTAGAACAAATTCAGCTGGGCAAACAAGACATCGTTTTCGCTGGCGGCGGCGAAGAGCTGTGCTGGGAAATGGCGTGTGAATTCGACGCCATGGGCGCGCTGTCTACCAAATATAACGACGATCCATCCAAAGCTTCCCGTACCTATGACGCACACCGTGACGGTTTCGTTATTGCTGGCGGCGGCGGTATGGTCGTGGTCGAAGAGCTGGAACACGCTCTGGCACGTGGCGCGCACATCTATGCGGAAATCGTCGGTTACGGCGCAACGTCCGATGGTGCAGACATGGTTGCTCCGTCTGGCGAAGGCGCAGTACGTTGCATGCAGATGGCGATGCACGGCGTAGACACGCCGATCGACTACCTGAACTCCCACGGTACCTCTACTCCGGTAGGCGACGTGAAAGAGCTGGGTGCGATTCGTGAAGTGTTTGGCGACAACAGCCCGGCAATCTCCGCAACCAAAGCCATGACCGGTCACTCACTGGGTGCGGCTGGCGTGCAGGAAGCTATCTACTCTCTGCTGATGCTGGAACACGGCTTTATCGCGCCAAGCATCAACATTGAAGAGCTGGACGAGCAGGCGGCGGGTCTGAACATCGTGACCAAACCGACCGAGCAGGCGCTGACTACCGTGATGTCCAACAGCTTCGGTTTTGGCGGCACCAACGCTACGCTGGTTATGCGTAAGCTGTAAGCGTAAGACTGAAAGATTATGCAAGAGGGGGAGCCTGATGGCTCCCTTTTTTATTTATTCAACTTTTCGTACTCCGGTGCGATTTCCAGAGACCATTCTTTGGCGTGTGCGATATCGCTGGCGCTGTAAATTGGCTGTTCAAATTGATTACCCAGATCCCGCACTCGGTAAATTTTCCAGTGACCGTCCTCCCAACGCGTATAGACTTCCAACTGCATAGGCGCCTCTCCTGTCGGCCCACCTAATTGTACTTCCATCTTTTCGCCACCGAGAAAGGATTGCGCTGATTTGACCCGTAACAGTGGGATCCATTTTGGGTCGTAATCCTGTACGTACATAAAGTAGTCCGAATTCAGTATTTCCTGCTCGTAAAGGCTGTCAATCAGAGCCAGACGATTGATAACGTCTTTCGCCACATAGCGTTGCATGAGTGCGGATGTATCCCGCTTTTGTGTGTAAGCGGACATCCATGCGAGATAGAATAGTTTTACATCCCGGGAGCTGTCGTGGCGCGCCGCAGAGCAGCCGCAAAGTAACAAAACCAGAGCAACCAGCGAGAGCGATTTCATTATGGTTTCCTGTAAATAGTAAATGACGGTTTTGCCGCCCGATAGCCCGGTCCGGCCCACATGTCACGTTGTCTAAAATCGGAGTACCACGCCTGACCGTCAAATATCGCCATATGTCCGCTTGGGTTTCCTCCCTCATAAGGTTGAATGACGACGACATCTCCTGCTCGGGGTTGTTCAAATGTGCCGATGGGACTGAATCCTGCGTTTTTTAACAGTGGTCCATAATCTTTAGCATGGTAGGTATTCCCAAGGGAGATACCTCCTGACTGAATGGCTTTGCGGGTAAATTCCGCACAGCGTCCTTGAGAATGTGACCCCGCGTGTGATTTAGCGTGATTAACTGCTGTTGTTTTATTCCAGCTCATCGATGTTCCTGTTAATTGATTATGTAATAACAACGTGTATTTCTTTAACAGGATTCAAACTGATAAAAATGACCGATAATGCTATTAATATCTTTAATACATTAGCCTTTAATATAAATTAATTGGTTGAATGAATTTTTATTAATTTATTTATAATTGATGGTTATTTTTTTGGGGGGGGGTTGTTTCTCTGATTTAGAGAGATAGCGTGATGGCCAAATTACGTCCGGCGTAGTTTCAAGCGCCTGCGCGATGATCAGCTCCGCCCGAGGCCAACTGCGGGTAAATACATTGCGTAAAGAGTCGGGAGATAACCCCGCTGAACGCGAAAGCTCTCTGAGCGTAATACCTCTTTTTTCCAGTGCACTTTTAATATCTGCACGATGCCAGTCTTGGCTTTTGTGTTCCATTCTGTAATCCTAAGAAGATGTGTTATCGGCACCGATATTTTTCAGGTTATAAATTAGAAAGACAAAAGAACGTTACTTTCTTTTTATCGTAGGAATATTGCCAGAATTAATTTGAAATTTCGCGGAAAAGAAAAAATATTTTTATTTCATCAGCAGAAAGGAAAGAAACTGATGGTAAAAGAGTGGTTCACGGTGAAGGAGTGTCTTGAATTGCCAGGGTTTCCGAGAAGCGCACCCGCTGTACGCTTGCGCTTAAATACCTACAGTGAAGGAAAAGCGGGTGTCAAACGTAAGCGCGCGAAGTCTAAGGCCGAGGAATTTCATATTTCAGTGTTTCCGCTGTATGTACGCTCGTATCTGAATGAAAATGAGAACACAGTAGCACCAGACCACAATATCGCGCAGGAAGCCGAACCTAAAGAGATTTGGGATATGATGTTCCGACTCCTGACGCCGCATCAACGTGAGCAGGTAACCGGGAAGTTCAGAGCGAAAGGCATTGATGCGGTATTTCCCTTTTTGTTTGTAGAGAAGTCAGCATTTTGATATACGCACCTGTGCTTTCACAGTTGACAGTCGGGGGCACTCGCAGGCAGACTCCAGCTTCAACATTATCCTCTTGATAATGCGTAAGCGTTTAACGTTATCCAACGCACCTTAATCCTGATAGTCAGGTAGAGGGGGCGTGGGCATTCCTCGCCTTACTCTGCATTTTGGAGTAACGCATGACAGCTGTAACCCAACAAGAAAAAACACCTTCGGCGAATTTTTCGCTGTTTCGCATCGCTTTTGCGGTTTTCCTGACCTATATGACGGTTGGTTTACCTTTGCCCGTCATTCCTCTGTTTGTGCACCAGGAACTGGGCTATGGCAATACCATGGTCGGCATCGCCGTCGGCGTACAGTTTCTGGCGACGGTATTAACACGCGGCTACGCCGGGCGGTTAGCCGATCAATATGGTGCCAAACGCTCGGCGCTACAGGGGATGTTTGCCTGTGGGCTGGCGGGTGCGGCGTGGCTTTTAGCCGCGCTATTACCTGTTTCTGTTCCCGTAAAATTTGCGTTGCTAATCGTCGGTCGTTTGATCCTCGGTTTTGGCGAAAGCCAACTGCTCACCGGAACGTTGACCTGGGGGCTGGGGCTGGTCGGCCCAACACGCTCCGGTAAGGTGATGTCATGGAACGGAATGGCGATTTACGGCGCGCTGGCCGCCGGTGCGCCGCTGGGTTTGTTGATCCACAGCCACTTTGGCTTCGCGGCGCTGGCGGGGACGACGATGGTATTACCGCTGCTGGCATGGGCATTCAACGGCACCGTGCGTAAAGTGCCTGCACATGCAGGAGAACGTCCTTCGTTATGGAGCGTGGTAGGGCTTATCTGGAAACCGGGCCTGGGCCTGGCGCTGCAGGGCGTTGGCTTTGCGGTGATCGGTACATTTATTTCACTCTATTTTGTCAGCAACGGCTGGACGATGGCGGGGTTCACCCTGACCGCGTTTGGCGGGGCGTTTGTGCTGATGCGCATTCTGTTTGGCTGGATGCCGGACCGGTTCGGCGGCGTGAAGGTTGCCGTTGTCTCTTTGCTGGTGGAAACCGCAGGACTGATTCTGTTGTGGCAGGCCCCAACAGCCTGGGTTGCACTGCTTGGAGCGGCATTAACCGGGGCCGGGTGTTCGCTTATCTTCCCGGCCTTGGGCGTCGAGGTGGTGAAGCGAGTACCCGCGCAGGTTCGCGGTACGGCGCTGGGCGGGTACGCCGCATTTCAGGATATCTCCTACGGCATAAGCGGGCCGGTCGCCGGGGTGCTGGCCACCGCGTACGGTTATCCCTCAGTGTTCCTTGCCGGGGCGATATCCGCCGTGGTGGGGATTATTGTAACGTTGCTTACGCTGCGTAAAGGTTAAGCGACCAGCCAGAAAATGGCTAACGCAATCATCAATGCAACAAACAACAGTCCCGGTCGTGCCGACAGAGATTTAACCGTTTCAATCATCGGCGCGAACGGGCTGTAAATGGGTTGCAGATGACGCGGATCGCTGAGCTCGCGTTCTCGTTCCACGCGACGCAGGAAAATTTGATTGAGCAAGTCCTGCACCTGCACCGTGGTCAGAATCGATTGTGGTTGGATCTGATACGTCTGCTGCGCGTACTCTTTTATTGCTGTCAGCTCATTCGGCTCTAATGGCAGCTTCAGCGCAGCCTGGAGCGTTTGTAGCGTCGGGGCGCTTTGCAGGCTGAGCGTCTGGCGCGCCTGCAGCCAGGTGACCAGGTGCGTAAACTGTTTGGCAGGGATCAGCTCACCGCTTTTTACGCCAGACAACTCCAGCATCGACTGCCAGATCATCTTCCCGGATTCTCCCGTGGCCGCCGCCAGTTTGGTAACTAACTGGTTCAGCGTATTGTGCTCTGCGGGGAGCAACGGGCGATCGGTTGCCGGGCGCTGCTGCGGCTGTGGTATCGACAGCTGCCCTTGTTGCAGCAGCGTGAGCACGTTTTTCAACTGCTCAGGCGTGAGCTGGCTGAGCGCCGTTTGCCCATACTGCTGACGGATAAAATCACTCACCGCCTGGCGATTATTTCCCTGGCTCAGTAATTCAGTGAGCTGCGAAAGCACCTGACGATTAACATGATTTTGCTGAGCAACTCCCAGCCGTTGGTTAAGGTTTTGCTCAGCGGCTGGAAAGTGACGTGACTGCAGCGGAGTATCACTTTTGACGCCCAGATCGTGCTTCATTCCGGCCCACACCTCAGCACTTTGCTGCTGGGTGAGTGAAATCAAACGGGTAATTAGTCGTTCCAACACAGTACGTTGTTGCGTGGATAACGGTTGTTCACCCGCAGCGGAAGGGGCATTTGGGCCTTCACCGGGAGGGCGTGCGGGCGTACCTGAAATGGGCTGCATCATCTCTGTTCCTTAAATCTGTGCTGACCAGGTCTCGCAGTATGCCTGGCGGCGAGATTATGGCACACTTGCCCGGTTAACTCTCGTTCTCAAACAGGTGCGAAAGACGTGAAAATCCTCGTTGATGAAAATATGCCCTATGCCCGCGAACTGTTCAGTCGTTTGGGGGAGGTCAAAGCGGTTCCCGGTCGCCCGATTCCCGTTGCTGAACTGGATGATGCGGATGCTTTAATGGTGCGCTCGGTGACGAAAGTAAATGAATCACTGCTTGGAGGCAAACCGGTTAAATTTGTCGGTACGGCAACCGCTGGCACAGACCATGTGGATGACGCCTGGCTTGCGCAGGCTGGGATCGGTTTTTCCGCCGCGCCCGGTTGTAACGCGATAGCGGTCGTAGAATATGTTTTTTCAGCGTTGCTGATGCTGGCGGAGCGTGATGGGTTTGCGTTACGCGATCGCACCGTAGGCATTGTGGGTGTGGGCAACGTGGGTGGGCGTTTGCAGGCGCGTCTGGACGCGCTGGGGATCCGCACGCTGCTGTGCGATCCACCGCGAGCCGATCGCGGTGACGAGGGCGATTTCCGCTCGCTGGACGAACTGGTAGAGCAAGCCGATGTGCTGACTTTCCATACGCCACTGTTTAAAGACGGACCCTACAAAACGCTGCACATGGCGGATGATGCGCTGATTAGCCGACTGAAGCCGGGCACTATTCTGATCAACGCCTGCCGTGGGCCGGTCATCGACAATACAGCATTGCTGAACCGGTTGAATGCCGGTCAGTCGCTGAGCGTTGTGCTGGATGTCTGGGAAGGAGAGCCGGATCTCAATGTGGCGTTGCTGGAGAAAGCCGATATCGGCACGGCGCACATTGCCGGGTATACCCTCGAAGGAAAAGCGCGTGGCACCACGCAGGTCTTTGAGGCCTATAGTAAGTTTATTGGTCACGAGCAGCACGTTGCGCTCAGTACCCTGTTACCCGCGCCGGAATTTGGTCGTATCACCCTGCATGGCCCGTTAGATCAGCCAACGCTGAAAAGGCTGGCGCATTTAGTGTATGATGTGCGCCGCGATGATGCGCCGCTGCGTAAAGTCGCTGGAATTCCGGGTGAGTTTGATAAACTGCGTAAAAATTACCTTGAGCGTCGTGAATGGTCGTCTTTATATGTGATGTGTGACGACGCAACGGCTGCTGCCTTATTGTGTAAGCTGGGTTTTAACGCTGTTCATCATCCGGCACATTAATGTCTTCTTAATGCTCCCTGTCGAATAATGCGACAGGGACGCTTACGTATTTCTTGGAGTAAATCACCATGTCTGAAGGCTGGAATATTGCCATTCTGGGCGCAACGGGCGCCGTAGGCGAAGCCCTGCTCGATACGCTGGCTGAACGCCAGTTCCCGGTCGGTGAAATTTATGCGCTGGCGCGTAATGAAAGCGCCGGTGAGCATCTGCGTTTTAACGGTAAATCGGTCATAGTGCAGGACGTTGCAGAATTTGACTGGACGCAGGCACAGTTGGCATTTTTTGTTGCGGGCACTGAAGCCACCGCCGCATGGGTAGAAGAAGCAACAAATGCGGGTTGCCTGGTGATTGACAGTAGCGGTCTGTTCGCGCTTGAGCCAGACGTTCCGCTGGTGGTTCCGGACGTTAACCCATTCGTGCTGGCGGATTACCGTAACCGCAATGTGATTGCGGTACCAAACAGCCTGACAAGCCAGTTGCTGTCTGCGCTGAAACCATTGATTGATGACGGCGGGCTGTCACGGATTACGGTGACCAATATTATTTCGGCTTCCGCTCACGGCAAAAAAGCCGTAGACGCACTGGCCGGACAAAGCGCGAAATTGCTTAACGGCATCCCGATTGACGAAGATGATTTCTTTGGTCGTCAGCTGGCGTTCAATATGCTGCCGCTGCTGCCCGATCGCGAAGGCAGCGTGCGTGAAGAGCGTCGTATTGTTGATGAAGTGCGCAAAATTATGCAGGATGACGGTCTGCTTATTTCAGCCAGCATCGTGCAGTCCCCGGTATTTTATGGCCACGCGCAGATGGTGAATTTTGAGGCTCTGCGCCCGTTGGCGGCGGAAGAAGCACGCGACGCGTTTTCGCGCGGTGAAGACGTGGTGTTGTCGGAAGAGACCGACTTCCCGACCCAGGTTGGCGATGCATCGGGCACGCCGCACCTTTCTATTGGCTGTGTGCATAACGATTACGGTATGCCGGAGCAAGTTCAGTTCTGGTCTGTGGCAGACAACGTACGCTTTGGCGGCGCGTTAATGGCGGTGAAAATTGCGGAAAAACTGGTGCAGGAGTACCTGTACTAATGTCTGACCAGCAACAGCCGTCAACCCATAAAATTGCGCTGGGCATTGAGTATGACGGCAGCAAATATTATGGCTGGCAGCGCCAGAACGAAGTGCGTAGCGTTCAGGAAAAACTGGAAAAAGCGCTTTCTCAGGTGGCGAACGAACGCATTAATGTTTTTTGTGCAGGTCGCACGGATGCGGGCGTTCATGGCACTGGGCAGGTCGTGCATTTTGAAACCACTGCCCAGCGTAAAGATGCGGCCTGGACACTGGGGGTAAATGCGAATTTACCTGGTGACATCGCCGTGCGCTGGGTGAAAGCTGTACCTGATGATTTTCATGCCCGATTTAGCGCTACGGCTCGCCGTTATCGCTACATCATCTACAATCATCGGTTGCGTCCTGCAATTTTAGGTAAAGGGGTAACCCATTACTATGAGCCGCTGGACGCTGAGCGTATGCATCGTGCAGCCCAGTGTCTGATTGGCGAAAATGATTTTACCTCGTTCCGGGCGGTGCAGTGTCAGTCGCGCACACCGTGGCGTAACGTGATGCACATTAACGTCGAACGTTTCGGTGCATATGTGGTGGTGGATATTAAAGCGAATGCCTTTGTACATCATATGGTCAGGAATATTGTCGGCAGCCTGATGGAAGTTGGCGCCAACAACCAGCCGGAGAGCTGGATAGCAGAACTGTTAGCGGCAAAGGACAGAACGCTGGCAGCGGCAACGGCGAAAGCGGAAGGACTGTATCTGGTTGCAGTAGATTACCCGGACCGGTTCGACCTGCCAAAACCGCCTATGGGCCCGCTATTTCTGGCGGACTAATTTGAGTCGTATAAAGGCATAACTATGGACCTGATTTACTTTCTTATTGATTTTATCCTGCACATTGATGTGCACCTGGCGGAGCTGGTCGCGGAATACGGTATCTGGGTATACGCGATTCTGTTTCTGATCCTGTTCTGCGAAACCGGGCTGGTGGTGACACCATTCCTGCCGGGAGACTCGCTGCTGTTTGTTGCTGGTGCGCTTTCTGCGCTGCCGACCAATGATCTCAATGTTCATCTGATGGTGGCGCTGATGATTGTGGCGGCGATTGTGGGCGATGCAGTGAACTACACGATTGGCCGATTGTTCGGGGAAAAACTTTTCAGTAACCCGAACTCCAAAATTTTCCGCCGCAGCTACCTGGATAAAACCCATGCGTTCTACGAGCGTCATGGCGGTAAGACGATTATCCTGGCGCGTTTCGTGCCTATCGTGCGCACATTTGCGCCGTTTGTTGCCGGTATGGGACATATGTCCTACCGTCACTTTGCGATGTATAACGTCGTAGGTGCATTGCTGTGGGTATTGTTGTTCACCTACGCAGGCTACCTGTTCGGCGATCTGCCGATTGTCCAGGAAAACCTGAAATTACTGATTGTGGCGATTATCGTCCTTTCCGTATTGCCGGGGGTGATTGAAGTAATTCGCCATAAACGTGCTGCGTCACGGGCTGCAAAATAGAAAGTAACTCAGCGGTTCGACCACTTTTTTATCCAAAGTTTCGGGCTGTTATGTTTTAATGTGCAACATTCATGGTCTGTTAGGGGCAAAAATGGCATTATGCGCCCCTTATAACAAAGCTGACTAGGGTTCAGGCAGAAAGGTCACCAATGAGCTGGATTGAACGAATTAAAAGCAACATTACTCCCACCCGCAAGGCAAGCATTCCTGAAGGGGTGTGGACCAAGTGTGATAGCTGCGGTCAGGTTTTATACCGTGCTGAGCTGGAACGTAATCTTGAGGTCTGTCCGAAGTGTGACCATCATATGCGCATGTCGGCGCGCAATCGCCTGCATAGCCTGTTAGATGAAGGTTCTCTTGTGGAACTGGGTAGCGAGCTTGAGCCGAAAGACGTGCTGAAGTTTCGTGACTCTAAAAAATACAAAGACAGACTGGCTTCTGCGCAGAAAGAAACCGGCGAGAAAGATGCGCTGGTGGTGATGAAAGGCACGCTGCATGGTATGCCGGTCGTTGCTGCGGCATTCGAGTTCGCGTTTATGGGCGGCTCCATGGGCTCTGTGGTCGGTGCGCGTTTTGTCCGTGCCGTTGAGCAGGCACTGGAAGACAACTGTCCGCTGATCTGCTTCTCCGCTTCTGGCGGGGCGCGTATGCAGGAAGCGCTGATGTCTCTGATGCAGATGGCAAAAACCTCTGCTGCACTGGCGA
The DNA here is from genome assembly GCF_030333885.1 of Citrobacter sp. Cf132. Classification (NCBI taxonomy): domain Bacteria; kingdom Pseudomonadati; phylum Pseudomonadota; class Gammaproteobacteria; order Enterobacterales; family Enterobacteriaceae; genus Citrobacter; species Citrobacter sp. Cf132. The sequence continues at coordinate 155,618 of NZ_JAOWFA010000057.1, forward strand.
AAATGCAGGAACGCGGTTTACCGTATATTTCTGTACTGACCGACCCAACAATGGGTGGTGTTTCCGCAAGCTTCGCGATGCTGGGCGATCTCAACATTGCAGAACCGAAAGCACTGATCGGCTTCGCGGGTCCGCGTGTTATCGAGCAAACCGTACGTGAGAAACTGCCGCCGGGATTCCAGCGCAGCGAGTTCCTGATTGAAAAAGGCGCTATCGATATGATCGTCCGCCGTCCGGAAATGCGCCTGAAACTGGCAAGCATCCTGGCGAAGCTGATGAATCTTCCTGCGCCGAATCCGGATGAGTCGCGTGAAGGCGAGGTGGTATCTCCGGTACCCGATCAGGAATCAGAAGCCTGATAACTTACTCTATGGATTTCGAGTTGCAGGAAGACGGCAAGAGAGTGAACCCCGATGAGCTTGCACGGGCAAGTGATTCGGGTGAGCGAGAGCAGCCAACACACCTGCAGCTTGAAAGACGACGAGTAAAAAAGGGCAGGGCCAACTGGCGCTGCCTTTTGCTTTAATCTACGTAATAAAATTACAGGCATCATGGACAATAAACGTATTCCTCAAGCCGCGTCGCCCCTGGCGTCGTGGCTTTCTTATCTGGAAAACCTGCACAGTAAAACCATCGATCTTGGCCTTGAACGCGTAAGCCAGGTAGCGCGCAAACTGGGTGTATTGAAACCCGCGCCATTTGTGTTTACGGTGGCAGGAACCAACGGAAAAGGCACGACCTGTCGTACGCTGGAATCTGTGCTGACTGCGGCAGGCTATAAAGTTGGGGTGTACAGTTCGCCTCATCTGGTACGCTACACGGAACGCGTACGCGTGCAGGGGGGGGAACTGCCGGAATCAGCCCATACCGCCTCGTTTGCTGAGATTGAAGACGCTCGTGGTGATATTTCCCTGACTTACTTTGAATACGGTACGTTATCGGCACTCTGGCTGTTTAAACAGGCCCAACTGGATGTTGTTATTCTGGAAGTGGGATTAGGCGGTCGCCTTGACGCCACCAATATCGTCGATGCCGATGTCGCTGTAGTCACCAGTATTGCGCTTGACCATACTGACTGGCTGGGTCCGGATCGCGAAAGTATTGGTCGTGAGAAGGCAGGCATTTTCCGTGCAGAGAAACCGGCTATCGTCGGCGAGCCTGAAATGCCTTACACCATCGCGGATGTCGCGCAAGAGTGCGGGGCGATTTTGCAACGCTGCGGAGTGGACTGGCGCTATGCGGTCACTGAGAACGACTGGTCGTTTACGGATGCTCATGGAACGTTGGCGCATTTGCCGTTGCCGCAGGTGCCACAACCTAATGCTGCTACCGCGCTGGCCGCGCTGCGCGCAAGCGGGCTGAACGTTAGCGAGCAGGCGATTCGTGACGGCATCGAACGCGCGATTTTACCGGGGCGCTTCCAGATTGTGAGCGAGTCGCCGCGAGTGATTTTCGATGTTGCCCATAACCCGCATGCGGCAGAGTATCTGACCGGACGTCTGAAAAAGTTAGTGAAAAGCGGGCGTGTACTTGCGGTTATCGGTATGCTACATGATAAAGATATTGCCGGTACGTTAGCCTGGTTAAAAAGCGTGGTTGACGTCTGGTACTGTGCGCCCCTGGAAGGGCCGCGTGGCGCAACGGCAGAACAACTGCTGGAGCACCTGGGCAAAGGCAACGCTTATGACAGCGTGGCGCAGGCATGGTCTGCAGCACTTGCTGAGGCGAAGCCAGAAGATACCGTGTTGGTGTGTGGATCCTTTCACACTGTCGCACATGTCATGGAAGTAATAGACGTGGGGAGAAGCGGTGGCGAGTAAGTTTCAGAATCGATTAGTCGGCACAATTGTGCTAGTCGCGCTCGGGGTAATTGTGCTTCCCGGGCTGCTTGACGGGCAGAAAAAGCATTATCAGGATGAATTTGCAGCGATCCCACTGGTGCCTAAACCCGGTGATCGCGATGAACCAGACATGATGCCTGCAGCGACGCAGGCGCTGCCGACTCAGCCGCCGGAAGGGGCGGCAGAAGAGGTGCGTGCGGGTGATGCTGCCGCGCCATCGTTGGATCCATCACGTTTGACGACGGCAAACAGCGCGGAATTAGATCCTGTCCCTGCGCCTGTGGAACCACCGAAACCTAAACCGAAACCGCAGCCTGTTGCCGTCGCTCCGACGCCGGCACCGACTCCAGCGCCGAAACCGGCCGCTGAAGAAGCGCCAGCCCCAACCGGCAAAGCGTACGTTGTACAGCTCGGTGCGCTGAAAAATGCGGATAAGGTCAATGAGATCGTGGGTAAACTTCGTGGCGCGGGCTTCCGGGTATATACTTCCCCGTCAACGCCGGTGCAGGGTAAAATAACCCGCATTCTCGTCGGGCCGGACGCCTCCAAAGATAAGCTAAAGAACTCGCTGGGCGAGCTGCAGAAGATCTCTGGTCTGAGTGGCGTCGTGATGGGGTACACCCCTAATTAAGGGATTGCGCTGTTTACGGCGCAGCTCTGATTCAGGCCGGATACGGTGTTTTCACCGCTATCCGGCAGTGCCCGAAGAGGCATAAAACGGTATGGCGTTGAAGATTTTTTCAGCGCCATTTTTATTTACGCGTGGAAAGGAAATCCCTACGCAAACGTTTTCTTTTTCTGTTAGAATGCGCCCCGAACAGGACGACAGGGCGTAAAATCGTGGGACACATATGGTCTGGATTGATTACGCCATTATCGCGGTGATTGGTTTTTCCTGTCTGGTTAGCCTGATCCGTGGCTTTGTTCGTGAAGCATTATCGTTGGTGACTTGGGGTTGTGCTTTCTTTGTCGCCAGCCATTACTACACTTACCTGTCTGTCTGGTTTACGGGCTTTGAAGACGAACTGGTTCGAAATGGGATTGCTATCGCGATACTGTTCATCGCGACACTTATCGTCGGCGCTATCGTTAACTTTGTGATAGGCCAACTGGTAGAGAAAACAGGACTGTCGGGTACCGACAGGGTGTTGGGGATCTGCTTCGGTGCTTTGCGTGGAGCGTTGATCGTTGCCGCCATACTGTTCTTTCTCGATACCTTTACCGGTCTGTCGAAAAGTGAAGACTGGGGTAAGTCGCAGCTGATTCCGCAGTTCAGTTTCATCATCAGATGGTTCTTTGACTATCTGCAAAGCTCGTCAAGTTTCTTGCCCAAAGTATAAACTTTGGGTCGTTGCTGAACGAGGAAAAGACGTATGTGCGGTATTGTCGGTATCGCCGGTGTTATGCCGGTAAACCAGTCGATTTATGACGCGTTAACGGTGCTCCAGCATCGTGGTCAGGATGCTGCGGGCATCATCACCATTGATGCCAACAACTGCTTCCGCTTGCGTAAAGCAAACGGAATGGTGAGCGATATTTTTGAAGCGCGCCATATGCAGCGTTTGCAGGGCAATATGGGCATCGGTCATGTGCGTTACCCAACGGCTGGCAGCTCCAGCGCCTCCGAAGCTCAACCTTTTTACGTCAACTCACCGTATGGCATCACGCTTGCCCATAATGGCAACCTGACCAACGCGCATGAGTTGCGTAAAAAGCTGTTTGAAGAAAAGCGCCGCCACATCAATACCACTTCAGATTCTGAAATTCTGCTGAATATTTTCGCCAGCGAGCTGGATAACTTCCGCCATTACCCGCTGGAGGCCGACAATATTTTTGCTGCCATTGCGGCAACCAACCGCCAGATTCGCGGCGCCTATGCCTGCGTGGCGATGATTATCGGTCACGGTATGGTTGCCTTCCGCGACCCTAACGGTATCCGTCCGCTGGTAATGGGCAAACGTGATATTGGCGATGGACGTACCGAGTACATGGTGGCGTCTGAGAGCGTAGCGCTGGACACGTTGGGCTTTGAATTCCTGCGCGACGTAGCCCCTGGCGAAGCGGTGTATATCACCGAAAAAGGCCAGCTGTTTACCCGTCAGTGTGCTGATAACCCGGTGAGCAATCCGTGTCTGTTTGAATACGTTTACTTCGCTCGTCCTGACTCCTTTATCGACAAGATTTCTGTCTACAGCGCCCGTGTGAATATGGGGACTAAGCTTGGCGAAAAAATTGCCCGTGAGTGGGAAGATCTGGACATCGACGTAGTCATCCCAATCCCGGAAACCTCCTGCGATATCGCGCTGGAAATTGCCCGTATTCTCGGGAAGCCGTACCGTCAGGGGTTTGTGAAAAACCGCTATGTGGGACGCACCTTTATCATGCCGGGCCAGCAGCTGCGCCGTAAATCAGTACGCCGTAAGCTGAACGCTAACCGTGCGGAATTCCGTGATAAAAACGTGCTGCTGGTGGATGACTCCATCGTGCGCGGCACCACTTCAGAACAGATTATCGAGATGGCGCGTGAAGCCGGAGCGAAGAAGGTGTATCTGGCCTCTGCCGCCCCGGAAATTCGCTTCCCGAACGTTTATGGCATCGATATGCCTACGGCGACGGAGCTGATTGCGCATGGTCGTGAAGTGGACGAGATTCGCCAGATAATCGGCGCAGATGGTCTGATCTTCCAGGACCTGAACGATCTGATTGAAGCTGTCCGTGCTGAGAATCCAGATATTCAGCAGTTTGAATGTTCAGTGTTTAACGGTGTGTACGTCACCAAAGACGTCGACCAGCAATATCTCGATTTCCTCGACTCCCTGCGTAATGATGATGCTAAAGCGGTATTGCGTCAGAACGAAGCGGAAAACCTTGAAATGCACAACGAAGGTTAATGTTTGCTCGCAAGCAAGGGCGCAACCTGCACCCTTGCTTGCAACTCACCCTAATTTCCTGCAAAGTCGGCCCTGAGCAAGTAAGGGCTATTACACATGAAACGACTCATCATTGGTATTTCTGGCGCAAGCGGGGCAATTTACGGCGTGCGCCTGCTGCAGGTTTTGCGTGACGTTACCGATGTGGAAACCCATCTGGTGATGAGTGCCGCTGCCCGGCAGACGCTGGCACTGGAAACGGACCTCTCTGTGCGCGACGTGCAGGCGCTGGCAAATGTGAATCATGATACGCGCGATATCGCCGCCAGTATCTCCTCCGGCTCTTTTCAGACCGCCGGCATGGTCATCCTGCCGTGTTCAATCAAAACCCTTTCCGGCATTGTCCACAGTTACACCGATGGGTTGCTTACCCGTGCGGCAGATGTGGTGTTGAAAGAACGTCGTCCGCTGGTGCTGTGTGTACGCGAAACGCCGCTGCATCTGGGGCATCTGCGCCTCATGACTCAGGCGGCAGAAATTGGCGCAGTGATTATGCCACCAGTCCCGGCGTTCTATCATCGTCCACAAACGCTCGATGATGTGATTAATCAAACGGTTAATCGCGTGCTTGACCAGTTTGATATTACCCTTCCGCAGGACCTGTTCACCCGCTGGCAAGGGGCGTAAGCCGTTCCATCAGCGTGCAAAGAAATATCCGTTGCCCTGTTTCAGGGCAATTTTGTAACCGCGATCATATCCTCAACATTTAATTCGTTAAAACTCAACGAAACGCTGCGGTTCAACCGTCAGACCTGCTATCTTCAAAATCAGGACATTATTGCAACGTTTTATTAACATATTTAACGTCAAATATCCTCATCGACGCGAAAATGGCATAAGACCTGCATGAAAAAGTCTGCAAACACACAACACAACGTAAAACATAATAAAATTACGCCACTTGAGGGTTATGTATGAAGAAGACGGTTCTTGCTTTGTCTTTGTTGGTAGGACTCTCCGCCACCGCGGCCTGCTACGCAGCACTTCCGCAGACGGTTCGTATTGGTACAGATACAACGTATGCACCTTTTTCCTCTAAAGATGCCAAAGGCGACTTCGTCGGCTTTGATATCGATCTGGGAAATGAGATGTGTAAGCGCATGCAGATCAAATGTACCTGGGTTGCCAGCGACTTTGATGCGCTGATCCCGTCGCTGAAAGCGAAAAAAATTGATGCCATTATCTCCTCGCTTTCTATCACCGAGAAGCGTCAGCAAGAGATTGCATTCTCAGACAAACTTTACGCAGCAGACTCACGGCTGATCGCCGCGAAAGGTTCCCCAATTAAACCGACTCTGGACTCCCTCAAGGGTAAACACGTTGGCGTGTTGCAAGGCTCTACTCAGGAAGCCTATGCCAATGACAACTGGCGTAGTAAAGGCGTGGATGTGGTGGCCTATGCGAACCAGGATCTTATCTATTCTGATCTGACGGCGGGCCGTCTCGACGCAGCGTTGCAGGATGAGGTCGCGGCCAGCGAAGGCTTCCTGAAGCAACCTGCCGGTAAGGACTACGACTTTGCAGGTCCTTCGGTGAAAGATAAAAAATACTTTGGCGACGGAACCGGGATTGGTTTGCGCAAAGATGACACCGAGCTGAAAGCCGCTTTTGATAAAGCGCTGGGTGAACTGCGCAAAGACGGCACCTACGACAAAATGGCGAGCAAATATTTTAATTTTAATGTCTACGGCGATTAATACAGCGGCGTGGGGAATTGACTGCACCATTGCGGGTAACCATTACGGTGCATAATACATTCAGTGCACTGTTTTGGTGCTTTTATCGCTGACTTAATAAGCATGAGTGCATACTTAAGCGCTTTTCATGCAAATAAATACCGCCGGCAGGGTAGAATGCTTTGCCTTGTCGGCCTGATTAATGGCACGATAACTGCACCTGGTCCTGTAAAGATCCCCTATAAAAGACAGTCTGTTGAGGATAGTTATGAAAAAACTGGTGTTGTCTCTTTCTCTGGTTCTGGCTTTCTCCAGTGCTACCGCAGCATTTGCAGCCATTCCGCAAAAAATTCGTATCGGTACCGATCCTACTTATGCGCCGTTCGAATCGAAAAATGCCCAGGGTGAATTAGTCGGTTTTGATATCGATCTGGCTAAAGAGCTGTGCAAACGTATTAATACGCAATGTACCTTCGTGGAAAACCCGCTGGACGCGCTGATCCCTTCGCTAAAAGCGAAGAAAATCGATGCCATCATGTCCTCGCTTTCCATTACTGAAAAACGTCAGCAGGAAATCGCTTTTACTGACAAGCTTTATGCAGCCGACTCGCGTCTGGTTGTCGCTAAAGATTCAGCTATTCAGCCGACCATTGAGTCGCTGAAAGGTAAACGTGTTGGTGTGCTGCAGGGCACCACCCAGGAAACGTTCGGCAACGAACACTGGGCGCCAAAAGGTATTGAGATTGTCTCTTATCAGGGGCAGGACAATATCTATTCTGACCTGACTGCCGGGCGTATTGACGCCGCGTTCCAGGATGAAGTCGCGGCCAGCGAAGGCTTCCTGAAACAGCCAGTCGGTAAAGATTACAAATTCGGCGGTCCGTCTGTGAAAGACGAGAAGTTGTTCGGCGTGGGTACCGGTATGGGGCTGCGCAAAGACGATAACGAGCTGCGCGAAGCACTGAACAAAGCCTTTGCCGAAATGCGAGCTGACGGTACTTACGAGAAGCTGGCGAAAAAGTACTTCGATTTTGATGTTTACGGCGGTTAATTACCGCAGGTGCTGATAAAGCCCGTAGATTTTTGACGCGTTGAATTTATGCCTGATGGCGCTGCGCTTATCAGGCCTACGGTGATTTTGTAGGCCGGATAAGGCAAAGCCGCCATCCGGCATTTAACGGTTAGTCTGAAATCAAAAGAGGCTTACTACTCCACCACACACGACAGGACAGGCAGCATGTTGTATGGCTTTTCAGGTGTTATTTTACAGGGCGCAATTGTTACGCTGGAGCTGGCACTCAGCTCGGTGGTACTGGCGGTTCTGATAGGTCTTGTCGGCGCAGCAGCAAAGCTGTCGCAAAGCCGGGCAATGGGGCTTATTTTCGAAGGGTACACAACGCTAATCCGCGGCGTGCCCGATCTGGTCTTAATGCTGCTCATCTTCTACGGATTACAAATCGCGCTGAATACCATTACCGATGCCATCGGTATCGGCCAGATTGATATCGATCCGATGGTTGCGGGCATTATCACCCTTGGATTTATCTACGGTGCCTACTTTACCGAAACTTTTCGCGGTGCGTTTATGGCTGTACCAAAAGGCCATATTGAAGCCGCGACGGCGTTTGGCTTTACCAGCTCACAAATATTTCGTCGCATTATGTTCCCGGCGATGATGCGTTATGCCTTACCGGGAATCGGTAATAACTGGCAGGTTATTCTTAAGGCTACGGCACTGGTGTCGCTGCTCGGCCTGGAAGACGTGGTGAAAGCGACCCAGCTTGCCGGGAAGAGTACCTGGGAGCCGTTCTATTTTGCCGTCGTGTGCGGGGTCATCTATCTGGTGTTTACCACTGTTTCTAATGGTGTGCTGCTGTACCTTGAGCGCCGCTATTCCGTGGGTGTAAAGAGGGCTGACCTGTGATCGAGATTATTCAGGAATACTGGAAGTCCCTGCTGTGGACCGACGGATATCGCTACACTGGCGTCGCTATCACCCTGTGGCTTTTGATTTCGTCAGTAGTGATGGGCGGAATACTTGCGCTCTTTTTGGCTATTGGCCGCGTTTCCAGTAATAAATTTATCCAGTTTCCTATCTGGCTGTTCACCTATATTTTTCGTGGCACGCCGCTGTACGTTCAGCTACTGGTGTTTTATTCCGGGATGTATACGCTGGAGATAGTTAAAGGCACGGACTTCCTCAACGCGTTTTTCCGCAGCGGGCTGAATTGCACCGTGCTGGCGTTGACGCTGAATACCTGCGCCTATACCACTGAGATTTTCGCCGGGGCTATCCGTTCTGTGCCTCACGGTGAGATTGAGGCTGCTCGCGCATACGGTTTCTCGTCATTCAAACTGTATCGATGCATTATTTTACCTTCCGCGCTGCGTATTGCGTTGCCGGCTTACAGCAATGAAGTCATTTTAATGCTGCACTCCACGGCGCTGGCGTTTACCGCAACGGTACCAGACCTGTTGAAAATCGCCCGCGATATCAACTCGGCAACGTATCAGCCGTTTACCGCCTTCGGTATTGCCGCTGTACTGTATTTGATTATTTCGTATGTCCTGATCAGTCTGTTCCGTAAAGCGGAAAAACGCTGGTTGCAGCATGTATCCTCTAAATGATTCGAGTAACACGATGTCTGAAAATAAATTAAACGTTATCGATTTACATAAGCACTACGGCGAACATGAAGTGCTGAAAGGGGTGTCGCTGCAGGCCAACGCGGGTGATGTTATCAGTATTATTGGCTCATCAGGTTCCGGTAAAAGTACCTTCCTGCGCTGCATTAACTTTCTTGAGAAACCAAGCGCTGGGTCGATTGTAGTCAGTGGTCAGAATATTGGTCTGGTGCGCGACAAAGACGGTCAGCTCAAGGTTGCGGATAAAAACCAGCTGCGCCTGCTGCGCACGCGTCTGACGATGGTCTTTCAGCACTTTAATCTGTGGAGCCACATGACGGTGCTGGAAAACGTCATGGAAGCGCCGATCCAGGTGTTGGGGCTGAGCAAACAGGAAGCCCGCGACCGTGCGGTGAAGTATCTGGCTAAAGTGGGCATTGATGAGCGCGCGCAGGGCAAATATCCGGTGCATCTGTCCGGTGGTCAGCAGCAGCGTGTTTCCATAGCCCGTGCGCTGGCGATGGAGCCGGAAGTGTTGCTGTTTGATGAACCCACGTCGGCACTAGATCCTGAGCTGGTGGGTGAAGTGCTGCGCATTATGCAACAGCTGGCCGAAGAGGGGAAAACCATGGTGGTGGTGACTCACGAAATGGGGTTTGCCCGTCATGTTTCCACGCACGTGATTTTCCTGCATCAGGGGAAAATTGAGGAAGAGGGCGACCCGGAGCAGGTATTCGGTAATCCGCAAAGTCCACGTTTGCAGCAGTTCCTCAAAGGTTCGTTGAAGTAAATCACCTGCCCGGAGGCGTTACGTTTTCCGGGCCTACAATTTTAGTGCGTCGCGCTCCAGCCGAAACACCCAGTCGTCGTAGGCGATGCCATCAATCTCATACGCCTTTTCCAGTACCTGCGTACGCACAAACCCCGTTTTTTCCAGAATACGAACAGAACCCTTATTCTCCGCGAGTGCATAAGCGTTTATCGCCGTGACGGCCGTGCGCTCGAAAGCGTACTGGCACACTGCCGTCACGGCTTCGCTGGCAATCCCTTTCCCCTGAGCTTCTGGCAAAATGGCGTAGCCGAGGTCGGCCTCGTGTGGGTATAAATGGCTGATTTGCAGGCCAATATCACCGAGAGGCGTTGATTTGTTATGCTCGCGGATGACAAAAGTATGCTGTGCAGCCAGACGTCTGGCGAATAACAGACGCGTGTCTTTCGCTGGGGCAATATCACCCATATAGCGCATGACTTCCGGGCATTCACGTAATCTCTGGAAAAATGACCAGTCAGAAAATTTAAATAAGGACAGGGTAAGTCGGGGAGTCGAAATTATCGCCATAACGTCGCCATTGCGGAAATCTGGCCTATAACCTTACCACCACAACAGCGACCGTGAATAGAGCTACGGGATTATCGGATCACATCCGCCAACGCTTCTTCTAAATCGTACCAGCGAAATGCAAAACCGGACGCTTCCAGGCGTTTGGGCAATGCTCGCTGCCCGCCGAGGACCAGCACCGAAGACTCGCCCATCAGCAGCCGCATAGCGGTGGCGGGAATGCGCAGAATGGCAGGGCGGTTTAGAGCGTGTCCCAGAGCGTGGGCAAACTGCTCATTGTGCACCGGGTATGGCGAAACCATATTGAAGGGACCGCGTAGATCATTATTCAGCAGCCAGATAATTCCGTTGACCATATCATCAACATGGATCCAGGCCATATACTGTCGTCCGTTACCGATTGGGCCGCCTAAGCCAAGACGAAACGGCGGGACCATTTTCGCCAGAATACCGCCAGCAGAGGCTAGTACCACGCCGGTACGCAGCATACACACGCGGGTTTTGTCGCTTTGCGCAGTGCTGGCAATTTGCTCCCAGCGGGCGCACAGCTTATGGGTAAATTCGTTATGCGGTGGCTCTTCTTCCGTAACCACAACTTCGCCCAAATCGCCGTAGTAACCGGTAGCGGAACCGGAGATTAACACTGAGGGCGGCGTCTCGCTGGCATTGATTAAATCGACCAGTTTCTGCGTAATGCCCCAACGGCTCTGGCACAGGCGTTCCTTTTGCTGCGCGCTCCAGCGCTTATCTGCAATAGGCTCTCCGGCAAGGTTAATCACGGCATCAATGTCATTGAGATGTTGCCGCTCTTCCAGTCCTTTCCATAACGTGACCCGAGAGTCGAGAATCTGACGAGCCTTATCAGGGGTACGTGTCACTACAATTATCTGATGCCCCAGTTCCAGCAGGCAGGGGATCAGATGACGTCCAATCAGGCCAGTACCGCCGGTAATCAGAATCTGCATGTCGCCTCCCGGGTTACGTTTTAGCGCTGCCAGCTCAGTGTCATAGAAACTGAGTCGGCGTAACGCAATGCGTGAAGTTTATCTATCTCCACTTCAGCATAAGTGACCCAGTGATGTTCGCGTGCGATATCGAGCACATCTTGAGTTAATTTTTCTAACAATGAGAAGCGGTTACCCTCCACGTGGGCAATGATGCTCTTGGTTATTGTGCGATAATTCAGCGCGTCGTTGATATCTTCGCTGGTACGGGCTTTGTCTGCCGGATAGTGAATGGCAATGTTGATGACGATATCCTGGCGGTTAAGGATCTCCTCTTCTTTGATGCCGATAAAAGTGCGCAGACGAAGGTTTTTTATACGAATAATAGCGTCAGGTTGTGACATTGCAGGTTTCCTCCATGTATGAACCTTTGCATGATACACGAGAACCGAATTGCGTCATCGCTTCTCGCTTTGTGCGTGCTGCATGGCGCGTTCAGTCGCGGGACGTGTACGAATGCGTTCATGCCAGTTATTGACCGCTGGGTAGTTGTCGAGGTCGATGCGCTGACGCTGATGGGCGTGGATCCACGGCCAGCTTGCAATGTCGGCAATGCTGTAGTGATCGCCTCCCAGCCAGGGTGACGATTCCAGACGTTTATTCATCACGTTGTACAGGCGCTGGGTTTCAACCTGGTATCTTTCAATGGCGTAAGGGATCGTTTGCGGAGCGTAATGACTGAAATGATGATTTTGCCCCAGCATAGGACCCAGACCGCTGACCTGCCAGAACAGCCACTGCAGCGTGGTGTGGCGTTCGCGTAATTCACCGCTGAGCAGCTTACCGCTCTTTTCTGCCAGATAGAGTAAAATTTCTCCGGACTCAAACAAGCTGATGGGCTTTCCGCCGTCCACCGGGGCATGATCGATAATGGCCGGGATTTTATTGTTCGGCGAGATCTGCAGAAAATCGGGGTGAAACTGGCTACCTTTGCTGATATCGACATGAATCAGACGGTATTGCAGCTGCGCCTCTTCAAGAAACAACGTGATTTTGTGACCGTTTGGCGATGGCGTGTAATAGAGATCGATCATTTTCAGCATCCGTTTTGTCATGAACCGGGTCATAACAAGTATAGAGCCTGTTGGCGTGCTTGAGTTTTCATCAAGTGACAGCGAGAGAAAGACTCTATATTTTGAAGGCAAGCTAATACACTTCAGAGGACATTATGAGCAAACCTGCAATTACGCTGTGGTCAGATGCCAATTTTTTCTCCCCTTACGTGCTGTCTGTTTATGTCGCTCTGCAAGAGAAAGGGCTGCCTTTTACGCTGAAAACCGTTGATCTCAACAGTGGAGAACATTTGCAACCTTCATGGCAAGGTTACGCCTTGACGCGCCGCGTACCGGTTCTTGAGATCGATGGTTTTGAACTGAGCGAATCATCAGCGATTACGGAATTCCTGGAAGAGAGCTTTGCGCCGCCACAGTGGGAGCGTATCTATCCGCACGATGTGCAAAAACGCGCGCGGGCGCGCCAGGTTCAGGCGTGGATCCGCAGCGATTTAATGCCTATCCGTGAAGAACGCTCAACGGATGTCGTTTTTGCTGGCGTGAAGAAAGGACCGTTAAGCGAAGCGGGAAAAGCCAGTGCGGAAAAATTGTTCGCTACTGCCGGCAGTTTACTGAGCCACGGTAAGCAGAACTTATTTGGCGAATGGTGTATCGCTGACTGTGATTTAGCGCTAATGCTTAATCGCCTGGTCCTGAATGGCGATGAGGTTCCGGAAGCGCTTGCGGAATACGCCACCTTCCAGTGGCAGCGCGCTTCAGTACAGCGTTTTATCGCGCTTTCCGCGAAGCGTTCCTGCTGAAAAACGGGCCGTAATCCAGTATCATTACAAGGTACTTTTCAGCGAGGAGTGAGTGATGAAACTGATGTTCGCATCGGACATTCATGGTTCGTTGCCAGCCACGGAACGCGTACTCGAACGGTTTGCTGCAAGCGGCGCGCAATGGCTGGTGATATTGGGTGATGTTTTAAACCACGGGCCGCGTAATGCGCTTCCAGAAGGCTATGCACCTGCGCAGGTTGCAGAACGGCTGAATGAACAGGCATCGCGAATTATTGCGGTGCGTGGTAATTGCGACAGCGAAGTGGATCAGATGCTCCTGCATTTTCCGATGACTGCGCCGTGGCAGCAAATTCTGACAGAAAACCAGCGACTCTTTTTGACGCACGGACATCTTTTTGGCCCGCAAAATATGCCGGCGCTCAATGCGGGCGATGTTCTGGTTTATGGGCATACTCATCTGCCGGTTGCTGAGCTGCGCGAGGATATCTATCATTTCAATCCCGGCTCGGTAAGCATCCCTAAAGGGGGCTTTGCGGCAAGTTACGGGATTCTGGATGATAATGTTCTCAGCGTAATGGCACTCAATGATCAAAGTGTTATTGCACAGGTCGAGATTAATCCGTAATTTACCCCACAAACATAAACGCGCCGTAAGAGCGCCAGAAAAAAGAAGGTTTCCTGATGGTGGAACAGCGTCGTTTGGCAAGTACTGAATGGGTGGATATTGTGAATGAAGACAATGAGGTCATTGCACAGTCCAGCCGGGAACAAATGCGGGCGCAACGCTTACGCCATCGTGCAACGTATATCGTTGTGCATGATGGTATGGGCAAAATTCTGGTTCAACGTCGCACTGAGACAAAAGATTTTTTGCCCGGTATGCTGGATGCCACCGCAGGCGGTGTTGTTCAGGCTGACGAGCAGATGCTGGAATCAGCGCGCCGTGAAGCAGAAGAGGAACTGGGGATTGCGGGCGTGCCGTTTGCCGAGCATGGTCAGTTTTACTTTGAAGACCAGAACTGTCGCGTATGGGGCGGGCTGTTTAGCTGTGTTTCCCACGGACCGTTCGCGCTGCAGGAAGAAGAAATTAGCGAAGTTTGCTGGCTGACGCCGGAAGAAATTACCGCGCGCTGCGACGAATTTACACCGGACTCCCTGAAAGCCCTGGCGCTGTGGATGACCCGCAACGCCAAGAATGAAGGGGCGAAAGCCGAAAAGCAGGAAGAAGCTGAGTAACCTCTGTTCATCCGGCCTACTGCGTCGAGAAATCGAGTAGGCCGGACGTGCGGTTTTTAATGGTAACCCATTATCTGCGCACCAATCACCACCACGCTGGACATAATAAACAGCAGCCCCAACAGCGTAGCACCTACCTTCAGCCAGTTACGAAAATCCACCCGACAAACACCTAACGTAGCCATCAGAGATGCCGACGTCGGATAGATAATATGGCTGAATCCGTCGCCAAACTGGAAGGCCAGCACGGTAACCTGACGGTTGACGCCAACCAGATCGCCCAGCGGCGCTAACAGCGGCATGGTCAACGCTGCCTGACCAGAGCCGGAGGTGACGAAGAAATTAAACACCGCCTGGAACAACAGCATAAACCACGCCGCGATGGCGTTATCCAGTCCGCTGATGCCATTGGCAATACTGTGCAGCAGAGTGTTTAACACGCTGGCTTCACCCGCCTCTCCATTACCGACCAGCAGTAAAATGCCTTTGGCAAAACCAACCAGCAGGGCAGGGGCAATCATCATTCGTGCTCCCTCAGTGAATGAGGAGGCCATGATGTTGACCGTCATGCCGTTGAGCCGAAACACGACGCCGATAATGCCAATTACCAGGCCCATCGTGAAGAACTGGCTGGCAATCTCAGGAATAAACCATGCGTGGACGATAACGCCCCAAATGACCCACACGATCACGCCCGTCAGCACCATCAGCACCAGCCAGTCGCCGAGCGTGAAGCGGCGCTCAATGACTTCATCCTGCTGTTCGCGGAAGAAACGGTCTGATTCATGCACGCGCGACAGCTGCGGATTCTTTTTGATGCGCGCCGCATAGGCCAGCGTGAAGGTCAGGCCAATCATTGTGGCAACGACCCACACCACGATACGCAAACCTGAGCCGGAGAGCACCGGAACGCCCGCAATGCCTTGCGCGACCACCACGCAAAATGGGTTCATCCATGAGCTGGCGAAACCAATCTGAGTCGCGATATAGGTAACCAGAACGGTGGTGATACTGTCGTAACCCAAGCGCACCATCAGCGGCGCGATGATAATGGCAAAGGCAACCGCCTCTTCCCCCATGCCAAACACCGCGCCGCCTAAGGAGAAGAGAATAAACAGCACTGGGATAAAGAGGATCTCGTTGCCCCGCGTATGGCGGATGAGCGCCAGGATGCCGTTATCAATGGTGCCGGTACGCATAACGATGCCAAATGCGCCGCCAATGACCAGCATAAACATAATGATGCCGACCGCGGTGCCGAATTTCGAGCCGGAGGTTAACCCTTCGAACGGAAAGTTCATCAGGCCAGGACGCTCATCGCCGGTGGTAAAAAACTTAACCGGGTGATACTGCTCTTCACCGGCTTCATTGGTCAGAATACGGAAAGAGTGGGGGTCAACCACCTTACGGGTCTTAGTTTGCCCGTCAACCTGGTACTGCACCTCCTGGCTGTCGAACATCCCGACGGGAACAACCCATGTCGCCAGACTGGTTAAAATAGCGACGAAAAAAATAATCACCAGCGTGTCGGGCATCGCCCATTTTTTGGCTGGCTGTGATTCTGTTACTGCTGACATGAAAGACTATCCCTGTTGCAACGCAAAGAGGGTAAGTATGCGAACAGAAGAATAGTTATTCATTGATGCAGCGCATTCAGGCAAATATTTCAGATTATGCCAAAGGGGAAACAGACATAAAAAAACCGGAAATATCAGCTATTTCCGGTTTGATAAGTAGATGTGTTGCCGGATAAGAGATCCGGCACACTCGGCAGATTACTGCTGCTGCTGGGAAGACTGGATCGCGGTCAGTGCAATGGTATAGACGATATCGTCTACCAGCGCGCCACGAGACAGGTCGTTCACCGGCTTGCGCATACCCTGCAGCATCGGCCCGATGGAGATCAGGTCGGCAGAGCGCTGTACCGCTTTGTAGGTGGTGTTACCGGTGTTCAGATCCGGGAAGATGAACACGGTAGCTCGACCTGCAACCGGAGAGTTCGGCGCTTTGGATTTCGCAACGTCAGCCATAACGGCGGCGTCGTACTGCAGTGGGCCGTCGATCATCAGGTCAGGACGTTTTTCCTGCGCCAGACGAGTCGCTTCACGAACTTTCTCTACGTCGCTACCTGCACCAGAGGTACCGGTGGAGTAGGAGAGCATCGCAACGCGCGGTTCGATACCGAAGGCAATCGCGGATTCAGCGGACTGAATAGCGATTTCTGCCAGCTGTTCTGCGGTTGGATCCGGGTTGATCGCGCAGTCGCCGTAAACGTAAACCTGATCCGGCAGCAGCATGAAGAACACAGAAGACACCAGGGAACTACCCGGTGCAGTTTTGATCAGCTGCAGCGGTGGACGAATGGTGTTCGCAGTAGTGTGAACGGCACCGGAAACCAGACCGTCAACGTCGTCCTGTTCCAGCATCAGGGTACCGAGAACGACGTTGTCTTCCAGCTGTTCGCGGGCAACGGTTTCGGTCATGCCTTTGTTCTTACGCAGTTCGACCAGACGAGCAACGTAGCTTTCGCGAACCACATCTGGATCAACGATTTCTACGCCAGCGCCAAGTTCAACGCCCTGAGAGGCCGCAACGCGGGTGATCTCATCCGGGTTACCCAGCAGTACGCAGGTTGCGATACCACGTTCAGCACAGATGGCTGCCGCTTTAACGGTACGCGGTTCGTCGCCTTCCGGCAGAACAACGCGTTTGCCCGCTTTACGCGCCAGCTCGGTCAACTGATAACGGAACGCTGGTGGAGACAGACGACGGCTGCGCTCAGACGTTGCGGTCAGAGATTCAATCCAGTCAGCGTTGATGAAGTTAGCAACGTATTC
This sequence comes from Citrobacter sp. Cf132, assembly GCF_030333885.1. NCBI lineage: Bacteria > Pseudomonadati > Pseudomonadota > Gammaproteobacteria > Enterobacterales > Enterobacteriaceae > Citrobacter > Citrobacter sp. Cf132. Next base: position 172,901 of record NZ_JAOWFA010000057.1, read on the forward strand.
CTGAACTTTTTCGATACGCTCGTGATCGTCAACCGGAACTTCCAGGTTGAAGCTCTGCAGGCTCAGAGAGGTCTGCCAGGTGTTGGTGTTGACCATGAATACCGGCAGGCCGGTTTCGAATGCACGTTCGCACAGTTTGGTAATGCGCGCGTCCATTTCATAGCCGCCAGTCAGCAGCAGGGCACCGATTTCTACGCCGTTCATGGCCGCCAGGCATGCTGCAACCAGCACGTCAGGACGATCGGCAGATGTTACCAGCAGAGAACCAGCACGGAAGTGCTCGAGCATGTGCGGAATGCTGCGTGCGCAGAAAGTCACAGACTTCACGCGGCGGGTGTTGATATCGCCTTCGTTAACGATGGTGGCGTTCAGGTGACGCGCCATATCGATTGCACGGGTAGCGATCAGATCGAAGCTCCATGGCACCGCGCCCAGAACCGGCAGCGGGCTGGATTCTTGCAGTTTAGCCGGATCAACTTTGATCACTTTCGCTTTGGAAGAGTCATCGAAAATCTCGGACAGATCCGGGCGAGTACGGCCCTGCTCATCAACCGGTGCGTTCAGTTTGTTAACGATTACGCCGGTGATGTTGGTGTTTTTCGCGCCACCGAAGCTGCTGCGAGTCAGTTCAATACGCTCGTTCAGTTGTTCCGGGGTATCGGTGCCCTGAGACATAACGAAGACGATTTCTGCATTCAGCGTTTTCGCGATTTCATAGTTCAGAGACTGCGCGAACTGATGTTTACGGGTTGGGACCAGGCCTTCAACCAGGACAACTTCAGCGTCTTTAGTGTTCGCGTGGTAGTTCGCGATGATCTCTTCCATCAGCACATCTTTCTGATTGCTGGACAGCAGAGATTCAACGTGGCTCATCTTCAGCGGCTCAGCGGCTGGCAGAGAAGAGTTAGCACGGACGATGCTGGTAGTCTGGTCTGGCGCATCGCCACCGGCACGCGGTTGAGCGATCGGCTTGAAGACGCTCAGACGAACGCCTTTGCGTTCCATTGCGCGGATCACGCCAAGGCTGACGCTGGTCAGACCGACGCTGGTTCCGGTAGGGATCAGCATAATAATACGGGACACGGTTTATCCTCTTTCGTTACCGCCCGTTTCAGGCGGGTTACAAAACAGCACCGCCAGCTAGGCTGGCGGTGTGAAATCAGGCGGTCAGACGGCTCGCGTCTTGCGCGATAACCAGTTCTTCGTTGGTTGGGATAACCACCGCAGGACGGGTACCTTCTTTGTTGATGAAACCAGATTTGCCGAAACGTGCGGCCAGGTTACGTTCGTGGTCTACTTCAAAGCCCAGAACGCCCAGTTTGCCCAGAGACAGTTCACGAACCATCGCGGCGTTTTCACCGATACCACCGGTGAAGACAACGGCATCCAGACGACCATCCATCAGCGCAGTGTAAGAACCGATGTATTTCGCCAGACGGTGGCAGTAAACGTCCATTGCACGTTTAGCGTCTTCTTTAGTCGCGTAGTTATCTTCAACATAGCGGCAGTCGCTGGTGACTTCGGTCAGACCCAGCAGGCCGGACTCTTTGGTCAGCATTTTGTTGATCTGGTCAACGCTCATGCCCAGGGTGTCGTGCAGGTGGAAGATGATCGCCGGGTCGATGTCACCGGAACGCGTACCCATCACCAGACCTTCCAGTGGGGTCAGACCCATGGAGGTATCAACACATTTACCGTTACGGATAGCAGATACAGAACCGCCGTTGCCCAGGTGGCAAGTGATGATGTTCAGCTCATCAACCGGTTTGTTCAGCACTTTAGCCGCTTCCTGAGTAACGAAGAAGTGGCTGGTACCGTGCGCGCCGTAACGACGAACGCCATGTTCTTTGTACAGGCTGTACGGCAGGGCGTAGAGGTAAGATTCTTCCGGCATAGTCTGATGGAACGCGGTGTCGAATACGGCCACGTTTTTGTCTTTCAGATTCGGGAAGGATTTCAGCGCTTCAGCGATACCGATCAGGTGTGCAGGGTTGTGCAGCGGTGCAAAAGAGGCTGCATCTTTGATACCCTGAATAACGGAATCGTCGATAACTACAGAGCCGGTGTATTTTTCGCCGCCGTGAACAACACGGTGACCAATCGCAGTCAGCTGAGCAGACAGTTCTGGTTTTTGTGCCAGAATAGTATTAACGATAAAATTCAGCGCTTCACTGTGAGCGGCGCCTGCACCTAAAGCCGCTTCTTGTTTACCGCCATCCATTTTCCATTTGATACGTGCTTCTGGGAGATGGAAACATTCGGCTAAACCAGAAAGGTATTCTTCACCGTTTACTGCATCGATGATGGCAAATTTCAGTGAGGAGCTACCGCAGTTCAGAACCAGTACTAACTTACTCGACATGGAAGTACCTATTTATGATACGTGGCTAAAAAAACGTCAGGGAGTCATAGAGCGTAGCGCATGATGACACCGACGTTTATGATTAACATCATGCGCCATGGTCTTTTTGGGCACGATGGAATAAATACCTTTGAGTCTATGTCATTTTGCGTATTTTTCAGCCAATGGCATACTATGTGTCAATTTGACGACTCAATGATTTTGGACTAAAGGCCTTACAGGCCGGCACAGGATACCTGAATGTGGGTATCAAAGACAAAATGTTTTGAACGATGTCCCTTGTAGTTGTTGTTTTGCACAAATTTTTTAATTTTTATATGTGAAGTTGAGGTAACCGCCATGTCGACACCGGATAATCGTTCCGTCAATTTTTTTAGCTTGTTTCGCCGGGGGCAGCACTACGCGAAGACGTGGCCAATGGAAAAGCGCCTCGCGCCCGTGTTTGTAGAGAACCGTGTGATCCGTATGACACGTTACGCAATCCGTTTTATGCCGCCTATCGCCGTCTTCACCTTATGCTGGCAAATTGCGCTAGGGGGACAGTTGGGACCGGCCGTGGCGACCGCGCTGTTTGCGCTCAGCCTGCCGATGCAGGGCATGTGGTGGCTGGGTAAACGTTCCGTAACGCCGCTGCCGCCTTCAATACTCAACTGGTTCTACGAAGTTCGGGGTAAATTGCAAGAAGCCGGACAGGCGCTCTCTCCGGTAGAAGGAAAGCCGGATTACCAGGCGCTGGCTGACACGCTTAAGCGCGCCTTCAAACAACTGGATAAAACTTTCCTTGATGATTTGTAATTGACCCCTGATTACGCATATAAAAGAAGGCACAAGATGCCTTCTTTTTTTTCATCGCAGTAGTAGTGATACAGGAGTCCCAAATGGAAATGACCAACGCTCAACGTCTGATTTTGTCGAATCAGTACAAAATGATGACTATGCTCGACCCAACTAACGCCGAGCGTTATCGTCGTTTGCAAACGATTATTGAACGCGGTTACGGCTTGCAGATGCGTGAGCTGGATCGTGAGTTTGGTGAACTGACGGAAGAAACCTGTCGTACGATTATCGATATTATGGAGATGTATCACGCATTACATGTGTCCTGGACTAATCTTAAGGATGCACAGGCTATTGATGAGCGCCGCGTGACTTTCCTCGGTTTTGACGCCGCAACGGAAGCCCGTTTCCTCGGATACGTTCGCTTTATGGTGAATGTGGAAGGTCGCTATACCCACTTTGATGCGGGTACGCATGGCTTCAACGCCCAGACCCCGATGTGGGAAAAATATCAGCGTATGTTGAATGTCTGGCACTCTTGCCCGCGCCAGTATCACCTGAGCGCGAATGAAATTAACCAAATCATTAATGCCTGAGGGGGCGAGCGTGCAGTGCAAAGGTTTTCTGTTTGATCTGGATGGAACGCTGGTCGATTCCCTACCCGCAGTAGAGCGTGCGTGGTGCAACTGGGCCGATCGTTTTGGCCTCGATCACGCCGAAGTGCTCGGCTTTATTCATGGCAAGCAGGCCATTACCTCCCTGCGACACTTTATGGTGGGCAAATCTGAGGCAGAGATCGCCGCGGAGTTTACCCGTCTGGAGCAGATCGAAGCGACAGAAACCGCCGGGATCACTGCGCTGCCTGGGGCTGTTGATTTACTCAACCATCTCAATAAAGCGGGTATTCCATGGGCGATTGTGACCTCAGGCTCTATGCCGGTCGCACGGGCGCGCCATCGTGTTGCTGGGCTTCCTGCTCCTGAAGTGTTTGTCACCGCCGAGCGGGTAAAAAGAGGGAAACCAGAGCCAGACGCGTATCTGTTAGGCGCTCAGCTTCTGGGCCTGGCGCCGCAGGAATGTGCCGTGGTGGAAGATGCCCCCGCCGGGGTGCTTTCAGGACTGGCAGCTGGGTGTCATGTCATCGCGGTCAACGCGCCAACTGATACGCCGCGTCTGGACGAGGTTGATTTTTCGCTGACCAGTCTGGAACATATTTCTGTGACCAAACAACCCAACGGAAATGTGGTCGTTATAAGAAATACCTGATCATGATTTAGCCCCAGATTGTTGGGGCTTTTTTATGGCAGAATCAGTCCATCCCTCTCATTTAACAAGGATATGTTGTGAACGGTGAATTGATATGGGTTCTCTCATTGCTGGCGATTGCCGTCGTCTTGTTTGCAACTGGCAGAGTGCGTATGGACGCGATCGCTTTGCTGGTCATTATTGCCTTTGTTCTGAGTGGAACATTGAGCATCACAGAGGCTTTCTCAGGGTTCAGCGATCCTAACGTTATTTTGATAGCGGCTTTATTCATTATCGGTGACGGCCTCGTGCGTACCGGTGTGGCGACAGTAATGGGTGCCTGGCTGGTGAAGGTCGCCGGTAGCAGTGAAGTCAAAATGCTGGTGTTGCTGATGATAACCGTAGCTGGTCTCGGTGCATTCATGAGTTCGACCGGTGTGGTCGCCATCTTTATTCCGGTTGTCTTAAGTGTTTCCATGCGCATGGAAATTTCCCCTTCACGCCTGATGATGCCGCTAAGTTTTGCCGGCTTGATAAGCGGCATGATGACGCTGGTGGCAACGCCGCCAAACCTGGTCGTCAACAGTGAACTGTTACGTGAAGGACTTAATGGTTTTAGCTTTTTTAGCGTAACCCCACTGGGATTGGTGGTGTTGGTACTTGGCATAATTTATATGCTGGTGATGCGTTTTATGCTGAAGGGTGAAGACTCCGGGCAGCCGGGCGACGGCTGGAAGCGCCGGACCTTTCGCGATCTGATTAAAGAATATCGCCTGACCGGGCGCGCGCGTCGCCTGGCGATTCGCCCGGGTTCTCCTATGATAGGCCAGCGTCTGGACGACCTGAAACTGCGTGAGCGCTACGGGGCAAACGTGATTGGCGTGGAGCGCTGGCGTCGTTTTCGTCGCGTGATCGTTGACGTAAACGGGGTTTCTGAGTTTCGTGCTCGTGACGTATTGCTGATTGATATGTCTGCGGCCGATGTCGACCTGCGTGAATTTTGCGCTGAGCAACTGTTGGAACCGATGGTGCTGCGTGGAGAATACTTCTCCGAGCAGGCGCTTGATGTGGGCATGGCCGAAATCTCTCTGATCCCTGAGTCGGAATTGATCGGCAAAACGGTACGGGAAATCGCTTTTCGTACGCGTTACGGGCTGAATGTCGTTGGGCTGAAGCGCGATGGTACCGCGTTGGCCGGGGCGGTGGTTGATGAGCCGCTGTTGATGGGCGATATCATTTTAGTGGTGGGCAACTGGAAGCTGATCACGCTGCTTGGACAAAAAGGGCGCGATTTTGTGGTGCTAAATATGCCTGTGGAAGTCAGTGAAGCTTCTCCGGCGCACAGCCAGGCGCCGCATGCGATTTTCTGTCTGGTACTGATGGTCGCGTTAATGCTCACAGATGAAATCCCTAATACGGTTGCCGCGATTATCGCTTGTTTGCTGATGGGAAAATTCCGCTGCATCGATGCCGAAAGCGCCTACAAAGCCATTCACTGGCCAAGCATTATTTTGATTGTCGGGATGATGCCTTTTGCGCTGGCATTACAGAAAACGGGCGGCGTCGATCTGGTGGTGAAAGGGCTAATGGACGTTGGTGGTGGGTACGGCCCGTATATGATGCTGGGCTGCCTGTTCGTGCTGTGCGCGACCATTGGGTTATTTATCTCTAACACCGCGACGGCGGTACTGATGGCGCCGATTGCGCTGGCGGCGGCAAAGTCGATGGGCGTTTCGCCGTATCCGTTTGCGATGGTGATTGCGATGGCGGCTTCCGCAGCCTTTATGACGCCAGTGTCTTCACCGGTAAACACACTGGTGCTCGGGCCGGGTAACTACAGCTTTAGCGACTTCGTGAAGATTGGCGTACCGTTTACGGTGATTGTCATGGCAGTGTGCGTGGTGATGATCCCGATGCTGTTCCCGTTTTGACCGCCGCAGTAAACGCCTGATGGCGCTGCGCTTATCAGGCCTACGGATATCACGTTACCTGTAGGCCGGATAAGGCGTTAGACGCATCCGGTAAAATCGTTTAAAGCGGTGAATCCTGGCTGATTTCATCTAATGAAAGGTGAAAGCTTGGGACAAACACGTCCATAAAGTAGTCCATCTCTTCGCTGCGTCGTGACTCCAGCGTTTTTTCCAGACGTGTTTTCGCCAGCAGAAATTCGTTGTTACCGGCGGAGAGTTCTTCCAGGCACTTCAGATACGCGCACAGGGCATCGGCCTGTTTAACAATCGATCTTTCTTCTTCACTTAAGGCATGTTCATCAATGAGCGGTGCAAAAATATCGCGTAACTCATCGGGAACCATATCGACCAGTTTTTGCTGGGCAATTTTCTCTATCGCTTTATATTCCTGAGCAATCTGCGAGTTGAAATATTTCACTGGGGTAGGGAGATCGCCGGTTAACACCTCTGACGCATCGTGATACATCGCCAGCAGGGCAATACGCTCAGCATTTACCTGACCACCAAATTTACGGTTTTTGATCGCGGCCAGCGCATGAGCAACCATAGCAACCTGCAGACTGTGTTCGGACACGTTTTCGGTGCGCACGTTGCGCATCAGCGGCCAGCGGTTAATGAGTTTCAGACGGGAGAGGTGGGCAAAAAAGTGGCTCTGCTTCATAACGACCCTTACTCAGTGACTTCAGTAACGGTATTTTGCGCAGAGAGTGCTACCGGATGCAAACCCGGTAGCACTTTGCGTGGTTACAGCTGGCGATACCCTGACAGGAAACGCTCAAATTTACTCAACGACATTTCGATATCATCAATTCGCGGCAGCGTAACGATGCGGAAATGATCCGGCCACGGCCAGTTGAATGCTGTCCCCTGGACCAGCAGTACTTTTTCCTGCAACAGGAAGTCGAGCACCATCTTCTGGTCGTCATGAATATTGAAGCGCTTGGCGTCAATTTTCGGGAACATATACAGTGCACCGCGCGGTTTTACGCAAGAGACGCCAGGAATATCATTGAGCAGTTCCCAGGCGCGGTTACGTTGCTCATACAGACGTCCGCCAGGCATGATGAATTCGCTGATGCTCTGATATCCGCCCAGCGCGGTCTGAATGGCATGTTGTGCAGGGACGTTCGCACACAGGCGCATAGAAGCCAGCATCTCAAGGCCTTCGATATACCCTTTGGCATGTTTCTTCGGTCCGTTCAGTACCATCCAGCCCTGACGGAAACCGGCAACACGATAGGTTTTTGACAGGCCGTTAAAGGTAATAGTCAGCAGATCCGGGGCCATTGCCGCTATCGAGTGGTGCTCGGCGTCATCGTAGAGAATTTTGTCGTAAATCTCATCTGCAAAGATGATGAGGTTGTTCTGGCGAGCAATCTCAACAATCTCCATCAGCAGCTCTTTAGAATAAACAGCGCCGGTTGGGTTGTTGGGGTTGATGATGACGATCCCACGCGTACGCGGCGTAATTTTGGCGCGGATATCATCCAGGTCCGGGAACCAGTCTGATGATTCATCACACAGGTAGTGCACGGCATTACCACCAGAGAGCGAAACCGCCGCCGTCCACAGTGGATAATCAGGTGCAGGAACCAGCATTTCGTCCCCACTGTTCAGCAATGCCTGCATGGCCTGCACAATCAATTCGGATACGCCGTTACCGATATAGATATCTTCTACGGTTACATCGCGCATCCCGCGGGCCTGGTAATGCTGCATGATTGCTTTGCGGGCTGAATAAAGGCCTTTGGAATCGCAATATCCTTGCGCAGTTGGCAAATTGCGGATCACATCCACTAAAATTTCATCTGGTGCTTCAAACCCGAAAGGCGCAGGGTTGCCGATGTTCAGTTTCAGAACTTTGTTGCCTTCTTCTTCCAGGCGCTTTGCTTCCTTCAGAACCGGGCCGCGAATGTCATAACAGACGTTTTCTAATTTGCTGGATTTTTCAATGGGGGACATGAACGTTGACCTTTTTAGCTGTGAATGCCACTCCCTGCCGTGGAAGTCAGCCCAGCACAATGTACTCCCACGACGGTGAGTTTTGAAGGGTCTTTAGTAGAAGATTTTGGAAAGCAGGAGGACGATAATTAACTTTTAATAACTAAATTATGCAATTATTACAGTGTAATAATCTGGATTGTTGTGTTTTTTATGATTTATGTTTTGCTTTGTTGGCTTTGGTATGGTGATTTGTCTGGTCGAAAAAAGTTAGCCCTATAAAACAAAATGTAGCCGATATCTGTGCGATACGGCGGGATTCGAAAATACTGAGGTTTCATCCACGAATTCTGTTATCGGTCTGATCCCGACGTGATGCGGTGTGAATCCATTGTTAAGCATAATTAATGAATTGAGAGATTCTTAATTAATTATTATTTATTATTTAAACGACATCAAATTGAGTGGACTAATAATACGAAAACCGTTGCACTGACATAACACCAATTCGCCCGGAATTATTCGCAATAACACTTATAAATATAGTGGTTTTAGGTTAAGATAACTCCTATGAAATGGTGTGTAGTACGAGTTTTACGATAATTCAAATGTTTGTTGGTTGTTCATAACATACTGAAAAGTTAGTTTTTAATGTGTGAATTATTGTTCGTTAACTATTTTTTAAATTTACAAAATTTACATGTTTTCCATTAGTCAGAATCATCCGGTAGCTAAAAATACGGCTCTTTCTCGTTGCTATATTCCGATGAATATCACGGGTTTTAAAATAGCTCAGAAAGAGCATTGTTTCGTTTGTTAAACCAAATACATCCTTATTTTCACTTGGTTACACTAAGCGAAACTGAAGGGAGGCACATTACAAATGGAGTTGTTTGATTCTGAATGCACAGCATTAACCCGGTATGACCCGCGAGTAAGTGAAAAACTATGATAAATGCAAATCGTCCGATAATTAACCTCGACCTCGATCTGCTGAGAACCTTTGTTGCTGTTGCCGACCTAAATACCTTCGCGGCTGCGGCAGCTGCAGTATGTCGAACTCAGTCTGCGGTAAGTCAGCAAATGCAGCGCCTTGAGCAACTTGTGGGGAAAGAGTTGTTCGCGCGTCATGGACGCAACAAACTGCTGACCGAACATGGTATCCAACTGTTGGGTTATGCCAGGAAAATACTGCGATTTAATGATGAGGCATGCTCATCATTGATGTTTAACAATCTTCAGGGGGTGTTAACTATCGGTGCTTCTGATGAATCCGCCGACACCATACTCCCATTTCTGCTTAACCGCATTAGTTCGGTTTATCCGAAACTTGCGCTTGATGTAAGAGTGAAACGCAATGCTTACATGGTGGAGATGCTTAAGTCGCAAGAAGTGGATTTAGTGGTAACCACGAATCGCCCTGACGATTTTGAATGCCTGAATTTGCGGACTTCACCGACGCACTGGTATTGCGCAGCCGAATATATCCTGCAAAAAGGCGAACCGGTGCCGTTAGTTCTGCTGGACGATCCCAGCCCGTTTCGCGATATCGTGCTGGCGACGTTGAATGCCGCACAGATCCCGTGGCGTCTGGCTTATGTCGCTTCAACATTACCTGCGGTCCGCGCGGCGGTAAAAGCAGGGCTTGGCGTTACTGCGCGTCCTGTAGAAATGATGAGCCCGGATTTACGCGTACTGGGTGCGGCGGACGGATTACCACCTCTGCCTGATACCGAGTATCTGTTGTGCAGCGATCCGGCCACGCAAAATGAATTAGCTCAGGCTATCTTTAAGTCGATGCAGACATATCAAAATCCTTGGCAATACAATCAGTTTACCCCTGAAGGGGGAGATGACTCGCTGATTGTTGAAGGCGACTTTGAGTAAAGCGTCACAAAAAACGTTTAAAAATGTAAGTGTAAAAAAGAGCCACTGATGATGAAAAAACATCCAGCGGCTCTTTTTTTATGCAAATATTACTGCTTTCTGTTCATTCATATACTAAAACTTAACAAAATCAGCAGGTAAAAAAACAGACTGACAATAGGGTGAAAAATAATCAGCCGCGTTGCTAAATGTTTCCATGTTAAAAAACTAGAGAAATTGTTGCTGTTTTTTATGGTGAATTAACAAAAGCGTGTCACAGATCAAGAAAATACTCCCATTTAGGGGGAGGCATCTGGGTGAATTCCTGTCAAAATAGACGTGTATTATCTTTTTTACTTCACTACGGACACGATTCAACAACATTAAAAATGACCGATGATGCAATCGAAATGGGTCTAAAGAGCACTTTATGTTAATGAAGTTGGATTAGTGTAAAATAATGTGAGGAAACTTTTGTTAAAGTTGACAAAAGGTTATAGAAAGGAGTAAAAAACCCCATCAATTAGCTGTATAAAATGATTTTTCACAGTGATTGTAAGGTTTTTTTTATTCCTCCCCATGAATCGATGTGGCGTTCATCTGCCGAAAAGAGCAGAGAATTTGGCGCTACTTTTGATGAGTAAGCAATGAGTATGTCAACATCCACTGAAATCATCGCTCATCACTGGGCATTCGCTATCTTTCTTATCGTTGCCATTGGCCTGTGTTGCCTGATGCTCGTCGGCGGCTGGTTTTTAGGGGGTCGCGCACGCGCGAGATCTAAAAACGTGCCGTTTGAATCAGGTATCGACTCGGTCGGCACCGCCCGCCTGCGCCTGTCTGCCAAGTTTTATCTGGTAGCCATGTTCTTCGTTATCTTCGACGTTGAAGCGCTGTATCTGTTCGCATGGTCAACTTCTATCCGTGAAAGCGGTTGGATTGGCTTTGTGGAAGCTGCAATTTTTATTTTTGTGTTACTGGCAGGTCTGGTTTATCTGGTGCGTATTGGCGCGCTGGACTGGACGCCCGCGCGTTCACGCCGCGAGCGTATGAACCCGGAAACGAACAGTATCGCTAATCGTCAACGCTAACCGCGAGGCATTAAGATGGATTATACGCTCACCCGCATAGATCCTAACGGTGAGAACGACCGTTACCCCCTGCAAAAACAGGAGATCGTAACCGACCCCCTGGAACAAGAAGTTAACAAAAACGTGTTCATGGGCAAACTGCATGACATGGTTAACTGGGGCCGTAAAAACTCAATTTGGCCATATAACTTTGGCCTTTCCTGCTGCTACGTTGAGATGGTGACCTCGTTTACCGCCGTGCACGATGTGGCCCGTTTTGGTGCGGAAGTACTGCGTGCATCGCCGCGTCAGGCTGACCTGATGGTCGTAGCCGGAACCTGCTTTACCAAAATGGCGCCAGTTATTCAGCGCCTCTACGATCAGATGCTGGAACCGAAATGGGTTATTTCCATGGGCGCATGCGCCAACTCCGGCGGGATGTACGACATCTATTCTGTGGTGCAGGGCGTTGATAAATTTATTCCGGTCGATGTGTACATCCCGGGATGTCCGCCGCGCCCAGAAGCGTATATGCAGGCTCTGATGCTGCTGCAAGATTCCATTGGCAAAGAACGCCGTCCGCTCTCCTGGGTGGTTGGCGATCAGGGCGTTTATCGCGCCAATATGCAGTCAGAACGCGAGCGTAAACGCGGCGAACGTATTGCTGTAACGAATCTTCGTACACCAGACGAGATTTAATTTGCGCCTGTCGGCAGCAGCACTTCCTTCGCTTATCACTACATAAATAGCGCGAAGCACTGCCGACCACCACGGACCATTTGCAATGGTGAACAATATGACCGACTTAACCGCGCAAGACGCCGCATGGCAAACACGGGATCACCTTGATGACCCGGTCATTGGCGAACTGCGCAACCGTTTTGGGCCGGATGCCTTTACCGTTCAGGCGACTCGCACCGGGGTACCCGTTGTTTGGGTCAAGCGTGAACAATTACTGGAAGTTGGCGATTTCTTAAAGAGACTGCCGAAACCTTACGTCATGCTGTTTGACTTACACGGCATGGACGAACGTCTGCGTACGCACCGCGAAGGGTTACCCGCCGCGGATTTTTCCGTTTTCTATCACCTGATCTCCATTGAACGCAATCGCGATATCATGCTCAAGGTGGCTTTGTCTGAAAACGATCTGCGCGTACCGACTTTCACCAAACTGTTCCCGAACGCCAACTGGTATGAGCGTGAAACCTGGGAAATGTTTGGCATCGACATCGAAGGTCACCCGCACCTGACGCGTCTGCTGATGCCGCATACCTGGGAAGGCCATCCGCTGCGTAAAGACTACCCGGCGCGTGCGACTGAATTCGACCCGTTTGAGCTGACTAAAGCCAAACAGGATCTGGAAATGGAAGCGCTGACCTTCAAACCTGAAGATTGGGGCATGAAGCGTAGCACCGAAAATGAGGACTTCATGTTCCTCAACCTCGGTCCTAACCACCCGTCTTCCCACGGTGCGTTCCGTATTGTGCTGCAGCTTGATGGCGAAGAAATCGTCGACTGCGTACCTGACATCGGCTACCACCACCGTGGCGCTGAAAAGATGGGCGAACGTCAGTCCTGGCACAGCTACATTCCGTACACCGACCGTATCGAGTACCTCGGCGGCTGCGTTAACGAAATGCCTTACGTACTGGCGGTTGAGAAACTGGCAGGCATCACCACGCCGGATCGCGTCAACGTGATTCGTGTCATGCTGTCTGAACTGTTCCGTATCAACAGTCATCTGCTGTACATCTCCACGTTCATTCAGGACGTCGGCGCGATGACCCCGGTATTCTTCGCCTTTACTGACCGTCAGAAAATCTACGACGTCGTGGAAGCGATCACCGGTTTCCGTATGCACCCGGCCTGGTTCCGTATCGGCGGTGTGGCACACGATCTGCCGCGCGGTTGGGACAAACTGCTGCGTGATTTCCTCGACTGGATGCCAAAACGTCTGGATTCTTACGAGAAAGCCGCGCTGCGTAACACCATCCTGAAAGGCCGTTCGCAGGGTGTTGCCGCTTACGGTAAGAAAGAAGCGCTGGACTGGGGTTGTACCGGTGCTGCGCTGCGTGCGACCGGTATTGATTTCGACGTGCGTAAAGCGCGTCCGTACTCTGGCTATGAAAACTTTGACTTTGAAGTCCCGGTTGGCGGCGGTGTGTCCGACTGCTATACCCGCGTGATGCTGAAAGTTGAAGAGCTGCGCCAGAGTCTGCGCATCCTTGAGCAGTGCCTCAATAACATGCCGGAAGGCCCGTTCAAAGCGGATCACCCGCTGACGACGCCGCCGCCGAAAGAGCGCACGCTGCAACATATCGAAACCCTTATCACCCACTTCCTGCAGGTTTCGTGGGGTCCGGTTATGCCGGCAAACGAGTCCTTCCAGATGGTGGAAGCGACCAAGGGTATCAACAGTTACTACCTGACCAGCGATGGCAGCACCATGAGTTACCGTACCCGTATCCGTACCCCGAGCTATGCGCACCTGCAGCAGATCCCGGTAGCGGTACGTGGCAGCCTGGTGTCCGACCTAATCGTCCATCTGGGTAGTATCGATTTTGTTATGTCAGATGTGGACCGCTAATTATGCACGAGAATCAACAACCACAAACCGAGGCTTTTGAGCTGAGTGCGGCTGAGCGTGAAGCGATTGAGCACGAGAAGCACCACTACGAAGACCCGCGTGCGGCGTCCATTGAAGCGCTGAAAATCGTTCAGAAACAGCGTGGCTGGGTGCCGGATGGGGCGATCTATGCGATCGCTGATGTGCTGGGTATTCCGGCAAGCGACGTAGAAGGTGTTGCTACGTTTTATAGCCAGATCTTCCGCCAGCCGGTAGGTCGCCACGTGATCCGCTATTGCGACAGCGTGGTGTGCCATATCAACGGCTACCAGGGGATCCAGGCCGCGCTTGAGAAAAAACTCAACATCAAGCCGGGGCAGACGACTTTTGATGGTCGCTTTACGCTGCTGCCGACCTGTTGCCTGGGGAACTGCGACAAAGGGCCAAACATGATGATCGATGAGGATACTCACGCTCATCTGACCCCGGAAGGCATTCCCGAACTGCTGGAGCGGTATAAATGAAAGACATTATCCGTACTCCCGAAACCCATCCGCTGACCTGGCGTCTGCGTGATGACAAACAGCCGGTCTGGCTGGACGAATACCGTAGCAAGAACGGCTACGAAGGTGCGCGTAAGGCCCTGACCGGGCTGTCACCGGACGAAATCGTTAATCAGGTAAAAGACGCTGGCCTGAAAGGGCGCGGCGGCGCGGGCTTTTCCACCGGTCTGAAGTGGAGCCTGATGCCGAAAGACGAATCCATGAATATCCGTTACCTGCTGTGTAACGCCGATGAAATGGAGCCGGGCACCTATAAAGACCGTCTGCTGATGGAACAGCTGCCGCACCTGCTGGTGGAAGGCATGCTGATTTCCGCGTTTGCGCTGAAAGCGTACCGTGGTTATATCTTCCTGCGCGGTGAATATATCGAAGCAGCCGTGCATCTGCGTCGCGCGATCGCCGAAGCGACCGAAGCCGGTCTGCTTGGCAAAAACATTATGGGCACCGGTTTCGACTTCGAACTGTTTGTCCACACTGGGGCAGGGCGTTACATCTGCGGTGAAGAAACCGCGCTGATCAACTCCCTCGAAGGTCGCCGTGCTAACCCACGCTCCAAGCCGCCGTTCCCGGCAAGCTCTGGCGCATGGGGTAAGCCGACCTGCGTAAACAACGTCGAAACCCTGTGTAACGTACCGGCTATCCTCGCGAACGGCGTGGAGTGGTACCAGAACATTTCGAAGAGCAAAGACGCGGGCACCAAGCTGATGGGCTTCTCCGGTCGTGTGAAGAACCCTGGCCTATGGGAACTGCCTTTCGGTACTACCGCGCGTGAGATCCTCGAAGATTACGCGGGCGGCATGCGCGATGGCCTGAAGTTCAAAGCCTGGCAACCTGGCGGCGCGGGGACTGACTTCCTGACCGAAGCACACCTCGATCTGCCGATGGAATTCGAAAGCATTGGTAAAGCAGGTAGCCGTCTGGGCACCGCACTGGCAATGGCCGTCGATCACGAGATTGGCATGGTTCCTCTGGTGCGTAACCTCGAAGAGTTCTTCGCCCGCGAGTCCTGCGGCTGGTGTACGCCGTGCCGTGATGGCCTGCCGTGGAGTGTGAAAATTCTGCGCGCACTTGAGCGTGGCGAAGGCCAGCCTGGGGATATCGAGACACTTGAGCAACTGTGTCGTTTCCTCGGCCCGGGTAAAACCTTCTGTGCACACGCACCGGGTGCAGTGGAACCGCTGCAGAGCGCCATTAAATATTTCCGCGAAGAATTCGAAGCTGGCATCAAGCAGACCTTCAGCAATACCCACGCTATTGGTGGTATTCAGCCGAACCTGCTGAAAGAGCGCTGGTGATCACAGGGTTAGCCCTGTGTCGCGATAAGAAATTCGATTAACGCTCGGTTACGACCGAGCCAACTGGAAGCATGCTGACTATGGCTACGATTCATGTAGACGGCAAAGAATATGAGGTCAACGGAGCGGACAACCTGCTGGAAGCTTGTCTGTCTCTTGGCCTTGATATTCCGTACTTTTGCTGGCACCCGGCGCTGGGAAGCGTCGGTGCTTGCCGCCAGTGTGCGGTGAAGCAATATCAGAACGCGGAAGACACGCGTGGTCGCCTGGTGATGTCTTGTATGACACCGGCCACCGAAGGCACCTTTATTTCTATTGATGACGAAGAAGCGAAGCAGTTCCGCGAAAGCGTCGTGGAGTGGTTGATGACTAACCACCCGCACGACTGTCCGGTCTGTGAAGAGGGCGGCAACTGCCACCTGCAGGATATGACCGTCATGACCGGTCACAGCTTCCGTCGATACCGCTTCACGAAGCGTACTCACCGTAACCAGGACCTGGGGCCGTTCATCTCTCACGAAATGAACCGCTGCATCGCCTGCTATCGCTGTGTACGTTACTACAAAGATTACGCCGATGGTGCGGATCTGGGCGTGTATGGCGCACATGACAACGTCTACTTCGGTCGTCCGGAAGACGGTACGCTCGAAAGCGAATTCTCTGGCAACCTGGTCGAAATTTGTCCAACCGGCGTCTTCACCGATAAAACGCACTCCGAGCGTTATAACCGTAAATGGGACATGCAGTTTGCGCCGAGCATCTGCCAGCAGTGTTCCATCGGCTGTAACACCAGCCCGGGCGAGCGCTACGGTGAACTGCGTCGTATCGAAAACCGTTATAACGGTACCGTTAACCACTACTTCCTCTGCGACCGTGGTCGTTTCGGCTATGGTTACGTGAACCTGAAAGACCGTCCGCGTCAGCCGGTACAGCGTCGTGGCGATGACCTGATCACGCTGAACGCCGAGCAGGCGATGCAGGGCGCGGCAGATATTCTGCGTCAGTCGAAGAAAGTGATTGGTATCGGCTCCCCGCGCGCCAGCGTTGAAAGTAACTTCGCGCTGCGTGAACTGGTCGGTGCGGATAACTTCTATACCGGTATCGCTCAGGGCGAACTGGATCGTCTGCAACTGGCGTTGAGCGTACTGCGTGACGGCGGGATTCATACTCCGGCTCTGCGCGAAATCGAATCTTATGATGCGGTTCTGGTGCTGGGCGAAGATGTCACCCAGACCGGCGCACGCGTTGCGCTGGCGGTGCGTCAGGCGGTGAAAGGTAAAGCGCGTGAAATGGCGGCGGCACAGAAAGTGGCTGACTGGCAGATCGCAGCAATCCTTAATATCGGCCAGCGTGCTAAGCATCCGCTATTCGTTACCAACGTCGATAACACCCGTCTGGACGATATCGCCGCTTGGACCTATCGTGCACCGGTTGAAGATCAGGCGCGTTTAGGTTTCGCTATCGCCCACGCGCTGGATAACAACGCGCCGGCGGTTGACGGTATCGACCGTGACCTGCAGAACAAAATTGACGTTATCGTTCAGGCACTAGCCGGGGCGAAGAAACCACTGATTATTTCCGGCACCAACGCTGGTAGCGCCGAAGTGATTCAGGCGGCTGCCAACGTGGCGAAGGCGCTGAAAGGCCGTGGCGCAGACGTTGGCATTACCATGATTGCTCGCTCGGTTAACAGCATGGGCCTCGGCATGATTGGCGGTGGTTCCCTTGACGATGCGCTGACCGAGCTGGAAACAGGCCGCGCTGACGCTGTTGTGGTGCTGGAAAATGACCTGCATCGCCATGCTTCAGCCGCTCGCGTTGATGCCGCGCTGGCGAAAGCGCCGCTGGTACTGGTCGTTGACCATCAGCGTACGGCAATTATGGAAAACGCCCATCTGGTGCTTTCCGCTGCAAGCTTCGCCGAAAGCGATGGTACGGTGATTAACAACGAAGGTCGCGCCCAGCGTTTCTTCCAGGTTTATGACCCATCCTACTACGACAGCAACACCGTAATGCTGGAAAGCTGGCGCTGGCTGCACTCGCTGCACAGCACCGTGCAGAGCCGTGAAGTGGACTGGACGCAGCTCGACCACGTTATCGACGCGGTCGTTGAGAAGTTGCCGCAGTTGGCGGGCATTAAAGATGCCGCGCCGGACGCAAGCTTCCGTATCCGTGGACAGAAGCTGGCGCGTGAACCGCACCGCTACAGTGGGCGTACCGCAATGCGCGCTAACATCAGCGTACACGAACCGCGTCAACCGCAGGACAAAGACACCATGTTCGCTTTCTCTATGGAAGGGAACAACCAGCCGTCTGCACCGCGTTCACAAATTCCGTTTGCCTGGGCTCCGGGCTGGAACTCCCCACAGGCGTGGAACAAGTTCCAGGATGAAGTGGGCGGTAAACTGCGTCATGGCGATCCGGGCGTGCGCCTGATCGAAGCTTCTGCGGGGAATATGGAGTACTTCACAACCGTTCCGGCGAGCTTCCAGGCTCAGGAA
Organism: Citrobacter sp. Cf132; assembly: GCF_030333885.1. Taxonomy (NCBI): domain Bacteria; kingdom Pseudomonadati; phylum Pseudomonadota; class Gammaproteobacteria; order Enterobacterales; family Enterobacteriaceae; genus Citrobacter; species Citrobacter sp. Cf132. Next base: position 191,057 of record NZ_JAOWFA010000057.1, read on the forward strand.
GGTCAGTGGCGTATTGCGCCTTACTATCACCTGTTTGGTAGTGATGAAATGTCCCAGCGTGCGCCGGTCTTCCAGACCCGTATGCCGCAGCCGTACATCAAACTCAACCCGGCTGATGCCGCGAAGTTGGGTGTTAATGCCGGTACGCGCGTTTCTTTCAGCTACGATGGCAACACGGTTACGCTGCCGGTTGAAATCGCTGAAGGATTAACGGCAGGGCAGGTTGGTTTACCGATGGGCATGCCTGGCATCGCGCCGGTTCTGGCAGGTGCGCGTCTTGAGGATCTGCAGGAGGCACAACAATGAGTTGGATTACACCCGATCTGATTGAGATCCTGCTGAGCATTCTCAAAGCGGTGGTGATCCTGCTGGTGGTGGTCACCTGCGGGGCATTCATGAGCTTTGGCGAACGTCGTCTGCTGGGTCTGTTCCAGAACCGTTACGGACCGAACCGTGTTGGCTGGGGCGGTTCGCTCCAGCTGGTTGCGGACATGATCAAGATGTTCTTTAAAGAAGACTGGATCCCGAAATTCTCGGATCGCGTCATCTTTACCCTGGCACCGATGATCGCCTTCACCTCGCTGCTGCTGGCTTTCGCCATCGTGCCAGTGAGTCCGAACTGGGTGGTTGCTGACCTGAACATCGGGATCCTGTTCTTCCTGATGATGGCGGGCCTCGCGGTATACGCGGTGCTGTTCGCCGGCTGGTCCAGTAACAACAAATACTCCCTGCTCGGTGCGATGCGTGCGTCTGCGCAGACCCTGAGCTACGAAGTGTTCCTCGGACTTTCCCTGATGGGCGTGGTGGCGCAGGCCGGTTCATTTAACATGACCGACATCGTCAACAACCAGGCTGATATCTGGAACGTTATTCCGCAGTTCTTTGGTTTTGTCACCTTTGCCATCGCGGGCGTGGCGGTGTGTCACCGTCACCCGTTTGACCAGCCAGAAGCCGAGCAGGAACTGGCCGACGGTTACCACATTGAATATTCCGGTATGAAATTCGGTCTGTTCTTCGTGGGTGAGTACATCGGTATCGTCACCATTTCTGCGCTGATGGTTACCCTGTTCTTCGGTGGCTGGCATGGCCCGTTCTTACCGCCATTCGTCTGGTTCGCGCTGAAAACCGCGTTCTTCATGATGATGTTCATTTTGATTCGTGCGTCGTTACCGCGTCCTCGTTATGACCAGGTAATGTCCTTCGGCTGGAAAGTCTGTCTGCCGCTGACGCTCGTCAACTTGCTGGTAACGGCGGCTGTCATTCTCTGGCAGGCGCAATAAGGGACACAAAGACCATGACCTTAAAAGAATTGTTCGTAGGTTTCGGCACCCAGGTACGCAGTATCTGGATGATCGGCCTGCATGCGTTCGCGAAACGCGAAACGCAGATGTACCCGGAAGAGCCGGTCTATCTACCGCCCCGTTTTCGTGGTCGTATCGTTCTGACTCGTGATCCAGACGGTGAAGAGCGCTGCGTTGCCTGTAACCTGTGTGCGGTAGCGTGTCCGGTAGGCTGTATCTCTTTGCAAAAAGCAGAGACCAAAGATGGCCGCTGGTATCCGGAGTTTTTCCGCATTAACTTCTCACGCTGCATTTTCTGCGGCCTGTGCGAAGAAGCCTGTCCGACAACGGCTATTCAGCTGACTCCAGATTTCGAGCTGGGTGAGTACAAGCGCCAGGACCTGGTTTACGAGAAAGAGGATCTGCTGATCTCCGGTCCGGGCAAATACCCGGAATATAACTTCTACCGGATGGCAGGTATGGCAATCGACGGCAAAGATAAGGGCGAAGCAGAGAACGAAGCTAAGCCTATCGACGTCAAGAGCCTGTTACCGTAAGGAGAGGGGCAATGGAGTTCGCTTTTTATATCTGTGGCCTGATAGCCATTCTCGCAACCTTGCGGGTGATCACCCACACCAATCCGGTACACGCACTGCTGTATCTGATTATTTCGCTGCTGGCGATTTCCGGGGTGTTCTTCTCGTTAGGCGCTTACTTCGCCGGTGCACTGGAAATTATCGTCTACGCGGGCGCTATCATGGTGCTGTTCGTATTCGTGGTAATGATGCTCAACCTCGGTGGTTCTGAAATTGAACAGGAACGCCAGTGGCTGAAACCTCAGGTGTGGATTGGTCCGGCGATTCTGTCGGCCATCATGCTGGTGGTCATTGTTTACGCCATTCTGGGCGTAAACGATCAGGGCATCGACGGGACGCCAATTAGCGCGAAAGCAGTCGGTATTTCCCTGTTCGGACCGTATGTACTGGCGGTCGAACTGGCTTCGATGCTGCTGCTGGCGGGCCTGGTTGTGGCCTTCCACGTGGGGCGCGAAGAGCGTTCAGGTGAAGTGCTGAGCAATCGCACTGATGACCGCGCGAAAAGAAAAACGGAGGAGCACGCATGATCCCCTTACAACATGGACTGATCCTCGCTGCGATTTTATTCGTCCTGGGTTTGACCGGTCTGGTTATCCGCCGCAATCTGCTGTTTATGCTGATCGGACTGGAAATCATGATTAACGCCTCCGCGCTGGCCTTTGTGGTCGCCGGAAGCTACTGGGGCCAGACCGATGGTCAGGTGATGTACATTCTCGCCATCAGCCTTGCGGCTGCGGAAGCGAGCATTGGACTTGCGCTGTTGCTGCAACTTCATCGCCGTCGCCAGAACCTGAACATCGATTCAGTAAGTGAGATGCGTGGATGAACATGCTTGCCTTAACCATTATTCTGCCATTTATTGGCTTTGTATTACTGGCGTTTTCCCGTGGTCGTTGGTCAGAAAATCTGTCCGCTACCGTGGGTGTCGGGTCGATTGGTCTGGCCGCGCTGGTGACTGCGTTTGTTGGCGTTGATTTCTTTGCCAATGGCCAGCAGGCTTACAGCCAGCCGCTGTGGACCTGGATGTCAGTCGGCGACTTCAACATCGGTTTTAACCTGGTGCTGGACGGCCTGTCGCTGACCATGCTCTCCGTGGTGACCGGCGTTGGTTTCCTGATCCACATGTTCGCCTCCTGGTATATGCGCGGAGAAGAGGGCTATTCTCGTTTCTTCGCCTACACCAACCTGTTTATCGCCAGCATGGTGGTTCTGGTGCTGGCGGATAACCTGCTGCTGATGTACCTCGGCTGGGAAGGCGTGGGCCTGTGCTCCTATCTGCTGATTGGTTTCTACTATACCGATCCGAAGAATGGCGCTGCGGCAATGAAAGCCTTCGTGGTAACCCGTGTTGGTGACGTATTCCTGGCGTTCGCGCTGTTCATCCTCTACAACGAGCTGGGCACGCTGAACTTCCGCGAAATGGTGGAACTGGCGCCTGCGCACTTTGCAGATGGTAACAACATGCTGATGTGGGCAACCCTGATGCTGCTGGGCGGTGCGGTCGGTAAATCTGCGCAGTTGCCGTTGCAAACATGGCTTGCTGATGCGATGGCCGGCCCGACGCCTGTCTCTGCGCTTATCCACGCTGCGACGATGGTTACTGCCGGTGTCTACCTGATTGCACGTACGCACGGCCTGTTCCTGATGACCCCAGAAATCCTGCACCTGGTGGGGATTATCGGTGCCATCACTCTGGTGCTGGCGGGTTTTGCTGCGCTGGTACAGACCGACATCAAACGCGTTCTTGCGTACTCCACCATGAGCCAGATTGGTTATATGTTCCTGGCTCTCGGTGTACAGGCGTGGGATGCGGCGATTTTCCACCTGATGACGCACGCCTTCTTTAAAGCGCTGCTGTTCCTGGCATCCGGCTCGGTTATCCTGGCTTGCCACCACGAACAGAACATCTTCAAGATGGGCGGACTGCGTAAGTCAATTCCGCTGGTGTATCTCTGCTTCCTGGTCGGTGGCGCGGCGCTGTCGGCTCTGCCGCTGATTACCGCTGGCTTCTTCAGTAAGGATGAGATTCTGGCCGGTGCAATGGCGAATGGTCATATTAATCTGATGGTTGCAGGTCTGGTCGGTGCGTTCATGACCTCTCTGTATACCTTCCGTATGATTTTCATCGTGTTCCACGGTAAAGAACAAATTCACGCTCATGCAGGGAAGGGGATTACCCATCATCTGCCGCTGATTGTGCTGATGATCCTGTCCACCTTCGTTGGCGCGCTGATTGTGCCGCCGCTGCAGGGTGTACTGCCTGCGACGACCGAGCTTGAGCATGGTCGCGTTATGACGCTGGAAATTACCTCCGGTATCGTAGCGATTGCGGGCATCCTGATCGCAGCATGGCTGTGGCTGGGTAAACGCCAGCTTGTGACATCGATTGCCAACAGTGCGCCGGGCCGCCTGCTGGGTACCTGGTGGTATAACGCCTGGGGCTTCGACTGGCTGTATGACAAAGTGTTCGTCAAGCCGTTCCTGGGTGTTGCCTGGTTGCTGAAACGCGATCCGCTCAACTCAATGATGAACATTCCGGCGATCCTTTCCCGCTTTGCAGGTAAAGGCCTGTTGTTGAGCGAGAACGGTTATCTGCGCTGGTATGTCGCATCAATGAGCATCGGCGCCGTCGTTGTGCTGGCACTGTTGATGGTACTGCGTTGAGTTTGAGGATTGTGGGGTTGATGTCGGATGGCGCTCGCGCTTATCCGACCTACGGGAATCTGTAGGCCCGGTAAGCGTTCGCGCCACCGGGCAAAAAAAGCCGCAATCCGAAGTGAATTTTCTGTTTGAGAATTCGTTGAAAATCAGGTCCTGATGGGACTTTAACAAGGAATAAAGATCGCCATGTTACTACCCTGGCTAATATTAATTCCCTTTATCGGTGGCTTCCTGTGCTGGCAGACCGAACGCTTTGGCGTGAAGGTGCCGCGCTGGATCGCGCTGATTACCATGGGATTGACGCTGGCGCTTGGCCTGCAACTGTGGTTGCAGGGCGGCTATTCACTGACGCAATCCGCTGGCATTCCGCAGTGGCAGTCTGAGTTTGTCCTGCCGTGGATCCCACGTTTTGGCATCTCTATTCATCTGGCTATCGACGGTCTGTCGCTGCTGATGGTAGTGCTGACCGGTCTGCTCGGTGTTCTGGCGGTACTTTGCTCCTGGAATGAAATCGAAAAATACCAGGGCTTCTTCCATCTGAACCTGATGTGGATCTTAGGCGGCGTGATCGGCGTGTTCCTTGCCATCGACATGTTCCTGTTCTTCTTCTTCTGGGAAATGATGCTGGTGCCGATGTACTTCCTGATCGCGTTGTGGGGGCATAAAGCCTCTGACGGTAAAACGCGTATCACGGCGGCGACCAAGTTCTTCATTTATACCCAGGCGAGTGGTCTGGTGATGTTGATTGCCATCCTGGCGCTGGTGTTTGTGCACTATAAAGCGACCGGTGTGTGGACCTTCAACTATGAAGAGTTGCTGAATACCCCGATGTCCCACGGTGTGGAATATCTGCTGATGCTGGGCTTCTTCATCGCCTTCGCGGTGAAAATGCCGGTGGTTCCGCTGCACGGCTGGTTGCCGGATGCACACTCCCAGGCGCCGACGGCAGGTTCCGTTGACCTGGCGGGGATCTTGCTGAAAACCGCGGCTTATGGTCTGCTGCGCTTCTCTCTGCCGCTGTTCCCGAACGCGTCGGCGGAGTTTGCACCTATCGCAATGTGGCTGGGTGTTATCGGTATCTTCTACGGCGCGTGGATGGCCTTTAATCAGTACGATATCAAACGCCTGATCGCTTACACCTCCGTATCGCACATGGGCTTCGTACTGATTGCTATCTACACCGGCAGCCAGCTGGCGTACCAGGGTGCTGTTATCCAGATGATTGCGCACGGTCTGTCCGCAGCCGGTCTGTTCATTCTGTGTGGTCAGCTGTACGAACGTCTGCACACGCGTGATATGCGTATGATGGGCGGCCTGTGGGGCAAAATGAAATGGTTGCCTGCGCTGTCAATGTTCTTCGCCGTGTGTACTCTGGGTATGCCGGGTACAGGTAACTTCGTTGGCGAATTTATGATTCTGTTCGGCAGCTACCAGGTGGTTCCGGTCATTACCGTGATCTCGACCTTTGGTCTGGTGTTTGCCTCTGTTTACTCGCTGGCGATGTTGCATCGCGCTTACTTCGGTAAAGCGAAGAGCCAGATTGCCAGTGTTGAACTGCCAGGGATGTCGCTGCGTGAGCTGTTTATCATCCTGTTGCTGGTCGTGCTTCTGGTACTGCTTGGCTTCTATCCGCAGCCGATTCTGGATACCTCGCATTCTGCGATGAGCAACATCCAGCAGTGGTTTGTTAATTCCGTTACTACTACAAGGCCGTAAATCGCCATGACAATAACTCCACAACACCTGATTGCGCTGCTACCGCTGCTGATCGTCGGCTTGACGGTGGTGGTTGTGATGCTCTCCATTGCGTGGCGACGCAATCACTTCCTCAATGCCACGTTATCGGTCATTGGGCTTAACGCCGCGCTGGTTTCGCTCTGGTTTGTTGGCCAGGCGGGCGCCATGGACGTCACCCCGCTGATGCGGGTTGACGGTTTCGCCATGCTCTACACCGGACTGGTGCTGCTGGCGAGTCTTGCCACCTGTACCTTTGCTTACCCGTGGCTGGAAGGCTACGACGACAACCGGGAAGAGTTCTACCTGTTGGTGCTGATTGCCGCACTCGGCGGTATTCTGCTGGCTAACGCTAACCATCTGGCGGCGCTGTTCCTTGGTATTGAGCTGATCTCTCTGCCGCTGTTTGGTCTGGTTGGCTATGCGTTCCGTCAGAAACGTTCGCTGGAAGCCAGTATCAAATACACCATTCTGTCTGCCGCAGCGTCTTCCTTCCTGCTGTTCGGTATGGCGCTGGTGTACGCGCAGTCTGGCAATCTGTCGTTTGTTGCGCTCGGTAAGAGCCTCGGCGACGGCATGCTGCACGAACCGCTGCTGCTGGCGGGCTTCGGTCTGATGATTGTTGGCCTCGGCTTTAAACTTTCGCTGGTTCCGTTCCACCTGTGGACGCCAGACGTTTACCAGGGCGCTCCGGCTCCGGTTTCCACCTTCCTGGCGACGGCGAGCAAAATCGCTATCTTCGGCGTGGTGATGCGTCTGTTCCTGTACGCACCGGTAGGGGATAGCGAAGCGGTACGTATTGTACTGGGCGTGATTGCCTTTGCTTCCATCATCTTCGGTAACCTGATGGCGCTGAGCCAGACCAATATTAAACGTCTGCTCGGTTACTCTTCTATCTCTCATCTCGGCTACCTGCTGGTGGCGCTGATTGCTCTGCAGAGCGGCGAGATGTCGATGGAAGCGGTTGGCGTTTACCTGGCCGGTTACCTGTTCAGCAGCCTCGGCGCGTTCGGTGTGGTCAGCCTGATGTCCAGCCCGTACCGTGGCCCGGATGCGGACTCTCTGTTCTCCTACCGTGGTCTGTTCTGGCATCGTCCGATCCTCGCGGCAGTGATGACGGTAATGATGCTGTCTCTGGCCGGTATCCCGATGACGCTGGGCTTTATCGGTAAGTTCTACGTACTGGCAGTCGGTGTGCAGGCTAACCTGTGGTGGCTGGTTGCCGCTGTGGTGGTCGGTTCGGCGATTGGTTTGTACTACTACCTGCGTGTTGCCGTGAGCCTGTACCTGAGCGCACCGCAACAGCTGAACCGCGATGCGCCGTCTAACTGGCAGTACAGCGCGGGCGGTATCGTGGTGCTGATTTCTGCCCTGCTGGTACTGGTGCTGGGTATTTACCCGCAACCGCTGATCAGCATTGTGCAGTTAGCGACTCCGCTGATGTAAGGCTACATGCAGTAACGAAAAAACCCGCCTCGGCGGGTTTTTTTATGCGTGAAATACGGTCAGTTCAATAGCTGACGGCTCACCAGCGGACCGCTGATGCCTTTTGCTGTGCGATCCATCACTTCCTGGATCACTGAAGAAAGCTCATTGACTTCGAATTTGGCCACGTAGCCATCCGCTTTTACTCGGCGAACATGATCTTCGTTCGCACTACCGGAAAGCGAAGAGTGGATAACGACCGGGATCTTCTTCAGGCGTTCGTCGGTTTTTATTTTGCGGGTAAGCGTAAAACCGTCCATCTCCGGCATTTCGAGATCGGTGAGTACCAGGGCGATCTTCTCGCTAATAGGCTTGCCCTCCGCCAGTGCTTCTGCGGAAAGCTGCTGTATTTTTTCCCACGCATCCTGGCCCGTTACATGCATCAGATGCGGGATTTCCATGGCGTTAAGCCCTTTTTCCAGCATTGCGCGGGCCACTTTTGAATCATCTGCCACAATCGCCACCGCACCCGGCGTGATGTTGAATTTATTGGTTTTCAGATCGGTTGCGCGCAGGTCGTGGTTCGCCGGTACGATGTCATACAAGATCTGCTCAACGTCGAGCACCAGCGCCAGGTTGTTGGTTTCTTTGTTGTCGTCCAGGCAAGCGATACTGGTGATATAGCGACCATTGACGGCTTTCTCGGCGGTATGCACCTGTTGCCAGTCCAGGCGCATAATGTTTTCCACTGACTCCACCGCAAACGCCTGGACGCTGCGGGCATATTCTGTGATCAACAGGATGTTGAGTCCGGTCTCTGGTTTACAGCCCGCGACGGCGGGCAGGTCAATCACCGGGATCACCTGATCGCGAATATTAACCATACCCAGCAGCGGGGCCTTCATACCAGCCGGACGCGTAAAGGTCGGCATCGGCACGATTTCACGCAGCTTGAATACGTTGATGCCAAATAGCTCTGATTTCTGCTCCTCAACAGATTTGCCGAGGCGAAATAGCAGTAGTTCAAAACGGTTAGACAGGGTTAGGTTTGTCCTGTCATCAATATCTTTCTGGAAATTGTTCATCCTGTCCTCAGTGTGAAAGCCAGCCTTTCCACTGTTATCGGCACTGAGGCGGAAAAATAAAGCGTTAAACGCTGAAAATGGCGAAATCGTGAGCCAGTTCCGTGTCTGGAAAAATCGCTTTGCACTCTTCAAGCAAACGCTGACAGCCTTTTTCATCATAGCGTGAGCTAACGTGGGTCATGATCAGGCGTCCCACTCCGGCATCCAGCGCCAGCTGTGCGGCTTGTCGGGTTGAGCTGTGCCCGCGACTGTTCGCTTTCTCCTCCATTGAGGCATCCAGCGTGGTTTCGTGTACCATGACATCTACACCTCGAGCCAGTTCAATGGCGGACGCGCAGGGTCCTGTGTCACCGAAAATAGCGACTGATTTTCCCCTGGTGGCCGGGGCGAGGAAGTCGGCGCCGTGGATCGTACGTCCATCCTCCAGCACGATAGTTTTCCCGGCTTTCAAATCCTGAAACCACGGGCCCGCTTTAACACCTGCCGCCTTCAGGGCGTTAGCGTCAAGCGCACCGGGTTTGTCATGCTCTTGAATGCGAAAACCGTAGCACTCCAGCGGATGCGCCAGCGGGTACGCCGTGACTTTACGCAGGCCGTCATCGACAATCTCACCTGCGGTGATTTCCACAATTTCCATCGGATAATCGGTCCAGGAGCCGCTCAGACGTAATGCGGTTTCGGTAAACTCTCGCAACCCTTTTGGCCCGTAAAGCGTCAGAGGCTGGACATTGCCGGCCATTGAGCGACTGCACAGTAGTCCCGGTAAACCAAACAGGTGATCGCCGTGCAGATGGCTGATAAAAATACGATCGAGTTTTCCTGGATTGAAAGGAGTGGTGAGCATCTGATGCTGCGTCCCTTCACCGCAATCAAAAAGCCACAGCCCCGCCTGAGTCGGGTGTTGCAGATTCAGTAAAATAGCCGTTACATTGCGTGAGCGAGTGGGGACTCCCGCTGACGTGCCTAAAAATAGTAATTCCATCTTCGCGTTACACTTTTCGCCATCAATAAGGCAGGGTGTTCAGGTTATCACAACATAGGGGCAGACAATGATTCACTGGCAAGATCTCCACCATGCAAAGCTGAGTACCCAACAACTGTACGCACTACTTCAGTTGCGATGCGCGGTGTTTGTAGTTGAACAACAGTGTCCGTACCAGGATGTGGATGGCGATGACCTGGTTGGAGAGAATCGCCATATTCTGGGCTGGCATAACGATGAGCTGGTGGCGTATGCGAGGATTCTGAAAAGCGATGACGAGCTGGAGCCGGTGGTGATTGGTCGGGTAATTGTAAGCGAAGCGCTGCGCGGTGAAAAACTGGGGCAACAGCTGATGGCCCAGACGCTGGCATCCTGCGCGCAACACTGGCCACACAAGGCGTTATATCTGGGCGCGCAGGCGCATCTGCAATCGTTCTATACGCGCTTTGGCTTTGTTCCGGTAACGGATATCTATGACGAAGACGGTATTCCACACGTCGGAATGGCGCGGGAAGCACATCAGGCGTAAACAGGCGCAAACAGTCCAGGTTGTCTATAGTTAGCGGGTACGTCAATTGAAAGGGAGAATATAATGTCTTTTCATTCTTATGAATCACGTATCGATGATGATCTGGAATTATTAAGTGAAACGCTGGAAGAGGTGCTGCGTTCTTCTGGCGACCCAGCAGATCAAAAATACCTTGAGTTAAAAGCGCGGGCAGAACGGGCGTTAGAAGAGGTGAGAAATCGCGTCAGCCATGCTTCTGACAGCTACTATTACCGTGCGAAAAAAGCTGTTTGTCGGGCGGATGATTATGTGCACGAAAAACCCTGGCGCGGGATCGGCGTTGGCGCCACAGTCGGTTTAGTGATGGGATTATTGTTAGCACGGCGATAAATTCCGTTCTGTCATCGCATTTGTACGTACTCCCTAACTGGGGGTACTGCTTTTTCTGCTCAGTACCCCGTATAATGTGAGGTTTTTAACAGGGAGAGGTCCGCGTGCATTCAATCACTACTGCGCTGGAAAGTCTGATGCGTCATTTATCGCAAGAGATGCCAGCAGCACCTGGAATTCGTATTTACGATATACCTTTCCCACTGAATGATGCGTTTGACGCTTTAGGATGGCTGGCCAGTCAACCCGTCTGGCCCCAGTTTTACTGGCAGCAGCGTAACGGCGACGAAGAGGCCGCCGTATTAGGGGCCGTCGCCGCATTTTCCTCACTGGAATCAGCTCAGCAGTTTTTACGTCAGCATGATAATCATCCCGACCTGCGCATCTGGGGCCTGAATGCCTTTGAGCCACAGCGTGGCAATTTGCTGCTGCCGCGGCTGGAGTGGCGACGTTGCGCCGGAGTGGCGAGCTTACGCTTACATCTCTACAGCGACGTATCGTTACGTGACGACGCCGCGCAGGCGGTGGCGTTTATCTCATCGCTCGCCAATGTTAAGCCGCTACCCGCGTTGCGTCTCAGTTTGACGGGAGAACAGAACTGGCCAGATAAAGCGGGCTGGACAAATCTGATAAAACTCGCCACCCAAACGATCGCAGGAGAAGACCTCGATAAGGTCGTGCTGGCGCGGGCGACCGACTTACAGTTTTCTCAGCCGGTTAATGCCGCGGCCGTGATGGCATCCAGCCGTCGCTTAAACCTGAACTGCTACCATTTCTTTATGGCATTCTCTGCCGACTCCGCTTTTCTTGGCTCTTCCCCTGAGCGTCTGTATCGGCGGCGAGACACGGCGCTGCGCACCGAGGCGCTGGCCGGAACCGTGGCCAATCATCCAGAGGATCATCGGGCCTGGCAGTTGGGTGAATGGCTAATGAAAGATGATAAAAACCAGCGTGAGAATATGCTGGTGGTTGAAGATATTTGCCAGCGCCTGCAAGGATGTACGCAAACTCTCGACGTGCTGCCGCCACAGGTGCTCAGGCTGCGTAAAGTGCAGCACCTGCGCCGTTGCATCTGGACGGAACTGAATCAGGCCGACGATACGCTTTGCCTGATGCAACTCCAGCCCACGGCGGCTGTCGCCGGTATTCCGCGAGAGCTGGCGCGTGAATTCATCCAACAAAATGAACCCTTTGAACGTGAGTGGTATGCCGGTTCTGCGGGTTATCTTTCACGGCGCCAAAGTGAGTTTTGCGTGTCACTACGTTCGGCGAAAATTAGCGCAAACGTGGTGCGCCTGTATGCCGGGGCAGGGATCGTACGTGGTTCAGATCCTGAGCAGGAATGGCAAGAAATAGACAACAAAGCGGCGGGTTTACGTACTTTATTACAGATGGAAGCCTAATGAGTCACACATTACCGACTCATATCAAAAATCCATTTATTCGATTCTTTATACTGTGTCGCAATATTGATACCGGACAATCTCATGTCAGTAAGCGCATTTAACCGACGCTGGGCGGCGGTCATTCTGGAAGCACTCACTCGCCACGGCGTCAGGCATGTCTGCATTGCCCCTGGCTCTCGTTCTACACCGTTGACGCTGGCGGCAGCGGAAAACCCCGCATTCATCCATCACACCCATTTTGACGAGCGTGGTCTTGGGCATCTGGCCTTAGGTCTGGCAAAAGTTAGCCGTCAGCCTGTCGCCGTGATTGTGACGTCCGGTACCGCGGTGGCGAATTTATATCCCGCGTTGATTGAAGCGGGCCTGACCGGTGAAAAACTAATTTTACTTACGGCAGACCGACCGCCAGAGCTTATCGACTGTGGTGCGAACCAGGCGATTCGTCAGGCCGGAATGTTTGCCTCGCATCCATCGCAAACGCTCTCTTTACCGCGTCCGACTCAGGACATTCCGGCAAGCTGGCTGGTGTCCACTATTGATAATGCGTTAGCAACCCTGCATAGCGGGGCGGTTCATATCAATTGCCCGTTTGCGGAACCGCTGTATGGCGATATGGACGAAACGGGGATTGCCTGGCAGCAGCGCCTCGGCGACTGGTGGCAGGACGATAAACCCTGGCTGCGAGAAGCGCGTCGGCTGGAAAGCGACAAACAGCGCGACTGGTTTTTCTGGCGACAAAAACGCGGCGTAGTCATTGCGGGCCGCATGAGCGCTGAAGAAGGTAAGAAGGTTGCGCAGTGGGCGCAGACGTTAGGCTGGCCGCTGATTGGTGATGTTCTGTCGCAAACCGGACAACCGCTGCCGTGCGCCGACCTGTGGCTGGGAAATGCGAAAGCGGTAGCTGAGTTACAGCAGGCGCAGATTGTGGTGCAGCTTGGCAGCAGCCTGACCGGAAAACGACTCCTGCAATGGCAGGCCAGCTGCGATCCGCAGGAATACTGGATTGTCGATAATATCGAAGGCCGCCTCGATCCGGCTCACCATCGTGGCCGCAGGCTGGTGGCGAAAGTTGGCGACTGGCTGGAGCTGCATCCGGCGGAGAAACGTCAGCCCTGGCACGTGGAAATCCCTCGTCTGGCGCAACTGGCCTGGCAGGCGGTAGAAGCCCGTCGTGAGGCGTTTGGTGAAGCGCAATTAGCCCACCGTATTCGTGAATACTTGCCGGAGCAGGGGCAGCTGTTCGTGGGTAACAGTCTGGTGGTACGCCTGATTGATGCGCTGTCGCAGCTTCCGGCTGGTTACCCGGTCTATAGCAACCGTGGCGCGAGCGGTATTGACGGCCTGCTGTCAACGGCAGCAGGTGTACAGCGTGCCAGCGCGAAATCGACGCTGGCGATTGTTGGCGATTTATCTGCATTGTATGACCTGAATGCGCTGGCGTTATTGCGCCAGGTTTCTGCACCGTTTGTCCTGATAGTGGTCAACAATAACGGCGGACAGATTTTTTCTCTGCTGCCGACGCCAGCCAGCGAACGCGAACGGTTCTATCTGATGCCGCAGAACGTACATTTCGAGCATGCTGCCGCCATGTTTAACCTTAAATACCAGCGCCCGGAAAACTGGGAGCAACTGGAGAGCGCGTTGACTAACGCCTGGCGTACTCCTGCGGCCACGGTGATTGAGCTGGTGGTGAATGAAACTGACGGGGCGCAAACCTTGCAGCAACTGCTGGCGAAGGTAAGTCATCTATGATCCTGCATGCGCAGGCGAAAGAGGGCCAGACGGGATTTCCCTGGCTGGTTTTCCTGCACGGTTTCTCTGGCGATTGTCGGGAATGGCAGACTGTCGGCGAAGCGTTTCAGGATTATTCGCGGCTATACATCGATCTGCCGGGACACGGTGGCTCTGCTGACATCAGCGTGAGCGGATTCGATGACGTAAACGTTTTGCTGCGTAACACTCTGCTTAGTTACAACATACACAACTACTGGCTGGTGGGATACTCTCTTGGTGGCAGAGTCGCGATGATGGCGGCCTGTCAGGAGATGCCTGGGCTTTGTGGTCTGGTGGTTGAAGGTGGACATCCAGGCTTGCAAGGCGAAGAAGCGCGCGTTCAGCGTCGTCTCTCGGATGGCCGCTGGGCTGCGCGTTTTCGCGCAGAGTCGCTACGTGAGGTGTTTAATGACTGGTATCAACAGCCCGTTTTTTCCTCGCTGAACACGGCGCAAAGAGAGGCGCTGGTCGCTCTGCGTAGCCAGAATAATGGGCAAACGCTGGCGGCAATGCTGGAGGCCACCTCGCTTGCCGTACAACCTGATTTACGTGCGCAACTCACGACGTGCACATTTCCGTTTTATTATTTATGTGGTGAACGTGACGATAAATTCCGCACTCTGGCGGCGGAAATATCAGTACCAAACCATGTGATTCGTAATGCCGGACACAACGCGCATCGGGACAACCCCGCGGGTGTAGTGGACTGTCTGGCTCAGATTCTGCGTCGCTGACTATAGGACATTTTATGATCTATCCTGATGAAACAATGCTTTACGCACCGGTAGAATGGCACGATTGCTCTGAAGGCTATACCGACATTCTTTACGAGAAATCCACCGACGGTATCGCAAAAATCACCATTAATCGTCCGCAGGTACGCAATGCCTTCCGTCCGGTCACTGTGAAAGAGATGATCCAGGCGCTGGCGGATGCTCGCTATGATGACAACATCGGCGTAATTATTCTGACCGGTGCTGGCGACAAAGCGTTCTGCGCAGGCGGCGATCAGAAGGTACGTGGCGACTACGGCGGATACCAGGATGACTCCGGTGTGCATCACCTGAACGTGCTGGACTTCCAGCGTCAGATTCGTACCTGTCCGAAACCGGTCGTGGCGATGGTTGCAGGTTTCTCCATTGGCGGCGGTCATGTGCTGCACATGATGTGTGACCTGACCATTGCGGCTGAAAACGCCATCTTCGGTCAGACCGGTCCGAAAGTCGGTTCCTTCGACGGCGGTTGGGGCGCTTCCTATATGGCGCGCATCGTCGGTCAGAAAAAAGCGCGTGAAATCTGGTTCCTGTGCCGTCAGTACGATGCGAAACAGGCGCTGGATATGGGGCTGGTCAACACCGTGGTTCCGCTGGCGGATCTGGAAAAAGAGACAGTACGCTGGTGTCGCGAAATGCTGCAAAACAGCCCAATGGCGCTGCGCTGCCTGAAAGCTGCACTGAACGCCGACTGTGATGGTCAGGCAGGTCTGCAGGAGCTGGCAGGTAACGCCACTATGCTGTTCTACATGACGGAAGAAGGTCAGGAAGGCCGTAACGCCTTTAACCAGAAACGTCAGCCTGATTTCAGCAAATTCAAACGGAATCCGTAATGCGTAGCGCGCAGGTATACCGCTGGCAGATCCCCATGGACGCGGGGGTGATTCTGCGCGACAGGCGGTTAAAAACGCGTGACGGGTTATACGTATTTCTTCGTGACGGTGAGCGTGAAGGGTGGGGAGAAATCTCCCCGCTGCCGGGCTTCAGTCAGGAAAGCTGGGAAGAAGCGCAAACCGAGTTGCTGGCCTGGGTGAAAGGCTGGCTGCAAGGGGATGCCTCCTTACCGCAACTGCCTTCGGTCGCCTTTGGCGTAAGCTGTGCGCTGGCCGAACTGGCTGGCGTATTGCCACAGGACGCAGACTATCGTGCTGCACCGCTGTGTACGGGCGATCCTGACGATCTGGTACTGCAACTGGCGGACATGCCGGGCGAAAAAGTGGCGAAGATTAAGGTCGGTCTGTATGAAGCGGTTCGCGACGGCATGGTAGCCAATCTGTTACTTGAGGCGATCCCGGAGCTGCATTTGCGACTTGACGCCAACCGGGCCTGGACGCCGTTGAAAGCTCAGCAGTTCGCGAAATACGTTAATCCGGAGTACCGTGGACGCATTGCCTTCCTCGAAGAACCGTGCAAAACCCGTGATGATTCTCGTGCCTTCGCGCGTGAAACCGGCATTGCCATCGCCTGGGATGAAAGTCTGCGTGAAGCGGATTTCACCTTCGAAGCCGAAGAGGGCGTCAAGGCTGTGGTTATCAAACCTACGCTGACCGGCAGTCTCGATAAAGTCCGTGAACAGGTGGCAGCGGCGCATGCGCTTGGTCTTACTGCCGTTATCAGTTCGTCAATCGAGTCGAGTCTGGGCTTAACCCAGCTGGCGCGAATTGCCGCCTGGTTGACGCCGCAAACCATCCCGGGTCTGGATACCCTGAGCCTGATGCAGTGCCAGCAGGTACGCACCTGGCCGGGTAGCGCATTGCCGTGTATCGACGTTGATGCGCTGGAACGTCTGCTATGACCCAGCAGGAAATGCCCGATAGCGTGAGCTTATCGGGCCTGATACAACCCAGTGACTGGCCGTGGCGTCACTGGCGACAGGTTCGTGCGAAGGCGCCAGCCTTACGCCTCAACGATGAGGCATTAAGCTGGAGCGAGCTCTGCGCGCGCATCGACCATCTGGCCTGCGGTTTTGCCGCTCAGGGCGTGGAAGAAGGCGATGGCGTCCTGCTTCGCGCCTGGAATCATCCGCGCGCTTTGCTGGCCTGGCTCGCGCTGCTGCAGTGTGGGGCGCGGGTTTTACCTGTGAACCCACAGTTGCCTCAGTCGCTGCTTGATGCGCTGGTCCCGGACTTAACGCTACGTTTTGCGCTGGATCTGGAGGCTGCTATCGCACTCCCGGAACTCAGTCCGTTACAGATGCAGTCGTTGCCAGGCGATCACGCCGCCGCATGGTTGCCCGAGCGTTTGAGCACGATGACGTTAACCTCAGGTTCTACCGGATTACCAAAGGCGGCGGTGCATACCTGTCAGGCGCATCTGGCAAGCGCGCAGGGCGTACTGTCATTAATGCCGTTTGGTGCTGAGGATGACTGGCTGCTCTCATTGCCGCTGTTTCATGTTTCCGGGCAGGGCATTTTGTGGCGATGGTTGTTCGCCGGAGCGCGAATGACCGTGCGCGACAAACAGCCGCTGGATCAAATGCTGGCTGGATGCACTCACGCTTCACTGGTGCCCACGCAACTGTGGCGCTTACTTGTTAATAACACACCAGTCACGCTAAAAGCGGTGCTGCTGGGCGGTGCGGCAATTCCTGTTGAGTTGACGGAACAGGCGCGTGAACAGGGGATTCGTTGCTGGTGCGGTTACGGATTGACGGAGTTTGCTTCTACGGTTTGTGCGAAAGAGGCAGATGGCCTGGCGGATGTGGGCTCTGCTTTACCAGGGCGGGAAGTCAGGATCGTTAATGACGAAGTTTGGCTACGAGCCGCCAGCATGGCGCAAGGTTACTGGCGTAACGGACAGCTTATGCCTTTAGTGAACGCGGAAGGCTGGTTTGCAACCCGCGATCGCGGCGTGTTGAAGGACGGCAAGTTAACCATTGTCGGTCGTATGGACAATCTGTTCTTTAGCGGCGGGGAAGGCATACAGCCGGAAGAGGTGGAACGCGTGATTACCGCACACCCACATGTTCTGCAGGCCTTTATTGTGCCGATAGAAGACAAAGAATTTGGCCATCGCCCGGTGGCGGTCGTTGAGTATGACGCTAATGCTGGAGAAACTAATCTGGCAGAGTGGGTAAAAGATAAGCTGGCCCGCTTTCAGCAACCGGTATGTTGGTTGACATTGCCACCCGAGCTTAAAGCCGGAGGGATTAAAATCTCGCGTCGTGCGTTGTCGGATTGGGTAAGTGCTTCATCATTAACATTAAGAAAGCATTAATTACATTTCTCATTTTTGTCATTCCGCAGCTATTGTCCTTTTGTTTATCTGCTAAAGTGTAACCTATTGTGAAATTTATTAACAAAAGGTGCGCTATGGAATGGCATGTGAAGAAGTCTTGCTGTCACAAGAAAGCAGGGAGGCTCTATATCGTACTTTGCGATAGTGGTGGTTCGCTTAAGATGCTCGCTGAGGCGCAATCTTTCGAGCGGGTTAAACCTGGCAATCTTCTTTCACCGCTGAAAGATGCGCAGTATTGTGTTAATCGTGATGCATCCCGCGTGATTAAAATAATCGATGCCAGACAGTACATATGTGACGAATGGGAGCGCCTGTTACGACTGTCGGCAGATAAATGAGCTCAGCGCCGGTGCTTGTCTGCAGGCAGAAAAATCGTCATTAAACCCGCCATGATGCACAGTACCCCAACCAGCGCCTTTACTGAAAATGTTCCCTGCCAGCCGGGCAGAATCATTGATGCAACCCAAACCAGCACATAGCTCAGGCTGAGCAGGGCATAAGCTTTGCTCAGCGCGAGCTGGTGCAGGGCTTTATGCCAGCATATAACCGACAGCAAATAGCCTGCCAGCCCGGCAGATAAAGCAAACGCTCCAATACTGAGAGAGAATACGGCGGAGATGAACGCCAGCGGCTGCATCATTGGCGGCAGATTATCCATTGCGAAGCCGAGGCTCAACTGGGCTGCGGAGGTGATAATAACGCTACATAATCCCCAAAAGATGCCCATTACACTGCGCTCCCAAGAATAAAAATGCCGGTAATGATCAGCCCAACTCCCAGCCAGTGGCGTGTAGTGACGGGTTCGCGCCAGATTTTCCACGCGGCCAGCGTCACCCATACAAAGTTAAGACTCAGCATGGGGTAGGCGATGCCGACAGGAATGTTCTGCAGTACCGCCAGCCATAGCAGCATGGCCAGACCGAGGCTTGCCAGAGCAAGCCCAATCCATTGCGTGACGTGGCGTTTTCGCGCACGAACGGACACTGGTCGGGTCGCCTGCTTCTGGCATAGCTGGCCGCAGACGCTGAGCAGGCTGGCGAGAACTAAGGCTATCCAGATCATTTTGGTCGATACTGAATCAGAACCAGTCGCCCCTGATTATCAATGTAATCAGCGGGAGGGATGGCGAGTTGATTAATATCTTCATCCTTATCAATCGTGAGCACGAGCGTAATATTTCCTTGCTGACGATGTTGCGCTAACCAGTCGGCAAAGTCTTCCCGACTGACAAAGCGCCCCTGAGCATCCGGGTAGTTGAGGCCATATTTTAACTCGCCCGTTTGGCCATACATTATGATGTCGTCACGCTTCAGGCTCCAGGCCAGCCCTGCGGCAACACCAACGTTGTCGGTGAGAATGTAACGGCTCGACTCCAGCGACTCTTTAGTCATCTCGACAAAAAACTGCGGCTGTTTAGACTCCATCACCCGGTCAGGGACTGAGAAACCAAACAACAGCGCGAGTCCCAGCGGGCACAGCGCGGCGAATTTCCAGTTCTTCTCGCGGTTATTTAGCGTATACCAGCCGAACAGTGCCCAGGTGATAAAAATGCCCCACGCGCAAAACACCTTATACGTTTCGATATGCGACCAGACCGGCGTCTTTAACGGACCCAATGTGGAAACAATAAATGTGGCGACAATGCCGGTCACGCCGAACAGCACGTTGATCCAGCCATTCACACGCAGTGCGGCGGAGCCTTTTTCCGCGGCCTGCAGGCCGAAACGCGCCGTTAATATCGCCAGCGGGGCGAAGCAAGAAAGAATATAGGTTGGCAGTTTTCCTTTGGCGATGCTGAAAAACAGGATTGGCATGACAATCCAGCTTAACAGGTACAGCGCGCTGCGCGGAACATCCCGCTCACGCCAGCCCGTACGCAGCGCGCCGGGGAGCAGCCCGAGCCATGGTAATGCGCCAGCCACGAATACCGGAATGTAGTACCAGATGGGAGCCTTGTGTTGGGCATCATCCTGTGCGAAGCGTTGAATATGTTCAACCCAGAAGAAGTAATGCCAGAAATCCGGCTCACGCTGGGCAATCGCTATTCCCCACGGCAGCACAATCACGACGCAGCCGATAACCGCCAGCAGACCGTAGAGCATGAGATCTTTCCAGCGCTTTTGCGCGAAAACCCACGGCAGTACGCTGAGCACAGGAACGGCAAGCGCCAGGAAGCCCTTGGTCATCACGCCCATACCGCAGGTTAACCCTAACAGCAAAAAAACGATGATTTTGCGCGTTCTGGTGGTGGCCTGCATGCCTTCCCAAAAACAGCACATGCCCGCCATCAGCCAAAGCGCAATTATGGGATCAAGTACCGCGTAGGTACCGATGCTGTAAACTGAAAAGAACGTTAAAAAGATAGCAGAAGAGAGTACGGCGGTACGCTTATCCTGCCATAACCGCATGGCAAGCCAGGCTACCAGTAGCGCCGTCAGCAAGGTGGCCAAAATAGCCCCCGCTCTGACGCCAAAATTATTAGCACCAAATAGCCATTGTCCGATGCTGTTTAACCAATATCCGGCAATCGGTTTTTCGAAGTAACGGAGTCCTAAAAAGTGCGGCACGATCCAGTCGCCGGACGTCAGCATTTCCCGACTGATTTCGGCATAGCGCGTTTCATCAGGCTGCCAGAGCAGGCGACTGTTGATAGGGAGAATAAAATACAGCGCAATAAACGCGATACAGGCCAGAGTGTAGCGGGCAGCAGGTTTCATTGTGTCGCACTCATCGGTTGTTGGCAGCCGAGCCATCCCTCTCTGCCCGGTATTTTTCCCCGCACGATCTGCCCTGTTGGCAGCGTGCTGATATCGTCTGGTAACAGCTCGCCAAGCGGGCAAAATGTCATCCCCATGTCGGCGGCGCGAGTAAGCAGCTCGTCAAAATTCTGATGAAAGGCGATGCCTTCAACTTCCGCATGAATGGTGTACACCGGTGTTCCTCTGCTCATCTGGATGTGGGAGAGAATATAAGCGTTGAAGTCCACCGCCTGGATCTCCTGACCAACCACTTCATCCCATGTTGGTAACGTGACGGGAATTTGCGGCGTACCTGTTTTCCCGGACGCCAGTACAGGACGAAATAAAGACGTTCCCCGACAGTCGCTGTTATAGCGTAAATGGAACGTTTCTTTTGCCTCGACGACGCGGTTGTCGGCACGCCATCCGGCAACCGCAGAACAGGTAACCGGTTGTCCGATGATGGCTTCAAGGGCGGTAATGCCTTGTGAAATATCATCAATCAGCTGTTTATCATTCCAGTTTCCGCTTCGCGCTTGCCAGGCATGGTGATCCCAGGCATGCAAACCGGTTTCATGAATCAGGGCGGTTTGCGCAATGATCGCCGCATTGGCCTGGCCAATCTCTTTTCCCGGCCACGCGGTTCCCGCGAGCAATATATCCCATCCGTAGAGCGATGCTGCGTTTGAGCGCAGCATTTTCCACAGAAATTGTGGCTTCACAAGACGCCAGAGATGGCGCCCCATGTTGTCAGGTCCAACGCTAAAGAAAAAACTTGCCCGAACGTTATGCCGGTTCAATGTCTCCAACAGGCGGGGCACACCTTCGCGCGTCCCCCGGAAAGTATCGACATCAATGCGCAAGCCTACTTTGGTCATGATGTGTGTTCCGTGATATCCACACTGCGTAAGAAGAAGTCCAGCGTCTCTTCTACCGTTTCCTGCATCTCAATGGTGGGCTCCCAGTTCAGGCAGCGTTTTGCATTACGAATGTTGGGCTTACGATGCTCAACGTCCTGATAACCTTTACCATAGTAGCTGCTGCTTTCGACGTCACGGAAACCGGCAAACGGCGGGAAGTGGTTGCGTAATGGGTGTTTTTCAAAGCAGGTAAGCAGCATTTCTGCCAGTTCCTGAATACTGGCCTCATTCTCCGGATTACCGATGTTGATAATTTCGCCATCGCAGCGTCCGCCTTCGTTTTCAATGATGCGGTACAGGGCTTCGATACCATCGCGAATATCAGTAAAGCAGCGTTTTTGCTTACCGCCTTCAATCAGCTTAATCGGTGAACCTTCCACCAGATTGAGGATCAATTGAGTAATGGCGCGTGAGCTGCCGATACGCGCGGCGTTAAGGCTGTCCAGACGCGGTCCCATCCAGTTAAACGGACGGAACAGGGTGAAGCGCAATCCCTCTTTTTCGCCGTATGCCCAGATTACGCGGTCCAGCAACTGCTTGGAAACGGAGTAGATCCAGCGTGGTTTATTCACCGGACCGACGATCAGGTTCGAGCTGTCTTCATCAAAAACTTTGTCGGTACACATGCCGTAGACTTCGGAGGTTGACGGGAAAATGATGCGCTTACGGTATTTCACGCAGTAGCGAATGATTTTCAGGTTCTCTTCAAAATCGAGCTCAAACACGCGCAGCGGGTTGCGGGTATATTCGATTGGCGTGGCGATCGCTACCAGCGGCAGCACGACGTCGCATTTTTTCACATGATATTCAATCCATTCGGAGTGAATGCTGATATCGCCTTCGACGAAATGGAATCGTGGATGCTGCAGAAAACGACTAATGGCGTCGCTGCCAATGTCGAGTCCATACACTTCGTAATTGTCTTCTTGCAACAGGCGTTCGGTCAGATGGTTACCAATGAAGCCATTGACGCCAAGGATCAGCACGCGAGTACGGCGTTTAGCGGTAGTAACTGACTGGCTGTTCAGGCGAGAACCTGGTACCAGGCCCAGAACCTGCGCCAGCTGTGACCCCTGCATGGCAATACCATCGCCAGCTTGCCCGGTAATAATCTCCAGTGCGCCATCAGCGCAGGCGATCAGCAAAGGAGAAACGGAGATGACGGTTCCTGGCTGGGCTGCGCGGTCATTTTTGCAAACACGTGACGACCAGACGGTGAATTTTTGCGTGCCAACATAGCTAAATGCGCCCGGCCATGGATCGCTGACGGCGCGTACCTGGTTATGCAACTCTGCAGCTGGTTTGTTCCAGTCGAGGAAGCTATCTTCCGGCGTACGGCGACCAAAACAGGTCGCCTCTGCTTCCTGTTGGGGGTGTTCTGCATAATCTCCCGTTTTAATCGCGGGCAGCGCCTCTTCCAGTAACTGACGCGCAGCCTGGCACAACTTATGGTGCAGCGTTAACGCCACATCATCGGGCGAAATAGCAACCTGCTGCTGGGCAACAATGGCACCGGCATCCGCGCGTTTGACCATCCGGTGAAGCGTGACGCCGGTTTCGGTTTCACCATTGACCAGTACCCAGTTCAGCGGTGCGCGGCCACGGTATTTGGGCAGTAGCGAGCCGTGCAGATTAAATGCACCCTTAGGGGCAAGGCTGAGGATCTCATCACTCAGTAAATGGCGATAGTAGAATGAGAAGATAACATCAGGTGCCAGTTGGCTAATGCGCTCAATCCACAGGGGATGATTAACCTCGTCCGGGGCGTAAACCGGAATACCGGCGCTGGCCGCGAGGCGGGAAACAGATCCAAAAAACGCTTTTTCACCCGGATTGTCGGTGTGCGTAAAAATGGCAGCGATTTCATAACCTGCATCCAACAAGGCCTGGACACCCTGACATCCCATATCGTGATAGGCAAATACGACGGCTTTCATGCGCGGTTTTCCTCGGTTGACTGCGTGGTTTGTGGGCGGATAACGTGTTGAACAAAATAGCGGGGGCGGGCGCGGACATCGTTATAGATGCGACCGATATATTCGCCGAGTAAACCCATGCCAATAAACTGTGCGCCGATAAAGGTAAACAGGACGGCAAACAGCATGAATACCCCTTCCGCTGCCCACTGTGGGCCGAGCGTCAGGCGCAGAACAACAAGCAAGACTGATAAGGTAAAGCCCGTGGCGGCGATCACGCTGCCCAACAGACTCAGCATGCGAAGCGGTGTTGTGGTAAGGCAAGTCACCAGGTCATACATCAGGTTGATCAGACGCATGAAGCTGTATTTGGAGTCACCAAATTCGCGCTCTGCATGATGTACCGGGATCTCCGTAGCGCGACGGGCAAAAATGTTGGCCAGAATAGGGATAAAGGTGCTGCGCTCCTGGCAATGCAGCATGGCATCGACGATGTGACGGCGATAGGCGCGTAGCATGCAGCCGTAGTCGCCCATTGCTTTACCGGTGGTTCGTTGGATCAGATGGTTGATCATTCGTGAGGCGGTCTTACGAAATACGCTGTCCTGACGATTCTGACGTACCGTTCCCACCACATCGAAACCTTCATCTGCGGTGGCGACCAGTCGCGGGATCTCCTCCGGCGGGTTCTGCAAATCGGCATCCAGTGTGATGATCAAGTCTCCGGTGACATGGCTGAAACCGGCCATAATCGCCGAGTGCTGTCCGTAATTGCGATTCAGCAAAATAGAAACAATATGGCTGTTTGGTGCCTGGGAGGCATTCATCATCAACTGAGCGGAATTGTCACTGCTACCGTCGTCGATTAGCAGAATTTCATAGTCTTTACCCAATTTCTCGCAGGCGGCGCTGGTGCGTCTGATTAACTCTGGCAGGCTTTCCTGTTCATTAAAAACGGGAATGACCACCGAGACTTTTTTGATTGGTGCTGCTTCAAACATGATTATTGTCCTGCAATCTCGCGAAGTGCCGTAATGACCCGCTGGGTATCCGCTTCGGTCATGTCTGGGAATAACGGCAGCGAGCAGATGCGCGCGCTGTTCCATTCAGTATTTGGGAGCGAAAGGGTAGTGAAGCGTTCGCGATAATATTTTTGCGTATGGGCTGCACGAAAATGCAGACCGGTGCCGATATCTTTAGTCTTCAGCGCTTCCATCAGGGCATCTCTGCTCAGCCCGCAGCGGGTTTCGTCAACACGAATGATGAATAAGTGCCAGGCATGAACGTGCGGCCACCGGGGCAGGTCCAGCGGTTGAAATGGCGTATCAACCAGCGCCTGCTGATATTGCTGGGCAATTTGCGCCCGGCGTGAATTCAGTTGCTCCAGCTTATTCAGCTGTACCAACGCAATAGCGGCATTGATATCCGTCAGGTTGTATTTGTATCCTGGCGCAAGCACTTCGGCCTGCGGTGCCCGGCCATAGGTTTGTCGATCAAAAGCATCAACGCCCAGACCGTGAAACTTCAGGCTGCGAAGCCGCTGGGCAAGCTGGCTGTCGTCGGTAACAATCAGTCCACCTTCTGCGCAGGTGATATTTTTGATGGCGTGAAACGAGAAGATTGCCGTACCGCGCGCCCCGACATGACGGCCCTTATACAATGTCCCTACGGCATGGGCCGCATCTTCTATTACCGGGATGCCATAACGCTCGCCAATGGCATAAATTGCGTCAAGATCGGCGGGGGCGCCTGCGTAATGTACTGGAACAATGGCTTTGGTTCGTGGGGTAATGGCGGCTTCAATTTGCTCAGGTGTGACCATAAGTGTATCGCGGTCGACGTCGACCATGACTGGCGTCGCACCCAGCAAGACAATCATGTTGAGGGTGGAAACCCACGTCATCGACGGCGTAATGACCTCATCGCCTGCACCTATGCCCAACGCCATCAGTGTGATGTGCATACCTGCCGTGGCAGAGCAGACGGCGACAGCGTGTTGATTTCCTGTGAGCTGACAGAAGGCTTCTTCCAGCTGTTGGTTCTTCGGGCCAGTGGTTATCCATCCAGAGTCCAGCACCGCTTTTACAGCGGCAAGCTCTTCAGCACCCATTGCCGGGCGAGAGAAAGGCAAAAAGTCAGACATCATTATTCCTTCAAGCCATTTAACGCTACCGAAGTTTTATTTTTAGGACTAAACAGGGGCGTCGTTAATTATTTCATCAGGCTACAAAGGTTAATGGCCGAAGGTTAATTTATCCTTAAGGGTTTAAGGTTTGGGAGATAATAACAAAGACAGTGGGGAGTGGTTTATTTGTTTGAATATAAAGAGTTTTTAGTCATTATGGCGGTATTGTTCTCTGTTGCTGAATGCTGAGAGCAATACCGCTAATGTGATCATTGTTTATATTACGTTTAAACTCGGGGGACTTACAGTAACCCTTTCAAGGTTAACGTTTTACGTGTGGCGATATTTAAGTCGTAGGTGCCAAGATCTTCCGCTTTAACCCATGCGAACGCCTGGAACTCTTCGTTAATGTTCACTTCACGATTAGCTGCCACACAATCGAAGATGAGATAAATCATATAAATCTCTTCCTGGCTGCCATCCGCGTACGTTTTAGTACGAATATCGTCACTGAAAGTCCATGGCGTAATTTCTGATAACACCAGCTGCTCGCCCAGCTCCTCTCTCACTTCCCGGCGCAAAGCTTCTTCGATGCGCTCACCCGGTTCAACGCCACCGCCAGAAAGCGCCCACTGACCGGGAAACACACCGCGGTCGTCAGCCATTTTGCAGAGTAAATAGCAGCCATCGTTTTGAATTAATGGGCAAACAATTGTTCTTTGGCGCATAGGTCAAGTCCTTGCAGGGGCGGGTATTAAGAATTCCATCATCCACCTATCTTACCTCTTGCTGGCTGGAGAAAAAACGCTTCATCGACGATTAAGTCCGTACGGGCGAGGAAAAATTGATTGTTGTTGAAAATGGCGTTCAGGGATGCAAACGATAGATTACATACAAAAATTTAACCTTATCTAATCTCATTAAGTAGTATTTAGTTACAATATGGTCTTGCATCGCTTTTTTAGCTCATTGATTCCTCGTCATCTGACAGTACAATTCACCGGTTTTGGGGCTATGTTTTGATTCTTGCAGGAAAGGATAGAAAATGAAAAAAAGTTTACTGTTGGGTTTTGCCGGAATGCTGTTTGTTTCCGCTTCGGCAAACGCGATTAGCATCAATGGTCAGGCTGGCGAAGACTACACCAACCTTGGATTCGGTATGGGTACTGAGACCACTGGTCTGGCCGTCAGCGGCAACTGGATGCATAATGATGACGACGGCGATGTTGCTGGGCTGGGCCTGGGGCTGAATATCCCGCTGGGTCCACTGTTGGCGACCGTTGGTGGTAAAGGTGTTTATACCAATCCAAACGATGGCGATGAAGGTTATGCTGCGGCTGTCGGTGGTGGTTTACAGTGGCCGATCGGCGACAGCATTCGTCTGTTTGGTGAGTACTATTACTCTCCTGATTCGCTTTCCAGCGGTATCGACAGCTATGAAGAAGCAAATGCCGGTGCGCGTTTGACCATTATGCGTCCGCTGAGCATCGAAGCCGGTTATCGTTACCTGAACCTGGCAGGTAAAGATGGTAACCGTGATAACGCAATTGCTGATGGCCCGTACGTTGGGGTTAACGCCAGCTTCTAACATTTCTGGCGCGGCGTTCAGTCGCGCCTTCCCCCCTCCATGAGTTATAGTGTTTTCATCATAAAAGCAGGAGAACACGATGTTAAACGTGGAGATGCTATCCACCGGGGATGAAGTGTTGCACGGACAAATCGTCGACACCAATGCCGCCTGGCTGGCCGATTTTTTCTTTAATCAGGGTTTACCGCTAACACGCCGCAACACGGTAGGTGACAATCTTAACGATTTAGTCGCCGTTTTGCGTGAGCGTAGCGAACACGCCGATATACTGATCGTTAATGGCGGTTTGGGGCCAACCAGCGATGATTTGAGCGCGCTGGCAGCGGCAACGGCAAAAGGCGAAGGGCTGGTGCTGCATGAAGCATGGCTGACCGAGATGGAGCGATATTTCCGCGATCGTGGCCGCGTGATGGCGCCGAGCAACCGCAAACAGGCTGAACTTCCGGCCAGCGCTGAGTTTATCAATAATCCGGTGGGTACCGCGTGCGGGTTCGCCCTGAAGCTTAACCGCTGCCTGATGTTCTTTACACCGGGTGTACCGTCAGAATTTAAAGTCATGGTTGAGCATGAGATCCTGCCGCGTTTGCGTGAGCGTTTCTCTTTGGCTCAGCCCCCGTTATGCCTGCGATTAACCACCTTTGGCCGTTCTGAAAGCGAGCTGGCACAAAGCCTGGATCCGCTGACTTTGCCACCGGGCGTAACAATGGGATATCGCTCCTCAATGCCGATTATTGAGCTGAAGCTGACCGGGCCGGATTCCCAACGTGAAGCGATGCTGGCGCTGTGGCCAGAAGTTAAGCGAGTTGCCGGACAGAATATGATTTTCGAAGGTACGGAAGGCTTGCCCGCACAAATTGCCCGCACGTTACAGGAACGGCAATACAGCCTGACGCTGAGCGAACAATTTACCGGTGGTCTGGTCGCGTTGCAGCTTTCTCGCGCTAATGCTCCGTTGTTGGCGAGCGAAGTTGTTCCGCCCCAGGAAGAAACGCTGGCGCAAACGGCGCATTGGGTAACCGAGCGACGTAGCAAACATTATGCCGGGCTGGCTTTGGCGATATCAGCTTTCGAAAACGAACATATTAACTTTGCACTGGCCACCCCCAATGGGACATATGGTTTGCGCGTTCGGCTGAACGCTAATCGCTACAGCTTGTCGATTCGTCAGGAAGTGTGCGCAATGATGGCGCTAAATATGCTGCGCCGTTGGCTTAACGGACAGGATATTGCCAGTGAGCACGGCTGGATCGAAGTGGTTGAGTCGCTCACGATTTAATTATTAACAGGGAAGGTTACAAACCTTCCCAATTTGGCTCATTCTGTGACATAGTCAGGCAATAGCCCAGTAATTAACCGAACCAAATCACGATCAATTCCATTTTCCAGCATCATGCGTGCGATACGTAAGGCTTCTTCTTGCGTACCTTTCTGTACTCCTTGCGCTAATCCTTGCTGTATCCCTTGTTGTAGCCCTTGTTGTAGCCCATTGTGGTGACCTTCTTGTTTTAGCCTCTCTGCGATTGTCATCAACCTCAACTTATGATGGGGGGAACGTTCGGCAACTTCATGGATAAATTCGCTGACGTGAGAAACGTCACCGTACCGTAGCAGGTAATTAAATAGCGTTTGTAGCTGGCTGTCATTAGCGGTGCTTGTAACTAATGGTGCTTGCAACTAATAGAGAAGATGGCGTGACGATATCCGCTTTTAATATGCGCTGCATGCGGGAAATGGGGTCTTTGCGTGGATGAATCAGAGATAAATATGTTCGACTGCAACGTATTCAAATAAGCGGAACTGGATGCGCAAAAATGCCCGGTAGCAAACACCACCGGGCAACTGAGTTACCCCAACGCTTTGGCAAGCAGGGTGATAGGATGTTCGCAACGCTTACTGGTAGACATCTCAATCTGCCATTTACAGGTTTCGCAGTCGGTGACGACGATATCTGCGCCGCTTTCTTCAATTTGGCGGAATAACGGTGCGCCAATAGACTGTGAAGTCGGATAGTTTTCCTTTTTAAAGCCGTAAGTCCCGGCAATCCCACAACACTGAGAATCCAGCACCGTCAGCTCCAGCCCCGGAATTTGTCGCAGTAGCTCCAGCGTGTAGAGCGTCCAGCCCATTTTCTCCATATGGCATGGCGTGTGATAGACCACCTTCAGCGGCAGCGTTTTCAGCGGCAGCGTTTTACCTTCATCCAGCTTGCGCCACAGCCAGCGGGTTGCCAGTTCAATGTGTTCTCGCAGGCCTGAGTTGTCGACATCCAGCACTTCTGGATATTCATCACGTAGCGCAAAGGTACAGGTTGATGAGGTGGCGATCACCGGAATGCCTTTGCCATCAATCGCTTCCCGGAGTGAGGCCACGTTGCTGACCGCCTGCTTACGCGCTTTATCTGTAAATCCGTTAGCAATCAGCGGCACGCCACAGCATTTCTCTTTACTCAGCAGTTGCACACCGGTTCCCATCGCATTCAACACCTTGATCAGGTCTTTGCCAAGCTGGGGATGGTTGTAATTCACAAAACAGCCGTGGAAAAAGGCGACCTGATCCTGATACTGCGCCTGCTGTGCGGCAATGCTTCGATACCAGCGGCGGAAGGTGCCAAAGGAGTACTTCGGCAGCGTACGGCGATGATCGATTTTTAGCGCGTAATCCAGCAACTGACGTACCGGTTTTAGTGAGGTGGCGGTATTCACTATTGGGGCGAAGGGGGTGGAAACGCTCCCCATTAAATCGGTATGGCTTAAGACGAAGTTACGCAGCGATGGGCGCGTCGTGTCGTATTTGGCGCGCGCGCGCTGGATGATATCGCCGATTTTCACGTCTGACGGACAGGCCACTTCGCAGCGTTTACAGTTGATGCAGTATTTCAGCGCATCGTCATATAGCGCGCCATCTTTCAGGCGCAGACGTTCACCGTCCGGGCCGGCCTGCTTAGGGCCCGGGTAGCTCGGGTTGACGCGGCTTACCGGGCAGGCGGTGGTGCACACCGTACATTTGATACAACTTTCAAAACGTGTGTCGCTCATTGCTGTCCTCCTGCACGTTTCGCAATATGATGTGCGGCATGTAAGGCGCTGACTGCGCACACGCCGCCTCCGCAACCCTGGGCGATAGGGTCGAATCCGCCGAGGACGGAACCGATGGCGTACATGTTCTCTATCGTTTTTCCCGCCAGTGATGGGCGCAATGTGGCATCGGTTGTGACGCCAAACAGTTGCCACGGTTGTGGGTCGAAAACGTCACGCTGATACCACTCGGTGCGGGTAGCTGTTTGCTGTACATCCAGTCCCAGGATTGGTTCGTGGATTGCCTCACGCGTGGCGACCAGCCCGCTGCTGAAAAAACTGCCGCTGGCGAGCACGGCGAAACGTGGCCGCAACGGGATATCGGCATGATTTCGGGTCCAGATTTCGCTGACCACGCCATCCTGACAGGTGATTTTCTTCACTTCATCACCCGGCATCCACACACCGCCCTGGCGCACAAACTGGCGCTGCAATTTGTTGTGTAAACGCATGCCCAGTACCGAAGGAGGTAGGGTCGGTAACAGTGTCAGCGAGCAGGGGAGGCGCTCGTTAAGCCACTGCCAGAGCCGCTCATCTGCCAGACCAAAGCAGGCCGGCATGATTATCATGTCGCAGGTTTTTGCCATTGGCAGCAATGCGTCATAGAGCAGCGACCATTTATCTTCGTTATCCAGCAGGCGCGCAATATTAACGGCGCGAAACTCGGTTGGGTTATCACGCAGGACATCCAGTTCCGGCAGTTCGATTTCAGCCGTCTCGACGCTGAGATTACGTTGGCGTAATGACGCCGCGGCGAGATGCGCCTGAAAATCCAGTAACCCGCTAATCCCTACAACGCATATACGCTGCGCGGACAGCGGCCAGACCGGCACTTCCGGGGAACTTAACCATGTTGAGCGCAGGGTGCCCAGCGGGGTAACACGTTGATGTGCCTGATGCACGTTGCCTTGCAAATGCGTTCCGCATTCTTCCAGTAAATTTTGCGCCTGCTGGGCCAGTTCCAGAACGTTCTGCGTTCCGATGGTGCTATACGGATGTGCGGGTGCCTGAGTGTGCAGTGCATTCAAACCCGCTTCTATATCCGTCACCGGTTGACCATCGGGTAAGCTGCTGAGCAAATCCAGTGAGCCGGAGGAAAAATGCAGGGCGCTTTGGCCGCGGGTAACAATCGTGCAGCGCAGTCCGCTTTTTTGCAGTTGCAGGCCACATAGCAGTCCAGCGAGGCCGCCGCCGATAATGACGGTATCAAATTTCATCCTGGTGCTCCTTCTCCAGACCACACAACCCTTGATAAACCCAGCGAGTGAATTCGCTTTCGCGCAGTGCATCTCCCCAGGCGATAGGCTGCACACCTTTCCAGCGTTCGTTGAGGAAGTCGGAAAGCTGAGTAATGGATTGTGCTGCGGTAGTGACATTAAAACGTTGCAGCAAACCTGCGGCGCGACAGGCACACAATTCGCCCTGGCAGGTCCCCATTCCGACGCGGGTACGGCGACGTAAATCGAGCAGACTGTTGACGGTTAAATTCTCGACGGCGTATTGCACTTCGCCTGCGGTGACCGCTTCGCATTCACAGACCAGGCTGCGATGTTGACGGCCTTCGCTCAGCCACGCTGGGGTACGATCGCCGTGACGGTAGACTGCCGAGCCGCGTAGCGGCGCAGGTAACGAAATAACGCGTTTAAGCGTATGCTCGGTAGATTCCTGTGAGCCAGGCAACGCGGTGTCTGCGGTTGTGCAAGGCTGGGTATTGCCCAGCTTACGGCAAACGGCATCGGTGGCCCACTCCGCCATCAGGCGGTAGGTCATCAGTTTGCCGCCGGTAATGGTGATAAACCCTTCCAGTCCGTCACGCTGGGCGTGATCGAACAGTACAATCCCACGGCTGACGTTACGCCCGGTGGGATCGTCGTCGCTGGCCACCAGCGGACGTACGCCGGAGTAGGCGCGTAAAATGCGCGTTTTCGCCATAATCGGCGCCAGCTTCTCGCCCTCACGCAGCAGAATGTCAACTTCTTCTGCGGTGACGCGGTTGCTGTCGATATCATCGTAATCAATGTGCTGCGAGGTGGTACCGATCAATGAGATGGTATCGCCTGGCACCAGAATATCGGCGTCAGACGGTTTACGGCAGCGGTTGATGACATGCTGGTTAATGCGATGATCCATAATCAGCAACGAACCTTTGGCCGGGAACATACGGATGCTCAGATCGGCATATTCCGCAATGCGTTGACCCCAGATCCCGGCGGCGTTGACGACAACTGGTGCATGCAGGGACTGCATTTCGCCCGTCAGATGATTGCGCACGTTAACGCCGCAAACCGTTGCCCCTTCACGGATAAGTCCCGTGACTTCATGCGCCGTTAAGATAACCGCGCCATGCTCACGCGCATCCAGCATGTTGGCGGCGGTTAAGCGGAAAGGATCAACCGTGCCGTCCGGCACTTTTACCGCACCAATCAGCTGTGGATTCACGGAAGGTTCGATAATACGTGCCTGCTGAGGGTCAATCGCTTCTGCGCGAATCCCTGCCTCTTCACAGGCGCGAATAAAGGTCGCCTGAAAGGAGAGCTCATCCTCCGGCAGGGTAATAAACAGACCGTCCGTTGGCTCAACGCAATGGCGGGCGATACGTTTCAGAATTTGGTTTTCGCTGATGCACTCACGGGCAGATTCAGCATCGGTGACGGCGTAGCGTGCACCGCTGTGCAGCAGGCCGTGGTTGCGCCCGGTCGCACCTGTGGCGATATCGTGGCGTTCCACTAAGATGACGCGCAACCCGCGCAGCGCACAATCGCGTGCGATCCCTGCACCTGTTGCTCCTCCACCAATGATAATCACGTCACTTGTTTGCGAGTCGCGAGTTTTCATTGTTTTTCCTCACAGTTCGTTTTTTATCATTTAGCCACATAAAAAACATGGATTGTTTGATTTCGCGCATAATCGCTCATTATTCGAAAATGAAACGTGATTTCGTGCGCCTTTATGAACATTTGTCATAAATCTGTAACAATATGTGCTGCGTTTCACATTTTTGTTATGTATCTTTCCTTAACATCGCGGCCACACTGGGAGCGGTAGGGTAGTAATGACGAACTGCAGTGTTTACTTCGAATGAAAGACCGCCACGGAGGCTACACTATGTTGAGCATTTTTAAACCAGCGTCACACACGGCGCGTTTACCTGCAGCGGAGATCGACCCGACATATCGTCGATTACGTTGGCAGATTTTTCTGGGGATTTTCTTTGGTTATGCCGCGTACTATCTGGTACGTAAGAACTTTGCCCTTGCGATGCCGTATCTGGTTGAGCAGGGGTTCTCGCGTGGCGATCTGGGTTTTGCGTTGTCCGGTATCTCCATTGCTTACGGATTTTCGAAATTCATCATGGGGTCCGTTTCGGATCGCTCGAATCCGCGCGTTTTCCTGCCTGCGGGTCTGATACTGGCTGCGGCAGTGATGTTGTTTATGGGCTTTGTACCGTGGGCGACATCGAGCATTGCGATTATGTTTGTGCTGCTGTTCCTCTGCGGATGGTTCCAGGGGATGGGATGGCCGCCGTGTGGTCGTACCATGGTGCACTGGTGGTCGCAGAAAGAGCGTGGCGGCATCGTTTCCGTTTGGAACTGTGCGCATAACGTGGGTGGCGGTCTGCCTCCTCTGTTATTCCTGCTGGGTATGGCCTGGTTCAATGACTGGAAAGCGGCGCTGTACATGCCTGCTTTCGGTGCGATCGTCGTCGCGCTGTTTGCTTTTGCTCTGATGCGTGACACTCCGCAGTCCTGTGGTCTGCCGCCAATCGAAGAGTACAAGAACGATTATCCGGACGATTACAACGAGAAAGCGGAAGAAGAGCTGACTGCGAAGCAGATCTTCATGCAGTACGTACTGCCGAACAAACTGTTGTGGTACATCGCTATCGCCAACGTGTTTGTTTATCTGCTGCGCTACGGCATCCTGGACTGGTCGCCGACTTACCTGAAAGAAGTGAAGCATTTTGCACTGGATAAATCATCCTGGGCCTACTTCCTGTATGAATATGCGGGTATTCCGGGCACGCTGCTGTGTGGCTGGATGTCGGATAAAGTCTTCCGTGGAAACCGTGGCGCGACCGGCGTGTTCTTTATGACGCTGGTGACGATTGCGACCATCGTTTACTGGATGAACCCGGCAGGCAACCCGAACGTAGATATGGCTTGTATGATTATCATCGGCTTCCTGATCTACGGCCCGGTCATGTTGATTGGTCTGCATGCGCTGGAACTGGCACCGAAAAAAGCGGCAGGTACGGCGGCTGGCTTTACTGGTCTGTTCGGTTATCTCGGCGGTTCTGTGGCTGCGAGCGCCATTGTCGGCTACACCGTTGACTTCTTCGGTTGGGACGGCGGCTTTATGGTGATGATTGGTGGTAGCGTGCTGGCGGTTATTCTGCTGGTAGTCGTCATGATTGGCGAAAAACGCCATCACGAAGAGATGCAGCTCAAGCGTAACGGGGGCTAATAGATGAAAACCACATTGAAAAGTCTCAGCGTGGCGCTGATGCTGGCAGGTATGGTTGTGAGCAGCGCGGCGCTTGCCGCAGATAAAATCGTGATTGCGCACCGTGGCGCCAGCGGTTATCTACCGGAGCATACGTTACCTGCGAAAGCGATGGCCTATGCTCAGGGAGCGGATTACCTGGAACAGGATTTGGTGATGACTAAGGACGACCATCTGGTCGTCCTGCATGACCACTATCTTGACCGCGTCACCGATGTTGCCGAGCGTTTCCCGGATCGTGCGCGTAAAGATGGGCGTTACTATGCTATCGACTTTACGCTGGATGAGATTAAGTCGCTGAAATTTACCGAAGGCTTTGATATCGAAAATGGCAAAAAGGTCCAGACCTACCCGGGGCGTTTCCCGATGGGTAAATCTGATTTCCGTGTGCACACTTTCGAAGAAGAGATTGAGTTCGTTCAGGGATTAAATCATTCAACCGGTAAAAACATCGGCATTTACCCGGAAATGAAAGCGCCGTGGTTCCATCATCAGGAAGGGAAGGACATTGCGGCTAAAACGCTGGAAGTACTGAAAAAGTACGGGTACACCGACAAGAACGATAAGGTCTATCTGCAGTGTTTTGATGTCGCAGAGTTAAAGCGCATTAAGAATGAACTGGAACCGAAGATGGGGATGGATCTCAATCTGGTACAGTTGATTGCGTACACTGACTGGAATGAAACTCAGGAGAAAAAGCCAGACGGCAGTTGGGTTAATTACAACTACGACTGGATGTTTAAACCGGGTGCCATGAAGCAGGTTGCGCAGTATGCGGACGGCATTGGGCCGGACTATCACATGCTGATTGATGAGAAGTCGAAGAAGGGCAATATCTCGTTAACTGGCATGGTGCAGGACGCACATCAGAATAAGATGGTGGTGCATCCTTATACCGTTCGCGCCGATCAACTGCCGGATTACACCACTGACGTAAACCAGCTGTATGACATTCTTTATAACAAAGCGGGTGTTGATGGGCTGTTCACCGACTTCCCCGACAAAGCAGTGAAATTCCTGAATAAAGAGTAATGGCATAAGGCCTGTGATGCACCTCCGGTCACAGGCATTATTGGACGAAACGTGATTAACTGCTAGATAAGGCCGTCTGCTGTTAACGTTTTCCTACATGCCTGCAGGAGAAATAAAGGGCTGCCGTTCATCGGCGGCTCTTTTGCCAGTAACAATTTTTATCCCGCCTTGCGTTACAGCTCTATTTCAATATCGCCTTTTGCCCGGCAACAGCAGGGCAATATTTCACCCGGTTGAATGAAGGCCAGAGGTTCTGCAATCCAGTCAACCTGTCCCGCCACCAGGCGGGTACGACAGGAGCCGCAGTAGCCTTCACGACACTGATATTCGACTTCAACATCGTGCGACTCGAGTGCGGCAAGTAGGGAAGGATGTTCATCCTGGCACAGCAGTTGTGTGCCAGAGATGCGCAAAGTCACGCGGCCCATCAGAGCTGGAAGTTACTCAGATCGTCAGTATCGACTTCGGCATCGATCTGACCGACCAGATAAGAGCTGACTTCCACTTCCTGCGGTGCGACCTGGACGTTGTCAGACACCAGCCAGGTATTGATCCAAGGGATCGGGTTAGAGCGTGTCTGGAATGGCAGATCGAGTCCGACAGCCTGCATACGGATGTTGGTGATGTACTCAACGTACTGGCACAGAATGTCTTTGTTCAGGCCGATCATTGAGCCGTCACGGAACAGATAATCCGCCCACTCTTTTTCCTGCAGCGCGGCCTGTACGAACAGGTCGTAGCATTCTTGTTTGCACTCTTCGGCAATTTCCGCCATCTCCGGATCGTCCACACCGCTGCGCAGAAGGTTCAGCATATGCTGAGTACCGGTCAGATGCAGGGCTTCGTCGCGGGCGATCAGACGAATAATTTTCGCGTTGCCTTCCATCAGTTCACGTTCGGCGAATGCGAAGGAGCAGGCGAAGCTGACATAAAAGCGGATCGCTTCCAGCGCGTTGACGCTCATCAGGCACAGATACAGCTTCTTCTTCAGCTCACGCAGGTTTACGACAACCGTTTTGCCATTAACGGTATGCGTACCTTCACCGAGCAAATGCCAGTAGCTGGTCATCTCGATCAGTTCGTCGTAGTAGCTGGAAATACCTTCTGCGCGTTTCTGGATTTGCTCATTAGTGACGATATCGTCAAACACCACCGCCGGATCGTTAACGATATTGCGAATAATATGAGTGTAGGAGCGGGAATGGATTGTTTCAGAAAACGCCCACGTTTCCACCCAGGTTTCCAGTTCAGGGATCGAGATTAACGGCAGCAGCGCGACGTTTGGACTACGTCCCTGAATGGAGTCCAGCAGCGTCTGATACTTCAGGTTGCTGATGAAGATATGTTTTTCATGTTCCGGCAATGCCTGGAAATCGATACGATCGCGAGAAACATCGACCTCTTCCGGACGCCAGAAGAAAGAGAGCTGCTTTTCGATCAGTTTTTCAAAGATGTCATATTTTTGCTGATCGTAGCGGGCGACGTTCACCGGCTGGCCGAAGAACATCGGTTCCAGAAGCTGATCATTTTTCGTCTGTGAAAAAGTGGTGTATGCCATTGATGTGAATCCTGTCTGGAATGTACTGCCGGATGCGCTTTGCTTATCCGGCCTACAATACCGCGAATTAATTTGTAGGCCGGGTAAGCGCTACGCCACCCGGCAAAAGATTAAATCTTACATGCGCCGCTTTCGCAGCCATCGTCCTGAATGGACGGTACCAGATCGTCCTGAGAGTCTTCCGCACCGTCACGGGTGTTCTGATAATACAGCGTTTTGACACCAAATTTGTAGGCGGTGAGCAGGTCTTTCAGCAACTGCTGCATCGGTACTTTTCCGGACGGGAAGCGCGACGGATCGTAGTTGGTGTTGGCAGAAATCGACTGATCGATAAATTTCTGCATGATACCTACCAGCTGCAGGTAGCCGTCGTTGTTCGGCATTTCCCACAGCAGTTCATATGCGTCGTGCAGGTGTTCGTAGTCCGGCACGACCTGACGCAGAATTCCATCTTTCGATGCTTTGATGCTCACGTAACCGCGTGGTGGTTCAATACCGTTGGTGGCGTTGGAGATCTGCGAAGAGGTCTCGGACGGCATCAGAGCGGAGAGCGTGGAGTTACGCAGACCGTGAGTTTTAATTGATTCGCGCAGGCTTTCCCAGTTGTAATGCAGGGATTCGCTGACGATAGCATCCAGGTCTTTTTTATAGGTATCGATCGGCAGAATGCCTTTCGCATAGGTGGTTTCGTTAAACCACGGGCATGCGCCTTGCTCTTTCGCCAGCTCGTTAGACGCTTTCAGCAGGTAATACTGAATCGCTTCAAAGGTTTTGTGAGTCAGGTTATTAGCGCTGCCGTCAGAGTAGCGTTTACCGTTTTTCGCCAGCCAGTAGGCATAGTTGATAACGCCAATACCCAGCGTACGACGCCCCATCGCACCGCGTTTGGCGGCCGGAATCGGATAATCCTGGTAATCGAGCAGCGCATCCAACGCACGTACCGCCAGTACGGCCAGCTCTTCCAGTTCGTCCAGACTTTCGATAGCGCCCAAGTTAAATGCGGACAGCGTACACAGCGCAATTTCGCCGTTTTCATCGTTAACGTCGGTCAGCGGTTTGGTCGGCAGGGCGATTTCCAGGCACAGGTTGGACTGGCGTACCGGCGCGACAACCGGATCAAACGGGCTATGGGTGTTGCAGTGGTCAACGTTCTGAATATAGATACGACCAGTAGAGGCACGTTCCTGCATCATCAGTGAGAACAGCTCAACCGCTTTCACGCGCTGTTTGCGGATGCTGTCGTCGTTTTCATATTGTGTATACAGACGTTCGAATTCGTCCTGATCGGCGAAGAACGCATCATACAGGCCCGGAACGTCGGACGGACTGAACAGGGTGATGTCGCCGCCTTTCAGCAGGCGGGTGTACATCAACTTGTTGATTTGTACGCCGTAGTCCATGTGACGAACGCGGTTGCCTTCGACGCCACGGTTGTTTTTCAGGACCAGCAGGCTTTCAACTTCCAGGTGCCACATTGGGTAGAACAGCGTGGCTGCACCGCCGCGTACGCCACCCTGAGAGCAGGATTTCACCGCAGTCTGGAAATGCTTGTAGAACGGAATACAGCCAGTGTGGAACGCTTCACCGCCGCGAATCGGGCTACCCAGCGCACGGATGCGACCGGCGTTAATGCCGATACCGGCACGCTGAGAAACGTATTTCACAATCGCGCTGGAGGTTGCGTTGATGGAGTCAAGGCTGTCGCCGCACTCGATCAGTACGCAGGAGCTGAACTGACGCGTTGGGGTACGCACGCCGGACATAATCGGCGTCGGCAGCGAGATTTTGAACGTAGAAACAGCGTCGTAGAAACGTTTTACATATTGCAGACGTGTTTCACGCGGATAGTTAGAAAACAGGCAGGCTGCTACCAGAATGTAGAGGAACTGTGCGCTTTCATAGATCTCACCGGTAACACGGTTTTGCACCAGATATTTGCCTTCTAACTGCTTCACCGCAGCGTAGGAGAAGGTCATATCACGATCGTGTACGATGAACGAGTCCATCTGCTTGAACTCTTCTTCCGTGTAGTCTTCCAGCAGATGATTGTCGTATTTGCCCATTTCAACCATTTTCACGACATGGTCAAACAGTTTTGGCGGTTCAAACTCGCCGTAGGCTTTTTTGCGCAGATGGAAAATCGCCAGACGGGCGGCCAGATACTGATAATCCGGCGCTTCGCGGGAGATCAGGTCGGCGGCAGCTTTGATGATTGTTTCATGGATATCGGAGGTCTTGATACCGTCATAAAACTGAATGTGGGAGCGCAGCTCGACCTGAGAGATCGATACGTTATTCAGTCCTTCTGCCGCCCAATCCAGAACTCGGTGGATTTTGTCGAGATTGATGCGCTCTGTACTACCATCACGCTTTGTCACCAGCAGACTCTGATTCATGTGGTTTTTTACCTGTCCGTGAAAGAAAAAATATCCCCCATATTATCCACAGAGTCATGTTGTGACTAAGTCTGTGGATAAATACTATATGTAGGGGTTGTTTGATAAAATAGACGCTATATGGTGAGTATTCTAGTAGGGATTCTTTTCAGCACAAGAGTTGATTTTGAGGTTAAATTGAGGTTGCAAAAGGGTGAGAATCGCTAAGTGCGCGTCTTATAAGGCCTGGCGGGGATGTCAATAATTGAGAAAAAAAATAGAAATTTTGATCGAGTGCTGATTTCTTCATCTAAGGTAAGGAAAGTTCTTATGATCTGGCGCAAAAATTGCTGTACCGGTACTACTCAGGATTAGTAGGCGATGCGTAATAACGCAGGCCTGATAAGCGAAGCGCCATCAGGCGTTAAAGCCCGGAGTCATGCCGGATGGCGGCGCTGGCGCGCTTTATCCGGCCTACAATCCAGCGTCATAAGGCCATGAGCGCTGGTTTATTCGCTTTTGGCGGTGGTATGCACCATATAGTTCACATCAACGCCCGGACCGAGTTTGAAGGTGTTGGTGATGGGGTTGTAGTGCAGGCCGGTCATATGACGCTCTTTCAGCACGGTCTGGTCAACCCACTCTAACAGTTCAGCGGGCTTAATGAATTTTTTCACATCATGCGTGCCTTTCGGCACCATCCGCAGAATATATTCCGCTCCGACCACCGCCATCAGCCAGGATTTGCCGTTGCGGTTAAGCGTGGAAAAAAAGACTTCGCCGCCCGGTTTAACCAGTCTGGCGCAGGCCCTGACCACCGACTGCGGATCTGGTACGTGCTCCAGCATTTCCATGCAGGTCACAACGTCATACTGATGCGCATGCTTATCCGCATGTTCCTCGACAGTTTCTTGTACGTACTCCACCTGGATGCCGCTCTCCAGCGCATGCAGTTTTGCGACCTGTAACGGTTCAAAGCCCATGTCCAGCCCGGTGACGGTTGCGCCTTCGCGCGCCATGCTTTCCGCCAGAATGCCGCCGCCGCAGCCGACGTCGAGAACCTTTTTACCAAACAGGCCGCCTGAGCGTTCAGTAATGTAGCCCAGACGCAGCGGGTTAATACGGTGCAGTGGCTTAAATTCACCCTCAAGATCCCACCAGCGTGACGCGACTGCTTCAAACTTGGCAATTTCTTCATGGTCAACGTTGTGAGTAACCGGGGGTTTTTCGGCATTCATTGGGGCTTCTACTCCTAAATTTGCGATGCAAATGAGTATATCAGCCTGACGGGATGAATAAAGCCTCTGTCAGGGGGAATCCATTTACCTGAATCTTCACGTATGTGTTATAATTTGCGACCTTTGAATCCGGGATACAGTAGAGGGATAGCGGTTAGATGAGCGACCTTGCGAGAGAAATTACACCGGTCAACATTGAGGAAGAGCTGAAGAGCTCCTATCTGGATTATGCGATGTCGGTCATTGTTGGCCGTGCGCTGCCAGACGTCCGAGATGGCCTGAAGCCGGTTCACCGTCGCGTACTTTACGCCATGAACGTATTGGGCAACGACTGGAATAAAGCCTATAAAAAATCTGCCCGTGTCGTTGGTGACGTAATCGGTAAATACCACCCTCATGGTGATACCGCCGTTTACGACACCATTGTTCGTATGGCGCAGCCATTCTCCTTGCGTTACATGCTAGTAGATGGTCAGGGTAACTTTGGTTCTGTCGATGGCGACTCCGCAGCGGCGATGCGTTATACGGAAATCCGTATGTCGAAAATCGCCCATGAGCTGATGGCTGACCTGGAAAAAGAAACGGTTGATTTCGTCGATAACTACGACGGCACCGAACAAATTCCTGACGTCATGCCGACCAAAATTCCTAACCTGCTGGTGAACGGTTCGTCCGGTATCGCGGTAGGTATGGCGACCAACATTCCGCCGCACAACCTGACTGAAGTGATCAACGGCTGTCTGGCATATATTGACGATGAAGACATCAGCATTGAAGGGCTGATGGAACATATTCCGGGTCCGGACTTCCCGACTGCAGCGATCATCAACGGTCGTCGTGGTATCGAAGAAGCCTACCGTACCGGCCGTGGCAAAGTGTACATTCGCGCACGTGCGGAAGTCGAAGCGGATGCCAAAACGGGTCGTGAAACCATCATCGTCCACGAAATTCCGTATCAGGTAAACAAAGCGCGCCTGATCGAGAAAATCGCCGAACTGGTAAAAGACAAACGCGTTGAAGGCATCAGCGCACTGCGTGACGAGTCTGACAAAGACGGTATGCGCATCGTGATTGAAGTGAAACGCGATGCGGTCGGGGAAGTGGTTCTGAACAACCTTTACTCCCAGACCCAATTGCAGGTTTCCTTCGGTATCAACATGGTTGCATTGCACCATGGCCAGCCGAAGATCATGAACCTGAAAGATATTATTGCCGCGTTCGTACGTCACCGCCGTGAAGTCGTAACTCGTCGTACTATTTTTGAACTGCGTAAAGCCCGCGACCGTGCGCACATCCTTGAAGCGCTGGCGATTGCGCTGGCGAACATCGATCCGATCATCGAACTGATCCGCCGTGCGCCGACCCCGGCAGAAGCGAAAGCCGCGCTGGTTGCGCGTTCGTGGGAACTGGGCAACGTTTCCGCCATGCTGGAACGTGCTGGTGATGACGCCGCGCGTCCTGAATGGCTGGAGCCGGAATTTGGAGTGCGTGACGGTCAGTACTACCTGACTGAACAGCAGGCTCAGGCTATTCTGGATCTGCGTTTGCAGAAACTGACCGGCCTTGAGCACGAAAAACTGCTCGACGAATACAAAGAGCTGCTGGAACAGATCGCTGAACTGCTGCACATTCTGGGCAGCGCAGATCGTCTGATGGAAGTTATCCGTGAAGAGATGGAGCTGATTCGTGAACAGTTCGGCGACGCGCGTCGGACCGAAATTACCGCGAACAGCGCTGACATCAACATCGAAGATCTGATTAACCAGGAAGATGTTGTCGTGACCTTGTCTCATCAGGGCTACGTGAAATATCAGCCGTTAACCGATTACGAAGCGCAGCGTCGTGGCGGTAAAGGCAAATCTGCAGCACGCATTAAAGAAGAAGACTTTATCGACCGCCTGCTGGTGGCCAACACCCATGACACGATCCTCTGCTTCTCCAGCCGTGGTCGTCTGTACTGGATGAAGGTTTATCAACTGCCGGAAGCGAGCCGTGGTGCGCGTGGACGTCCAATCGTTAACCTGCTGCCGCTGGAAGCTAACGAACGTATCACCGCAATTCTGCCGGTACGCGAGTACGAAGAGGGCGTCAACGTCTTCATGGCAACCGCCAGCGGTACCGTGAAGAAAACGGCATTGACCGAATTCAGCCGTCCGCGTTCTGCCGGTATTATCGCCGTCAACCTGAACGAAGGCGACGAACTGATTGGCGTTGATCTGACGTCCGGTAATGACGAAGTTATGCTGTTCTCTGCTGCCGGTAAAGTGGTGCGTTTTAAAGAGAACGCAGTTCGCGCGATGGGTCGTACGGCGACCGGTGTTCGCGGGATCAAACTGGCAGGTGAAGACTCCGTTGTTTCCCTGATCGTTCCACGCGGTGAAGGGGCAATCCTGACCGTTACGCAGAACGGTTACGGTAAGCGTACAGCGGAAAGCGAATACCCAACCAAGTCTCGTGGTACGCAGGGTGTTATCTCCATCAAAGTCACCGAGCGTAATGGCTCCGTTGTTGGCGCAGTACAGGTTGAAGATACCGACCAGATCATGATGATCACCGATGCAGGTACGCTGGTACGTACTCGCGTGTCGGAAATCAGCGTGGTAGGGCGTAATACCCAGGGTGTTATCCTTATCCGTACTGCGGAAGACGAAAACGTTGTGGGTCTGCAACGCGTTGCTGAACCGGTTGATGATGAAGAGCTCGACTCCATCGACGGAAGTGCAGCTGAAGGTGACGAGGATATCGCGCCTGAAGCGGAAAGCGATGATGATGCAGCGGATGACGCTGAAGAGTAATTAAAACGTAATAAGAAGGGCCGGAGAACTCCGGCCCTTTTTTTAATGGCATTGCGACAAAAGACATTTA
The DNA here is from genome assembly GCF_030333885.1 of Citrobacter sp. Cf132. Lineage (NCBI taxonomy): Bacteria > Pseudomonadati > Pseudomonadota > Gammaproteobacteria > Enterobacterales > Enterobacteriaceae > Citrobacter > Citrobacter sp. Cf132. Next base: position 234,839 of record NZ_JAOWFA010000057.1, read on the forward strand.
CCGCTACCTTAACCACACTCTATTAATGCCCTGAGGCGGAGCTTCGCCCCTTTGAAATACCTTGCTTCCGTTCATTCAACCCTAAAAGTCTCACGCTACCTGTTCAGAGCGCTGGCGTTCGTTATCTGGTGTCTGATTGCGTTTGCCTCCGTGTTCTACATTGTGAATGCGCTGCACCAGCGAGAGTCTGAAATCCATCAGGAGCTTAATCTCAGTTCCGATCAGGCCCAACGTTACATTCAGCGCACCTCTGATGTGATTAAAGAGCTGAAATATATTGCCGAAAATCGCTTAACGGCGGAAAACGGCGTGATGTCGTTGCGGGCGCGAGACGATAAAACCGTCGTGCCTAATTTTGAGCCGCTGTTTGCCGACTCCGACTGTTCCGTAATGGGCAACGCCTGGCGAGGTTCTCTGGAATCACTGGCATGGTTTATGCGCTATTGGCGCGACAACTTTTCCGCTGCTTATGATTTAAATCGAGTGTTCCTGATCGGCAGCGACAACCTCTGTATGGCCAATTTCGGTTTGCGTGATATGCCCATCGAACGAGACGAGGCCCTGAAGGCTCTGCATGAGCGCATTATTAAGTATCGCAATGCAACGCAAGAAGAAAACGGCAACAACTTGTTCTGGATTAGCCAGGGGCCGCGTCCGGGAGTAGGGTACTTCTATGCACTGACGCCGGTTTACCTCGCCAATCGCCTCCAGGCACTGTTGGGCGTAGAGCAGCCTATTCGCATGGAGAATTTCTTCACGCCGGGTAGTTTACCGATGGGCGTGACCATCCTCGACGAAAATGGCCATGCGCTAATTTCTCTCACCGGCCCTGAAGGGAATATTAAGGCTGAGCCCCACTGGATGCAGGAGCGCTCCTGGTTTGGTTACACGCCGGGTTTCCGCGAGCTGGTATTGAAGAAAAATCTGCCTCCGTCCTCCCTGAGCATCGTGTACTCCGTTCCTGTCGACCTGGTACTGGAGCGGATCCGCATGATGATCCTGAACGCTATATTGCTGAACGTGCTGGTCGGGGCGGCATTGTTTATGCTCACGCGCATGTATGAACGGCGTATTTTTATTCCAGCGGAAAGTGATGCTCAGCGGCTGGAAGAACATGAGCAGTTTAACCGTAAAATCGTGGCTTCTGCGCCGGTAGGTATTTGTATTCTGCGCACCATGGATGGCATTAATATCTTGAGTAACGAACTGGCGCACACCTATCTGAACATGCTGACGCATGAAGACCGTCAGCGGTTAACGCAAATTATTTGCGGCCAACAGGTCAATTTTGTTGATGTGCTGACCAGCAACAATACCAATCTGCAAATCAGCTTTGTGCACTCGCGCTATCGTAATGAAAACGTGGCAATTTGTGTCCTTGTTGATGTCAGTGCGCGCGTTAAAATGGAAGAGTCGTTGCAGGAGATGGCACAGGCGGCGGAACAGGCTAGCCAGTCAAAATCGATGTTCCTTGCGACGGTGAGCCATGAGCTACGTACACCGCTGTATGGCATTATCGGTAACCTTGATTTGTTGCAAACCAAAGAGTTACCGAGTGGGGTGGATCGTCTGGTAACGGCGATGAATAACTCTTCCAGCCTGCTGCTGAAAATTATCAGCGATATTCTCGACTTCTCAAAGATTGAATCTGAACAGCTGAAGATTGAACCGCGAGAGTTTTCACCGCGTGAAGTCATGAACCATATTACGGCTAACTATTTGCCGCTGGTGGTCCGCAAGCAATTGGGGTTGTACTGCTTTATCGATCCGGATGTGCCTGTGGCGCTGAATGGCGATCCGATGCGTTTACAACAGGTGATTTCTAATCTACTGAGTAACGCAATCAAGTTTACCGATACCGGTTGTATTGTGTTGCACGTGCAGTGCAGCGGCGACTACCTGAGCATTCGAGTGCGTGATACCGGTGTAGGGATCCCTGCCAAAGAGGTGGTTCGGTTGTTCGATCCTTTCTTCCAGGTGGGGACTGGCGTACAGCGTAATTTCCAGGGAACGGGACTTGGTTTGGCGATCTGTGAAAAACTGATCAGCATGATGGATGGGGATATTTCCGTCGATTCCGAGCCGGGAATGGGGAGCCAGTTTACGCTGCGTATTCCGCTTTATGGCGCACAGTATCCGCTGAAAAAGGGTGTTGAAGGATTGGCTGGCACGCGCTGCTGGCTGGCAGTACGTAATGCGTCACTGTACCATTTCCTCGAATCCAGCCTGACGCGTAATGGGATGACGGTGCTGCGATATGAGGGACAACAGCCCGATGCGGATGACCTGTTGGTGGCCGACGATGTGCTGGAACAGGCCTGGCAGGGGCGAGCAGCGGTGATTTTCTGCCGCCGACATATTGGCATTCCGCTGGAAAGAGAGCCTGGAGAATGGATACACAGCGTGGCGTCACCGCACGAACTGCCTGCGCTGTTGGCACATATCTACAGTGTAGAGTTGGGGAGTGAAGAGCTCTCCACGGCGCTGCCAACCCCGGATAAAGCCGGTGCGACGAACGATGACATGATGATCCTGGTTGTTGACGATCACCCTATAAACCGGCGCTTACTGGCCGATCAATTGGGATCGTTGGGATATCAGTGTAAAACCGCGAATGACGGTGTGGATGCGCTCAATGTGCTCAGCAAAAATCATATCGACATTGTGCTGAGTGACGTCAACATGCCAAACATGGATGGTTATCGCCTGACCCAGCGTATCCGCCAGTTAGGGTTAACGCTACCGGTTGTCGGCGTGACGGCCAACGCGCTGGCCGAAGAGAAGCAGCGTTGCCTGGAATCGGGTATGGATAGCTGTCTGTCTAAGCCAGTGACGTTGGATGTATTGAAGCAAACGCTGACAGTCTATGCGGAAAGGGTGAGGAAGGCGCGGGAATAACAGATGCCGGATGGCGGCGCTTGCCTTATCCGGCCTACGGAACACGCACCACGCAGTGTCATTCGTAGGCCTGATAAACGGCGTGCCATCAGGCACTTTGGTGTTAAAAGAATTACTCTTTGTCTGAGGGACTCAGCGTTACGGAAGAGAGGTAATTCAACAGGGCGATATCGTTTTCCACACCGAGTTTCATCATTGCCGACTTTTTCTGGCTGCTGATGGTTTTAATACTGCGGTTGAGTTTTTTCGCGATTTCAGTAACCAGGAAACCTTCGGCAAACAGACGCAGAACTTCACTCTCTTTCGGTGACAGACGTTTGTCGCCATAGCCGCTGGCGCTGATTTTTTCCAGCAGACGAGACACGCTTTCCGGGGTGAATTTCTTACCTTTCTGCAGTGCGGCAAGCGCTTTCGGCAGATCGGTTGGCGCACCTTGCTTCAGTACGATCCCTTCAATATCGAGATCCAGTACCGCGCTCAGAATAGCCGGATTGTTGTTCATGGTCAGAACGATAATCGACAGGCTCGGGAAATGACGCTTGATATATTTAATTAACGTGATCCCATCACCGTATTTATCTCCCGGCATGGAGAGGTCGGTAATCAACACATGCGCATCCAACTTAGGCAAATTGTTGATCAGTGCAGTGGAGTCTTCAAATTCGCCGACAACATTTACCCACTCGATTTGCTCAAGTGATTTACGAATACCGAACAGTACAATCGGGTGGTCATCGGCAATAATTACGTTCATAGTGTTCATGTATTGGGCTACCTTGCTACAGCAAGCTCTTGACGTAAACGTCAATGTCGCTGATGTATTTTTCTATACCTGGAGCATCTTTCTCTTGAATAAGATGTTCCAGCGCTTCACATAACTGCTTGCCGGGTACCAGATTAAGCATGGCAAACACGCCTTTCAGGCGATGGGCCGTTTGGGCTAACGCAGCGAAATCGCTGATAGCCGCCTCAGTATACAACCTCTTAACATCATCCGGTACTGTGTCTACAAAGAGAGCGTAGTAACCACTGGCATGAAGTTCGGCGTTTTCATCTCCGCCGAGGGGGAGTTCCTGGAACCCTTCTTGCGCCAGTTGCTCTTCAATCAGCTCAAGGACAGCTTCCTGCATAGCATTGCTCATATTAAAGTTAACGCGCAGTTGGCCAGGGCCAATTTTCCGCACGCCAGACTCATCATCGCTTAAAAGTAGGCCTGAAGCAGTAAGATTAGACGGATTATCCGTTAAAAAGAGATCATATTCTTGACTATTCAACCGTTCATCGGGCGTGATGCAGGTTGCCCCCCAGTTTTCCAGCTGACGTAATACAATGCTACGTACGTCATTTGAGGTGACATCAACCATTACGCAGACGTCATCCAACAGGCGCTCTTCACTATCAGCATGTTGATCGTGCAGCGGCATTTTAACATGGACGATATAACGTGTTCCAAGTTCTTCCCGCGCTTTGATATTAAGGTGTCCGCCAAGCTTACGGGCTAACTGATCGCACAACCAGAACGTCAGAGGGTTGGCTTTGCCATACCGATCGCCCTGCGTGTCATTGATGAACGGGAAATGGAGATTATCAACTTCATTCAATGTGACGCCTTGCCCGGTATCCAGAATGCGGAAGGTCAGGCGTTCAGCCTCTGACTCATCCTGGTCGACTTCCAGCGTGATTTTACCAATCTGCGTGGTGGTTACCGCATATTGGATCAACAGCAGCAAAATACGGCGCAAGGCATCATGGTCGCCACGGCGTTCATCATGGGCGCTAAGGTGATTTTTAATCAGTAGCTGCAGCCCCTTACGCTTAATGGCTGGCAGAACCTCCGGAACTACGTCGTCAATTAATGCCTGCACGGAAAACAGTGTGGATTCACCTTTCCAGGCATCGTTCTCCAGCAGGTTGGCTAGCTGGATTTCGTCCACCATTCGCACCAGAACGTCGGCCTGATTTGCCAGTTTCTGGCTGTCCGGTGTATTGAGCGCGGCGGCATTGGCAGCCAACGTTTTCGCGGGGTCTTTCAGCGCGCTGCCAATATTCTGCATAAAGGCCGCGCGGGCCTGCTGATTTTTCTCATACAGCCGCTGCGCTTGTTTCAGCTTCTTATTGACCAGCACTTCGCGGTCCTGGTCACGAATGATAAAGATCTGCGTTCTCGGGGAGATCTGGCTGCGAAACAGTCTGATTTCATACAGTTCATTATTGATGGTGGCCTGAATGATTCCCTGATGCTGCTCTGCCATGTTGGTAATGTTTTGCAGATTTAAATGCGGCAGCAGGTGATCGGCAATTTTGTTGCTGATAACCGTACGATTTGCTTCCTGATCGTGTACCAGTAATCCCAGCGGCAGAAGGGAAACAATCTCTTCGTTGATTGCGCGAAGAACGCGCAGTTCATTATTTGCCGCAAGGTTTGGCGCCACTTGGGTGGAACGGACTGGGAGGTGGCGAAAAGTGGTATAGCCAAATAGCGCCAGGGCCAGCAACGCAATGTTCAGCAAAAGCGGTAGCAGAATGCTTTGCAATGTGTCGAGCAGCAATGAGCCAAACGGAACCTGCCATACCAGCCGCATATCCGTTGAGTTTAGCGCCGAAGAGATCTCAATTTTACTGTTGTTGAAATTAATGCTGACGCTGTCAGGCGACTCTTTTTCATTCAGGTGCTCGGTCGTTGAGGTGGCATCAGGTTCCAGATGGAAACTGTCCAGCGGCATACCGGGCGGGATCAAGTCATTAATCGGCAGGTCAAAGGCGACAACCGTTGCCAGATGTCCTGGCTGATTAAAGGTCGTGCGTAGCGTGAAGTAATGCCCGTTCTGCCAGGCCAGACGGCGTAGTGAAGAGAAGCTTTCACGTTCATCTAGCGCATTAGCCTGTTGCAGCATCTCAGCGCGCCGGGAATCGACAATATTGCCAATCGTCGATTCTTTAAAACCGGAGGTAAGATCTTTCAGCGGTAACGTCGAGATTAGGATCAGGCTGTTGTCCTGACCATTCAGGTAATACATTGACCAGGGGACATTCTCCGCGCCCCACAACGTATCCAGATATGTTGAAATGCGCTGGGTCATTTCCAATGTAGAACTGTCATGCGAGCCGAAAATCAGTGCCTCGGTCTTTCTGCGCGGCTTCTCAAGATAATAGACGTCTTGTTTCAGACGCGTTTCCTGCAGCCCTTCTGCACCCGGCGAACTGGTTGAGGCGGCAATATTGTCATAGATTTGCCAGGTCACGTATCGCCAGGTATCGACCCTTTTATGAATGGCATGGGTAATATCGACGATCTGATAGCTCTTATCTTTTAACCAGGTGTTGACGGCGCTTTGGACCATAACACCCATCATCACCAACAGCACAACGATCAGTAATAAGAAGAAACGGGTAATACTTCCTGGCAACAGGGAGAATCGGGTGGAAACCGTTGTGTCAGACTGACTCATTCGTGTTTATGACCTGTTAAACGACGCGAAAGATGAAGGGGCAGTATAAAGGGTAATGTATGAATTACCACACTTACACCGCACGGCAGGGCTTGCATTTTTTACGCCTCATTTGGTTGCAGCCGTGACGGTGCAAAGGTGTACAGTGGATAACGGCGGGTACAAATATTCGTACGGAAAGTATACATTTAGCATTAAATAACAATCAATTATTTGTCAGGCTTATATCTGAGCGCAGTGCTATGAGATAGTTAATAGTCGTTATAGTTTTGCATCGGTAGCACAGAAAGGTAAGTTTTGTGTAAAGAAGGGTAAAAAAAAACCGAACGCTGAGCATTCGGTTGAAATAGGGGTAAACAGACATTCATAAATGAATGACGGTAATAAATAAAGTTAATGATGATAGCGGGTCTATTTTAGTTGCGAGTGAAGATTTTTTTTTGTCATTCAGTGCTATAAGATTTTTTCGTGTAACTTGTTGATTTTAAATAGCATCAATATGATTCTTGATTATTTGTGCTTATTTTGCCTATTTTTTGATTTTAAAAAAGTTCCCTTGCATTAATATTTTGAAACATCTATGCAGATAAATGAAACACCTTAAAAGTTTTAGTATCATATTCGTGTTGGATTATTCTGTGTTTTTGCGGAGAATGAAGTTGCCGACTGGTTAATGACCTTAATCAGTATGCAGTGGCATAAAAAAGCAATAAAGGCATATAACAGAGGGTTAATAACATGAAAGTTAAAGTACTGTCCCTCCTGGTACCAGCACTGCTGGTAGCAGGCGCAGCGAATGCGGCTGAAATTTATAACAAAGACGGCAACAAATTAGACCTGTACGGCAAAGTCGACGGTCTGCACTATTTCTCCGATGACAAAAGCGCTGATGGTGACCAAACCTATATGCGTATCGGCTTCAAAGGCGAAACCCAGGTTAACGACCAACTGACCGGTTACGGTCAGTGGGAATACCAGATTCAGGGTAACTCCTCTGAAAGCGAAAACAACGCCTGGACCCGTGTGGCGTTTGCGGGTCTGAAATTCGCAGACGTGGGTTCATTCGACTACGGTCGTAACTACGGCGTAGTTTACGACGTAACGTCCTGGACCGACGTTCTGCCGGAATTCGGCGGCGACACCTACGGTTCTGACAACTTCATGCAGCAGCGTGGTAACGGCTTCGCGACCTACCGTAACACCGACTTCTTCGGTCTGGTTGATGGCCTGAACTTTGCTCTGCAGTATCAGGGTAAAAACGGTAGCGTTAGCGGCGAAGGCATGACCAATAATGGTCGTGGCGCGCTGAAACAGAACGGCGACGGCGTTGGCGGATCTATCACTTATGATATCGGTGAAGGCTTCTCCCTGGGTACCGCAGTCACCAGCTCCAAACGTACTACCGATCAGAACAACACCGTTAACTACATTGGTAATGGCGACCGTGCTGAAACCTATACCGGTGGTATTAAATACGACGCGAACAACTTCTACTTTGCTACTCAGTACACTCAGACCTACAACGCAACGCGTGCGGGTACTTTGGGCTGGGCTAACAAAGCACAGAACTTCGAAGCGGTTGCTCAGTACCAGTTCGACTTCGGTCTGCGTCCGTCCGTGGCTTACCTGCAGTCTAAAGGTAAAGACCTGGGACGTGGCTATGGCGACCAGGACATCGTGAAATATGTTGATGTTGGCGCGACTTACTACTTCAACAAAAACATGTCCACCTATGTTGATTACAAAATCAACCTGCTGGATGACAATCAGTTCACCCGTGACGCAGGTATCGGTACCGATGATATCGTAGCGCTGGGTCTGGTTTACCAGTTCTAATCTACATTTATTGTTATCAAAGGCCCTGCGGGGCCTTTTTTAATGCTGTTTTTCCGCCGTACAAACAACGATTTTTGGTGTACTCTTGCGCGCGTTCGCATGAGGATAATTACGTATGGAAATGAAATTTTATCGCGCAGCGCTGCTGGCGGTGACGATTTTTTTTGTCGGGTGCGATGAAGCCCCGAAACCTGCTCAGACCACAACGCCAGCCACCGTTCTGGAAGGTAAAACCATGGGCACTTTCTGGCGGGTCAGTGTCGTGGGCGTCGATGCAAAACGCGCCGCAGAACTACAGGTGAAGATCCAGACTCAGCTTGATGCCGATGATCAACTGCTCTCCACCTATAAAAATGACTCTGCATTGATGCGCTTTAACTTATCGAATAGTTTGTCACCATGGCCGGTTAGCGACGCCATGGCGGATATCGTGACCTCGGCGCTACGCATTGGTGCAAAAACCGATGGGGCTATGGATATCACTGTGGGGCCGTTAGTCAACCTGTGGGGCTTTGGCCCGGATCAGCAACCGTTGCATATTCCCACCCAAGGGCAAATTGACGCTGCAAAAGCGCAAACCGGACTTTCACATCTGAAGGTCGTGAATGAAGCGCATCAGAACTACCTGCAAAAAGACTTGCCGGATCTGTATGTGGATCTCTCTACCGTTGGCGAAGGGTACGCCGCCGATCATTTGGCTCGATTAATGGAGCAGGAAGGGATCGCCCGTTATCTGGTTTCCGTTGGTGGTGCGCTAAACAGCCGCGGTATGAATGCTGAAGGGCATCCGTGGCGAGTCGCAATTCAGAAACCGACCGATCGTGAAAACGCGGTGCAGGCGATTGTAGACATTAACGGGCATGGCATTAGCACCTCCGGCAGCTACCGTAACTATTATGAGCTGGATGGCAAGCGTCTTTCCCATGTTATCGATCCGCAAACCGGTCGTCCGATTGAACACAACCTGGTGTCCGTAACGGTGATTGCCCCAACGGCGCTGGAGGCCGATGGCTGGGATACAGGATTGATGGTGCTCGGCCCGGAAAAGGCCAAAGAAGTTGTGCGTCGTGAAGGGCTTGCGGTCTATATGATTATGAAAGAGGGCGAGGGGTTTAAAACCTGGATGTCGCCGCAGTTCAAAAGCTTTCTGGTCAGCGAAAAAAATTAAAAAGCAAGATTGCAGGTTTTTGTATCCGCCTGTGGGGACACACTGAGGCTAAGCGCTATGCTTAACAAAGGAGTCCGAAATGAAAAATCGTTTACGCATCACTGACGATGACCGTTGGCAGTCCGTTTTGGCTCGTGACGCCGACGCCGACGGTCAGTTTGTTTTTGCCGTCCAGACCACCGGTATTTTCTGCCGTCCGTCCTGTCGGGCAAAACATGCGCTGCGCAAAAATGTCTGCTTTTTCTCTGATGCTCAGCAGGCGCAGGCTGCCGGGTTTCGCCCCTGTAAGCGCTGCCAGCCGGATAAAGACAGCGCGCAACAGCATCGACTGGACAAAATTGCCCGCGCCTGCCAGTTGTTGGAGCACGAGTCACCTCTTACGCTGGACGAGTTGGCACAACAGGTGGCAATGAGCCCGTATCACTTACATCGCTTGTTCAAAGCTACGACAGGCATGACCCCGAAAGCGTGGCAGCAGTCCTGGCGTGCCCGCCGTCTGCGCGATGCTCTGGCGAAAGGTGTTCCGGTTACGCAGGCGATTCTCAACGCCGGATTCCCCGACAGCAGCAGCTATTACCGCAAAGCGGATCAGACATTAGGCATGACCGCAAAGCAATTTCGTAAAGGTGGCGACAACGTTTTTGTACGCTATACCCTCGCAGATTGCGCTCTGGGTCGTTGTCTGGTGGCAGAAAGCGAGCGGGGTATCTGTGCGATCTTACTTGGTGATGATGACGCCACGTTAGTTGCGGATCTGCATGAGCTGTTTCCCGCCGCGCAGGATGTTCCTGCAGATGCCGATTTTCAGCAGCACGTGCGCGAAGTGATCGCCGCGATCAACTCGCGTGATGCGTCGCTATCGCTACCCCTGGATATCCGGGGCACCGCATTTCAGCAGCAGGTGTGGCAGGCGCTGCGCGCAATTCCGTGCGGCGAAACAATGAGCTACCAACAGCTGGCCAGCGCCATCGGCAAACCGAAGGCGGTACGCGCGGTGGCCAGTGCCTGTGGGGCCAACAAACTGGCGATTGTTATACCGTGTCACCGGGTGATCCGTGGTGATGGCGCACTTTCGGGCTACCGATGGGGTATTGCGCGCAAGGCGCAGTTACTGCAACGGGAAACTACTGGCGAGGAAACATAATGCTCGATCTTTTTGCGGATGCTAAACCCTGGCAGGAGCCGCTGGCTTCAGGTGCGGTTATTCTGCGACGTTTCGCTTTTGACTCTGCACCCAATTTACTGCAGGCGATAGCGGCTGTCGCCAGACAGTCGCCGTTTCGTCAGATGGTAACGCCCGGCGGCTATACGATGTCGGTGGCAATGACCAACTGCGGCCATCTGGGCTGGACGACGGATCAGCATGGCTATCTTTATTCTCCGTTTGATCCACTCACCGGCGTGCACTGGCCGCCGCTGCCGGATGCATTTGCTGACCTGTGTCAACAGGCGGCGACGGCGGCGGGCTATGCTGATTTTCAACCCGATGCCTGCCTGATTAACCGCTACACGCCAGGGGCAAAACTGTCCTTACATCAGGATAAAGACGAGCCCGACCTGCGGGCGCCGATTGTCTCTGTATCGCTGGGGCTACCGGCCATCTTTCAATTTGGCGGATTGCGCCGTAATGACCCTTTAAAGCGTTTGCTGCTGGAGCATGGCGATGTCGTGGTGTGGGGCGGTAATTCGCGGCTGTTTTATCATGGGATCCAGCCGCTTAAAACGGGGTATCATCCGTTGACCGGAGACTGTCGTTACAATCTGACGTTTCGTCAGGCAGGTAAAAAAGAATAAAAATAAGAATTATTATTGCTGTCAGCGAAGAGATGTTTAAACTGCGGGCTGTTATTACTTGCCCGGGTTGTTCGCATGGAACTTTTACTTCTTGTCTGGCGGCAGTATCGCTGGCCATTTATCAGCGTGATGGCGCTCAGCCTCGCCAGTGCCGCGTTGGGGATTGGGCTGATTGCGTTTATCAACCAGCGTTTGATTGAAACGGTCGACACCACGCTGATGGTGCTACCGGAGTTTCTTGGCCTGCTGCTGTTATTGATGGCCGTCACCCTCGGTTCACAACTGGCGCTCACCACGCTGGGACACCACTTTGTCTACCGACTGCGTAGCGAATTTATCAAACGGATTCTGGACACCCACGTCGAGCGTATCGAACAGCTTGGCAGCGCCTCGTTGCTGGCGGGTTTAACCAGCGACATCCGCAACATCACCATCGCCTTTGTCCGCCTGCCTGAGCTGGTACAGGGGATTATCCTGACCGTCGGATCGGCGGCGTATCTGGCGATGCTGTCGACTAAAATGCTGCTGGTGACGGTAATCTGGATGGCAATCACCATCTGGGGCGGATTTGTGCTGGTGGCGCGGGTGTATAAACACATGGCTACCTTGCGCGAAACTGAAGATAAGTTGTACAACGATTATCAAACGGTGCTGGAAGGGCGCAAAGAGCTGACGCTCAACCGTGAGCGTGCCGAGCATATCTTTAATCAGATGTATGTCCCGGATGCCAAAGAGTACCGTCACCATATTATTCGCGCCGATACTTTCCACCTGAGCGCGGTCAACTGGTCGAACATTATGATGCTGGGCGCCATTGGCCTGGTGTTCTGGATGGCTAACAGTCTGGGATGGGCCGATACCGCCGTAGCGGCGACCTATTCGCTGACGCTGTTATTCCTGCGCACGCCGCTGCTCTCTGCCGTTGGCGCGCTACCGACGCTGCTCACCGCGCAGGTGGCCTTCAACAAGCTGAACAGGTTTGCCCTTGCGCCCTTTAAGGCCGAATTCCCGCGTCCAAATGCGTTTCCGAACTGGCAGACGCTGGAGTTACGTAACGTGGTATTCCACTATCAGGATAACGCCTTCTCCGTTGGACCAGTGAATCTGACGATTCATCGCGGTGAACTGATCTTTCTGATTGGCGGTAACGGTAGCGGGAAATCTACGCTGGCGATGTTACTGACCGGTCTATACCAGCCGCAGTCAGGCGAAATATTGCTTGATGGTAAGGCCGTTGCCGTTGAAAAACCGGAAGACTACCGCAAGCTATTCTCCGCCGTGTTTACTGACGTCTGGCTGTTCGACAAACTGCTGGGGCCGGAAGGTAAAGAGGCTAATCCGCAGTTGGTCGCGAAGTGGCTGGAACATCTGAAGATGGGGCACAAGCTGGAGCTGAGCGATGGCCGTATCCTCAATCTGAAACTGTCGAAAGGGCAGAAGAAACGCGTGGCGCTGCTGCTGGCTCTGGCGGAGGAGCGCGACATCATTCTGCTGGACGAATGGGCTGCCGATCAGGATCCCCATTTCCGCCGGGAGTTCTATCAGGTGCTATTGCCTTTGATGCAGGAAATGGGCAAAACCATTTTCGCCATTAGCCACGACGATCACTATTTTATTCACGCCGATCGTCTGCTGGAAATGCGTAACGGACAGTTGAGTGAACTGCTGGGCGATGAACGTGAAGCCGCCTCGCGTGACGCGGTGGCTCGCACAGCCTGATCCCACGTGCCGCCGGTTTTTTAGCCACCCGGCGGCACTGTTTATTGTTATTTACATAAATCGGCATCATGATTAATGATATTTCATATCATGGATTTATGATTAATGTCCGTAATAAACAAAAACAGCGCCAGGCTGCGTGATGAAGAGCGTGCGCGCCTTATCTGGCTGCTGACCACTGATAAAGCCATTATTTCAACACTGTTGGGCAAGCTTACCCTGGCTGAGCAATATGACGTCGGTACGTTAGCCGACGATATTGCTGAGGTAGGGGCGCTGGTCGCCCACCTGCCGCCTCCCGATTTAGCCGATACCCTCGAAGCATTACCTTCAGAAGAGCGTCACGCCCTGTGGCGACTGGTCGAAAGTGAAAAGCGTGGTAACGTCCTGCTTGAGGCGTCTGAAAACGTCTGGGACGACCTGATCGATGAGATGAGTGACCGCGAAATACTGGATGCGCTGCAATATCTCGATATCGATGAACAGATTTATCTGGTGCAGCATCTCCCGCGTAACCTCACTGGACGGTTGCTGGCGACGTTACCAGCCGAAGAGCGGGCGCGTGTCCGCCAGGTAATGCATTACGAGAAGAATCGCGTCGGCGCGATTATGGAGTTCGAAGTCATCACCGTGCGTCCGGACGTGACGCTGGAAGTGGTGCAACGCTACCTGCGACGGTTGGGCAAAATGCCGGAGAACACCGATAAACTCTTCGTGACCGATCGCAATAAAGTGCTGGTTGGCGAATTGACGCTAACCTGTATTCTGCTCAATGATGTGCAACGCAAAGTCAGCGAGGTGATGGAAGATGACCCGCTCACCTTTTCTCCGGACGATATCGCTGAAAACGCTGCACGTACCTTCGAACGTGACGACCTGGTCAGTGCTGCAGTCGTTGACCCTTCAGGCAAGCTGATGGGCCGCTTAACTATCGATGAGATCGTCGATGTGGTTTATGAAGAAACTGATACCGATTTACGTCGAATGGGGGGCTTAAGCGCCGGAGAGGATGTGTTTGCGCCCGTTACCAAAGCGGTAAAAACCCGTTGGGCGTGGCTGGCCGTTAACCTCTGTACCGCCTTTATCGCCTCGCGGGTGATCGACGGTTTTGAACATACGATTTCGCAACTGGTGGCGCTGGCCTCGCTGATGCCAATTGTGGCGGGAATTGGCGGCAATACCGGGAATCAAACCATCACCATGATCGTTCGAGCGCTGGCGCTACAAAATATTCAGCCGGGGAACCTGACGTTTTTGATCCTGCGCGAAATGGGCGTGGCAGTGATTAATGGCCTCGTATGGGGCGGAATTATGGGCGGTATTACTTGGTGGCTGTACGATGACATGGCGCTCGGCGGAGTAATGACCCTGGCGATGATGCTTAATTTGTTGATGGCAGCATTAATGGGGGTCATCATTCCGATGACGATGGTGAAGCTCGGGCGCGACCCGGCGGTCGGCTCGAGCGTGATGATTACGGCTATCACCGATACCGGGGGATTCTTTATTTTTCTCGGTCTGGCAACGCTGTTTCTGATGTAGCTGCGCGTTTGTTTCTGACGATACGCGGCAGAATGAGCATCGCCATTACCCCGGCAACCACGCCAATCGCCAGGTTGCCGGTGGACACCGTGGCAGCGACGGTCACCAGCATCACCAGCGTTTCAGTGACGGGGAGTTTCCTCAGCGTGGTGGGCTGAATGCTGTGCCAACTGAAGGTTTTTACCGCCACAATCGCCATAATTCCCGCCAGCACCGACATGGGTATTTCTGCCATCACTTCGCTTAATCCAGTGACTAACAGTAGTAATACCAGTCCGGCGGCAACCGTCGAGACGCGGCTGCGTCCTTTGCCCATCTCGACGTTAACGATGGTTTGACCAATCATCGCGCACCCGGCGATGCCGCCATAAAATCCGGCCAGAATATTGGCTATCCCCAGCCCAGCACTCTCGCGATTCTTATTCGACGGCGTCACCGTCAGGTCATCCACCAGACGGGCAGTTAACAGCGACTCCATCAAACCAACAAAAGCGATGCTCAGCGCGCAGGGCCAGATAATCGCTAGCGTTTGCAGGTTGAGCGGAACCAACAACTGGGTGAAACCCGGCAGGCCGCCGCTCATCGAACCTTCGTCACCGACGGTCGGTAACAGTTGCCCGCTGGTGACAGTGAATAAGGTCAGTAGCACGATGGCGATAAGCGGTGCGGGGATGGCTTTAATAAACCGCGGAACCCACAGCACAATCAGCAGCGTCAGGACAAACAGCCCCCAGATGAGCGGGCTTTTCCCCCAGAAATGAGGGACCTGGGCAAAGAAAATCAAAATACCTAGTGCGTTGACAAATCCGGTCATCACCGCCGTAGGGATGAATCGCATCAGACGTGCCATTCCCAATACACCAAACAGGATCTGAATCATCCCGGCCAGCACCACTGCAGGCAGGATGTATTGCACGCCGTGTTGATGCACCATCGGACCAATCACCAGCGCAACCGATCCTGCAGCGGCGGTAACCATTGCGGGACGACCACCTAAAAAGGACATCGCCAGGCACAGTACGACGGAGGCGATCAGACTGACTTTAGGATCAACGCCTGCGATAACGGAAAACGAAATCACTTCCGGGATCAGCGCCAGGGCGGTTACCACACCGGCCAGTGTTTCGCGAACCAGCAGACGGGGTTGGCGGAGCACGGCACGGGTCGCGTTTTCCGCGACTGCGACAGAGGAATGTTGAGTTGCAGACATAGTTACACTCAGGTCAAAAATGGCCTGATACAGCAGACCGACAGGCATCCGTGCGGTGAATAGCAAAGCGCAGCATAGTACCCGTCTGACGGACTGGTTTCCAGAAATGATTGTCAATAACCGTATAAACTATCAACGTATTAATAACATTTTTAAAAATTAAATATAATTTATAAACAATATTTAATTATTTTTACTTAAGTGTTACCGTTGATGCCGCTCGATTTTCACCTGCATTAAAAGCAAAAAAGCGATACTAAAAGTAAGGCATTAACATTATGAAAAAAGTGACTGCCATGCTCTTCACCATGGCTGTAGGGCTGAATGTTGTCTCGATGGCGGCAAAAGCGAAAGCGGCGGAAGAGCAGGAAACGGATGTACTGTTGATTGGCGGCGGCATCATGAGCGCCACGCTGGGAACCTATTTACAGGAGCTGGAGCCGCAATGGTCAATGACCATGGTTGAGCGACTGGATGGTGTAGCGCAGGAAAGCTCAAACGGCTGGAACAACGCCGGAACGGGACACTCCGCACTGATGGAGCTGAACTACACGCCTAAAAAGGCAGACGGTAGCATCAGCATTGAAAAGGCAGTCGACATTAACGAAGCCTTCCAGATTTCCCGCCAGTTTTGGGCATATCAGGTTAATAATGGCGTGATGCATGAACCACGCTCGTTTATCACTACCGTTCCGCACATGAGTTTTGTCTGGGGTGACGAGAACGTCAACTTCCTGCGTGCCCGTTACGCCGCATTGCAACAGAGCACGTTATTCCGCGGTATGCGTTATTCTGAAGATCACGCGCAGATTAAAGAGTGGGCGCCGCTGGTCATGGAAGGTCGTGATCCAAAACAGAAAGTCGCAGCAACGCGTACCGAGATTGGTACTGACGTGAACTACGGCGAAATCACGCGCCAGTTGATTACCTCATTGCAGAAAAAGCCCAACTTTGCGCTGCAGTTGAGCACCGAAGTGCGCGGTTTTAAGCGTAATGCCGACAATAGCTGGACGGTCACGGTCGCCGATCTGAAAAATAACGAAGCGGAACATGATATCAAGGCGAAGTTTGTCTTTATCGGTGCCGGTGGCGCTGCGCTGAAGCTGTTGCAGGAAACCGACATTCCGGAAGCGAAAGGCTATGCCGGATTCCCGGTGGGCGGGCAGTTCCTGGTTGCGGACAATCCGGACGTAGTCAACCGCCACCTGGCGAAAGTGTACGGTCAGGCCTCCGTTGGCGCGCCGCCGATGTCCGTACCGCACATCGACACGCGTATCCTTGATGGCAAGCGCGTTGTGCTGTTTGGGCCATTCGCGACATTCTCCACCAAGTTCCTGAAAAACGGTTCATTGTGGGATCTGCTTAGCTCGACCACCACGTCGAACTTTATGCCGATGGTCAACGTGGGTCTGGATAACTTCGATCTGGTGAAATATCTGGTGAGCCAGGTGATGCTCAGCGACGACGACCGTTTTGCTGCGCTGCAAGAGTACTATCCGCAGGCGAAAAAAGAAGACTGGCGTTTATGGCAGGCGGGCCAGCGTGTGCAGATCATCAAAAGCGATGCGGAGAAGGGCGGCGTGTTGCGTCTGGGTACTGAAGTCGTCAGCGATAAAGAAGGCACGATTGCTGCGCTGCTGGGAGCTTCTCCGGGCGCATCAACCGCGGCACCGATCATGCTGCATCTGATGGAAAAAGTGTTTAAAGATAAAGTGGCCAGCCCCGAGTGGCAGGCGAAGCTGAAAACCATCATTCCGTCTTATGGTACTAAGCTGAACGGTAACGTTGAGGCTACGGAACAAGAGCTGCAGTACACCAGTGAGGTTCTGGGTCTGAAATATGACAAGCCGCAGGTTGCTGATGAAGCGCCGAAACCACAGCTGAAACCTCAGGCACAACCGCAGCCTGAACAGAAAGCCGTCGCGGATATCGCACTGTAAATACAATGCCGGATGGCGCTGCGCTTATCCGGCCTGTTTTATGCGTCTGTAGGCCGGATAAGGCGGTACGCCGCCATCCGGCACATCCTGACTTAGCGCGCGACTGCGTCCTGAATTTTATCTTCTGCTTTCCAGATACGGTATTTAACGTCCACGTTTTCCGGGGTGTAGACCACAATCGGCAGCTTGCTGTTGTAACGGAGCATGCCGTCATCACCCAGATACGCAGTAATGAATTTCTTCTCTTTCTTACCGTCCGGGCAGGCCATCATGGTTGAAACCGGAGATGTGACTTTGTCGAAGACGTAGTAGTCATATCCCCAACCTTCCAGCGTTTTGCTGTCCAGTTCGCCGCCAAGGCGGTGTTGGTTGCAGTCAACTTCCAGCGTTTGTCCGATCAGCAGTTCTACTTTCAGAGTAGATTCATCTTTCTCAGGGGTAAGCTGGATAACCTGGCGCTTCATACCCTTTTCCGCCTTAGGATAAGGGGCGACTTTTTCCAGCGGTTGAGCGCCGGCTTCGTTACTGGCAGCCCATGCAGAGGTGCTGGCAAAGGCGGCGAAAAGTACGGCAGGGACAATTGTCTTCATCTTATTGTTCACAGTGTTTCCTTTCTTCTGTCTTTTGAACGAGTCTGGGGCAGGTTAACATATTCGCATCATCAATTAATCTGTATTTACTTATATTTTAAGTGTATCTAGCAATGGTTTACGTTCAATGTAGTGATATATTCTAAGAATTATCTTAAATGTAAGATTATTCTCTTAATATTGAACCGCTATATACATGGCTATATAACTCATTGAAATGTGAGCAAAAGCGCATTTTTTCCCGCCAACTCAACACTCCTTTGATCCGGCAACAGCATTTACCCCAATTGGGGTATGCACCTCTAACACATCCTGAAATATCTTACGGCTAAAAATAACTACTCATAAATAGTGCAGTTTTTTATGTCGTTCAACCCGCCGAGGGAGGGCGTCATTATGGAAGGACAATGTCATGGTTGATTTATCCCGTCGAGGCATGTTGACAGGCAGTTGGCGAAACGCCAGCGCAGGGATCCGTCCGCCGTGGAGCAAGGAAGACTCTCACTTTCTGGCCCATTGCCTCCGTTGTGACGCCTGCATCCAGGCGTGCGAAACCGACATCCTGCAGCGAGGCCAGGGTGGTTACCCGAGCGTAAATTTCAAACACGGCGAGTGCAGCTTTTGCTATGCCTGCGCAGAAGCCTGTCCCGAATCACTTTTTCTTCCGCGCCACACCAGGGCATGGGATCTGAACTTTACGATTGGGGAAAACTGTCTCGCACATCAGTCAGTTGAATGTCACCGCTGTCAGGATAGCTGTGAGCCCATGGCAATAACCTTTCGCCCCACGCTGTCCGGCATTTATCAGCCGCAGCTCGACAATCAGGACTGTAACGGATGTGGCGCCTGTGTCGCTATCTGCCCGGTATCAGCCATTAACGCGGAGTACAACCATGGACAATAACTGGCAGGTCTGCAGCCTGGTCGTTCAGGCCAAAAGCCAGCATATCAACGATATCGCCACGCAGTTGCGTTCCTTTCCCGGTTGCGAAGTTGCCCTCAGCGATGTGGAAAGTGGTCAGTTGATTGTGGTGGTGGAAGCTGAGCAAAGTGAAACGCTAATGAAAACAATTGAGTCAGTGCGCAACGTTGCGGGCGTGCTGGCGGTGTCGCTGGTTTATCACCAGCAGGATGAGCAAGGTGAGGAAACACCATGAAACTCAGTCGTCGTAGCTTTATGAAAGCTAACGCCGTTGCGGCCGCTGCGGCGGCTGCCGGGTTAAGCGTGCCGGGCGTTGCCCGCGCGGTAGTCGGTCAGCAAGAAGCCATCAAATGGGACAAAGCCCCGTGCCGTTTTTGCGGGACGGGCTGCGGCGTATTGGTCGGAACGCAGCAAGGGCGTGTTGTGGCATGCCAGGGCGATCCGGATGCGCCGGTTAACCGTGGGCTTAACTGCATCAAAGGTTACTTCCTGCCGAAAATCATGTACGGGAAAGACCGTTTAACGCAGCCGATGCTGCGCATGAAAGACGGCAAATATCACAAAGAAGGCGAGTTCACCCCGATTAGCTGGGACCAGGCTTTTGACGTGATGGAAGAGAAATTCAAAACGTCGATGAAAGAGAAAGGCCCGGAATCTATCGGCATGTTCGGCTCTGGCCAGTGGACGATTTGGGAAGGTTATGCCGCTGCCAAATTGTTTAAAGCGGGTTTCCGTTCCAATAACATCGACCCGAACGCACGTCACTGCATGGCCTCAGCGGTAGTCGGCTTTATGCGTACCTTCGGTATGGATGAACCGATGGGCTGCTATGACGATATCGAACATGCAGACGCCTTCGTCCTGTGGGGCGCGAATATGGCAGAGATGCACCCGATCCTGTGGTCGCGCATCACCAACCGTCGTCTGTCCGATCCTAACGTCAACGTCGCGGTTCTCTCCACTTTCCAGCACCGCAGCTTTGAGCTGGCGGATAACGGTATGGTCTTCACGCCGCAAACCGATCTGGTGATCCTCAACTACATCGCGAACTACATCATTCAAAACAATGCGATTAACCAGGATTTCTTTAGCAAGCACGTCAACCTGCGTAAAGGCGTGACGGACATCGGCTACGGTCTGCGTCCGACCCATCCGCTGGAAAAAGCGGCGAAAAACCCGGGATCCGATGCCTCTGAACCGATGAGCTTTGAGGATTACAAAGCCTTCGTTGCTGAGTACACGCTGGATAAAACCGCCGAAATGACCGGCGTACCAAAAGATCAGCTGGAACAACTGGCGCAGCTGTATGCCGATCCGAAGAAAAAAGTCATCTCCTACTGGACGATGGGCTTTAACCAGCACACCCGCGGCGTATGGGCTAACAACCTGGTCTATAACCTGCACTTGCTGACTGGCAAAATCTCCCAGCCAGGCTGCGGCCCGTTCTCTCTGACCGGCCAGCCTTCCGCATGCGGCACCGCGCGTGAAGTCGGTACATTCTCCCATCGTCTGCCTGCGGACATGGTGGTGACAAACGAAAAACACCGCGATATCTGCGAGAAGCACTGGAATATTCCGTCAGGGACCATTCCGGCAAAAATCGGTCTGCACGCCGTGGCGCAAGACCGCGCGCTGAAAGATGGCAAGCTCAATGTCTACTGGGCGATGTGTACAAACAACATGCAGGCTGGTCCGAACATCAATGAGGAGCGTATGCCGGGCTGGCGCGATCCGCGTAACTTCATCATCGTCTCCGATCCGTACCCGACGGTCAGCGCCTTGTCTGCTGACCTGATCCTGCCGACAGCGATGTGGGTAGAGAAAGAAGGTGCCTACGGTAACGCTGAACGCCGTACACAGTTCTGGCGTCAGCAGATTAAAGCACCGGGCGAATCGAAGTCGGATCTGTGGCAACTGGTGCAGTTCTCTCGTCGCTTCAAAACAGAAGAAGTGTGGCCCGAAGAGCTGTTGGCACAAAAACCGGAGCTGCGTGGCAAAACGCTGTATGACGTGCTGTTTGCCACGCCAGCAGTGACAAAATTCCCGGTGACTGAACTGGCTGAAGATCAACTGAATGATGAATCCCGCGAGCTGGGCTTCTATCTGCAAAAAGGGTTGTTCGAAGAGTACGCCTGGTTTGGTCGCGGTCACGGGCATGACCTTGCGCCATTTGACGATTACCACAAAGCCCGCGGTTTACGCTGGCCGGTCGTCGAAGGCAAAGAGACCCAGTGGCGCTACAGCGAAGGCAACGACCCTTACGTGAAAGCAGGTGAAAGCTACAAGTTCTACGGTAAACCGGACGGTAAAGCGGTTATCTTCGCGCTGCCGTTTGAGCCTGCTGCTGAAGCGCCGGATAAAGAATATGACCTGTGGCTATCCACCGGACGTGTTCTGGAACACTGGCATACCGGCAGTATGACGCGTCGTGTGCCTGAACTGCACCGCGCTTTCCCGGAAGCTGTGCTGTTTATCCACCCGCTGGATGCAAAAGCACGCGATCTGCGTCGTGGCGATAAGGTCAAAGTGATTTCCCGTCGTGGCGAAGTGATTTCGATTGTTGAAACACGCGGTCGTAACCGTCCGCCGCAGGGGCTGGTGTACATGCCGTTCTTCGACGCCGCACAGCTGGTGAACAACCTGACGCTGGATGCGACGGATCCGCTCTCCAAAGAGACGGATTTCAAGAAGTGCGCCGTAAAACTGGCGAAGGTGTAACGCGTTATGTCCCGGTCAGCAAAACCCCAAAATGGCCGCCGCCGCTTTCTGCGCGATATGGTTCGCGCAGCGGGCGGGCTGGCCGTCGTTGGCGTGGCGCTGGGGTTGCAACAACAAACCGCACGCGCAACCGGCGTGCGGTTGCGCCCGCCAGGTGCACTGAGCGAGGAGGCATTTGCCAGCGCTTGCGTACGTTGCGGTCAGTGCGTTCAGGCATGTCCGTATGACACGCTGAAGCTGGCGACGCTGGCCTCCGGGCTGGCGGCTGGTACGCCATATTTTATCGCCCGTGATATTCCCTGCGAAATGTGTGAGGACATTCCGTGCGCCAAAGTCTGCCCCAGCGGCGCGTTGGACAGAGAAATTGAATCCATTGACGATTCGCGTATGGGGCTGGCGGTACTGCTGGATCACGAAAACTGCCTCAACTACCAGGGATTACGCTGTGATGTTTGCTATCGCGAGTGCCCGAAAATCGATGAGGCGATCACCCTGGAGCTGGACCGTAACATGCGTACCGGCAAGCATGCGCGGTTTATTCCTACCGTGCACAGCGATGCCTGTACCGGCTGTGGGAAATGCGAAAAAGTCTGCGTACTGGAGCAGCCAGCAATAAAAGTGCTGCCATTGTCGCTGGCGAAAGGGGAGTTAGGACACCATTACCGCTTCGGTTGGCTGGAGGGGAACAATGGCAAATCGTAAACGTGATGCCGGGCGTGAAGCACAGGCAAAAAAAGGATGGTGGAAGAGTCATCGCTGGCTGCTGCTGCGTCGTCTGAGTCAGTTTCTGATACTGGCGATGTTCCTTAGCGGCCCGTGGCTTGGTGTTTGGATCCTGCATGGCAACTACAGTAGCAGCCTGTTGCTGGACGCTATCCCATTCACCGATCCGCTGATTACTCTGCAAAGCCTTGCCAGCGGGCATCTGCCGGCGACGGTGGCGTTAACGGGGGCAGCCATCATTACGGTGCTGTATGCCCTGGCCGGTAAGCGACTGTTTTGCAGTTGGGTTTGTCCCATGAACCCGGTCACCGATTTAGCCAGCTGGTTGCGCAGAAGGTTTGACCTGAATCAGTCCGCAACCCTGCCGCGCCATATACGGTACGTCCTGCTGGTGGTTATCCTGGTCGGTTCCGCCCTGACCGGTACGCTGCTGTGGGAGTGGATAAACCCGGTTTCTTTGCTGGGACGTAGCCTGGTAATGGGATTCGGTAGCGGAGCGCTGCTGATCCTCGCGCTGTTTTTATTTGATTTACTGGTCGTTGAGCATGGCTGGTGCGGGCATCTCTGCCCACTGGGTGCGCTGTATAGCGTGGTGGGAAGCAAAGGTGCATTAACCGTTTCGGCAAAAGAACGTAACAGATGTAACCGCTGTATGGATTGTTTTCATGTTTGCCCGGAACCGCATGTGCTACGTGCGCCGGTGCTGGATGAGCAAAGTCCGGTGCAGGTAACCAGTCGCGATTGCATGGCCTGCGGTCGCTGTGTGGATGTCTGTTCTGAGGATGTTTTTACAATAACAACACGATGGAGTTCGGGAGCGAAATCATGAAAAGCCATGACCTGATTAAAGCGCTGAGTCAATGGATGGCCGCGCTGGCCTTGCTAGTCAGTGGGGCAGTTTGGGCTGCAAACGGAGTGGATCTGAGCCAGTCACCGGAAGTCTCAGGAACACAGGAAGGGGCGATTCGCATGCCGAAAGAGCAAGAGCGCATGCCGCTGAACTATGTGAATCAGCCGCCGATGGTTCCGCATAGCGTTGAAGGGTATCAGGTGACGACGAACACTAACCGGTGCCTGCAATGCCACGGTGTGGAAAGCTATCGCACCACCGGTGCGCCGCGCATCAGCCCGACGCACTTTATGGACAGCGACGGCAAGGTATTGGCTGAGGTTGCGCCGCGTCGTTATTTCTGCCTGCAATGTCACGTTCCGCAGGCTGACGCCGCGCCGATTGTTGAAAATACCTTCACCCCCTCGAAAGGTTACGGGAAATAAGAGGTCATTATGGAAAATTCTAACCGTAAACCAGGCTGGATTAAGCGCGTCTGGCAATGGTGGCGTCGCCCCAGCCGTCTGGCGCTCGGCACGCTGTTGTTAATCGGCTTTGTGGGCGGCATTATTTTCTGGGGCGGCTTTAATACCGGTATGGAAAAGGCCAATACAGAAGAGTTCTGCATTAGCTGTCACGAAATGCGCAATACGGTGTACCAGGAATACATGGAAACCGTACACTACAACAACCGCAGTGGTGTGCGAGCGACTTGCCCTGATTGCCACGTCCCACACGAGTGGGGCCCGAAAATGATCCGTAAGATCAAGGCCAGTAAAGAGCTGTACGCGAAAGCACTGGGGTTAATAGATACACCGCAGAAATTTGAAGATCATCGTTTAACGATGGCGCAAAATGAGTGGCGGCGTATGAAAGATAACAATTCGCAAGAGTGTCGAAACTGTCACAACTTCGAGTTTATGGATTTAACCGCCCAGAAAGGCGTCGCGGCCAAAATGCACGACCAGGCCGTGAAAGACGGGCAAACCTGTATTGACTGCCATAAAGGGATAGCGCACAAACTGCCTGATATGCGCGAAGTCAAACCGGGCTTTTAACAGGATGTAGATAACCAGGTATGCTTGAAGCCAGAGAATTACTTTGCGAGCGGGATGACAGAATACTATTCAGCGAGTTGTCATTTCGCGTCAACGCAGGGGAATGGGTACAAATTACCGGCAGCAACGGCGCAGGGAAAACCACTCTGCTGCGGTTGCTTACCGGGCTGGCGCGTCCCGACGCAGGGGAGGTTTGCTGGCAAGAGCAACCTCTGCATCACGTGCGGGACAGCTACCATCAGCAACTACTGTGGATCGGACATCAGCCGGGGATAAAAACCCGGCTTTCGGCGTTGGAGAACCTGCGTTTCTTCCATCATGACGGCGACATCGCGCAGTGTCTGGCTGCGCTGGCGCAGGCGGGACTTGCCGGATATGAAGATATCCCAGTGAACCAACTTTCCGCCGGACAACAGCGGCGCGTGGCGCTGGCCCGTTTGTGGCTGACCCGCGCCCGACTGTGGATCCTCGATGAACCCTTTACCGCCATTGATGTTAACGGCGTTGAGCGACTGACTCAGCGTATGGCGCAGCATACGGAGCAGGGCGGTATTGTTATTCTCACCACCCACCAACCGCTCAATGTTGAAACCGATAAAGTGCGACGTATTGCGCTGACCAGTGAGAGGGCAACGCAATGATGTGGCGAATCTTTCGTTTAGAACTGCGAGTTGCGTTTCGTCATAGTGCGGAAATTGCTAATCCTTTATGGTTCTTCCTGATTGTTATTACGCTGTTCCCCCTGAGTATTGGGCCGGAGCCACAGCTGCTGGCGCGCATAGCGCCGGGCATCATCTGGGTTGCGGCGCTACTGGCGTCATTGCTGGCGCTGGAACGGCTATTTCGTGATGACTTACAGGATGGCAGCCTTGAGCAACTGATGCTGCTGCCGTTACCGCTACCGGCCGTGGTGCTGGCGAAAGTGATGGCGCACTGGGTCGTGACAGGTCTGCCGCTGCTGATCCTCTCGCCGCTGGTGGCGCTGTTGCTGGGCATGGATATGTACGGCTGGAAAATTATGGCGCTGACCTTGTTACTCGGAACGCCGACGCTGGGTTTTCTCGGCGCGCCGGGCGTGGGGTTGACGGTGGGCTTAAAGCGCGGCGGCGTGCTGTTAAGCGTGCTGGTACTCCCGCTCACCATACCCTTACTGATTTTTGCGACCGCCGCGATGGATGCGGCTTCTATGCACTTACCGGTTGAAGGGTACATGGCGATTCTGGGGGCGTTGCTGGTCGGCAGCGCCACGTTAAGCCCGTTTGCCACAGCCGCGGCGTTACGGATAAGCGTGCAGTAACGAGAATTAGATGTGCAGGCCGGGCAAGGCGCTCCGGCACAACGGATTTTAATTTATGGAGTCTGGTGACTGAACTATGTGGAAAACACTTCATCAATTGGCGATGCCCCCTCGGCTCTATCAGATCTGTGGCTGGTTTATCCCGTGGCTGGCGATTGCCAGCGCGGTGGTACTGATAACGGGATGGGTCTGGGGCTTTGGTTTTGCGCCTGCAGACTATCAGCAGGGGCAGAGCTATCGCATTATTTATCTGCACGTTCCGGCGGCAATCTGGTCGATGGGCATTTACGCCTCGATGGCCGTTGCCGCGTTTATCGGCCTGGTCTGGCAGATGAAAATGGCCAATCTGGCGCTGGCTGCGATGGCGCCGATTGGTGCAGTGTTTACCTTTATTGCGCTGGTGACAGGTTCCGCATGGGGCAAACCGATGTGGGGAACCTGGTGGGTTTGGGATGCCCGACTCACCTCTGAACTGGTGTTGCTGTTTCTCTACGTTGGCGCCATTGCTCTGTGGCATGCCTTTGATGACCGCCGTCTGGCAGGTCGTGCCGCCGGTATTCTGGTGCTGATTGGCGTGGTCAACTTACCGATTATCCACTACTCGGTTGAGTGGTGGAATACGCTGCATCAGGGTTCTACCCGCATGCAGCAAAGCATCGATCCGGCGATGCGTACGCCGCTGCGTCTGGCGATCGTCGGCTACCTGTTACTGTTTGTCACGCTGGCGCTGATGCGCATGCGTAACCTGATTTTGATGATGGAAAAACGCCGCCCGTGGGTGAGCGAACTGATCTTAAAAAGAGGCCGCCAATGACCCCTGCATTTGCATCATGGAGTGATTTTTTCGCGATGGGCGGCTACGCCTTGTATGTCTGGCTTGCCGTAGCGATGAGCGTTATCCCGCTGGTGGTGCTGGTAGTGCATTCCACGTTACAGCATCGCGCAATTTTACGCGGTGTAGCGCAGCAGCGGGCGAGAGAAGCACGTATGCGTGCGGCGCAAGTGCAACGGGAGGCGGCGTGAATATTCGACGTAAAAATCGGTTATGGATAGCCTGTGCGGTACTGGCGGGTCTGGCTTTGACCATTACGCTGGTGCTTTATGCGCTGCGTTCCAATATTGACCTGTTCTATACGCCGGGAGAGATACTCTACGGTAAGCGCGAAACGCAGCAGATGCCTGAAGTCGGTCAGCGCCTGCGCGTGGGCGGTATGGTGATGCCCGGTAGCGTAAAGCGCGATCCGCAGTCGTTGAAGGTGAATTTCAGCATCTATGACGCCGAAGGTGTAGTGGATGTAACCTATGAAGGTATTCTGCCGGATCTGTTCCGCGAAGGGCAGGGTGTTGTTGTTCAGGGCGAACTGAACGAGGGAAATCATGTACAGGCCAAAGAGGTTCTGGCCAAACATGATGAAAATTACACCCCGCCGGAAGTTGAAAAAGCGATGCAGGAAAACCATCGTCGTCCGGAAAGCGTGTATAAGGATAAAACGTCATGATGCCTGAAATTGGCAATGCGCTGTTGTGCCTTGCGCTAGGCGTGGCGTTACTGCTGTCGGTCTATCCGCTGTGGGGCGTAGCGCGCGGCGATGTGCGGATGATGGCTTCCGCGCGGCCCTTTGCCTGGGTGTTATTTATCTGTGTGATGGGCGCGTTCCTGATTCTGGTCAACGCCTTCGTGGTTAATGACTTTACCGTCACCTACGTCGCCAGCAATTCCAATACCCAGCTTCCGGTCTGGTATCGGGTGGCAGCAACCTGGGGCGCGCATGAAGGCTCTCTTCTGCTGTGGGTGCTGCTGATGAGCGGCTGGACGTTCGCCGTTGCGGCATTCAGCCAGCGTATGCCGCTGGACATCGTCGCCCGCGTGCTGGCGGTGATGGGGATGGTCAGCGTTGGCTTTCTGCTGTTTATTCTGTTTACCTCCAATCCATTTGCCCGTACGTTGCCCAACTTCCCTATTGAAGGGCGCGACCTGAACCCGCTGTTGCAGGATCCGGGGCTTATTTTCCATCCGCCGTTGCTGTACATGGGGTATGTCGGTTTCTCCGTGGCCTTTGCGTTTGCGATTGCCGCGTTGATGAGTGGCCGACTGGACAGTACCTTCGCCCGTTTTTCGCGTCCGTGGACGCTGGCGGCGTGGGTGTTCCTGACGCTGGGTATTGTGCTCGGTTCCGCCTGGGCCTATTACGAGCTGGGCTGGGGCGGCTGGTGGTTCTGGGATCCAGTTGAAAACGCCTCGTTTATGCCATGGCTGGTGGGAACGGCGCTGATGCACTCGTTGTCGGTCACCGAACAGCGTGCCAGCTTTAAAGCCTGGACGCTGCTGCTGTCAATCTGCGCCTTCTCGCTTTGCCTGTTGGGGACTTTCCTGGTGCGCTCCGGCGTGCTGGTGTCGGTGCATGCTTTTGCCTCCGATCCGTCGCGCGGGATGTTTATTCTGGCCTTTATGGTATTAGTGATTGGCGGCTCCTTGCTGCTGTTTGCGGTTCGCGGTCACAAGGTCCGCTCACGGGTAAACAACGCGCTGTGGTCGCGTGAATCTCTGCTGTTGGGCAACAACGTTCTGCTGATTGCCGCCATGCTGGTGGTGCTATTGGGTACGCTGCTGCCGCTGGTGCACAAACAGCTGGGGCTGGGTAGCATTTCGATTGGCGAGCCGTTCTTCAACACCATGTTTACCTGGCTGATGGCACCGTTCGCGCTGTTGCTGGGAATAGGGCCATTAGTGCGTTGGGGCCGTGACCGACCGCGTAAGCTGAAAACACTATTGCTTGTCGCGTTTGTCACCACGCTTGTTATGTCGCTGCTGCTGCCGTGGCTGTTTGAGGATCGCATTGCGGCGATGACCGTCGTGGGTCTGGCGATGGCATGCTGGATATTTGTGCTGGCGGTGTCCGAAGCGTTCCTGCGTGTTTCCCGCGGAACGAAGTTAACACCAAGCTATTGGGGCATGGTGTCGGGCCACGTTGGGCTGGCGATTACTATTGTCGGTATTGCCTTTAGCCAGAACTACAGTGTTGAACGCGATGTGCGCATGAAGGCAGGTGATAGCGTCAGTATCCATAACTATCAGTTCACGTTCCGCGAAGTGAAAGATATTACCGGACCTAACTACCGGGGCGGTGTCGCCATTATTGGCGTTACCCGAGATGGTAAACCAGAAGCCACGCTGCATGCGGAAAAACGCTTCTATAACAGCACCAGTTCGATGATGACCGAAGCGGCAATTGACGGCGGATTCACACGCGATCTGTACGCTGCGCTGGGTGAAGAACTGGATAACGGCGCATGGGCTGTGCGTCTGTACTACAAACCGTTTATTCGCTGGATTTGGGCCGGAGGATTGCTGATGGCGCTGGGCGGATTGTTCTGCCTGTTTGATCCACGCTATCGTCAGCGCACGCGTCCTCGCGCCGCGGTGCAAAAAAATGCGTCGGAGGCTGTATGAAGCGCAACGCACTGTTAATTCCGTTTATTATTTTTCTGATCATTGCGGCGGCGCTGCTGTGGCAGCTGGCGCGTAACGCTCAGGGGGACGATCCCACTAATCTGGAGTCGGCGCTGATCGGCAAACCCGTTCCGACATTCCGCCTGGAGTCGCTGGAAAATCCGGGTCAGCATTATCAGGCCGATGTGCTGACCCAGGGCAAACCGGTACTGCTGAACGTCTGGGCGACCTGGTGTCCGACCTGTCGCGCCGAACATCAGTACCTGAATCAGCTGTCTGCGCAGGGCGTGCGGGTAGTGGGTCTGAACTATAAAGACGATCGTCAGAAAGCCATTGTCTGGTTGAAGGAGCTGGGCAATCCTTACTCATTAAGCCTGTTTGACGGCGACGGTATGCTTGGTCTGGATCTTGGCGTGTACGGCGCGCCGGAGACGTTCCTGATCGACGGTAACGGTATTATTCGCTATCGCCGCGCCGGTGATTTGAATGCCAGGGTGTGGGAGAGCGAGATCAAACCGTTGTGGGATAAGTACAGTAAGGAGGCTGCGCAATGAGATTTTTACTGGGCCTGCTGATGCTGGTTATCTCGGGATCCGCGCTTGCGACCATCGATGTGATGCAGTTTAAGGATGAAGCGCAGGAGCAGCAGTTCCGTCAGCTTACCGAACAGTTGCGCTGTCCTAAATGTCAGAACAACAGTATTGCCGATTCTAACTCGATGATTGCCACCGACCTGCGTCAGAAAGTGTACGAACTGATGCAGGAAGGAAAAAGTCAGAAAGAGATTGTCGACTACATGGTGGCGCGCTACGGCAACTTCGTCACTTACGATCCGCCGTTGACGCCGCTTACTGTGCTTTTGTGGGTGATGCCGGTGGTCGCGATTGGTCTGGGTGGCTGGATTATTTTCGCCCGTACTCGCCGACGTGTCCGGGTGAAACAGGAAGAGTTTCCTGATGACGTTATCCCGGATGGCAAGCGCGGTGGATTCGGGTTGTTTGTGCCCGGCATCGTGGTGGCGCTGGTCGTGGGTGCGGTGAGCTATTATGAAACCGGCAACTATAAGCAGGTTCAGGTCTGGCAACAGGCCACCGCTCAGGCTCCGGCGCTGCTGGAGCGGGCGTTGGATCCAAAAGCTGATCCGCTCAATGAAGAAGATATGACGCGTCTGGCGTTGGGTCTGCGCACTCGCTTACAAGCCGATCCTACCAACGTTGAAGGTTGGATCATGCTTGGGCGCATTGGCATGGTACTTGGTAACGCCAGTACGGCCACTGAAGCCTATGCCAATGCTTATCGACTGGATCCGAAAAACAGCGATGCTGCGCTGGGCTATGCGGAAGCGCTGACCCGTTCTTCCGATCCTGACGATAACCGTCGAGGAGGGGAGCTGCTACGCCAGTTGGTACGCGGCGAACATGCCAACGTGCGGGTTCTCAGCATGTATGCGTTTAACGCTTTTGAACAGCAGCGCTTTGGCGAGGCGGTTGCGGCATGGGAGATGATGCTGAAATTATTACCGGCCAATGATACCCGTCGGGCGGTGATAGAACGCAGCATTAAGCAGGCGATGGAGCAGCTAACGCCGCAGGAGAAGTAAGAGTGGAAGATGCCGGATGGCGACGCAAAGCGTCTTATCCGGCCTACTGATGCACGTGACTTGTAGGCCCGATAAGCGTAGCGCCATCGGGCAATATCTGATTACTGCATGCCGCGTGTTTGTAAAAATAGAATGGT
This sequence comes from Citrobacter sp. Cf132, assembly GCF_030333885.1. Lineage (NCBI taxonomy): Bacteria > Pseudomonadati > Pseudomonadota > Gammaproteobacteria > Enterobacterales > Enterobacteriaceae > Citrobacter > Citrobacter sp. Cf132. Next base: position 265,720 of record NZ_JAOWFA010000057.1, read on the forward strand.
GGCAGCTACACGAGAACGCACGTTGAGTTTGCGCAGCAGATTGCGAATATGCACCTTCACCGTCTGTTCAGAAATATTCAGTACTGATGCAATCTGTTTGTTCGACAGCCCCTGAGCAAGTTCATGTAACACATCCAGTTCGCGTTCGGTGAGAACGCTGAATGGGTCTTCCTGAGCGCCAAACAGGTCGCGCTCGCGCAAATATTCGCTGACGCGGGTACTAAAGGCTTTACCACCTTTGGCACCACTGCGAATAGCCTCCAGCAGGACTTCAGGATCACTGTCTTTAAGCAAATAACCATCCGCGCCGGCATCAATTAGAGCATACACATCGTTGGCGGCATCCGATACGGTAAGAATAATAATTTGCGCGGTGACGCCATCCCGACGCAGCGCATTCAGGGTATCCAGTCCGCTCATCCCTTTCATATTGAGATCCAGTAGGATCACATCAAGGTCCAGGCGGTTTGCCAGGTCGATAGCGCTGGCGCCATCACCCGCTTCCGCGACTACGTTAAAGGCGGGATCAAGTTGCAATAATTGACTAATTCCTCGCCGCATCAGTGGGTGGTCGTCAACAATCAGCACCCGAAAAGGCGTTGCTTCAGGCATACTATTCTCCTGAGTTTTTATTAGTATCATTATTGTTTTCAGCGCATCAATCGTCCAGATTCATCACGCTGATGAGAGGATAAATTTTACCCCAATTTGTGCATGGGTAAGTAGTAAAACCTGTACAGATGTAAGTATCCCACATAATCGTGCCATTCATATTTAGAGATCCTCCGGCATAATCAATCTGCCAACAAAGGAGATCACTATGCGTAAAGCCCGTTTTACTGAGCATCAGATCATTGCCGTAATTAAATCGGTTGAATCCGGACGAACCGTTAAAGATGTCTGCCGGGAGGCCGGTATTTCTGAAGCCACCTACTATAACTGGTTGTTGCAAAGGATTGTTCAATGGTGAATAATTTTCATTGGTATTATTTTTCTTGAAGTTGTCGCTTTGTTCTAATATATGATAACCATAGGTTACTGAATCATATCAAGCAGTGTTCCTTTGCCGATATTTGGCGTAATAACGGAAATCATTAAAGATGACCTGGCTGGCCAATTGATGGTGAGTCGTAACGAGAGTTGCCGCAACCACACCGTATGCAAGAGCATGATTGCGGCCGACTGGCGAACGCTCGATAGTGCGAGTATTGAATGATTGCCAGTCACGGCGGATTGTACTTAAGCAATATGACGGTTCAAGGCGTTTAATCTGAAACCAGCCACATATCAACCTCTTCAAACATTTCCTGAACAGTACGGCTTATCTGCTCCTTCTCATGCTTACTGGCGTCAGTATTGATCGCCGGTAGTGTCATCATCGGTTTAACCCGAACATCAGCATCGGGGAAGATTCGCTGAACCCTCTTAGTAAATTCTCCCAGAATGATATCTTTTGCTCCGGGCAAACCATCAAAATTCCTTTTGTCATAAACGAGTTCCACGAACATTGCTTGTAGCTTCTCTACTGGATGTATATACAGTATTTATACTGTGTTTTTATCCGGTATTCAAGAGGGGTTAATTGGTGCTACGACGCAGCGATATTGAAATGGCCTGGCATGCTTCGATACAGAAAGAACCTAGTGGCAGGAAGACCGTCACCACATAGCGGTTTGTCCAGGAACTGAGCAAGGTTAACTGGAACTGGACAATGAAGCCACCTTTAGCCCCACCTGATAAATCTGGAGAACGGGAGCGCTGCCAGAAGATGGTGATGGCTACAATTCCTCACACGCAATATTTGGAGTTATCACGTACATCATTAATGATGCCAGGAACGCGGAGTTTGATGACTGCCCGATTATGTAGATAGAAACACACCAATGGGAAAGGATAATTATGCTTGTTTGATGGTTATTTAACCACTCATGAAATTGGTAATATTTTAGTTAAAAATATTAGATATCAATCACAAAGATTTAATGACAATTGTCTTTGAAATGACTATAAATCTACCCACTCGCTACGGATATAGCGTATCCAATATGCACTGCTGTGTGATTACGGGTGTCTGTGGATGTCAGCAGGCACCCGGTTTTTCATCATCGACTACACGCAGCAGCTACCATGCCTGGCAAATTCTATATTTGAGCGGTGTTTCTCCCCATTCATTCCCCAGAGCTTCCCCACTTAGAAAACAGGCATAAAAAAACCAGCCGTAACAGGCTGGTTCTTAGAGGATTTTTGGTCGGCACGAGAGGATTTGAACCTCCGACCCCCGACACCCCATGACGGTGCGCTACCAGGCTGCGCTACGTGCCGACGCTATGGCTGCTAATACTACTGCTTTCCGCTACGAATGCAAGAGCATGTCTCGCTAACTGATTTATAATTAATCAGTTAGCAATAAATCGCTTCTCATCCGTCAGAACCTGTAACAGCAGACTTAGCTGCGGTTTCTGATCTTTTATTTTCTCGCCGCGCAAATTATAGGTCTGATAATTACCGTTGTTGTTCAGCACCAGCGTCATCTCGGGTGTGGTAACGGCCATCGTGCTGCCGTCAGCGGCAGTAACCCAGTAATGGCGGCGAGTTGCATTGAACAGATCCTGCCCCTGCGAGTATTCGTTAGCAGGTGTACTGACGTGCAGTAGGCGCTGCATCAGCGTTGTCATCAGGTCCGTATGATCGGTAAGACTATTGATGCGCTGTGCAGGCGTTCCCGGCCAGTGAATAACCAGAGGAACCTGCAGATGGCCTCGCGACCAGGCAAAGTTGTTCTCTTCCTGCGTCAGTGGCACGCCCCGACCTGCGGTAATAATCACCACCGTGTTGTTCAGTTTGCCGGAGTCGCGCAGGGCGCTAATAACGCGGTTGATGTTGGCATCCACATCCTGAGCGGCGCTGGCATAGCGTTTGGCAAAATTCTTCTGGTTACTCTCATCAAGGTTGGTCCCGTTAAAGGAGACCCACGAGAACCAGCGGTTATCTTCCTGCGCGTAGCGTCCCAGCCAGTTAATCCACTGGCTTGCAGTTTGCTCGTCAGATTGCGTTTGCACGCTTGGCATGGAGAAATCTGATAGCAGCGCCTGGCGATAAAGCGGGCTGGTAAAGCCATCCGAGGAGAATAGCCCTAACTGATAGCCCTGCTGGTTCAGCGCGGAAATCAACGCCGCAGGCGTTCGGGTCGATAAAATCCCATCCATGTAGCTTGGTGAGACGCCGTAGAACAGGCCAAAAATCCCGTTATCTGTGGTGTTACCGGTGCTCATGTGACGCGTAAAGGAGATATTCTGCCCGGCGAATTCAGCCAGCGCAGGCATCTGCTTTTCAAAGCGTGAATAGTTCAGGCCGTCGACGGTGATTAGCAGGACGTTCTGGCCGGTGCCCATATCGCGATAGCGCAGTTCGCTCAGCGGGTACTGCACGGAAACTGCTTCCGGATTCCCCTGCTCGATCAGGCGACGCTGATACTCTTGCGCATCCAGCAGACCATGTTTTTCCAGGAACTTACGCGCCGTCATCGGGTAGGAGAGCGGCAGGTTCGCGCGCTGCATGGTAATCGGGCGATAGAAATTGGCATCCGCCCAGATATACACCACGTGCGAGGCGATAAAGCAAATGAAGAAGAATGCGGCTAATGGTTTGGCGAAGTGGCGACGACGCGTCAGGCTACGCAGCTTTTGCCAGCTCCAGGTCGCAAACAGCATTTCAATTAACAAAATCACTGGCACGCTGATAAACATCAGTTGCCAGTCACGCGCCGCTTCATTCTGGTCAGGATTGATGACCAGTTCCCAGACGATCGGGTTGAGGTGCAAATGGAAGCGGGTGAAAACTTCGCTGTCGATTAGCAACAGCGTCATGCCCACCGTCGCCAGAATAGCTGATAAGAATCGCATCAGCCTCTGGGACATGACGATAAACGTCAGGGGAAACAGGATTAGCAGATAGGTGGCAAACACCAGAAAACTAAAATGTCCGACCAGGCTTACATAGGAATAAATACGACCTGCAAGCGTTGTCGGCCAGTCGGCGACAAACAGGTAACGGCTACCGAGTACCACGGCCAACAGAATGTTGAACAAGGCAAACCAGTGCCCCCAGCTAACCATCTGGGAGACTTTCTCACGGTAGCGCTGACGATGAGTTACCATAAACTGTTGTTCGTTTCCCCGGAGCAGGCTCTTAATGCGCTTGGTCGTCGTTTACCGAAGACTGTAATGCGCGGGCAAAAGAGTTGGCAATCGCCTGGCGCTGGGCCGGTGCGATGCTTGTATTGATAAGGTTAGTCACCATATTTCCCAGTACCATCAGGGAAAGGTCGGTCGGCGCCTTATGTTTTTCCAGTACGTTGAGCATCTCATTCAGCAGTTGTTCAACGTGTTCGTCACTATAGCGGGAAATTTGTGGCATAAATCGAAATCAGTCTGTTCATGAAAGGGCAACATATTACCGTACAGACAGTTTTTTTTCTGCTTTTTTATCTTCTATTGCGTCACTGCCCGGCAGGTGGTTGAATACCGCCCGGTCTAAAAGGAGAGTTTATCATGAGTCTGGATATCAACCAGATTGCCCTGCACCAGCTTATCAAACGTGACGAGCAGAACCTTGAGCTGGTCTTGCGCGATTCATTACTGGAACCGACAGCGACGGTTGTCGATATGATGGCTGAGCTGCATCGGGTATATAGCGCCAAGAATAAAGCTTATGGCCTGTTTAGCGAAGAGAGTGAACTGGCACAAACGCTGCGTTTACAGCGTCAGGGCGAAGAGGATTTTCTGGCATTTAGTCGTGCCGCGACCGGACGCTTGCGGGACGAGCTGGCGAAATATCCTTTTGCCGACGGCGGCATTGTCCTGTTCTGCCATTACCGCTATCTGGCGGTAGAGTATCTGTTGGTCGCCGTGCTGAACAATTTAAGCAGCATGCGCGTCAATGAAAATCTGGATATCAATCCGACGCACTATCTGGACATCAATCATGCGGATATCGTGGCGCGTATTGATTTAACCGAATGGGAAACCAATCCGGAGTCCACGCGCTATCTGACGTTCCTGAAAGGGCGGGTAGGGCGCAAAGTCGCCGATTTCTTTATGGATTTCCTCGGTGCCAGTGAAGGTCTGAACGCCAAAGCGCAAAACCGTGGCCTGCTGCAGGCGGTCGATGACTTTACTGCCGAGGCGCAGCTCGATAAAGCTGAACGCCAGAACGTGCGTCAGCAGGTGTACAGCTACTGCAACGAACAGCTACAAGCCGGTGAAGAGATCGAGCTGGAGTCGCTGTCCAAAGAGCTTTCCGGCGTCAGTGAAGTTAGCTTCAGCGAATTTACCGCTGATAAAGGCTACGAGCTGGAAGAGAGCTTCCCGGCAGATCGCAGTACGCTGCGTCAGTTAACCAAATTTGCCGGAAGCGGCGGTGGGTTAACCATCAACTTTGACGCCATGCTACTGGGTGAACGTATTTTCTGGGATCCGGCTACAGATACTTTGACCATCAAAGGTACGCCGCCGAACCTGCGCGACCAGCTGCAGCGTCGCACGTCGGGCGGGAAATAAAACCGTTTGCCGGGTGAGAGCGTAAACGCCTTATCCGGTCGACGAGAACCATCAGTATCGATTACAAAATCCCATAAAAAAACCCCGCCTTGGCGGGGTTTTTCTTCAACTTGTTTGCGATTACGCGCGAACGAAGTCGATGTGAGACAGCTTCGGCTTGAACGGGTGACGCTGTACAGCCTGAGCTTTAACTTTAACTTCTTTACCGTCAACAACGATGGTCAGAACTTCGCTGTAGAATTCAGCTTTAGCTTGCATGTTCATAACTGCATCGTGATCCAGTTCGATAGCAATCGGGGCTTCTGCGCCACCGTAGATGATTGCCGGGAACTTGTTAGCGGCACGCAGGCGGCGGCTCGCACCCTTACCCTGCTCTTTACGTACTTCAGCGTTGATAGTAAACATTTAAATCTCTCTTTAATAATTCCTGCTACAGGCGACCCAGCAACAGGTAAGTGATCTGCTTTGCGTATGCAAAAGCGGGCGAGATTCTATACTCAAACGGCTGGTACATCAATCAAAAGTACGATTAACCGCGTAATTCATGTGCCCGACGAAAGCGTCCTTCATAATCGAAGACCTTTTCACGGACCTGCCAGTACTGACCTTTCATGCGCGCGACCACGAAATCAGGATGACGTAACAGCGCCTGCTGGGCGAGGATATCGGCGGCGGTTATCCAGCGTAAGGGAATGCCAGGCGTTCGGGTATGCGGGCGAATAAACAGTTGCTCGAAGGCTGTACGCTGCGCGGGAGTATGCAGGCGAAAGCGTTCGCTGACGTCAGCGCCATCTTCATCGTAATAGGTAATTTTCAGCCATTCGCCTTTTTCATCCTGCCCATTTTGTAGCGCCATCCCGCTGCAGCGCAGAACCAGCGCATCTTTAAGCCTGAGCGCGGCTTTCAGCATGTCATCCGGGTCAACCAGAACTGCGTCGCACTCCCTACAACGGCGGGCGGCGATGTCATTTTCCGCGTTGCACTGCGGGCAGTTTTTAAAACGGAAACGAAAATCGCACTGTTCGCGATGGCCGTCATCATCTTCAAACCATCCCTGACAGCGGCGGCCAAAGTGCTCAATCAGCGTGCCGTCGGCCGTTGTTTTGCCCCAGAAGGTGTTGGCGAAGCCGCAGGCAGGACAGAACACCTGTACTGGAACGTTGTCGCTTTTCCCTTTCGGCGCACCAACTTCCGGCGCGTACAGGTCGTGCGGGTTGCCAGCGTAATCGAGGATCAGACAGTCGGTTTTACCCGGCGCCAGGCGCAGCCCACGACCGACAATTTGTTGGTAAAGGCTAACTGACTCGGTCGGGCGCAGAATGGCGATAAGGTCGACGTGCGGGGCATCGAAGCCAGTGGTCAGGACCGACACATTCACCAGATAGCGAAAACGTTGGGCTTTGAACTCTTCAATCAGCACGTCGCGTTCGGCGCCAGGCGTGTCTCCGGTGATAAGTGCGGCGTCGTCAGCAGGCAGCAGACCCAGAATTTCTTTGGCGTGTTCAACTGTGGCGGCGAAAATCATCACCCCTTTACGCGTCTGGGCAAACTCGACAATCTGGCTGATGATATGCGGCGTTATTCGCTGCTGCTTTTTCAGCTCCTGATTCAGGTCCGCTTCGCTAAACAGGCCGTTACTTTGCGCCTGCAGGCGGCTGAAGTCATATTGCACTACCGGCATGTCGAGGCGTTCTGGCGGCGTCAGGTAGCCGTGTTTAATCATGTAGCGCAGCGGTAATTCATAAATGCAGTCGCGAAACAGTGCTTTTTCATCGCCGCGTACCATTCCGTGATAATGAAAATGATAAATCCAGCCTTTGCCCAAACGAAAAGGTGTGGCGGTAAGTCCGAGCAGGCGTAAGTGAGGATTTACTTTGGTCAGGTGAGTGAGGATTTGCTGATACTGACTCTCTTCATCATCGCCAATGCGATGGCATTCATCGACGATAAGCAGGGAGAATTCTCCCTGAAAGGCGTCCAGATTACGCGCTACCGACTGTACGCTGCCAAATACCACTTTTCCGTGGCTCTCTTTACGCTTCAGGCCTGCGGCAAAAATATCGGCTTCCAGCCCCAGCGCACAATATTTCGCATGGTTTTGTGCGACCAGTTCTTTGACGTGCGCCAGTACCAGTACGCGACCACGCGCTACGCGGGCCAGCTCGGCAATCACCAGACTTTTGCCCGCGCCGGTTGGCAGGACGATAACCGCCGGGGTGCGGTGGTGGCGAAAATGGTTGAGCGTGGCGTCCACGGCTTCTTTTTGGTACGGGCGAAGAGTAAAAATCATGGGCTCACTATGATAAACAATAACAAGGAGTAGTATGCCATGAATCATTTCTCTTGAGGGATGGTGTAACGCCGCTATACTGGGCGGATAACGGTCCCACTTTTCGGGCGTAAACCCGATTCTCGTATTTTTACAGGCAAAATCACACACATGCGACTTGATAAATTTATCGCTCAGCAACTCGGCGTCAGCCGCGCTATTGCCGGGCGTGAGATCCGTGCTAACCGCGTTACCGTCGACGGTGAAATCGTCAGAAATAGCGCTTTTAAGCTGCTGCCAGAACACGACGTAGAATATGACGGTAATTCCCTGGTTCAACAAAATGGCCCGCGCTATTTTATGCTGAATAAGCCTCAGGGTTATGTTTGCTCAACGGATGATCCCGATCACCCGACGGTTCTCTATTTCCTTGATGAACCGGTTGCCTACAAACTGCATGCGGCAGGGCGTCTGGATATCGACACCACTGGACTGGTACTGATGACCGATGACGGACAGTGGTCGCATCGCATCACCTCTCCTCGTCACCATTGTGAGAAAACCTATCTGGTGACGCTGGAGTCGCCAGTGGCAGATGATACCGCCGAACAGTTTGCCCATGGCGTACAGTTGCACAATGAGAAAGACCTGACCAAACCGGCCGTGCTGGAAGTGATTACGCCAACTCAGGTGCGCTTGACCATCAGCGAAGGGCGCTATCATCAGGTTAAACGTATGTTTGCCGCGGTGGGTAACCACGTTGTGGAACTGCACCGTGAACGGATTGGTGACATCAGGCTTGATGAGGATCTGGCGCCAGGTGAATACCGTCCTTTGACTGAAGAAGAAATCGCCAGCGTTAACTTAACCCCGCGTTAATTTCAGGAGCTAAATGTGACCACCCGGCAGAACTCGTCAATTGCCATTGTCTTTATCCTTGGCTTGTTAGCCATGTTGATGCCGTTGTCGATTGATATGTATCTTCCGGCGCTGCCTGTTATCTCTGAACAGTTTGGTGTGCCAGCAGGTAGCGCGCAGATGACCCTCAGTACCTATATTCTGGGGTTCGCAGTGGGGCAACTGTTCTATGGTCCAATGGCAGATAGCCTTGGACGCAAGCCAGTGATCCTGGGCGGGACGCTGGTGTTTGCGGCGGCGGCAGTGGCCTGCGCACTGGCGCAAACCATCGATCAACTGATCGTGATGCGTTTCTTCCACGGCCTGGCTGCGGCGGCGGCGAGCGTGGTTATCAACGCCCTGATGCGTGATATCTATCCGAAAGAAGAGTTTTCGCGCATGATGTCATTCGTTATGCTGGTCACGACAATTGCGCCATTAATGGCACCGATTATGGGTGGCTGGGTGCTGGTATGGCTGAGCTGGCACTATATCTTTTGGATCCTCGCCATGGCAGCTATTCTGGCGTCGGTGATGATCCTTACACTGATCAAAGAGACTCTGCCGGTAGAGCGTCGCCAGCCGTTTCGCCTGCGTACTACTATTGGCAACTTTGCCTCGCTGTTTCGTCATAAACGTGTGCTGAGCTATATGCTGGCCAGCGGATTCAGTTTTGCCGGGATGTTCTCGTTTCTGAGCGCCGGACCCTTTGTCTACATTGAGATCAACCACGTTTCACCGCAACATTTCGGTTATTACTTCGCACTGAACATCGTATTCCTGTTCGTGATGACTATCATCAACAGCCGCTTTGTGCGTCGGGTTGGGGCATTGAATATGTTCCGTACCGGTCTGTGGATCCAGTTCGTGATGGCTGGCTGGATGGTCTTTAGCACACTGTTTGGGTTGGGGTTCTGGGCCCTGGTTGTGGGCGTTGCGGCGTTTGTTGGCTGTGTGTCGATGGTGTCATCTAACGCCATGGCGGTTATTCTGGATGAATTTCCACATATGGCAGGAACGGCGTCATCGCTGGCAGGGACATTCCGCTTCGGCATTGGCGCCATCGTTGGGGCGCTGTTGTCTCTGGCGACCTTTAACTCGGCCTGGCCAATGATATGGTCGATCGCATTTTGCGCTACCTGTTCAATTCTCTTCTGTCTTTACGCCAGTCGCGCCCAAAAACGGTGATCTATTACACATCCTGGGGGCCTTAAGGCCTCCAGAGTTGATATACATCAACCGCAAATCTATCATTTCCCCCGGTTATGTTTATTTTATGTAAAATCAATTTATGTAAAAAGTCACATCATTGTAGTTAAAAAGGTTGAGTTAGATCGCAGAAACGAGTACATATAGCCCGGAAATATGCCAGAACCATTGAATAATTTTAATTACCTGGTTCGGAAAGCGGCATAAAGACAGGGTGTAAACGTTTACCAACTGTCTGAAGACGTATTGTCAATGATGTGTTAATATTGATGTAAAGTAATTGTGAAGTGATTGTGCTTCCAGGGAAAGAAAGTGATGACATTACAACTCTCAATCGTTCATCGTCTGCCGCAGAGCTATCGTTGGTCGGTGGGTTTCGCAGGTTCAAAGGTTGAACCGATTCCGCAAAACGGTCAGAGCAATGAGAACAGCCTGGTGGCGCTCAAATTGCTCAGCCCTGATGGTGACAGCGCATGGTCAGTCATGCATAAGCTCAGCCAGGCCCTCAGCGACATTGAGGTTCCTTGTTCCGTACTGGAATGCGAAGGGGAGCCGTGCCTGTTTGTGAATCGCCAGGATGAATTTGCCGCGACCTGCAGACTGAAAAACTTCGGCGTGGCCATCGCAGAGCCGTTTTCAAATAACAATCCGTTTTGAGCGTCAGCTTAGCGCAAGCAGCTGACGCGTATAGGCTTGCTGTGGCGCGTTAAATACGTGCTCGCATTGCCCTTGCTCCACAACCTCTCCCTGACGTAGCACAATAACCTGATGGCATAACGCGCGTACTACGTGCAAATCATGGCTGATAAAAATATAAGCCAGCCGATGCTTTTCCTGTAAGGACTTTAACAACGTCAGGATTTGCGCCTGTACGGTTCTGTCTAGCGATGATGTTGGCTCATCCAGGATAATCAAGGAAGGTTTGAGAATCAATGCTCTGGCGATGGCAATACGTTGACGCTGACCGCCGGAAAACTCAGCCGGGTAACGATGCCGCGTTTCGCTATCCAGTCCCACTTCCGTCATCACCGCTTTCACCTGCGCCTCGCGTTGTTCGGCTGACAGGGTTGGCTGATGAACGCGTAACCCCTCCTCGATAATCTGTAGCACGCTCAGGCGTGGGTTAAGCGAGGAGTTGGGATCCTGAAATACCACCTGAATACGGTGACGGACCGGCAACAGCTGGCGACGATTTAAGGTATGCAGCGCCTGACCATCGAACACAATACTTCCCTGTGAGGAGATTAACCTCAGGAGCGCCAGTCCGGTAGTGCTTTTCCCCGACCCAGACTCACCTACCAACCCCAGCGTTTCACCGGGCCGAAGAGAGAAACTGATATTGTTAACCACGACGTTGTGGTCCACCACACGCTTCAGGATACCTTTGCGGATGGGGAAGGCGACGTGCAGTTTTTCCACTTCCAGCAGCGGGGCTTGTCCGGCCGGTAAAGGTACCGGGTCGCCGGAAGGTTCACTGTTTAGCAATTTCTGCGTGTAGGGATGCGTGGGCGCAGTGAGCAACTGTGCTGCTTTATTTTGCTCAACGCACTGACCGTTTTGCATGACTGCCACGGTATCGGCCAGCTTTTTCACAATGCTGAGGTTGTGGGTGATGAACAGTAATCCCATGTTCAGCTCGCGCTGTAGTTCCCTCAGCAGTTGCAGGATCTGTGCCTGAACGGAAACGTCCAGCGCGGTAGTCGGTTCATCGGCAATCAGCAGCTCCGGTCGTGTTAGCAATGCCATGGCAATCATCACGCGCTGGCGTTCCCCGCCGGACAGTTGGTGCGGGTAGTCTGCGAGACGTTTGGCCGCCTGACGGATGCCGACGCGATCCAGACAGGTCAGGATTTCTGCTCGCGCGGCCTCCCGACGCATTCCCCTATGCAGCGACAGCACTTCATAAAGCTGTTTTTCCAGATTGTGGAGCGGGTTCAGTGACACCATTGGTTCCTGGAAAATCATGGCGATTTTATTCCCCCGCACGCCGCGAAGCGTTTGCTCATCGGCGTGAAGTAATGATTCACCATGAAAACGGATGTCGCCGGAAAGGTAGACGACCGGAGGGGAGGGCAATAACCGTAAAATAGATAGCGCGGTCACGCTTTTACCTGAGCCGGACTCACCCACCAGTGCCAGCGTTTGTCCGGCATCAACGCGCAGTGACAGACTGTTGACCACGATGCGCACGGTCTCTTGTTGACGAAAACCTACCGATAAATTGTCAATAGCTAACAGAGGTTGTGTCATCTTAAATCGCCTTGTTGGGATCGAACGCGTCGCGTACCGCTTCACCAATAAAGATCAGAAGCGATAAGAGCAGGGCAACGGAGATGAACGCGGTAATGCCAAGCCACGGTGCCTGCAGGTTGTTTTTACCCTGTAACAGAAGTTCTCCGAGCGATGGCGAGCCAAGCGGTAAGCCAAACCCAAGAAAATCCAGCGAGGTTAGAGTGGTTATCGAGGCGCACAAAATAAACGGTAAAAAGGTCAGAGCGGCAACCATCGCATTGGGTAGCATATGGCGCAGAATAATACTGCTATCGCTCACGCCGAGCGCCTGAGCGGCACGAATATAATCAAAGTTTCGGGTACGTAAAAACTCCGCGCGCACCACGCCAACCAGGCTCATCCAGCCAAACAACACCGTAATACCCAGCAGCCACCAGAAGTTAGGCTGGACAACGCTCGACAGTAGAATGATGAGAAACAGCGTTGGCATACCGGACCAAACTTCAATGAATCGTTGCCCCCACAGGTCCACCTTGCCGCCATAATAGCCCTGTATTGCGCCAGCCATAATGCCCATCACGCTCGAACACAGGGTGAGCATTAAGCCAAATAAGACCGAAATACGTGTGCCGTAGAGGATCCGTGCCAGTACATCACCGCCGTTGGCGTCTGTTCCCAGCCAGTTTTGTGCAGAAGGCGGGGAAGGGAAGGGCTTATCGGTGGCAAAGTTAATGCTGGTGGCCCCAAAGCGTATTGGTGCCCACAGGATCCAGCCCTGGTTTTCCAGGCGCTGCTGTAGCCACGGATCCTGATAATCAGCCCGGGTCGCCAGCGGTCCGCCGAAGTCGCTTTCACTGTAGTTTTTGAACAGGGGGAAATACCAGCTATTGTCGTAGCGCACCAGTAACGGCTTATCATTGGCAATCAGCTCTGAACACAGACTAAGACCGAACAGCACCAGAAAAATCCACAGCGACCAGTAGCCGCGACGGTTGTGGCGAAAGCGCGCCCAGCGGGCCTGATTGACGGGGCTTAATCGCGACATTAGCGTCCCTCAAAATCAATACGGGGATCGACCAGCGTATAGCTGATGTCGCTGAGGATATTCAGCAGCAGACCGATCAGGGTGAAGATATAGAGTGTGCCAAACATTACCGGGTAGTCGCGTGATACGGTGGATTCATACCCCAGTAGTCCCAGACCGTTAAGCGAGAACATCACTTCAATCAGCAGCGAACCGGTAAAAAACATGCTGATAAACGTCGCCGGGAAGCCGGCGATCACCAGCAACATGGCATTGCGAAACACATGTTTCCACAGAATATTTTTCTCGCTGACTCCTTTAGCGCGTGCGGTGACGACATACTGTTTGCGCACCTCATCCAGAAATGAGTTCTTGGTCAGCATAGTCAGCGCGGCAAACCCACCAACTACCGTCGCCAGCACCGGCAGGGTAATATGCCAAAGGTAGTCAGTCACTTTCTGATACCAGGGCAGGGAGTCAAAATTGGCGGAAACCAGCCCGCGCAGCGGGAACAGGTCGTAGTAGCTGCCCCCGGCAAAAAAGACGATCAGCAAAATGGCAAACAGAAAGGCCGGAATGGCATAGCCAATAATAATAAATGCGCTACTCCAGATATCAAACCGGCTGCCGTTGTGAACCGCTTTGCGGATCCCAAGCGGTATTGACACCAGATAGATGATGAGCGTACTCCATAGGCCCAGCGTAACGGAAACCGGCAGGCTGTCTTTGATAAGCGTCAGCACAGAGGCGCTACGAAACAGGCTGTCGCCGAAATCGAAACGAATATAGTCCCAAAGCATTTTGAAATAACGCTCATGAATGGGCTTATCGAACCCGTAGCGCCGAGTGATTTCCGCGATGACTTCCGGGTCCAGACCCCGGCCGCCGCGATAATTACTGTCGCTGATGTTACCAACGCCGGTTTGCGCATGGCTGGCGCGAACGCCTTCGCTACCCGCGCCAGGTAATGCCCCGCTTTGCCCGAACTCAATGGCGGCGACGGCCTGTTCAACCGGACCGCCGGGGGCAATTTGCACGATAAAAAAGTTGATGGTGATGATGGCCCAAAGCGTTGGGATCACCAGCAGCAAACGTCGAATCAGATAAGCGCCCATCTATTCTCCCTGCCGTCTGGCTGCGGGCAGTTTCGCCGCTTTGTTGACGTCATACCACCAGTTGTCGAGGCCAATGGTATAAATTGGGCGAATAGCCGGATGCGAAAATTTGTCCCACCAGGCGATACGATCCTCGGCCATAAACCACATCGGCAACATGTAGTAATTCCAGGTTAAAACTCTGTCCAGTACCCGGCCGAGTGGGATCAGTTTGGCTTTATCACCTTGCGCGGCAATGATTTGACCGATCAGCTTATCGATAACCGGGCTTTGCACACCGGGGGCGTTATAGCTGGAGTCAATATATTGAGAAGCCCACAGAATTTGCAGGTCTGAACTCGGCCACGGCATTGCGCGATACAACCTTGGCATCATGTCATAGTCGCGACTGCGTAAGCGGTTGGTAATTTGTGAGTTATCAACCTGGCGGATGTTCATGGTAATGCCTAAGCGTTGCAGGTTGTGCTGGAACGGCAACACCCACTGACTGTTGCTGCCCGCCGGGAGCAATAGTTCAAAGCTCAGAGGTTTACCGCTGACGCTGTTTACGCGCTGCTGCCCCTTGAGTACCCATCCGGCTTGTTCCAGCAAGGTATCGGCTTTCAGCAAGTTCTCACGATCGTAGCCATCGCCTTTTGATTTTGGCGGCTGATAGATTTGGCTGAAGACCTCAGGAGGGAGATCTTTTTTCAAGGGCGCGAGTACCACCAGTTCATCTGCATCGGGGTATTTTGTCGCAGCATATTCGGTATTCTGAAAATAGCTGTTGGTCCGGCTCCAGGCGTTATAGAACAGGGCTTTATTCATCCATTCAAAATCAAAGGCCAGCGTGATGGCTTCCCGCACCCGTCGGTCACTGAACACCGGACGCTGAATATTAAAAGCCAGCCAGCGCGTATCCTGGGCGGATTCATTTTTTTGTTCATCTTTGATGATGTAATGATTCGCAAAATTTTTCCCGGTATAACGCGTCGCCCAGTTTTTGGCATCATTTTCAAGACGCAGATCAAACGCACCGGCCTTAAACGCTTCAAAGGCGACGTTATCATCCAGATAATAGTCGTAGCGGATGGTATCGAAGTTCCAGCGTCCACGATTGACGGGTAGATTAGCGGCCCAATAATCTTTGACGCGCGAATAGACAATATATTGGCCCATCTTCCATTTGGTAATGCGATAAGGGCCGCTGGCGAGCGGTGGCGATGATAAGGGATCGCTGAGCTTATGGTCTTTCCAGTACTTCTCTGGCATCACGGGTAATGAAAACAGGCTGAGCATGTCCTCTTTACTCGGTTTGGCTAATTCAATGCGTACGGTTAATGGCGCGATGGCTTTTACCGTTGTTCCCTTGTAGACCAGACGAAACTGTGGCACGCCTTCAGTCATAAATTTGTGGAAGGTGAATGCGACGTCGCGGGCGGTAATGGGTGATCCATCGTGAAAACGCGCTCGTGGATTAATGGCAATTTCTACCCAGGAATAGTCGTCAGCATAGCGTGCGCTGTCGGCAATGAGCGGGTAATAGCTACCAGGCTCATCGTCAGAGGTTGTAAACAGCGTATCGTAAAGCGTTTCGGTACGTGCGCCTGGATTACCGCGCATTGCATAGCGGTTAAAGTTGTCAAATGTGCCAATGGCGGAGAGGGTGATTTGACCACCTTTAGGGGCTGCGGGATTAACATAATCGAAGTGATTAAAGTTAAATGCGTACTTAGGTTCACCCAGTACAGCAAAAGCATAGCTTTCTTTGATGGATTGCGCCTGAGCGTTAAACCCGATGAGGGCGATAAACAGAAGCAGTACGCGAGGGATCATATAAAAGCGATTTCCTTTTCCTGCCACAACCCGACGGGCATCATGCCTGAAAGATAAGGGATGTAGTGGCGAGTGAGAGTATATGAATCGCATACTGCGATCACCACGTCGGCTTATTGGGCTGTGCCATCCAACGCACGAAATCAGCAAGCTTTAATGGTCGGCTAATCCAGTATCCCTGGAAAAAATGTACTCCATGTTCGCGCAGCCAACGGGCTTGCTCAGGTGTTTCTACCCCTTCAGCAACCGTCAGCATATTGAGACGTTTAGAGAGTGTCAACACGGCGTCCAGAACCGGAGAGGTCAGGGTTTCCGTCCCAATGGCGTTAATAAAGCCGCGATCGATTTTCAGGTAGTCAACGGTAAAGCGTTCCAGATAAATAAGCGCACTATGACCGGTGCCAAAATCATCAATGGCAATCTCAAAACCTGCGGAATGCAGCCATTCAAATAGCTTTGTAGCCTCGTGCTGATTGAGCATATCTCGTTCAGTGATTTCCAGTACTATCTGAAAATAGTTTGCGGGAAGCGAAGCGTGCAGGTGCCGAATGTCGTCCTTAAACGTCTCGCCGTGTAAGTGCGTTGGCGCGATATTGATCCCCAATTTTGCGCCAACGGGTAACACTTTTTGCAGCGCCGGCGCGTCCAGGGCTATCAGCTTGAAGAGGTGCTGAGTTAGCGGCACAATCATTTTCTGTGATTCAGCGTAATGAATAAAGGCATCCGGTGGGATCTCACCCGTTGTTGGGTGATTCCAACGTAACAGTACCTCGACGCCTTTCACCTCGAGCGTTTGCATCTCTACGACTGGCTGGTACACCACATAAAACTGGTTATGTTTGATGGCGTTGAGGATATCTTTGCCTGGGCGTAAACGGATGCTGTAGATGTAGTACCAGAGAAGGAGGGCGGTCATGATCCCGGCCATGCATCCGAGCATGATGGCGTATCCCACATCTTTATATGTCCACCGATCCGCGTAAAAACGCACCTCCAACGGGAATGTAGACAAGGCTGCATTATATGATGGGAGAGCAGGGAGTTCAGACACGGGGATTAATTGTTTGGAAAACGTGGTGATAGCCGTCTTCCCGACGATGAGTGCCACACCGTTGAAATCATCTTGCCGGGCGTTATAGAGAAGATAGGGTGCCAGGTTAACATTCAGGGTGGCAAAAACGCCGCTGTTCTGTAATGAATGATTGCGATACCAAATGAGTATTGCCGGTTTATTCGGCATCATTGGCGTACCGGGCTGGAGATCCATATCGATATCTTTCGTCATGTCCAGCACGGGAACCAATTGCTGAAGAGGCGTATTCATTGAACCGGTTGCTGAAGAGCAGAAAGCGATACCGTCTTTTACCAGCAAAAAGGCCCGCACATTCAGGCTAAACGCGGCGCTGGAAGTGAGTTGAGCTGAAGCTTGCGAGCAGGTGTCTTTTACCAGAGGTTGTAGTGTGTTGGTGGTGGTTTCAAGGTCAGCGAAGAAACTTTCAATATAGTTTTGTATGTTAGACGTTAGCGTGTCGTACTTTGCGTTTCGTTGATGCCATGACATAAAAAACTGCAGTGAGCTGACGAGTAACGCGACGACTATCCCCGTTATAACGCAGGTGAGCAGGAGTTTCCGATCGGAAGAAGAGGAGCGCCTTAACATAGTTCCTTATGTTTACCTGAAGTAACCACTTATCCTGTATGAATATAACCTGAAATGACTCATGTTGTGAGATTTTTCTTAGTCACAAGGGCAAAGCAAAAAAAAGCACCGCCGTAGCAGTGCTTTTTTATATGTCTCATCAGGATAGCCAAGGGATAGCTGCCAAACGAAATTAACTGCGGCTCAGAACCCGGCGAGCTTCGTTGTAACGTTTTTTCCAGTAAGGCTCGTTCATGCTGGAAATGATAACGCCACTGCTGGTCGAGGCATGTACGAACTGGTTGTTGCCGATATAAATACCGACGTGTCGGCCAGTAGAGCCAGCACGGAACAGAACCAGATCGCCTGTACGCAGATTAGTGCGCGAAACGGATTTACCCGTTTCCTGTTGTTCATAGGTTGAGCGAGGAAGCTCTAAACCAAATTGCTCACGAAACGTACGTTGTACGAAGCTTGAACAATCAATACCTTTTTTGGTGCTGCCGCCAAGGCGGTAACGCACGCCTTTCCAGTCAGCATATTGGTCCATAATACGTGATTTAACATCGATATTACGTACCATATTTTCAAATTCATCCTGAGAGGCTTGCAGTGAAGAGTTATCTCCATTGCCCACAGCATGCGTCTCAGAATGCATATTCCTGGCGGTGTTCGTTGTGCTACATGCAGAAAGCAGAACCGCAACTGCTATCGCGGGTATGCCCCGCAAGATATATCTCAAAATCGGTTGAGATTTGACCATTTTGTTTGTTTTCCCTTGAAGTCCTTAACGATAAATATCGTTATAAAAAATGCCAAACGTGACGAGACTAATTACCATCGCACGATGAGACAATTCCTTAAGGTCAAATCTGTGGCAGAACGCACAAATTTATTCTGAAAGGGAATAATTATCCTGCGAGGCAAAACGTGTTCGAGATTACCCGATCGTTCCGGTCAATGCGAGTGATTTTACGTGATTTCTTATAAGAAAAATTGATACAGAAAGTGAATAAACGGCATTGTCTAAATTAAGAACAATCAGGGTGAAAAATACGCAACTTACTCATTTTAAACATGAATAAGATGACAGGAGAATGACAATCAGAATGATGAAATATTGACAGGCATCATCAGGGAATCAGAAGTATCCCTGATGATGTTAATTACTCTGTGTTATTTGTTTAAAAATTGTTTGTTTTTGCCGGGTAGATAATTCACGAACAGAGTGACTAAGCGGTCGCTTATTGGCGTCATTAGCCACCAGGGAAGGCCAATCAGGACCACCGTCATGGAACCAACCACGATATCGGTGAGCCAGTGGGCGCCAATCATTACGCGTGGGAAGGCAAAAACCACAGCGATAATAAGGCCGATTATTCCTGCGACTTTTCCGAAATAACGCAGCATGAATGCGGAAAAAATAAGCAACATCATGCCGTGATCGCCAGGAAAACTGTCTTTCGACGCATCTTTGGTCGGAATATGCAGCAGTTCACTGACGCGATAAATATTATCCAGCATCAGGGTTGGGCTGGCACGTTTAACGGGAATAAGCGCCTGGCCCAGCTGATTTAATATCACTGCGGTAAGCAGCATAACCAAACCGATAGCCACAATGCGTCGGCGACCTTCCGATGTCTCTTTGAGCCAAAAGTGCAGCATCAATGCGCCCATTGCCAGCAATGAGCAGCCATCAAATGCCCGGTTATTGGTTATAGCAACAACCCATAAGAACAGCGGGCTTTCCACCAGTTTATGGTTAAAGAAGCGGAAAACGCCCGTATCCAGTGAAGACCAGAACCCATGCCCGGCTGGAATATACCAGGACAGAAACAGTGCCAGGCCCACAATATTAAGCAGGAGGATTAGAGGGTATCGGGTTTTCATCGTCGTTTACCATTGCTAAAAAACGAAGGCAACCTTACGCGCTAGCGCCTAAACGAAGTCTCAACAATGCGCTCTGTAGCGCATTCCAGTCGGTCTCGGTATCGGCGATGAGTTCAATACGACTATCTGGTGGCGCGACGTTTTGCGTCTCTATATGCCAGTCGTCTCCCTGGCGGTTAATGCGTACCAGTCCTTCTTTAATACGCATTACCCCCTTCACACGTCCAACAGGAGCGAGACGCGACCATTCCAGCAGACCGATAGTATCGAACACCGTATCGGCGTCAAAAATCCAACCGCAGGCCTGATGGCCCTGTCCGCTGTTCAGGCTACGACGCCAGCGCTGCTGTGCGGGTAGACTCAACGCTGCCAGCCCCTTTTTGTCGGCATGACTATGGGCGTGCTCCGCGCTTGCAGGAAGCTCTGCCAGGTTTAGTCGGGGCAAATCCAGTAGCTGTCCGTCAATTTGTCCATGGTCGGCATGAACTAACTGGCGATTACCTCCATAGTGTTGCCACCAGCTTTGTAGGGCGTTTTCGCTTTCCGTCGTGGCACGGTCGGTTTTGTTGGCAACAATGATATCTGCGGCGGCCAGCTGATCGCGGAAATTGTCATTGGCGACGCTTTTTTCATCCAGTAACAGCCGCGGGTCAAGAATACAGAGGGTCGCACGCAGATCGATCCACGGTTCGTAAACCGGTGCGGTGAGTAAATCCAGAATCTGTTTAGGGTGGCCGAGGCCGGTGGGTTCAATGAGCAGACGGTCAGGTTTTCCCTGACGTAGCAGCGTATTGAGACCAACCTGCATCGGCAGACCGTTAACGCAGCACATACAGCCGCCGGGGATCTCTTTTAGCAGTGCGCCGCTGTTAGCCAGTAGCGCGCCATCAATGCCAACTTCGCCAAACTCATTAACCAGCACGGCCCACTTCTCAGCAGGATCTTTGTTTGCCAATAAATGAAGAATAGAGGTGGTTTTGCCACTGCCGAGAAAACCGGTGATGAGATTGGTTTTAGTCACATTTACTCCAGAATCATAAATTACCGTAATGGCATTTAACAATCCTGGCGAAAAACGGTGAAAAAGAGAAGGGGTGAGAGGACGAAGACGCGCTTCGTCCTGTTTAATGGCAGAAATCGTTAACTTTTTAACGTATCAATGACAGCCTGATGCGCACCGTATTGGGCAATTCGTTGCCAGGCCTGCTGAATGCCCGCGACAAACTGCGGATTCTGGACGAGATCGGTAGCGAAAATTTCGCGCAGCGAAAGCAGGGCGCTGACACGTTCTGATTCAGTACTCTGTTTAACCAGATCGGCAATTTTCTCACTTAGTGGGTCACGAATATCAATTGCGGCGCCTGAGTCATCCACGCCGCTCACATAACGCATCCAGCCTGCGACACCGAGCGCCAGCAATGGCCACTCACTTTGGCGGGCTAAATGTACGCGGATCCCTTCCAACATGCGCTGGGGTAATTTCTGGCTACCGTCCATCGCAATTTGCCAGGTTTTATGTTTCAACGCTGGGTTGGCAAAACGCTCCAACAGGCTAAGGGCATACTGGTCTAAATCAACGTCGATAATTTGCAGCGTAGGCGCCTGTTCGTTGAGCATCAGACGGTAGGCGGCTTCACGAAATGCGCTGTCCTGCATGCAGTCGCTGATGTGCTGGAACCCGGCCAGATAACCGAGATAAGCCAGAAACGAATGACTGCCGTTCAGCATCCGCAGTTTCATTTGTTCCCACGGCAAGACGTTTTCGACCATCTGAACACCCGCCGTTTCCCATTGTGGGCGGCCACACACAAAATTATCTTCAATCACCCACTGGATAAACGGTTCGCAGCTGATTGCGCAAGGATCGGCAACGCCCAGCTCGCGTGCGATTTCAGCCAGTGACTCTTCGGTAGCGG
Organism: Citrobacter sp. Cf132; assembly: GCF_030333885.1. Taxonomy (NCBI): domain Bacteria; kingdom Pseudomonadati; phylum Pseudomonadota; class Gammaproteobacteria; order Enterobacterales; family Enterobacteriaceae; genus Citrobacter; species Citrobacter sp. Cf132. Next base: position 287,284 of record NZ_JAOWFA010000057.1, read on the forward strand.
CAGGAACAATGCGATCCACCATGGTACCCGGGAAGCTGACATGCTCCTGAATCCAGGTTGCCAGTTCTGGTGAACGTTTTTCCGCCATTCCCAGTACGGCGTTTTTTACCACATGACCATTGTCCGGGATATTATCGCAAGAGAGGACGGTAAACGGCTGTAGCCCGCGTTCACTCCGGCGGTGTAGCGCTTCAACAATAATTCCGGGGACAGAGTGCGGTTCAGTCGGTGTTTGCAGATCGTGAGCAATACGTGGATTACTGAGGTCTAACGAGCCTGTCGCCGGATCGATGCAGTAGCCTTTTTCCGTAATGGTTAACGAGACAATAGCCACCTGAGGCTCGCAGAATTTTTCAATAATAGCCGCCAGTGAATCCAGCCTGGCGTTGAGACATTCGTTGACGGAGCCGATAACAATCGGTTGGTTGCCGTTGGCCCCTTTCTCCAGCACGGTAAATAAATGATCCTGTTCGCGCAGTTGGCTCATCAGTCGATCGCCGCTGAACAGACTGATCTCACAAATACCCCAGTCTCCACCCTGCGCATTCAGCACCCTGTCGGTGAGTAACGCCTGATGGGCGCGGTGAAAAGCACCGAAACCAAAATGTACAATCCGCGTTTTTAATTGCTGGCGGTCGTACTGCGGCATCATGACATTTTCCGCCAGTGGCGCTGAGGCAATAGTTTTCATTAAATACACCTGATTAACCATTAATTAACAATGGCAGTATAAAGTTATATGACAGCAAATTGAATTGGTGTGCCTCATTTATCCGGGGAATGTGAGCTTGATCAACCAATCATCGGCAATGTGTTGATCATCTAACGGATGCCTGTATGGTAGTCGTCATTAAGGTGATTTAATTTGGTATAACAACTTGTGGGGTAAAACAATGGAACAAACCTGGCGTTGGTACGGACCTAACGATCCGGTATCGCTTGATGATGTGCGTCAGGCTGGCGCAACGGGTGTTGTAACCGCCTTGCACCATATTCCTAACGGTGAAGTGTGGCCGGTGGAAGAAATTCAACAGCGTCAGGCCATTCTGGCTGAAAAAGGGCTGACCTGGTCGGTGGTGGAAAGTATCCCTGTCCACGAAGATATCAAAACGCGTTCAGGTCAATATCAAACGTGGATTGCCAACTATCAGCAGAGTATCCGTAATCTTGCGACCTGCGGCATCGATACCGTGTGCTATAACTTCATGCCGATCCTCGACTGGACGCGTACCGACCTCGAATATCAGCTGCCGGATGGTTCCAAAGCGCTGCGTTTTGACCAGATTGCCTTTGCGGCTTTCGAACTGCACATTCTGCAACGCCCGGGAGCTGAAGCGGATTATACCGACGAAGAACAGCGCCAGGCGCTGGACTACTTCAATGCCATGAGCGATGCAGAAATTGAAAAGCTGACACGCAATATCATTGCTGGCCTGCCTGGTGCAGAAGAGGGCTATACGCTGGATCAGTTTCGTGCGCGCCTTGCTGAATATGACGGCATCAGTAAAGACGATCTGCGCGAAAATATGGCGGTATTCCTGCGGGCGATTGTGCCAGTGGCAGAAGAAGTCGGCGTGCGTCTGGCCGTGCATCCTGACGATCCGCCGCGCCCGATCCTCGGCCTGCCGCGTATCGTTTCGACTATCGAAGATATGCAGTGGCTGAAAGAAACCGTCGACAGTATTAATAATGGTTTCACCATGTGTACCGGTTCTTACGGTGTGCGCGCTGATAACGATCTGGTGAAAATGATCGAAACCTTTGGCGATCGTATCCACTTCACGCACCTGCGCTCGACCTGTCGTGAAGATAACCCGAAAACGTTCCACGAAGGTGCGCACCTGCAGGGTGATGTGGATATGGTATCGGTGGTGGCTGCCATTTTGAGCGAAGAGCAGCGGCGTAAAAAGGCGGGCGACCTGCGTCCTATCCCGATGCGTCCGGATCATGGACACCAGATGCTTGACGATCTGCACAAGAAAACCAATCCGGGCTACTCGGCAATTGGTCGCCTGAAAGGACTGGCAGAAGTCCGCGGCGTTGAGCTGGCGCTGAAAAAAACGCAGTTCCGCGACCTGCTGTAAGTCTAACAACAGGGATTGCGCTACAGGTGCAATCCCTGTTATTCATCAAGGCTGCGCGAGCGCCTGCTCCAGCACTGTCAGCACTTTATTGATCTGCTGTATCTGCAATCCACCAAATCCAAAAAACATAACAGCATCGCTGTTTTCTTTGCGCCATGCGGCTTCTGATCCATTTTCTATATCCGGCAGAGTGTCGAAACGGATCCCAGCCAACAGGCAGCTTTGTTGCAACCTGGCGATGAATTCGGTATGTCTGGCAATGCGTAACGAGAGGTGCAGACCTGCCGTTGCGCCAGCGATTTTCCCTTCGGGAAACAGAGTGGACAGGCCATCGCGTAACAGAGTGAGGCGCGTCGCATAGCTGCAGGCCAGCTTGCTGATATGCGTATAAAAAACCTGATTTTGCATCAGTTCGGCTAAAAATTGCTGCAACAACCACTGACTGCCGTTGTTATTGAGCGCTTTCATATTCTGTACCGCCGGAAGCAGTTCATCAGGGCAAATAAGATAGCCAAGCCGTGCGCCTGGCCCCAGCGTTTTAGAAAATGTCCCCATATAGATAACCCGGTTGTGATAATCCATGGCTTTCAGCGCGGGAAGGGGATTGTCCCCATAGGTAAAAACGGCATCGTAATCGTCTTCAATGATGTAAGCGCCGACGCGTTGCGCCCACGTTAATAATGACTGACGGCGCTCCAGCGAAAGCACACTTCCCATCGGATACTGATGAGCTGGAGTAACATAACAAAGCTGGGTTTCATACTCGGGTAAATTATCTGTTTGCAGCCCGTGGTTATCTACGGCAATTGACGTAATGTCTGCACCGTAATAATTAAAGAGATGCCATGCGCCAGAATAACAAGGGGATTCGGTCACAATATGGCACTTTTTTTGCTGACTGACAGCATGATGAATAATAAATATTTGGCTGAGTAGTGATAATCCTTCCTGAATCCCGTTGGTAATGATGATGTTCTCTGCTCGGGTATTAATTCCGCGGGATAAATTAAGGTATCTGACCAGTTGCTCACGTAGTGAAAATAATCCATTTGGTGAATGATACCGGGTAAATAATTGTTCTTTAAGTATGCTTGGAGCATTATTCCATTTCCGCCAGCTTGACCAGGGAAAAGCGTTGGGGTCGGGGACGCCCATCCGGCAGTAGCACTCTCGTCCAGGCTCGGCGTAAACATCGGTAGAGACCCCGGCAGCTTTAGGTTTTACCGGTGGGGAGCCTTGGGTTACGGTCACATGAGTTGGGGTTATACGTACAGGCGTGGTGAATATCACTTCATAGCCAATGCCGTGTCGGCTCTTGATTAACCCAGCCGCCATCAGCTTATCATAGGCCATCACTACCGTTATTTTAGCAACGTGCAATACCTGAGCCTGCTCGCGAATAGAGGGGAGTTTGTCTCCACAAAGCAAATCACCCTGCTGAATTGCCTGGAAATAAAATTGAAATATCTGCAGTTGCAGCGGAGTACGGCTTTCTCTATTGAGCGTCAGTGTTAGCATAAGAAATTCCTTATTTACAGATGGTCACTATATTACGAATTTCTGATCTTTACTATTTGACTCACCTCATAGAGTGGCTGCTGTTCCTATAATCTGCTTTCGCTGTCTCTATTTTTGATTTTTATTATCCCTTAGCGTGTCGCTATTAAAAAATGGAGGCAAGCATGTCGTGGATAAGAAAGAACGCATTGTGGTGCGCATTCGTCGGGGCGGTAGTAATGGCCTTGGCTATTTGGGGAACGTGGCAAGGCGTTCATTACACCAGTACCACCGAATTTTGTTTATCGTGTCACTCGATGCGCACGGCTGGAGAGGAATATAAAACCAGCGTGCATTTTCGCAACGCGTCTGGCGTGCGGGCTGAGTGTAAGGATTGTCATATTCCACCGGGCGTTGTGCCAACGCTTATTCGTAAAACTGAAGCCTTAAACGATCTCTATCACACCTTTATTTCTCCTTCTATCGACACTCCGGAAAAGTTTGCTGCCAAACGCTCGGAGCTGGCCCAACGGGAGTGGGCGCGCATGAGCGCGAATAATTCAGCGGCGTGTAAATCCTGCCATAGCTATGAGGCCATGGATCATGGCAAGCAATCGGCAAATGCGGCGGCGCAAATGACCGCGGCGGCAGCAAAAGACAGTAACTGTATCGATTGCCACAAAGGAATAGCCCATCACAAACCCGATATGAGCAGCGGTTTTCGCGATCGCTTTAAGCAGCTACAGCGTCAGGGAGATACGCCAACGGATGCGTCCACACTGTTCTCATTAAGCGAAAAATCATTGGCGGCAACGGCAGAAAGTCCGGCAGGGAAGGCGCTGTTATTTCCCGCCACCGAGGCCAAGGTGCTGAAAAAAGAAGGCAGTAACGTCCAGCTCGAAATTACGGGCTGGCGTGAAAGCAAAGGGCGTGGACGGGTGATCACCCAGTATATGGGGAAACGCGTTTTCTCCGCCGTGCTCGATGAGCCCCTGATGGCGAACGTAAAAGTGCTACAAACCCAGGTCGATCCTGATTCACATCAGGAATGGCAGCAGGTGAGCGTCACCGCCTGGACCACCGATCAGGACTTTATCAGCACACTTGCGCCAATCTGGGAGTACTCAGATCAAATGCTGCAATCCACCTGTAGCGCCTGTCATAGCACTCCTCCTACGACCCGATATACCGCTAATGGCTGGATCGCTGGATTGAAAGCCATGTCGACCTATTACCGGCTTAATCCGGTGGAGGAACGTACTTTGTTGAAATACCTCCAGACCCACGCCAGCGATGTGTCTGACACCAACAAAAAGTAAGGATAATGTATGGATATTCATGACTTTAATCCGTCCCGCCGCCGTTTTCTCAGCGGTATGTTGGCGGTGGGTGCTGCCAGCGCACTGGCGCCTAATCCGCTGATATCAAAAGTGTGGGCGGCGGGGGAAAATCCCGAACAGTGGATTCAATCAGGTTCGCACTATGGCGCTTTTGAAGCCAAAGTGGTCAACGGTGAGTGGACCGAAATCCGTCCGTTCAAACATGACAAATATCCCTGCGATATGCTGAACGCGGTGCGTGAAGTGGTCTACAACCCGTCGCGGGTGCGCTACCCGATGGTGCGTCTGGACTGGCTGCTTAAACGTGAGAAGTCGGATCGCAGCCAGCGCGGAGATAACCGTTTTGTACGGGTCAGTTGGGATCAGGCGCTGGATTTGTTTTACGAAGAGCTGGAGCGGGTGCAAAAAACCTATGGTTCATCAGGCGTATTTACCGGGCTTGCTGACTGGCAAATGGTGGGCAAATACCATAAAGCGGGCGGGGCGATGGACCGGGGACTTGGCCTGCATGGTAGCTATGTGACAACTGTCGGCGACTATTCTGCGGCAGCGGCCCAGGTCATTTTACCGCATGTGATTGGTTCACTGGAAGTTTATGAGCAGCAGACGTCACTCCCGCTGGTGATTCAAAACAGCAATACCATCGTGTTGTGGGGTTGCGATCCGATCAAGAACTTGCAGATCGAGTTTTTGGTTCCCGATCACGATGCGTTTGGCTACTGGCAGCAGATTAAAGAGGCGGTAGCGCAGAATAAGATGCGCGTTATCAGCGTTGATCCAGTGCGTAGCAAATCTCAAAACTATCTTGGCTGCGAGCAATTGGCGTTGCGGCCACAAACCGACGTCGCGTTAATGCTGGCACTGGCGCATACCCTGTACGAAGAAAAACTGTACGACACGGCGTTTATTACCGATTACACCGTCGGCTTTGAACAGTTTTTACCGTACCTGCTGGGCGAGAGTGATAAACAGCCGAAAAATGCCGAATGGGCGGCAGAAATCTGCGGGCTGACAGCAGAGCAGATCCGAGACTTCGCCCGCCTGTTGGTGAAAGGCCGGACACAGTTTATGGGCGGTTGGTGCGTACAACGCATGCACCACGGTGAGCAGTATCCGTGGATGCTGGTGGTACTGGCCAGCATGGTCGGTCAAATTGGTTTGCCCGGCGGCGGGGTCGGATTTGGCTGGCACTATAACGGCGGTGGGACGGTAACATCGACCGGGCCAGTGCTCTCCGGGCTGGGGAGTATTACTAATCCCCCGCAGGCGAAGTACAAAGCGGATTTTCGCGGCGCATCGGAGCATATCCCCACTTCGCGTATCGTTGACTGCCTGCTTGCGGCAGGCAACAAGATTGCCTTCAACGGTGAGACGTTAACGTATCCTGACATCAAAATGGCGATCTACAGTGCGGCCAATCCATTCCACGCCCAGCAGGACAGGAACCGTATGATTGAGGCATGGAAGAAGCTGGAAACCGTGGTGGTGTTAGATCACCAATGGACCGCGTCGTGCCGTTTTGCCGATATCGTTCTGCCTGTGACCACCCGTTTTGAACGTAACGATATTGAGCAGTTTGGCACGCATTCGAATAAAGGGCTGATGGCGCTGCATCAGATTGTTAAACCGCAATACGAAGCGCGGCATGATTTTGACATCTTTGCCGGGCTGTGTAAGCGATTTGATAAGGAAGCGGTGTACCGTGAAAACCGGAATGAAATACAGTGGATACAGGCTCTTTATGACGAAGGTGTGAAGATGGGGGCGTCGCTCGGTGTTACCTTACCGGACTTTACAACGTTCTGGCAGGGTGACGGATATATTGAATATCCGCCGGGTCAGCCGTGGGTACGTCACGGCGAGTTTCGTGAGCAGCCAGACCTGAATCCGCTGGGAACGCCGTCAGGTCTTATTGAAATCTACAGCAAAACCATCGCGGGCTTTGCCTATGAGGATTGTCCGGGGCATCCGGTGTGGATGGAACCCTTTGAGCGTACCCATAGCGGCAAAAAAGATAAATACCCGCTGCATTTGCAATCCTGCCATCCAGATAAACGTCTGCATTCCCAGTTGTGCTCAAGCGAGGCGTTTCGCAACACCTATGCAGTTGCCGGAAGAGAGCCGCTTTATATCAGCGAACAGGATGCCACCACTCGTGGCTTAAAAGCCGGTGATATCGCCCGCGTTTTTAACGCTCGTGGTCAGGTACTGGCTGGCGTGGTAATCAGTCCGGATTTTACCCCTGGCGTGGTCCGTATTCATGAAGGCGCGTGGTACTCCCCGCAGGAAGGGGGGAAAGCCGGGACATTATGCACCTATGGCGACCCGAACGTGCTGAGTGCGGATATCGGTACTTCACAGCTGGCTCAGGGGCCTTCAGCACATACCGTGCTGGTGGAGGTCGAGCGTTATCAGCAGAAAGCCCCGCAGGTGACGGCTTTCGGTGGTCCGCAGATTGTGAAAGAGGAGGGGACCAGTGCAGCATAATCAAATTCATCAGCAGCGGGCGGCTGTGTACCAGTGGTTTTCGCAACTGTTATTTCGTGAGCTGGATGAAAAACAGCTCGCCAGTCTGGAAAATGGCAATAGCCAGGCATGGATTGCCTCACTTGAGGCGATCCCCGGATTATCTGCCAATGTTAAACGTTTTGAGCGTAGCCTGGGCCGGGTTCTGCGGCGCGACTCCCGACAGCTGGAGTTGGCCGCAGATTTTGCCTCGTTGTTTCTGCTGGCCCCGCCGGCTAGTGTTTCTCCCTATGCGGGGCACTATCCACACACGACGGCGGCAGAAGAACGTCTGCAAATGAATGTACTGCTGGTTGAGCAAGGGCTGGCGGCGCGGGAGAATGAACCCTCCGATCATATTGCCGTACAGTTGGCATTAATGGCGAGGATGGTTGCTAAAGAGGAGAAATTCTCCGCGCAGTATTACTTTTTGCATCATCATATTCTGTGCTGGGCACCGTTATTTCGCGACGCTTGTCTGGTGCGGGATAACGAGGGGTTTTATCCTCAGGCGGTTAATCTGATAGTGCGTTTTATGCAAGAGGATGAACAGTATCTGGAGTCGCTGCTGATGGATGATTTTTATTTCAGCAGTCAGCGCTGAAAATGACAAAGGGACAGCCTGCGCTGTAATGCCAGTCAGTAAAGCATTATGGAGAATATTTGATTGCGGCATAGGGTTCCGTTCACCTCAGTGGAGTCATTTCTCTGAAACGCCGTTACCCGTGAACGTGCAAGGGAGGCTCACCGCCGCCTCCCTTGCATCCCAGGCTCCCGGCGGGAAAATCGTCGCTGCGCGAGTTATTCGTCTTATGCCGTCTGCCTGTCGGGTCGGTGCCGAGCCTGCATCCTTGCAGGCCGTCCCCTCTGCCCGCATCCCTGCGGGCAGCCCCGGTCTGCCGTCAACGCCTCATCGATTTTCAGCCGGACCGGGGTCATCGCTTTAACGCTCTGGCTTCCAGTTAAATCTGTTTTGCTGTTTAAACAAAAAACGCAGGTGGTCAGGTGTGGGCTGGTCCGGCTGAAAATTGCCGACGTGTTTCCGTAAGGCCGGGAGAACCCGCATGGATGCGGGTTCAGGGCGCGTTTTGCAGGGACGCTACCTCGCGCCCGGCCCGGTAGCCTGGAGGAATAAGCGGAGGGAACCACGAAGTGGCAATTTTCCCGCCGGGAGCCGGGATTGTTAAGGGTACGGCGATAGTACCCTTAACACGTTCACAGGCAGTATGGTTTCAGAGAAGTGATACCACTAAAGTGAACGGAACATTTTGCCAGAGATAACATGCCATTATCTTTGGTTCACCTGTAACGACAGGAGATTAATCTGCACGGCCCATATAGCGACGCTCTTCGATATGAATACGGATTTTTTCACCCGCACTCAAATACTCAGGAACCTGGATCACCAGACCGGTGCTCAGGGTTGCTGGCTTGTTGCGCGCACTCGCTGAAGCACCTTTAATACCCGGTGAGGTTTCAACGATTTCCAGGTCTACGGTCTGCGGCAGTTCAAGCGCCAGCAGTTGGCCGTCCCAGGTCAGTACCTGCATATCCGGCATACCGCCTTCCGGCATGAACAGCAGCTCTTCTTCAATCTGGTCTTTGGTGAAGGTATACGGGGTATAGTCTTCTTTATCCATAAAGATGTATTCGTTGCCATCGACGTAGGAGAAATCAACCCCGCGGCGGCTCAGGGTGACGGTATCCACGATATCGTCGCCTTTGAAGCGCTCTTCAACTTTCAGACCGGTACGCACATCAGAAAAACGCATTTTGTACAGCGTAGCTGCACCACGTGCAGACGGTGATTGAATATCGATATCTTTTACAATCAGCAGCTTGCCGTTGTAGTTTAGTACCATACCTTTTTTAATTTCGTTCGCTCTTGGCATCGAAAAAATCCTGTAGTGAGGAGTGTCTAAAATATCGCGTAAAACTACTCGCGCCGGGGCATTCAGGCAAGCGGAATTCATGCTTTTGCTGGTGCCAAAAAGGTGGTACTGTGCGCTTCCCGCACAATCCGATGGTTTACGATAAAGAGAGTACTGTATGGAATGCCGTCCGGATTGTGGTGCATGCTGCACCGCGCCTTCAATCTCCAGTCCCATTCCTGGCATGCCTGATGGCAAACCTGCTAATACGCCATGCGTTCAGCTGGATGAATCCCTGCGTTGCAAAATTTTTGCTTCGCCGCTACGACCAAAAGTGTGCGGCGGTTTACAGCCCAGTGCGGAAATGTGCGGACAGACGACGCACCAGGCCATGGTATATCTCATCGAGCTTGAAGCGCTGACCGCGCCTTAAGCGTCCTTGATGCGCGCCAGGCACACAACGGTGGCGACGATCATCACCAGCGCAAACCAGAACACCGCGTGATAGTTCCAGATTTCAGCGGCAATCCCCGCCAGCGATCCGGCAATAATCCAGCCCACGCGAATGGTATTCGTATACAGGGTCGTTGCTGAGCCTGCCTGTCCTGGCATCAGATCCTGGAAATAGAGCATGCCAATTCCGCCGAGGATGCCGATGTAAATCGCGTTCAGCAGCTGTAAGCCAAGTAATATCGCCGGAGAGTGAGCCAGCAGCATACCGGCATAAAAGAAGAACCCGGCGACGACAGCAATTCTCATCAACAGACGTTTGCCCAGACGCTTTGCAAAATAGCCAGCAATCAACATGGTCGGGATTTCCAGTCCGGCTGCGGTACCCATCATGATGCCAGCCAGTTTTTCCGGCAGATGCAGTTCGTTGATGATAAACAGCGGCATATTAATGATATAGAGACTATTAGTGCCCCACATTAATGTGCAGATAACAAACAGCAGCAGCGTGTCGCGTCGATTGCGGCGTGGGGCCTCAACTGCGCCTGTTGCGAGCGGCACGTTTTTACTCATCGAAGGTAAAAATAACCAGACCATTACGCCGCAGACAACAAACGCCACCGCTGCGCTGAGATACATCACCGTAAAGCTGAACCCCATGGCCAGCGCGTAGGCCAGCGGTGGGCCAATTACCCAGGCCAGCGAAACCTGCGCACGTAATATTGAGCTGAACATGACGGCTTCCCGACCTGTGCGGTCGGCGTGTTCACGGGCGAGAGCGAACATTTGCGGGTTGGCAGTCGATCCAAAGCTGCTGAGGAATACCCCGATAAACAGCAGAATAAAATAGTTACGGTTCCAGGCGAACAGCACGCAGGCCAGCATCCCCAGCACGCAGCAAAACACAATCAGGTTTTTGCGATCGCCTTTTTTATCCGAGCGCCCGGCCAGAAACTGACTCACCAAAATGCCGATCACGGCGCTGCCGGTAAAAAAGAACCCGACCATGCCGGGACGGGCATGGACTTCATCCGTCAGAAAAAGGCTAAGCGTTGGCGTCTGCAACGCACCGGCGATACCCGTCAGAAATGCGACAAGCAGGAACGCCGAAGACGTTAAATCAAACGCCTTGGGTGTGGCGGCTACGGGGGTGTTATGCATGTTTTGATATCAATGATGTGAAGAGACGCGGAGTTTACGCCGCTTGTCAGAAAATAAACAGGGAGCCAAATCAAAATCGGCATCAAAAATCAAAATAGCATTTCAGTCAAAGAATGCTGTTTGCTGACGTTGCTGAATCTGACAAGCTGACGCCGTTTTTCCGTCAGCAGTTTTTTCTCCTTCGCAGAGAAAATGTGCGTTATCTCTAAATTCAGCAAGTAATTTGTCAACTTTACTTGTGTGCTGAAGAAAAAAGAGCAAGACTTCTTGAAACGTTTCAGCGTCATCTCGCCATAACTGATGGAGTCAGGTGACGCCTTTTTTCTCATGTTAGCTGAATCGTTTCAAATCAGCGGGAGAGGAGAACCATGTTCCAGTTATCTGTTCAGGATATTCACCCGGGCGAACAGGCCGGGAATAAAGAAGAGGCTATTCGCCAGGTTGCCGCTGCCTTAGTGCAGGCGGGTAACGTCGCGGAAGGCTACGTCGATGGCATGCTGGCGCGCGAACAACAGACGTCCACGTTCCTCGGCAACGGTATTGCGATTCCGCACGGTACGACGGACACGCGTGATCAGGTGCTGAAAACCGGTGTGCAGGTTTTTCAGTTTCCGCAGGGCGTGACCTGGGGCGAAGGGCAGGTTGCTTATGTGGCAATCGGCATAGCCGCAAGCTCTGATGAACATCTCGGTTTACTGCGTCAGCTGACACACGTGCTGAGCGATGACTCTGTCGCTGAACAGCTGAAATCTGCGACCACGGCGGAAGAACTGCGTGCGCTGCTGATGGGCGAAAAGCAAAGCGAACAGCTGAAGCTTGATAACGAAACGCTGTCGCTGGATGTCGTGGCCAACTCGCTGGTGACGCTGCAGGCACTCAACGCGGCACGACTGAAAGAAGTCGGTGCGGTTGACGCCACCTTTGTGGCCAGAGCAATCAATGAGCAGCCGATGAATCTCGGTCAGGGGATCTGGCTGAATGACTGTGCTGAAGGCAACGTGCGTAGCGCTGTTGCGGTCAGCCGTGCAGCAACAACATTCGATGTAGAAGGTGAAGCGGCAGCCCTGCTGGTGACCGTCGCCATGAATGACGATCAACCGGTTGCCGTGCTGAAGCGCCTTGGCGATCTGCTGCTGAATAATAAAGCTGACCGTTTGTTGAAAGCCGATGCGGCAACGGTGCTGGCGCTGCTGACCAGCGATGACGCCTTAACTGATGATGTACTGAGCGCCGAATTTATTGTGCGCAATGAGCATGGTTTACATGCCCGCCCGGGCACCATGCTGGTGAATACGATTAAACAATTTAACAGTGAAATTACCGTGACAAATCTTGATGGAACCGGCAAACCGGCGAATGGACGCAGTCTGATGAAAGTTGTGGCATTAGGCGTGAAAAAAGGACATCACCTGCGCTTTACCGCCCAGGGTGAAGATGCTGAACAGGCGCTGAAGGCGATTGGCGAAGCCATCGCGGCAGGTCTGGGGGAGGGCGCGTAATGAGCAGACGTGTTGCGACTATCACCCTTAACCCGGCTTACGACCTGGTGGGTTTTTGCCCGGAAATTGAACGCGGTGAAGTGAACCTGGTTAAAACTACCGGTCTGCACGCGGCAGGGAAAGGAATTAACGTCGCTAAGGTTTTGAAGGATTTAGGTATCGATGTCACTGTGGGCGGCTTCTTGGGTAAAGACAACCAGGATGGTTTTCAGCAGTTGTTCAGCGAGCTGGGTATTGCCAACCGTTTTCAGGTTGTACAAGGGCGTACCCGTATCAACGTCAAACTGACCGAAAAAGACGGTGAAGTATCTGACTTTAATTTCTCCGGCTTTGAAGTCACCCCGGCTGACTGGGAACGCTTTGTGAATGACTCGCTGAGCTGGCTGGGCCAGTTCGACATGGTGTGCGTCAGCGGCAGTTTGCCGACCGGCGTGAGCCCGGAAGCCTTCACCGACTGGATGACGCGCCTGCGCAGTCAGTGTCCTTGCATTATCTTTGATAGTAGTCGTGAAGCGTTGGTGGCGGGTCTGAAAGCGGCACCGTGGCTGGTGAAACCAAACCGTCGTGAGCTGGAAATCTGGGCAGGCCGCAAACTGCCGGAAATGAAAGATGTGATTGATGCGGCGCATGCGCTGCGCGAGCAGGGTATTGCTCACGTGGTGATTTCACTCGGCGCGGAAGGTGCGCTGTGGGTTAACGCTTCAGGTGAATGGATTGCTAAACCGCCGTCAGTTGAGGTGGTCAGCACCGTCGGCGCGGGTGATTCAATGGTTGGCGGTCTGATTTACGGCCTGCTGATGCGTGAGTCCAGTGAACATACCCTGCGTCTGGCGACGGCTGTTGCCGCCCTGGCAGTAAGCCAAAGTAATGTAGGCATTACCGATCGTCCTCAGTTGGCCGCAATGATGGCGCGTGTCGACTTAAAACCGTTTAACTGACAGCAGGAGAGGCATAATGAAAACGCTGCTGATTATTGACGCTAATCTCGGCCAGGCTCGCGCTTACATGGCGAAAACCCTGCTTGGAGCGGCGGCACAGAAAGCACATCTGGAAATTATTGATAATCCGAATGATGCCGAACTGGCAATTGTTCTGGGCGATACGCTTCCTGCCGACAGTTCGCTGAACGGCAAAAAAGTCTGGCTGGGCGACATTGGTCGTGCGGTTGCGCACCCTGAACTGTTCCTCAGCGAAGCGAAAGGCCATGCAAAACCTTACAGTGCCCCGGTTGCAACAGCACCTGTGGCCAGCAGTGGTCCAAAACGCGTGGTGGCAGTGACGGCGTGTCCGACCGGCGTTGCTCATACGTTTATGGCTGCTGAAGCGATTGAAACAGAAGCGAAAAAACGTGGCTGGTGGGTGAAGGTCGAAACTCGAGGTTCTGTTGGCGCAGGCAATGCCATTACGCCGGAAGAAGTGGCTCAGGCGGATCTGGTGATTGTGGCAGCTGACATTGAAGTTGATCTGGCGAAGTTTGCCGGCAAACCGATGTACCGCACCTCTACGGGTCTTGCGTTGAAGAAAACCAAGCAGGAGCTGGACAAAGCGCTGGAAGAAGCAACCCCGTACCAGCCAACCGGTAAAACGCAGACTTCAGCAACCGAAAGTAAGAAAGAGAGCGCGGGGGCATATCGTCACCTGCTGACGGGCGTCTCTTACATGCTGCCGATGGTGGTTGCTGGCGGTCTGTGTATTGCACTCTCGTTCGCTTTTGGTATCGAAGCGTTTAAAGAGCAGGGTACGCTGGCGGCGGCGCTGATGCAGATTGGCGGTGGTTCAGCTTTTGCGCTGATGGTGCCGGTTCTGGCAGGTTATATCGCGTTTTCCATCGCTGACCGTCCTGGTCTGACGCCGGGTCTTATCGGCGGTATGCTGGCGGTGAGCACCGGTTCCGGCTTTATTGGCGGGATTATTGCTGGTTTCCTTGCCGGTTATGTGGCGAAGCTTATCAGCACGAAGTTGAAACTCCCGCAGAGTATGGAAGCGCTGAAACCGATCCTGATCATTCCGCTGTTCTCAAGCCTGGTGGTTGGTCTGGCCATGATTTACCTGATCGGCAAACCGGTGGCTGGCATTCTGGAAGGTCTGACCCACTGGCTGCAAACCATGGGTACGGCGAATGCGGTGCTGCTTGGAGCGATTCTTGGCGGCATGATGTGTACCGACATGGGTGGTCCGGTTAACAAGGCGGCGTATGCTTTCGGTGTGGGTCTGCTGAGTACGCAAACTTATGCGCCGATGGCGGCCATCATGGCGGCAGGTATGGTTCCCCCGCTGGCTCTGGGTTTAGCAACGCTGGTTGCGCGCCGTAAGTTCGACAAAGCTCAGCAGGAAGGCGGCAAAGCTGCGCTGGTACTGGGCCTGTGCTTTATCACCGAAGGGGCTATTCCATTCGCAGCCCGTGACCCGATGCGCGTTCTGCCTTGCTGTATCGTTGGTGGTGCGATTACCGGTGCTATTTCGATGGCAGTGGGTGCGAAGCTGATGGCGCCACACGGCGGGCTTTTCGTCCTGTTAATTCCAGGTGCAATTACGCCGGTACTGGGCTACCTGCTGGCCATTATTGCCGGTACGCTGGTAGCCGGTCTCTCCTACGCGGTGCTGAAGCGCCCGGAAGATGAGGTTGTGGCAAAAGCGGCATGATTTAATGCTGACATCAGGGGCAGAGATTTCTCTGCCCCTTTTTTTATCGATTAACTGCTGCCTGAAGATAGATATGTAAAACGGTTCAGGCAATCATTGGCGCTATGATAAAACCAAAGGCAACGCCAGCAATGATCCCACCCAGTCCTGGCAGCATAAACGGATGGTTTAAGACATACTTGCCCACGCGTGTTGTTCCTGTGGTGTCGAACTCCATTGCCGCCAGCGAAGTCGGGTATGTTGGTAGAACAAACACCCCGGTTACCGCCACATAGGAGGCCAGAATCGCCCATGTAGGTACGCCGAGTGCAACGGCCAGAGGGATAATCAGCGGCGTTGTGGCGCCTTGCGAGTAGAGAAGCGCGCAGGTACCAAACAGCACCAGCGCCAACAGCATCGGATAAGCCTGTAGAATATCGCCTGCGATATCCTTAATCTCCGCTAAGTGGGCATCAATGAAGGTCGTTCCCAATGTAACAATCCCGAGAATGACGGCCAGTGAACTCATCCCTGCTCGAAATGTGGAGGTCAGGACAATAGCATCGGTTGATGTTTTGCATAACACCACCATCAGGCAAGCGGCAGATAGCATACAAATAATGATGATATCCCGGGTATTCATTGGGTTGCCGGCATCAAATCCGGGGCGTAGCTGCGGGCAGGCGGCAAGAATAACGATGACGACCGTTGCCAACATGAACAGGGCGACTGAGAGTTTGGCACCCGGTACAGTGCTGTTTTGCCCTTCATATTTACGCACCAACCCTTTTTGCAGGCGTTCAAGATAGACTTCATCATCTTGTAGCTCGCATCCCTGACGTGAGGCGATAAAAGCGGCGGCCATCGCGGCAACAAACGAAGCTGGCAGACATACCGCCATAACCTGGATAAAGGTGACACCGTTGCCTTCCATAATGGTCAGCATCGCCGCCATTGCGGCACTGATCGGCGAACCGGATATCGCCACCTGAGAGGCGACCACGGAGCCGGCGAGCGTACGAGAAGGGCGGATACCGGACTCTTTGGCGACTTCGGCAATCACCGGTAGGGTAGAAAATACAATGAACCCTGTTCCGGCCATAATGGTCATCGACCAGGTGATAATCGGTGCAATAATATTGATATATTTAGGATTACGCCGCATGAAATTACCAGCTACGCGAACCAGATAATCCATACCTCCGGCGGCCTGTAGCGCCGATGCTGCCACGACAACTGTCATAATAATGAGAATAACGTCAACGGGGGGCGAACCAATTTGTAGATCAAATCCCAATGTTAAAATAGCCAGCCCCAGCCCGCCGCATAAACCGATACCTATTCCGCCGAGGCGGATACCAAAAAATATTGCACCCAACACGACGATAATTTCTAACCAAACCATAATGGCCTCCGCCAGAGAATAATTTGTTATTAAAATAAGTGTTTGTCTAATGCTTTATTAATCTGGTGACGGCTGTTATTGCGCCAGAAGATGATGTTTGCCAACCCGTTTTTCGTACCATTTAATACCGGCGCGTACTAATGAACCGGTTGAGTCAATATATTTATCTGGGGAGTTTTTGACTGCGTTGGCAAGAATGACGGGGACTTCAGTACATCCCAGTACAATGACTTCTGCACCGCGTGAAAAGAGCATTTCAGCCTGTTCATTCATCAGCGTTTGTGCCCGCTTAAGATCGCCGGCTTTTAAGCAATAAATACTATCCATGACTTTTTCCTGACCGGATGAATCAGGGCTGACACAGGTTAAGCCAAGAGATTCTATGCCTTTTTGGTAGAGTCCCATGTAAAGGGTGGCGTTGGTAGCAAGTAAACCGATACGCGATTTTCCGCAGTTTTTGACTTCATTCATGGTGGTTTCAACGATACTGAGTAACTCTGTATGACAGCACTCTTTTAATTCATTAAACCAAAAGTGGGCAGTATTACAGGGGATCACAATACACTCCGCACCAGCATCTTCCAGTTTATGCATATAATCACGCATTGCCGGAAGTGGGGAATGACCATGATGCATTAACGCATCAGTTCGATCTGGAATATCAGGGATGGATGAAATAATTAATGGGATATGTTCCTGATCGCGTTGCGCTGCGGTAAAGGTGACGAATTTATTAAAAAGATCGACGGTTGCAGCAGGTCCCATACCACCAAGTACGCCAATTAAACCTTTCACAATATATACCTCTATTACCGATATTTAATATCAGGGCTGGTGTGTGTCTGGTGTCTATGTTTAACAGCAGTGTGTCGTGAGGAGAAATGCAATAATGTATGGTTCAATGCAAAAACTGCATGGGTGCAGTTTCTTTTGCCACCTCAGCAGGCCAGTAATCAGGCTGGTGTCTGAAATTCCGCGGCGATAAGCGGTCGTGGTCGATGGGTAAAGAAACATGTTAATGTCAAAAACGAAGGTGTTATGCAAAAAACGAATCACCAGATGCTGATGTTGAATATCATCTCCGGGCATATTCAGGCATGATGCTTAAGACTAATTGACATATTTAAACATCCGCGTGACAGGCATGAAAAATATCGAGACAAAATGGTTATATGATTTTTTGACGCTGGAAGCGTGTCGTCATTTTTCCCAGGCCGCGGAGGAGCGCAACCTATCCCAACCGGCATTTAGCCGGCGGATCAAGGCGCTCGAATCCGCCGTTGGGGTGTTGCTGTTTGACCGTACGACGAGTCCACTGCAGCTGACGGAGGAGGGTAAGTTATTCCATTCGCAGACTCGTAGCCTGCTGCAACAGCTGGAATGTAACTTAGATGAGCTTAGTGGTCACAACCTGCTTGGCGTTCCCAATATCAAAATAGCGGCAGCGCATTCTCTGTCGCTGACGATGTTGCCCAGATTAGTACATTCAATGTCGGCATGGGGCGAGGAGTTTGTGTACCACGTCGAAGCGATTGACGTAGTCCAGGCAGTGAATACGCTGCGCGAGGGGAAAAGTGATTTCATTATCTCCTTTCGCGATGAAGACTTAATGCAGTCACCTTTCTGCGGCTTGAAGGTGTTTGAGTCTGAGCTGTATCCCGTCTGTGCTGCGGATTCACAGGGTCAGGCGTTGTTTGATATCTATCAGCCGCAGGTGCCGATACTGAACTATACCAGCACATCCTACATGGGAAGATTGGTTAACCGTCACCTGGCGGAGGTGGGGAGTATTTCAGCGCGTACGCTGTTTATGTCTTCGATGAGTGAGCTATTGAAGAATATGGCATTGGATGGGCATGGTATTGCCTGGCTGCCAGCGTGGACGATCGTGAACGAACTACGCGATAAACGCCTGGTTTGTCTGGACACGCCGGAGTTGATGGTGCCTATTCAGGCCTATATTTATAGAATGGATACACGTTTGAATAAAACCGCTGAGCACTTCTGGCGGATTTTGTACAACCATATGCCAGAGGATCTGGTTTCACTTAGTTGATACGCGCCAGTTCGCCTGGCGCGTCTGAAAAACCTCGGGTTAGGCCACCGCTTTTTCTGTTTGCTGGGCTTTCAGCCAGGCAATCTCTTCTGCCCAGATATCTGGATTAATGGTTTCCAACACCAGCGGAATGCCGTCAAAACGATTGTCCTGCATGATCCAACGGAAGGCATCGTGGCCAATATTGCCTTCACCTAAGCTGTGGTGACGGTCAACGCGGCTGCCAAACGTGCTCTTGGCGTCGTTCAGGTGCATACCGCGCAGATACTTGAAGCCGACAATTCGTTCAAATTCCGCAAACGTCTTTTCACATTCCTCAACGGAACGCAAATCGTAACCGGCCGCGAAGGCGTGGCAGGTATCAATACAGACGCCGACACGGGATTTATCTTCTACGCCGTCGATAATGGCGGCCAGGTGCTCAAACTTAAAGCCAAGGTTACTGCCCTGTCCGGCGGTATTTTCAATGACCGCCGTAACGCCCTGGGTCTGGGCAAGGGCAATGTTGATCGATTCCGCAATGCGCGCCAGACATTCATCTTCCGGAATCTGCATCAAATGGCTGCCCGGGTGAAAGTTCAGCAGGGATAAGCCAAGCTGTTCGCAGCGTTGCATTTCATCAAGAAACGCGTCACGCGATTTTTCCAGCGCATCGCTGACCGGGTGACCGAGGTTAATCAGGTAGCTGTCGTGAGGCAGGATTTGTGCGGAAGTATAGTGATACTTCTCGCAGGCAGATTTGAAATCATCAATGATTTCGGTGGTCAGCGGCGCGGCACGCCACTGACGCTGATTCTTGGTGAACAGGGCGAATGCGGTCGCTTCGATTTCTGCGGCTCGAATAGCGGCGTTAGCCAGACCGCCAGCGGCGCTTACGTGCGCTCCAATATATTTCATAAATTAAACCCGCCATACTCAAAAGGGGAGAGTATAGCGGGTTAATGGGGGGGAGTCGTGCTCGTTTATGCCATCAGCGCGTGGATAGCGAGGTTAATCGCGCCACCGCCCACAATCAGCCAGACAAACAGCAGCAGGGCCATCAGTAACGGTTTAGCACCGGCTTTTTTCAGGGCGCTAACGTGAGTGGTCAGCCCCAGTGCGGCCATCGCCATTGCCAGCAAAATGGTATCCAGTGTTACCAGCATGTTCACTACCGACTGCGGCAGAAAGTGGAACGAGTTAAAAATCGCGACCACAATGAACAGGATGGCAAACCACGGAATGGTGATTTTGCTCTTCTCACCACCGGAGGCCGGAGACAGCTGTTTAACGCGAGCGGCCAACAGGATAAGAAACGGTGCCAGCATCATGACGCGCAGCATTTTGGCAATAACTGCGGCATTTTCCGCATCCGGGTTAATGGCGTGCCCGGCAGCCACTACCTGTGCCACTTCATGCATGGTGGAACCAATGTAAATGCCGTAGGTTTCCGGGCTAAACCAGTGTGCCAGCAGCGGATACATTGCCGGATACAGGAAGATAGCGATGGTACCGAAGATCACTACGGTGGCGACAGCGACGGTTACCTTACTGGCTTCCGCCTTCACTACCGGCTCGGTTGCCAACACGGCGGCGGCACCACAAATGCTGCTCCCCGCGCCAATCAGCCAACTGGTGTGGCGGTCCAGACCAAACACTTTTTGCCCCAGGAAACAGGCAATCATAAAGGTACTGCTTAGCGTTAACACATCTATCACGATACCGCTGACGCCGACGTCAGCAATTTGCGCGAAGGTGAGGCGGAAGCCGTAGAGGATGATCCCCAGACGTAATAAATGTTGTTTAGCAAACAGCACACCGCCGTCACAGCTTTTCCAGATGTGCGGATAGACGGTGTTGCCGAGAACCATCCCCAGTAAGATTGCTAAGGTGAGGGCGCTGAACCCGGCACCTGCAACGGCGGGAATGGATCCACCCCATAAGGCGACCCCAGTGATAACTGCACTCAGGGCGAGCCCCGGAATAAAATGCCACGCTGTACGACGATGAGTCTGCAAGGTGAGTTCTGTCATATCCTTCTCCTTTATCTGGGTAAAAGAGTACGGCGAAGTGGTTTAAAAATAAAATTGATTATATATTTATAATTAATCTATATAAGTGGTATACCCGTCATACTTCAGGTTGCATGTGCGCTGGCTGCAACTCGAATTATTTAGGGTATAAGTAACGGTTATCCGGTGGAAAACGACTATGCATATCACCCTGCGACAACTTGAAGTGTTTGCTGAGGTATTAAAAAGCGGCTCAACGACCCAGGCGTCTGTCATGCTGGCATTGTCGCAGTCGGCGGTGAGTGCGGCACTTACCGATCTGGAAGGGCAACTCGGCGTGCAACTGTTTGACCGTGTTGGTAAACGACTGGTGGTCAACGAACACGGGCGCTTGCTCTACCCACGGGCGCTGGCGCTACTCGAGCAAACGACCGAAATCGAACAGCTTTTCCGCGAAGATAATGGCGCTATCCGGGTTTATGCCAGTAGCACCATTGGCAACTATATTCTCCCTGCCATGATCGCCCGCTATCGGCATGATTTCCCTGATTTGCCGCTGGAGCTTAGCGTGGGCAACAGCCAGGACGTGATCAATGCGGTGCTGGATTTCCGGGTAGACATCGGGCTGATTGAAGGGCCGTGTCACAGTACGGAAATTATCTCTGAACCGTGGCTGGAAGACGAGCTGGTGGTGTTCGCCGCACCGTCGTCACCGCTTACAAAGGGACCCGTTACGCTGGAACAACTGGCTGCTTCGCCGTGGATCCTGCGTGAACGAGGATCGGGTACGCGTGAACTGGTGGATTACCTGCTGTTGTCTCATTTGCCGAGATTTCAGATGGCAATGGAGTTGGGTAACTCCGAGGCCATTAAGCATGCGGTGCGCCATGGCCTCGGGATCAGCTGTTTGTCACGGCGGGTCATTGCCGAGCAGTTACAGGCGGGAACGCTGAGCGAAGTTCCTGTGCCGCTTCCACGTTTGGTCCGCACGCTGTGGCGTGTTCATCATCGACAAAAACATATCTCCAATGCCATTACGCGCTTTTTGCGCTACAGCGACCAGGTAGAGCAGGGGGAATAGGACGTTCACTGTCGTAATGACTCCTTTTTGCATAATGGCGGTTACGTTTTAACCGCCTTGCACCCTCTATTTTCTGCTTTACTTATAATCCGCGGCCAGTCATGAAGGTCTCTTATAACAGCGCATTTGTGCCGGAAGAATGCCGTTTCGTCTGCTACAATCGCGCCTCATTTTTTGGATGGATAGCATTTTCACATGGTTTCCGAAACTAAAACCACAGAAGCGCCCACGCTACGTCGTGAACTGAAGGCGCGTCACCTGACGATGATTGCCATTGGAGGCTCCATCGGTACAGGTCTTTTCGTTGCATCTGGTGCAACTATTTCTGCAGCGGGTCCTGGCGGCGCGTTGTTCTCTTATATTCTGATCGGTCTGATGGTGTATTTCCTGATGACCAGCCTCGGTGAACTGGCGGCCTATATGCCGGTTTCTGGCTCGTTTTCCACCTACGGTCAGAACTACGTAGAAGAAGGCTTTGGCTTCGCGCTGGGCTGGAACTACTGGTACAACTGGGCGGTAACGATTGCCGTTGACCTGGTGGCCGCACAGCTGGTGATGAGCTGGTGGTTCCCGGACACGCCGGGTTGGATCTGGAGTGCGCTGTTCCTCGGCGTGATCTTCCTGCTGAACTACATTTCCGTTCGCGGATTTGGTGAAGCGGAATATTGGTTCTCACTGATCAAAGTTACCACCGTCATTATCTTCATCGTAGTTGGCGTAATGATGATTTTCGGTATCTTCAAAGGCGCTCAGCCGGTGGGCTGGAGCAACTGGACGACCGGTGATGCACCGTTTGCCGGTGGTTTTGCTGCGATGATTGGTGTGGCGATGATCGTCGGCTTCTCCTTCCAGGGGACGGAGCTTATCGGTATCGCGGCAGGTGAATCTGAAGATCCTGAAAAGAACATTCCACGTGCGGTACGTCAGGTATTCTGGCGAATCCTGCTGTTCTATGTGTTCGCGATTTTGATTATCAGCCTGATTATTCCGTACACCGATCCAAGCCTGCTGCGTAACGATGTGAAAGACATCAGCGTTAGCCCGTTCACGCTGGTATTCCAGCATGCGGGTCTGCTGTCTGCGGCAGCGGTGATGAACGCAGTTATCCTGACGGCGGTGCTGTCTGCAGGTAACTCCGGGATGTACGCTTCCACGCGTATGCTTTACACCCTGGCATGTGACGGTAAAGCGCCACGTATTTTCGGCAAACTGTCTCGCGGCGGCGTACCGCGTAACGCGCTGTATGCGACCACCGTGGTGGCGGGGCTGTGCTTCCTGACCTCGATGTTTGGCAATCAGACCGTATACTTGTGGCTGCTGAATACTTCCGGAATGACGGGCTTTATCGCCTGGCTGGGGATCGCCATTAGCCACTATCGCTTCCGTCGCGGTTATGTGCTGCAGGGCCACGATGTGAAGGATCTGCCGTACCGTTCTGGCTTCTTCCCGCTGGGTCCGATCTTCGCCTTTGTGCTGTGCCTGATTATCACTCTCGGCCAGAACTACGAAGCGTTCCTGAAAGACAGCATTGACTGGGGCGGCGTGATGGCTACCTATATTGGTATCCCGCTGTTCCTGATTATCTGGTTTGGCTATAAGCTGACCAAAGGAACCCATTTTGTTCGCTACAGCGAAATGAAATTCCCGGGTCGCGTAAAAAAATAACAGTATAAAAAGCATAACAAAAACCCCGGCATGATGAGTGCCGGGTTTTTTTTATTGCGTCAAACTTAGAAGCTGTAAGTCATGCCAACCGTGTAACGACGACCATCGAGAACGGTGTCGTAGGTATCGTAATCGATTTGCTTATCCAGCACGTTATACACGCCAGCGGTCATCAACAGATCCTTGGTGGCATAGTAACGTAAACCCACATCGACCTGCGTATAGGACGGCGTACCCTGTGCCATGGAAGTACGGCTCAGGTATTCAGACGTTTTTCCACGCAGATTCAGGCGGCTCCAGAAACCGAGATCCTGCGTGGCCTGCCAGTCCAGCGTCGTGTTAAACATATGCTTCGGCATTTTGTTCAACGGCTGGCCGGAGAACTGACCGCTTTTCTGCTCAGATTCCGTGTAGGTGTAGTTCGCGGTCCAGTTGATGTCAGAGGTTATTTTCCAGCCGAAGGTGGATTCTACGCCACGCATATTGGCTTTATCGACGTTAACGCGATCGCTGACGAAGTCATAATGGGTATTGCCGATGGTGCAGGCCGGATCGGAACTGCTGTTACAACGGCGCACTTCAGTGATTTTGTTCTTGAAGTCGGTATTGAACAGGGTGACGCCCGCGTTGAGGTTATCGCCGTTATCCCACAGTAAGCCGATTTCTTCGCTGAGGCTTTTCTCCGGCTTCAGGTCCGGGTTGCCGACAATGATTCCGTTCAGACGACCGCCGCCGGTGACCTGTCCCCAGTTTGCTGATGACTGGCGCAGGTCTGGCGCACGGTAGCCCGCTGAAACGCCGCCTTTTAAGGTCCATTGATCGCTCAGATGCCATACGCCATAGCCGCGTGGCGTCCAGTTGTCACCGTAGTTTTCATCCTTATCCATACGCAGACCGCCGGTCAGCGTAAAGGTATCGGTAACGGCCCATTCATCTTCAGCAAACAACGCCCAGCTCCAGCGGGTCAGTTTGTTCAGCCCATCAGCCGCTTGCAGCTGGTTGCCGTTATCGCGCAGTTTTTCATAACGGTATTGCCCGCCTAGCGTCAGGGTATGCGCTCCAAGGAATACCTGATTCTGGTTATTGAAAATCGTGTTGTAGGACTTCATCTGGCGACCCGGGTTTTCGCTCTCTTCCTGCTGGACATAGCTGGTGGAGTTGAAGTCGTCGTAATAACCGCTGTGGGTTAGTGAATATGTGGTGTGCACATACTTGCTTTCGCTTTTGCTGTTCGGCTTACAGCTTCCGTTACGACAGTTTTCCTCAGCCATAGATTTGCCTGGGGTACTGTCGCGATCCTGCAATTCACGTGCGTAATCGAAATCGATATCGTTTTTATCGTCTGGCGTAAAGTTCAGGGTTAAGCCCCCGTTACGCATACGCTGTTCATTGTAGCCATTGAGGATTTTATCTTCCGCCCGATGGGAGAATAACCCGGTCACCTTCGCGCCAAGTAATCCGTCAATCAGTGGCCCAGACGCATAGGCGTTGGTCTGGTAAATATCACCGGAGTCTCTGTCTTCCTGGAAAGTGGCATCGCCGTGCAGAGAACCGGTCCAGGCTTTGGTATTCGACACTTTCTTGGTGATGACGTTAATGACACCGCCCATCGCGTCGGAGCCGTATAGTGATGACATCGGGCCACGGATGACTTCGATACGCTCGATGGATTCAAGCGGCGGCAGCCAACCTTGTTCAATACCTGAGTTGTCGCTATTAGGACGTGTGCCGCGGGTGCTGATGCGTTTACCGTTGACCAGGAAGAGCGTGTATTGCGAAGCCATACCGCGAATACTGATATCGCTGCTGCTCCCCCCGCCGGTGACGACGACGCCAGGGACATCTTTTAGCGCATCGGTGACATCGCGATAGGCTTTGTCCTCAATCTGCTGCTTGGTAATAACAGATATCGAAGCCGGGGCATCCTGAATTTTCTGCTCAAAGCCGGTAGCGGTAACTACCACGGTATCTTGTTCAGCGGCATGGCCGAGTGATGGGAGACTGGCGACGCATACTGCGGCAGCTACAGCCTTAACGTGAGGTATAGTCATTTGTATCATTCCATTTAAATGAATCAAACTGCGCGTCATGTGAAAGGCCATGACAATTGTATGTATTTGTCTTTTAAGGACTCTTTTCAGTAAAGAAGCGGGAGGATTGTACAAAAGTATGAATATTTGTAAACACAAATGATAATAGAAATCATTTGTGTTTGATGTGATTTGGGGTGAAATACTTTTTTAATCAATAAGATAGTGAAGGAAGAAAAAAGGAGAAAAAGTGAAGGAATGATGGAGAAATGAAGAGGGCTTACGCCCTCAACTCAGAAATTACTTCAGCAAATACTGGGCGTGGAAGCGCAGGTGATCCTCAATAAACGACGCAATAAAGTAATAGCTGTGGTCGTAACCTGGCTGGATGCGTAGCGTCATTGGCCATGCGGTCTGACGGGCTATTTCGGCCAGCACTGCTGGCTGCAACTGATCGGCAAGAAACTGATCGCTGTCTCCTTGATCAATTAGCGTCGGAATCGCGTCTGTGGGCTTACTGGCCAGCATTAACGCGCAGCTATCCCACTCAGTCCATTGTGTTTTATCTTCACCCAGATAAGCGCTAAAAGCCTTCTCGCCCCACGGAACGCGACAAGGGTTTACGATCGGCGCAAAGGCTGAAACGCTGGTGTATTTCCCGGGATTTTTCAGCGCCATAATCAATGCGCCGTGCCCCCCCATAGAGTGCCCGCTGATGGCGCAGCGATCGCTGACGTTAAACTGCGAATGAATCAGTGCCGGAAGCTCATCACGCAGATAGTCATACATACGAAAATGCGTTGCCCATGGCTGCTGAGTGGCATTGAGGTAAAATCCCGCGCCCTGGCCTAAATCGTAGCCATCATCGTTGGCAACCTGCTCGCCGCGCGGGCTGGTGTCTGGCATCACCAGAACAATACCGAGCTCAGCCGCGATGCGCTGTGCGCCGGCTTTGGTGGTGAAGTTTTCATCATTGCAGGTCAGGCCCGACAGCCAGTACAGCACCGGAGGCGGGGCGTTATCGCGGGGTGGTGGAAGAAAAATACTGAAGGTCATGGCGCAATTTAACGTGGCGGAGTCGTGACGCCAGCGTTGCTGCCAGCCTTCAAAACAGCGGTGCTCTTCAAGCATTTCCATGCGTGGCTCCTTGTTGTGTTGAACCTGTATGTGTTTGCGAACTCACCATAATACAGATTATTCATTGCACTGTGAGTAACTTTCACTTCCGCATTGAGCAAACATACTTCATCATCTATATAACTTTACATTAACACTCGACGTCACCGGGCTGAACAGAAAGTGAAGTTGCTACAGCTGAAAGGCTGTGCCAATTTCAATAATTATCGCGGTGAATACTGGATTATGTGCGCCGCCTCACGCACAATGTTCTGGCTGTGATACAGCCTAAAAACTTTGCCCCATGCAGGGCAGAGGCGCCCCACCTGCAGGAGAAGAAGAAATGTCATCACTCAGTAAAGAAGCGGCACTGGTTCATGAAGCGCTGGTTGCGCGTGGTCTCGAAACCCCGCTGCGCCCGCCCGTGCAAGAGATGGATAACGAAACACGCAAACGTCTTATCTCTGGCCATATGACCGAGATTATGCAATTGCTCAATCTCGATTTGAGCGATGACAGTCTGATGGAAACTCCGCATCGCATTGCGAAAATGTATGTCGATGAGATTTTCTCCGGCCTCGATTACGCCAACTTCCCGAAAATCACCGTCATTGAAAATAAAATGAAGGTGGACGAGATGGTCACGGTCCGCGATATTACGTTGACCAGCACCTGCGAACACCACTTTGTCACTATCGATGGCAAAGCGACGGTGGCGTATATTCCGAAAGATTCGGTTATTGGTCTGTCGAAGATTAACCGCATTGTGCAGTTCTTCGCCCAGCGCCCACAGGTACAGGAACGCCTGACCCAGCAAATTCTCACCGCGCTGCAAACGCTGCTCGGGACGAATAATGTGGCGGTGTCGATTGATGCGGTGCATTACTGTGTGAAAGCGCGCGGCATTCGTGATGCGACCAGTGCGACCACCACCACTTCTCTTGGTGGATTGTTTAAGTCCAGCCAGAACACGCGTCAGGAATTCCTGCGCGCAGTACGTCATCACAACTGATTAGGGCAGGAACCATGGAGCGTAATGTCACGCTGGATTTTATTCGTGGCGTCGCCATTCTTGGTATCCTACTTCTCAATATTAGCGCCTTTGGCTTGCCAAAGGCGGCATATCTCAATCCTGCGTGGTATGGCGACATCACCTTATCCGATGCCTGGACCTGGGCGCTGCTCGATCTCTTTGCGCAGGTAAAATTCCTCACGCTGTTTGCGCTGCTGTTCGGTGCCGGTCTGCAAATGCTGCTCCCACGCGGTAAACGCTGGATCCAGTCACGGCTTACGCTGCTGGTGCTATTGGGTTTTATTCACGGTTTACTCTTCTGGGATGGCGATATCCTGCTGGCATATGGCTTGATCGGCCTGATTTGCTGGCGGCTGATCCGGGATGCGCCGTCGGTAAAAAGCTTATTTAACACTGGTGTGCTGCTGTATCTGGTGGGCGTTGGCGTACTGCTGCTGTTGGGTGTGATCTCCGGGAGCGAAACCAGCCGCGCCTGGACGCCGGATGCTTCAGCGTTGCTGTATGAAAAATACTGGAAAGTGAACGGCGGAATGGAAGCAATCAGCAATCGCGTGGATATGATGTCCAATAGCTTGCTGGCGTTGGGTGCTCAGTACGGCTGGCAACTGGCGGGGATGATGCTGCTCGGCGCGGCATTAATGCGCAGCGGTTGGCTAAAAGGGCAGTACAGTTTGCAGCACTATCGACGTACCGGCGTGCTGCTGGTCATCGTTGGGATGGCGATAAACCTGCCTGCTATCATCGCTCAGTGGAATCTGGACTGGGCCTACCGCTGGTGTGCTTTCCTGTTACAAGCCCCGCGAGAGCTGGGAGCGCCGATGCAGACCATTGGTTACGCCGCGCTGATGTACGGTTTCTGGCCGCAGCTTAGCCGT
Source organism: Citrobacter sp. Cf132 (assembly GCF_030333885.1). NCBI lineage: Bacteria > Pseudomonadati > Pseudomonadota > Gammaproteobacteria > Enterobacterales > Enterobacteriaceae > Citrobacter > Citrobacter sp. Cf132. Next base: position 315,565 of record NZ_JAOWFA010000057.1, read on the forward strand.
TTAAAATGGGTCATTGCCGTCGCCTGTGTGGGACGCATGGCGTTAACCAACTATCTGTTACAAACCTTAATCTGTACCACGCTGTTCTATCAATTCGGCTTATTTATGAAATTCGACCGGCTGGAGCTGCTGTATTTCGTCATCCCGGTCTGGGTCATTAACTTACTTTTCTCCGTGATATGGCTACGTTATTACCGCCAGGGCCCGGTGGAATGGCTGTGGCGTCAATTAACCCTGCGTGCTGCAGGGACATCATTACCGCGAACATCCAGATAACGATCTGGATCACATTCATTAACAAAATGGATGTAAGCGCTTTCATTCCTGTGACATCACTCACGCAGTCCGTTTCATTGTGCTGACAAAATACCCAGCCTGGGGTGTCTGCGGGCAGCCGCAATCTAAAACAGGGCAGTGAATATGGTAACCATTCGTGATGTGGCACGGCAGTCTGGCGTTTCTGTAGCGACCGTTTCCCGCGTACTGAACAACAGTGCGCTGGTGAGTCCCGATACGCGTGAAGCGGTAATGAAAGCAGTCACTCAGCTTGGCTATCGACCTAATGCCAACGCACAAGCGCTGGCGACGCAGGTAAGCGATACGATTGGTGTTGTCGTCATGGATGTATCAGATGCGTTTTTTGGCGCGCTGGTAAAAGCCGTGGATATGGTTGCCCAGCAGCATCAGAAGTATGTCCTGATTGGCAACAGCTACCATGAGGCGGAAAAAGAACGTCATGCCATTGAGGTGTTGATTCGCCAACGCTGTAACGCATTGATTGTACACTCTAAAGCACTGAGCGATCGGGAACTGGCCGAGTTTATGGATCAAATCCCCGGCATGGTGCTGATCAATCGCCTGGTACCGGGTTACGCCCACCGTTGCGTCTGCCTGGATAACATCAGCGGCGCTAAAATGGCGACCCGTATGTTGCTGAATAATGGTCATCAACGCATCGGTTATCTGGCATCAAGCCATCGCATTGAAGATGACACCATGCGCAAAGAAGGGTGGTTAACTGCTCTGAAAGAGCAGGGGATTGTTGCGGCAGAAAGCTGGGTCGGCACCGGTTCGCCCGATATGCAGGGCGGAGAGTCTGCGATGGTGGAACTGCTGGGGCGCAATTTACAACTGACGGCAGTCTTCGCTTATAACGACAATATGGCCGCTGGCGCGCTGACCGCGCTAAAAGATAACGGTATCGCTATTCCATTACACCTTTCAATTATTGGCTTCGATGATATTCCCATCGCGCGTTACACCGATCCGCAGCTAACCACCGTGCGCTATCCCATTGCCTCTATGGCAAAAATGGCGACGGAGCTTGCACTACAGGGCGCGGCTGGCACGTTGGATCCGCAGGCGACGCATTGCTTTATGCCGACGCTGGTACGTCGCCATTCAGTGGCGCTGCGGCAGAATGCGGCACCGATCACTAACTTATAACGCAGCGCGATGTAACCGCTTTCAATATGTGAGTAAATTCACAGTATATTAACAATGCGATAGCTATGATGACACTGTTTGTTGCGCTGTAACTACTATGTAACGGTGAATAATCACTTTCATCGAGGTATAGCTGCCTTAAACGATAATTAAAGCCTGTTTTGGGAGCGTTGCCAGACACGGAAGAAATATTTTTAAAAGTGAGCTTCGGCGTTCAGTAACACTTCAGTAACGTTCTGCCTGCCGAGCATTTATCTCAAGTACTACCCTGCATAATAAAACCGGAGATACCATGAATAAGAAGGTGTTGACCCTGTCTGCTGTAATGGCAAGCATGTTATTCGGCGCGGCTGCGCACGCTGCTGATACCCGTATTGGTGTGACTATCTATAAGTATGACGATAACTTTATGTCAGTGGTACGTAAGGCTATTGAAAAAGATGCCAAAGCGGCGCCAGATGTACAACTGCTGATGAACGACTCGCAGAACGACCAGTCCAAACAAAACGATCAGATCGACGTGCTGCTGGCAAAAGGCGTTAAAGCACTGGCGATTAACCTGGTTGACCCGGCAGCTGCAGGCACGGTCATTGAAAAAGCACGCGGACAGAACGTACCGATCGTGTTCTTCAACAAAGAACCTTCTCGCAAGGCGCTGGACAGCTATGACAAAGCGTATTACGTCGGTACTGACTCTAAAGAGTCCGGTATTATTCAGGGTGATTTGATTGCCAAACACTGGGCAGCTAACCCGAACTGGGACCTGAACAAAGACGGCAAAATTCAGTTTGTTCTGCTGAAAGGCGAACCGGGACACCCGGATGCTGAAGCACGTACTACTTACGTGATTAAAGAGCTGAACGACAAAGGCATTAAAACTGAGCAACTGCAGTTAGATACTGCAATGTGGGATACCGCTCAGGCGAAAGATAAGATGGATGCGTGGATGTCCGGTCCGAACGCGAACAAAATCGAAGTCGTTATCGCCAACAACGATGCGATGGCAATGGGCGCAGTTGAAGCGCTGAAGGCACACAATAAAACCAGCGTACCGGTATTTGGCGTGGATGCCCTGCCTGAAGCACTGGCGCTGGTGAAATCTGGCGCTATGGCCGGTACCGTGCTGAACGATGCTAATAACCAGGCGAAAGCCACCTTTGATCTGGCGAAAAACCTGGCTGATGGCAAAGGTGCGGCAGATGGCACTAACTGGAAAATTGAGAACAAGATTGTTCGCGTTCCGTACGTAGGTGTCGATAAAGATAATCTGGCCGAGTTCACCAATAAGTAAATACTCCGTCTGTGGGCGCAATTTCATTGCGCCCTTAATAACGCACTCTGCAAGGCCAACAAGGTATAATTATGGTCAGCACACATACTCAGTCGTCAGGCGAATACTTGTTGGAAATGACCGGCATCAACAAGTCCTTCCCCGGCGTTAAGGCGCTTGATAATGTCAATTTAAAAGTCCGCCCGCATTCTATTCACGCCTTAATGGGGGAGAATGGCGCGGGGAAATCAACATTATTGAAATGTCTTTTCGGCATCTATCAAAAAGATTCCGGCAGTATTTTATTTCAGGGTAAAGAAATCGACTTTCATTCTGCTAAGGAAGCGCTTGAGAATGGTATTTCGATGGTACACCAGGAATTAAACCTGGTATTACAACGCTCTGTGATGGACAACATGTGGCTGGGACGCTATCCCACCAAAGGCATGTTTGTCGATCAGGAAAAAATGTACCGCGATACCAAAGCGATATTTGATGAACTGGATATTGATATCGATCCGCGTGCGCGCGTCGGCACATTATCCGTTTCACAAATGCAGATGATTGAAATTGCGAAGGCGTTCTCCTATGACGCCAAAATCGTCATCATGGATGAACCAACTTCATCGTTAACCGAGAAAGAAGTTAATCATCTGTTCACTATCATCCGTAAGCTGAAAGAGCGTGGATGCGGTATTGTTTATATTTCTCACAAAATGGAAGAAATTTTCCAGCTGTGTGATGAAATTACCGTTCTACGCGACGGCCAGTGGATTGCGACCCAGCCGCTGGAAGGGCTGGATATGGATAAGATCATCGCCATGATGGTAGGGCGTTCACTGAACCAACGTTTTCCGGATAAAGAAAACAAACCTGGTGAAGTCATTCTGCAAGTGCGTAACCTGACCTCGCTGCGTCAGCCGTCGATTCGTGATATCTCGTTTGATTTACACAAAGGGGAAATTCTCGGGATTGCCGGTCTGGTCGGCGCAAAACGCACGGATATTGTTGAAACGCTTTTTGGTATTCGTGAGAAATCATCGGGTACGATTACGCTACACGGCAAAAAGATTAATAACCACAGTGCAAATGAAGCCATCAACCATGGTTTTGCGCTGGTCACGGAAGAGCGCCGCTCAACCGGTATTTATGCGTATCTGGACATTGGTTTTAACTCGTTAATTTCTAATATCCAAAATTACAAAAACAAAGTCGGTCTGTTGGATAATTCCCGCATGAAGAGTGATACCCAGTGGGTAATTGACTCCATGAGGGTGAAAACACCAGGCCATCGTACGCAAATTGGTTCACTTTCTGGCGGTAATCAGCAAAAGGTGGTTATTGGTCGTTGGTTATTAACGCAGCCAGAAATTCTGATGCTGGATGAACCGACGCGTGGAATCGATGTTGGCGCGAAATTTGAAATTTACCAGTTAATTGCTGAACTCGCGAAAAAGGATAAGGGGATTATTATTATTTCCTCTGAAATGCCGGAGCTGCTGGGTATTACCGATCGTATTCTGGTGATGAGCAATGGTCTCGTTGCCGGAATTGTTGACACTAAAACAACAACGCAAAACGAAATCCTCCGTCTTGCGTCTTTGCACCTTTAAGATTAGGGGCTCCTCATGAGTGCGTTAAATAAGAAAAGTTTTCTTACTTACCTGAAAGAAGGCGGAATTTACGTTGTTCTTTTGGTTTTGCTGGCGATTATTATTTTCCAGGATCCCACTTTCTTAAGCTTACTAAACCTGAGTAATATTCTCACACAATCCTCGGTGCGTATTATTATCGCATTGGGTGTGGCTGGACTGATTGTTACCCAAGGGACCGACCTGTCGGCGGGGCGTCAGGTTGGCCTGGCGGCAGTGGTTGCAGCGACTTTGTTGCAGTCGATGGAGAATGCCAACAAGGTGTTCCCGGAAATGGCGACGATGCCGATCATTGTAGTGGTGCTGATTGTCTGCGTGATTGGTGCCATTATCGGTCTGGTGAACGGTATTATCATTGCTTACCTGAACGTGACGCCGTTTATTACCACCCTGGGTACGATGATTATCGTTTACGGGATCAACTCCCTGTACTACGACTTCGTCGGTGCATCGCCAATCTCTGGCTTTGATAGCGGATTTTCAACCTTTGCACAGGGCTTTATTGCACTGGGCAGTTTCCGACTCTCCTACATCACCTTCTACGCGCTGATTGCCGTGGCCTTTGTGTGGGTGCTGTGGAACAAGACCCGCTTCGGTAAAAACATTTTCGCCATCGGCGGAAATCCGGAAGCAGCGAAAGTGTCTGGGGTAAACGTTGCGCTGAACCTGTTGATTATCTATGCGTTGTCTGGCGTGTTCTATGCCTTCGGTGGTTTGCTGGAAGCCGGGCGTATCGGCTCGGCGACCAACAACCTCGGCTTTATGTATGAGCTGGATGCGATTGCGGCGTGCGTGGTTGGTGGCGTGTCGTTCAGCGGCGGGGTAGGTACCGTGTTTGGCGTGGTGACCGGTGTGATTATCTTCACCGTCATCAACTACGGTCTGACCTACATCGGCGTAAACCCTTACTGGCAGTATATTATCAAGGGCGGCATTATCATCTTCGCGGTTGCGCTGGACTCACTGAAGTACGCGCGTAAGAAGTAATCGTACAATGTAAAAAGCCCGGTGCAGCGCAACCTGCACCGGGCTTTTTTATCTGCGTTACAACGTTAACGCATGTTCTTTCTCTCCGGGTTTAAATTTCACCTCGCCCAGATCAATACAGGCTACCGGGCAAACGTGACCGCACAATAAACATCCCACACATTTTTCCGTATTGCAGTGCGGTGTACGGGTTTCCTCATTCCATTCCATCGCCTGATGCCCGCCGTCATAGCAGGAGATGTAGCAACGACCACAGCCGACGCATTTATCAAGATGGATGTTCGGATAGACAATGTAGCTACGGTCAAGCTCCTCGGCGGGGATGATATTGGCATTGGCCAGACCCACCATCTCCTCCAGTGAGTCAAACCCTTGATCGGCGAGGTAATGTGACAGCCCGCTGATCATGTCCTCCACAATCCGATATCCATATTGCATGATCCCGGTGGTCACCTGCAGCGTGGCCGCGCCTAACAGTAAAAACTCGGCGGCATCTTCCCAGGTCTCAATTCCTCCAATGCCGCTAATCGGAAAATCCCGCAGTTCAGGGTGCATGCGTAGTTGTTGGATAAATCTCAAAGCAATAGGTTTAACGGCCTTGCCGGAGTAGCCGGAAATACTAGATTTACCGTTGACGACCGGCATCCCGATTTTCCTGTTCAGGTCGATATTAGTGATGGATTTAACCGTATTGATGGTCGCGATACCGTCGGCTCCTCCGCGTTTTGCCGCCAGCACCACCTCACACATATCACCAATATTTGGTGTCATTTTAGCCAGCATTGGCAGGGACGAACCGCGTTTAACCGCCCGACAGTATTTTTCAACCAGCTCAGGGCTTTGTCCTACATCGCTGCCCATAGCATGCGAGGTCATTTGCGGGCAGGAGAAGTTACACTCGATCATATCTGCACCCGCTTCTTCAACCAGGCGGGCCAGTTCCTGCCATTGCTGCTCATTTTCCCCCATGATCGACGCAATCAGAACCTTATCCGGGTAGTCTTGTTTCAGTCGCCGAATAGCAGCCAGATTCTCCTCCAGCGGATGCTCGGCAATTTGCTCCATGTTTTTGAAGCCAATAAAGCCGGTATCTTCTTTGCTGAGATGGTCAAAACGTGGGGAAACTTCATTCGCAATAAAGAAACCGATCGTTTTAAAAACAATGCCGCCCCAACCGCTATCATAGGCTTTGGCGCACATTTCATAACAGTTGCCCACCGGGGAGGAAGAGAGGCAGAACGGGTTGGGAAATTTGACGCCGCAAAAGGTAATAGAAAGATCTTTCGTTAACATGAGCAAGCTCCCTCTAAATAGTGATGAATGGCCTGAGCGGCTTCTTTTCCGGTTTTCACGGCGTAAACGACCGTTTTATCGCCTTCAACAATATCGCCTGCAGCAAACAGAACCGGATCAGCAGTTTGGTAGTTTTGCGTATTGATTAGATTGCGCTGTGGCTTTAACGTGGCGAAATTATCAAGCTGAGCGTGTTGACCAACGGCAAGAATAATGTGCTCGGCTTCTAGCATGAGTTCGCCTGGCAGGCGTACGTGCTTAAAGGTAACTTGATTTCCGCTTACCGCCACGGGCGTGAAACCGTCAATAATCGACACGCCTAATGCCTGGGTGCTGCTGAATTCTTTATCGCTGGCCGGAAAATCAGCCAGTTCTTCACGCGCGACACAGGTGACTGACGGGCAGCCCAGCAGTTTCAACGTACTGGCGACATCCATCGCCACGTCGCCACCGCCGATGATCAATGCACTTTTGGCGACGGTAATATCGCCGCTTGATTGCCGGGCGCGTTGCAGAAAATCGACGGCAATTTCAACGTGATTCGCTTTCTCAAAAAGAGGCAATGTTGAGCCGTAAGACATACCTGGGGTAACCAGTACGGCGCGATATTCTGCTTTGAGTTGCTCAACGGAAAGGGCATTGCCGACTTCACAATTGCACTTGATGGTCACGCCCATTTCAACGATACGGGCAATTTCATGATCCAAAACCGAATGCGGCAAACGAAACTCTGGGATGCCATAGCGCAACCAGCCGCCTGGCTGAGCCTGTTTTTCGAAGATGGTTACGTCATAACCAAGATTGCTCAGCGTTACGCTGGCCTGTAATCCTGCCGGACCTGCACCGATAATAGCGACCTTGCCCAGCGTTTTTGTTGCCGGCTGATAGATTTTCATCGCGGTTTGCTGTTCAAAATCGGTAATAAAGCGCTGCAGACGCGCAATATCGATAGGTTTATCAATTCCTGAACGCGTACACCCGCGCTGGCATAATTTTTCGGTTGGGCAAACTCGAGCGCACACCGCACCGAGCGCATTATTTTCGCGGATAGTTTCGGCTGCGCCTTTAAAATTACGGAAATAAATGGAGCGAATAAATTTCCCCGGGTCGGTTTGCGCCGGGCAATCCTGACTACAGGGGGCATCGTGACATAATAAACAGCGGGAAGCCTCTTTTATTGCTAATAATGGGGTAAAAGCAGGCGTGAGCTCATCCAGATAATTTTGTTGTGGCATATTTTCTTCCTTAATGCTTGAGTAAATTAAGGCAAACCGTTAATAACAAAATATAAAAAGTGAAAGGCTATTCTTAAGGCTAAGCACTGCAGGAAGAGTATTCTGTGAAAGGATTCACAAATAGAAGATAGTTTGAGGGAAATGCTGACGGGCAGCATTAATCCCTTATCTTGAAATGGTAACTATTATCAAAATATTAGCTATTCTCAAACGCTAATATAAAGGCAAATGCGTTATCGATAAAAAACTAAGTAAATAACCATACCGAAGGATAAGCACCCGCATCCAGCATAAACCAGTACGTAAGACCAAAATTGCAGCGTCTCTTGATTGCGATAAGCGAAAACCGGTTCGCGCGCATTCTTTTTAATTTTATCTACGGCTCCCGAGCGCCAGCCTTTCCAGGCTTCACGAAAACAAAACACGGGAATGAGCAGAAAGGCCAACACGACGAAAAGGGTTTGTACATCCATGCTTATTTTCCTTGTTTCTTTTGTAATTCGAGCAGTTGTTCAGGCGTGACTGCCGGATATCCCTGTGCATCGTCCGGTACCTGATGCATGGTTGGGATAGGGACCAGTGGGCCTAAAAAGCGGGGTTCACGTTTAAAAATGTAGAGATCGGCAAGTGCGCCAAAACGGGCGCCAAATTCACGTACCCGCACGGTGAGCATATCTTTTGGCGAAGGTACGGCGTAGCACTGGGCCTGGATACCCATATGGAGCGCAATAAACAAGGCACGTTCACAGTGGAATCGCTGGGTAATAATGATGAAATCGTTGGTATCGAACACCTTACGGGTACGCACGATGGAGTCGAGCGTTCGGAACCCGGCGTAATCAAGCACGATGTCAGCGGGATCGACGCCTGCGGCAATCAGATCTTTACGCATCGTCATGGGTTCGTTGTAGCTTTGCTGTGCGTTGTCGCCGCTTAACAGCAGATAGTTTACCTTCCCGCTGTTATAGGCGTTCAATGCGCCCTGAATGCGGTAGCGGTAATACTGATTGATGACGCCGGTGCGGTAATACTTCGCCGTGCCCAGAACCACTCCTACCTGGCGGTAGGGTAAATCCTGCAGTTCGTCGTAAATGTAGGGAGCAGTCTTCCAGCTCATCCACCGATCGAGTCCAAGCACAGTCAAAAGCAGCAAGCCCAGCAGGACTAACAGGCTGTAAAACACGCGCTTTAACATGCAGAAAACTCGTTATTTGGATGGAATTTCAATCAGGCTACTGTACCGGAAGACGTAGCGCAAGAAACAGTAATCTGATTGAGGGGATTTTAGTCACTGTTGCCCGATGACGTTACGCCATCGGGCAACACGACTTAGTCGAGTAGCACGCGCTCTATATTGTCGCAGCCCAGTGCTTTCAGCGTGGCAGATGTCGCATCCCACTGAATTAACGGCGCATCGGCTTTTTCAGCCAGCACGGCGCGTTGGATATCTGAATAATCATAACCGTTCAGATTTAACAGGTTCAACGCGCCTTGCAGTGGTGGCAGGGTTGGGTTAAAAGCGGCATTTTCAGCATAGCTGCCGCTAAAAATACGACCATCTTTACACTCCAGTGCCACGCCGCTTGGGGATTTGCTGTACGGCATATGACATCTATTGGCAGCGGTGATTGCTGCCTGGGTCAACGCATCGCCCTGCAGTGCGAAGCCGTGATCCTGATCGTCCATCAGCAGCGTTTTAATCTCCAGATCCTTCGGGCCGAAGGCATCTGGCAGATAATCGCGCAGCACGTGTGGCGCACGTCCCGGCAGATGAATACGTAAATCCAGTCCGCTGTTTAGTTCGTTCATAAACTGGCGACAGTGACCGCACGGCGTGTAGTTGACGGTGATGGCAGCGAGCCCTTTTTCACCGCGCAGCCAGGCGTGGCTGATAGCGCTTTGCTCGGCATGAACAGTTTGCTGCATGGTCGCGCCCAGGAACTCCATGTTCCCACCGAAGTACCAGTTGCCGCTGATGCCGCGAGAAATAGCCCCAACGTTGAAATTGGACAGTGGAGTACGTGCGCAGGCCGCAGCCAGCGGCAGCAGAGCGAATGCCAGCGCGTCTTCGTCCAGTCCCGATTCGCGTTTCAGCAAAGAGACCTGCTCAGCAGTCAGCATGGCGGGGAAATGCGCATCCGCCAGAACAGGGGCCAGGGCTGATTGCAAGTTATCCGCGAGTTGGGCAAAAGCAGTTTGAAAACGTGGATGCATGGCGATGCCTCATAACAATGTAATGGAATCGTAGTTTACGGACCTGTTATGGCTTTATATGTGATCTAAATCCCATTACGTATGCAACTTATGAAACTTAAATGAAAAATGTGCAACGCATCGCAAATAAATAGCTAAAAAATGAAGGTTAACCCACCACCGCCAGAATAATCGGGAACAGGAATGGGGCAACCAACGAGGTGATAATGCCGCAAATAACCAGCGCCAGAGAACTAAACGCGCCTTCCTGGTAGTCCAGTTCTGCACAGCGTGCGGTACCCAGGGCGTGCGACGCGGTGCCCATTGCCAGCCCCCGAGCGGCCTTGGTGCGAATGCGCATCGCATTAAGCAACGTATGACCAAATACTGCCCCGAGGATACCGACAAAAATAACGCATACGGCGCTGATAGCCGGAATGCCGCCAATACTGCCTCCCACGGCCATAGCGATAGGCGTGGTGACCGATTTTGGCATGATAGACGCGGCAATTTGCGGTGATGCGCCCATCAACAAAGCGATTGTTGTACCTGTTACCATCGCCACAACGCTCCCGGCAAAACAGATAGCAATGATTGATTTCCAGCGGGCGCGAATTTGGTGCAACTGTTCGTATAACGGATAGGCCAGCGCGACCACGGCAGGTTGCAGTAAATCGTTCAGTACTTCGCTGCCTTTGAAATAGTGATCGTAGGGAATGCCGGTCAGCAGCAGAATGGGAATAATCACCACCATGGCAACCAGCAGCGGGTTCAATAGCGGCATTTTAAATCGTGCAGCCAGCTTACGTGCGCCAAAAAACACCGCCAGCGTAAGAGGTAACGACCACCAGATATACGACATCATTCTTTAGACCCTTTTTGCCCAACGATTTTGCGTTCACCGTGCACAATGTGCGAGCTCCAGCTCACCACCAGGAAAACGACCAGCGTACTGATGGTACAGGACACCACTACCGGACCAAATTGTGCGCGGAGCAGGTCAAAGTACTGCATGATCCCCACGCCAATCGGGACAAACAGCAGGGCCATATAACGAATCAGCACGTAGCAGCCAGGGTTAACCCATTTTGCCGGTAACACCTGCAAAGCCAGTAAGACAAACAGAATCAGCATGCCGATAATGCTGCCCGGAATGGTGATAGGAAGTAGCGACGCAAGAAAAATACCTGCGTAGAGGCAGGCATAAATCAGGACGAATGCGCGCAAATATTGCCAGATAACGTTCAGTGCTTTGCTCATAGTTGAAACCCTTGACGAGACTGATTCATCATACAATTAAACTTAAAAACGTGCTACCGATCACATCATGAATTCTAAGCATAGAGGAAATAGATATCTGGAACATCGGGCGATGGCCCTAACTCTCCGCGCTAAGCCTGTGCCAGATAATACAAAAAACGATTCAGGGCGGTAGTAGGTGTTTCGTTGTTGCGCCAGAAGACGCCGACGCTGCCTTTTTGTTCAATCTTCGGCAGATTCAGAATAGCCAGCTGTCCCTGGGCGGCATACCGTTGTGCCAGACGCAAAGAAAGAATAGAGATCATATCGCTACTTTGCAGCAGGTTGGTACTGACGTTGATCGACGCCGATTCAATGATGTTTTCCGGCAACATGACGCCGTTATCAACCAGCGCGTTATCAATGCTTATCCGGATAGGGGTTCCTGTCGGCCAGACAATCCAGCGCCAGTTCGCCAGATCGTGCCAGGTGAGCAAGGGATATTTTGCCAAGGGATGATCGGGACGGGCGACGAAACAGACCGGCTCGGTATACAGCACCTGGTAATTGAGCGGCAACTGAAGCGCCCGGCCACCGACGCGACCGACGACGACATCCACCGAACCCGCGAGCAGATCGTGCAGCAGCGGGGTCATCACTTTCTCTTCGATATTAAGGTTCAGGGTTGGCAACTCTTTGAGCAAACCCAGTATTGCCATTGAAACGCAGTCGGTCGCCACGGGTGAGCAGCCAATCTTCAGACTTCCCACCAGGCCGCCTTGCTTAAAACGGGCGATTTCATATTGCGAACGTTCCATATCATTGAGCAGGCGTTGGGCATGCTGCAGTAGCAGTTTGCCGCCTTCGGAAGGACGCAAGCCTTTGCTATGACGTTCAAAGAGGGTGATGCCAATCTCATCTTCGAGCTGTGATAACCATTTTGACAACGCTGGCTGGGTGATATTCATCATCCGTGCGACGTGAGTCAGATTTCCCTGTTCGCCCAGCGCGATAAGCGTTTGCAGGTGTTGCAACTTAAGTTTCTGCGCCCAGTTTGCCATTTGCTATAACCTCCAGGTTATGCCTCTGCATGAAAAGCCATTGTACATTTCATCTCCAAACATACAAAGTCGCAACATACCTAAAACAAAACAGACATCTACTCTACCTGCACTGAGGCATTCACTATGACTCATCAACGTGATCTACAAGCACTGATCGATTCCGCTCCCGTCGGTAAGACCCAGTGGCGCGTTATCATTTGCTGTTTTCTGGTCGTCATGCTCGACGGATTTGATACCGCAGCTATTGGCTTTATCGCTCCCGACATTCGTACTCACTGGCAGCTGACTGCCGGCGATCTGGCGCCGTTGTTTGGCGCAGGCCTGTTGGGGCTAACCGCTGGCGCATTGCTCTGCGGCCCATTGTCTGACCGTTTTGGCCGCAAACGGGTGATTGAACTCTGCGTGGCGCTGTTCGGCGCCCTGAGCCTGATTTCGGCTTTTTCTCCCGATCTACAAACGCTGGTTATTTTGCGCTTTCTTACCGGGTTAGGTCTGGGCGGCGCGATGCCAAATACCATCACCATGACGTCAGAGTACCTGCCAGCGCGGCGGCGTGGCGCGCTGGTGACCATGATGTTTTGTGGATTTACTCTGGGGTCGGCGATGGGTGGAATTGTGAGCGCGCAACTGGTGCCGGTCATTGGCTGGCACGGCATTCTGGTGCTGGGAGGCGTTCTACCACTCATGCTGTTTGTGGCTCTGCTGTTTGCGCTTCCGGAATCCCCGCGCTGGCAGGTTCGTCGCCAACTGCCGCAAAACGTGATTGCCAGAACCGTTAGCGCCATCACCCGGGAACGTTATGACACTACCCATTTTTATCTCAACGAGGGCACCGCGATTGCTAAAGGAAGCATTCGCCAGCTGTTCGTCGGGCGACAGCTGCCTATTACCCTGATGCTATGGGTAGTGTTCTTTATGAGCTTGCTGATTATTTATCTGCTTTCCAGTTGGATGCCAACGCTGTTAAACCATCGTGGAATTGATCTGCAGCATGCCTCATGGGTAACTGCCGCCTTCCAGATTGGAGGAACGCTGGGGGCGCTGGCGCTGGGCGTGCTGATGGATAAATACAATCCTTTCCGCGTGCTGGCCGTGAGTTATGCACTGGGCGCAGTGTGCATCGTCATGATTGGCCTGAGCGAGAACGGTCTGTGGTTGATGGCTCTGGCTATTTTTGGCACCGGCATTGGTATCAGCGGTTCTCAGGTTGGTCTAAATGCGTTAACCGCCACGCTATATCCGACACAAAGCCGGGCGACGGGCGTCAGCTGGTCTAATGCGGTGGGGCGCTGCGGCGCGATTGTCGGCTCGCTTTCTGGCGGCGTGATGATGGCGATGAATTTCTCATTCGATAACCTGTTTTTCATTATTGCCGTCCCGGCGGCCATCAGCGCGGTGATGCTTACGCTGCTGACGGTTGTTATCCGCCAGTCGGCCTCTGCCTCAAATACTCTGCCTCGCGCAGGTGTTGTGAATGAATAAGGAGAATCCCTATGTCTGAACTGAATCAGGATGTTAAGAACAGCCGTCAACAGTTTTACCAGCATATTTCCGGGCAGAATCTGACCCCTCTGTGGGAGTCGCTGCACCGCCTGGTGCCGCCAACACCGAACGCACATTGCGCGCCTGCGTACTGGAACTATCAGGAGATCCGCCCTCTGCTGTTAGAAAGTGGCGATCTGATTGGCGCGAAAGAGGCGATTCGCCGCGTGCTGGTGCTGGAAAACCCAATGTTGCGCGGACAGTCTTCAATCACCCCAACGCTGTACGCAGGATTGCAGTTAATTATGCCGGGCGAGGTTGCGCCGAGTCACCGCCACAACCAGTCTGCGCTGCGCTTTATTGTCGAAGGGAAAGGGGCATTTACCGCTGTGGATGGCGAGCGCACCCAGATGCATGAAGGCGATTTTATTCTGACGCCGCAGTGGCGCTGGCACGATCACGGCAACCCGGGCAGTGAACCGGTGGTGTGGCTGGACGGTCTGGATCTGCCGCTGGTGAACCTGCTGGGCTGCGGCTTTGCGGAAGACTACCCGGAAGATCAGCAGCCGGTCACGCGCCAGGAAGGGGATTACTTACCGCGCTACGCGGCCAATATGCTGCCGCTGCGCCATCAGAAGGGTAACTCATCGCCGATTTTTAACTATCGCTACGATCGCAGCCGTGAAGCGCTACATGACCTGACCCGTATGGGCGACGCCGATGAGTGGGACGGTTACAAGATGCGTTACGTCAACCCGGTAACCGGCGGTTATCCCATGCCTTCGATGGGAACCTTCCTGCAACTGTTGCCGCAGGGCTTTTCCTCACGAATGGCGCGTACCACTGACAGCACTATCTATCACGTGGTGGAAGGAAGTGGGCAGGTCACCATCGGTAACGAGACCTTCAACTTTTCGCCAAAAGATATTTTTGTGGTGCCGACCTGGCACGGCGTGTCGTTCCAGACCCACGAAGATACCGTCTTATTCAGTTTTTCGGACAGACCGGTTCAGGAAGCGCTGGGGCTGTTCCGTGAAGCACGCTATTAATTTGGGAGAGAGAAAATGACGCAATATGTATTCGAACCACAAGCACCTGTTACCGTTCCGGTGGTTGGTAGTGATGAACAATTTCCCGTACGCCGCGTTTATTGTGTGGGCCGTAACTATGCCGCTCATGCGCGTGAAATGGGCTTTGATCCGGATCGCGAACCCCCGTTCTTCTTCTGTAAACCTGCTGATGCGATAGTCCCGGTGGCAGCTGGTCAGATCCTTGAACTGCCGTACCCATCGCAGACCGATAACTATCACTATGAGATAGAGCTGGTGGTGGCGATTGGTAAAAAGGGCAGCGATATTCCGCTGGAAAAAGCGCACGAATATATCTGGGGCTATGCCACCGGTCTGGATATGACCCGCCGTGACCGGCAGATGGAGATGCGTCAGATGGGGCGTCCATGGGAAATCGGCAAAGCGTTTGATCTCTCCGCGCCCATCGCGCCGTTGCATAAAGCCAGCGAAAGTGTGGATGTTAACCATGCGCCAATCTGGTTGCAGGTCAACGGCGACGATCACCAGCGTAGCGATATTCGCCACCTCATCTGGTCTGTGAATGAAACCATCAGCTATCTGTCAGGCTTTTTCGAACTGCAGCCAGGCGATCTAATCTACACCGGTACACCCGAAGGCGTAGGGGCGGTAGTGAAAGGGGATGTGATCACCGGAAACGTAGACGGTTTAACCCCCATCGCCGTGAAGATTGTCTGAGGTGCATAATGAAGCTGTACAGTTTCTTTAATAGCTCCGCGTCATATCGTGTACGCATTGCGCTGGCGCTGAAGGGGCTCGATTACCAGACGGTGGGCGTCAATATTCGCATTGGTCAGCAGAACGAACTGGCCTATCGGCGAATGAATGCGGTGGGACTGGTGCCGACGCTGGTGACCGATGACGGAGAATCACTCGGGCAGTCTCTGGCGATAACCGACTGGCTGGATGGCCACTTTCCGCAGTCGCCGCTGCTGCCTGCTGACTTCCCGACGCGCAGTAAGGTGCTGGAAATTGTTTATGCCATCGCCTGTGATATTCACCCTGTAAACAATCTACGGGTGCTGCGCTACCTGAGCGAAGAGCTAAAGGTCAGTGAAGAAGATAAAAAACGCTGGTATGCCCACTGGATCCAGCAAGGGTTAAGCGCGGTGGAACAGATGTTGCGCCAGAGTCACTCGGGGACGTTTTGCGTGGGGGACGCACCGACGCTGGCGGATTGCTGTCTGATCCCGCAGTGGGCAAACGCGTTGCGGATGGGTTGCGATCTGAGCGGATATCCACGCTGTAAGGCGGTATATGATGCCTGTACCCAGCTTCCGGCGTTTATCGCCGCCGCGCCCGAGAATCAACAAGACAAAATTCCAGCCTGATAAGGAGAACGACAATGGCTAAAGTGACACGCGCAATTATCGTGGGTGGCGGGATTGGCGGCGCGGCGACCGCGCTATCGCTGGCCCGTCAGGGCATTAAAGTGATGTTGCTGGAGAAAGCGCACGAAATTGGTGAAATTGGCGCGGGTATTCAGCTCGGGCCGAATGCATTTTCTGCTCTGGACAGCCTTGGCGTGGGGGAAGTTGCCCGTCAACGCGCCGTTTTAACCGACCACATCACGATGATGGATGCGGTAAATGCGAAAGAGGTAGTACGCATTGAAACCGGGCAGGCGTTCCGCGATCACTTTGGCGGTCCTTATGCGGTTATCCATCGGGTTGATATTCACGCCAGCGTTTGGGAAGCGGCGCTGGTGCATCCTAACGTTGAGTATCGCACTTCAACTAACGTGGTTGATATTCGCCAGACAGAGAATGACGTGACGGTATTTGACGAACACGGCAACAACTGGACGGCGGATATTCTGGTGGGCTGTGACGGTGTAAAATCGGTTGTTCGTCAGTCTCTGATTGGCGATGCTCCGCGGGTTACCGGGCACGTGGTCTATCGCGCCGTGATTGATTGCGATGATATGCCGGAAGATTTGCGCATTAACGCGCCGGTATTGTGGGCCGGACCGCATTGTCATCTGGTGCACTACCCACTGCGCGGCGGCAAACAGTACAACCTGGTGGTGACCTTCCACAGTCGTCAGCAGGAGGAGTGGGGGGTGAAGGATGGTAGCAAAGAGGAAGTGCTCTCCTATTTTGCGGGTATTCATCCACGCCCTCGTCAGATGCTGGATAAACCGACGTCATGGCGGCGCTGGTCAACCGCCGATCGTGAGCCGGTAGAGAAATGGGGAACCGACCGCATCACGCTGGTGGGAGATGCCGCGCACCCGGTGGCGCAATATATGGCGCAAGGAGCCTGTATGGCGCTGGAAGATGCTGTCACGCTAGGTAAAGCGTTACAGCAGTGTGACGGCGATGCGGCTGATGCCTTCGCGCTGTATGAGTCGGTGCGTATTCCGCGTACCGCACGCATCGTCTGGTCAACCCGCGAAATGGGACGCGTCTACCATGCCGCAGGCGTCGAGCGTCAGGTGCGTAATCTGTTGTGGAAAGACAAGTCGCAGGCGGAATTTTATCGCGGTATGGAGTGGTTATACGGCTGGAAAGAAGATAACTGCCTGCTGCCACGCTGAGCCTCTTTAATCTCCCGAACGGAGGCGCTACCATAGCGCCTCTTTTTTTGCGGGTGACGATATGCGTGTTTTACTGGCGCCGATGGAAGGCGTGCTCGACTCACTGGTGCGCGAGCTGCTGACTGAAGTGAATGATTACGATCTGTGCATCACCGAGTTTGTGCGCGTGGTGGATCAGCTCCTGCCGGCAAAAGTATTTCATCGACTCTGCCCGGAACTGCATAACAACAGCCGGACGCCATCCGGCACGTTGGTTCGCATTCAGCTGTTGGGGCAGTACCCGCAGTGGCTGGCGGAGAATGCGGCGCGTGCGGTAGAACTGGGATCGTACGGTGTCGATCTGAACTGTGGTTGTCCGTCGAAGCTGGTGAACGGCAGCGGCGGTGGCGCAACGTTACTGAAAGATCCTGAGCTTATCTACCGGGGCGCAAAAGCTATGCGCGAGGCGGTCCCGGCTCATCTCCCGGTGACGGTGAAAGTGCGTCTGGGCTGGGATAACAGCGATCGGCAGTTTGAAATTGCCGATGCCGTGCAGCAGGCTGGCGCCAGCGAACTGGCGGTGCATGGTCGAACCAAGGAACAGGGCTATAAGGCAGAACATATTAACTGGCAGGCGATTGGCGAGATCCGCCAGCGACTGACTATTCCGGTTATCGCGAATGGCGAAATCTGGGACTGGCAGAGCGCCCAGGATTGTATGGCCATCAGCGGATGCGATGCGGTGATGATCGGACGTGGCGCATTAAATATTCCAAACCTGAGCCGCGTGGTGAAATACAACGAGCCGCGTATGCCGTGGCCTGATGTTGTGACGCTGTTGCAAAAATATACCCGTCTTGAAAAGCAGGGGGACACCGGGCTGTATCATGTAGCGCGGATTAAGCAGTGGTTAGGGTATCTGCGAAAAGAATATTCAGAGGCAACCGCGCTGTTTCAGGAAATTCGTGCGTTAAACAATTCGCCGGATATCGCGCGTGCGATTCAGGCTATTACCCTTTGAACACAGCTGATGCGCCAGACCGGATTAAATGTTAATGCCTTATCCGGGCTGGCTGATAGGCAGCAATATCAAAAAATCATCTTAAACACGCCTGTTACCACCAACAGTCCAATCAGAAAAATAATCAGAATAACCCACAGCAGAATTTTCATTAACTTTCCTTTTTTTGGTAAGTTCAGATTGAGTATAGGAAAGTATTAATCATTCTGCCTGGAGGCGCTGTTATGCTGGTTTACGTGCGCTGAGCAGAAACACCATCGGCCGCTCTTTTTCTTCATCTAACGCTGGGTTTTCAGCAATCTGTTGCGCGGAAGGTCCCCATTCATCGACACAAACCATGTCGAATCCGGCCCCAATCAGCGCATTAATCCAGGTCGCCAGCTTACGGTGCTGTTTTTTGACGCCCTCAGCAAACCAGTTACTGATGCGCTCACCTTCCTGCTGATAATGATTAATCGGCCAGGAGAGTTGCCCGGTTTTATCTTTGATCCAGCCCTGGTTAAGCGGTGCGGTATAAATTGGATGCTCAGCAGAGAAAACCAACATGCCTCCCGGTGTTAATGACTGGTAAATGGTTACGAATAATCGTTCTATATCGTGCAAATAGTGCAGGGCAAGCGAGCTATAAACCAGATCAAAGGAATTTGGGGACAAGGTAAGCGTTTCAAGATCTTCACGCTGATAAACGATGCCATTACCCTGCGTCATACTGTGCGCCTGAGTTAACATTTTTTGTGAAATATCCAGTCCCACTACACTGGCAGCCTGATTATCGCGTGCGTAGCGGCAAAACCAGCCATATCCACAGCCCAAATCAAGAATGTTTTTGCCTTGAAGAGAGGGGAGCATCGCTTGTATTGTCGGCCATTCTGGCGCGCCGTCGAGCCCCTTTACTGAACGATCCAGTGTGGCATATCCAGCAAAGAACTCAGGATCGTCATAGATATTCTGTGACATAAAATCTCCATCCATTAATTATTAAAACTATTTAACCTATATTATTCGCGAGGTGTATATTTTTCTGATTTTATATTTTTATTGCCAAAGATGTATTGCCACGCGTAACTAAAAAAGCAAAAGCGACAAGTCGTAATCTCTGCACATCTTTTCTTACCTGTATATCTCCATGAATCGTAATTCTGTGTTTATCACCACGGCATTGTTGCCGCTTTTTGTTCTGATGGCAGGCTGTGCGCCTATGCATGATGACCGCCAGTCTCTGTCACAGCAGACCCCTGCTGCGAATGTCGATACCACATTGCCTGCCGCGTTAAAAAATGGCTGGCCGGACAGCCAGTGGTGGAGGGCATATCACGACCCACAACTTAATGCGTTGATTGACAGCACGTTGCGAAATTCTCCTGATATGCAGGTAGCGGAACAGCGCATTCAACTGGCGGAGGCGCAGGCTAAGGCCGTGGAAGCACAGGATGGCCCGGAGATCGACTTCTCCGCAGACGTTGAGCGTCAGAGAATGTCAGCTGAGGGTCTGATGGGACCGTTTGCCATTACCGATCCGGCCGCCGGAACAACAGGACCGTGGTACACCAATGGAACCTTTGGTTTAACCGCTGGCTGGAATCTGGATCTGTGGGGTAAAAATCGGGCTGAAGTGACGGCGCGTATTGGGGCCGTTAAGGCACGTGAGGCTGAGCGCGAGCAAACCCGGCAGCTGCTGGCGAGCGGTGTCTCCCGCCTTTACTGGGAATGGCAGACGCAGGCGGCGCTGAAAACCGTACTGACGCAAATCGAAAGCGAGCAGCAAAATGTGATAAGCGTCGATCGTCAGCTGTATCAAAACGGTCTAACTTCTTCAGTGGAAGGCGTTGAAACTGATATTGACTCCAGCAAAACAGAGCAGCAGTTGAATGATGTCAGCGGCAAAATGAAGGTGATTGAAGCACGGCTGAGCGCGCTGACCAATGCCCAGTCCACGGCCCTGAAGCTCCATTCGACCCCACTGCCCGCGGTCGAAAGCCAGCTCCCGTCACAATTGGGTTACTCGCTACTGGCCCGCCGCCCGGATTTACAGGCGGCGCACTGGTACATTGAGTCATCACTGAGCAGCATTGATGCGGCGAAAGCGGCGTTTTATCCCGATGTGAATCTGATGGCATTTTTACAACAGGATGCGTTACATCTGAGTGACCTGTTCCGCCATTCCGCGCAGCAAATGGGCGTAACCGCCGGGCTGACACTGCCTATCTTTGACAGCGGCAGGCTGAACGCGAATCTCGACATAACGAAAGCGCAAAGCAACCTGACGGTGGCGAATTACAACAAAGCTGTGGTGGATGCGGTGAATGACGTGGCACGTGCTGCATCGCAGGTAGAAACATTAGCGCAGAAAAATCAGCATCAGCAGCAGATTGAACATGACGCTCAGCGCGTAGTGGGGCTGGCTCAGGCGCGCTTTAATGCGGGTATTATTGCGGGCTCCAGGGTCAGCGAGGCAAAGATCCCGGCATTACGTGAGCAGTGCAACGGTCTGCTTTTGCAAGGCCAATGGCTGGATGCCTCAATTCAGTTGACCAGTGCGCTGGGCGGCGGTTATCACGCGTCCTGATTAATCAGCCCGACGGTGTTCCGCTGTCGGGCCATCTTCATTGCGCTTTACGTGTGCTTCGCCGTTTCATCCACCAGCGGATGCCCGCGACAATCCCGATAACCAGCACCAGCCAGATGCCATGCTTGATATGCTGGTCAAGGCTGTGCAGCCACGGCGCTATCACTTCACCACCGATGTAGCCCAGGGTGGTAAATAACGATGCCCAGACAAACGCGCCAAGAATATTTAGCGGTAAAAAGATCTTCGGCGGCAGGTGACTGGCGCCAATCAGTAAGGGACCAATAACGCGAAAGCCGTACATAAAGCGCGTACCGACCACAAACAGGTAAGGACGTCGCTGGATCATCTTCTGTGCGTAATCAATTTTCGCCTGGTGGCGCGAGAAACGCTGCAAAATTTTGCCGCCAAAACGACGTCCGAGTAAATAAAGCAACTGATCGCCAATCATCCCGCCCAGCGCGACCGAGAGTACCACCAGAGGAAATTTCAGGACGCCCTGATGCGCCGCAACGCCGCCTAACAGGGTAATGGTTTCGCCTTCCGCCAGACTGCCGATGATTAACGCAGCATAGCCGTATTGCGCAACATAATGATTTATATCCATACGATTGTATGACCTCCACTGCTAATAGCATACACCCTATGATTATTTGATGCCGGAAAAGCCGCGTAGTAGCGCTTAAGGTCGCTCAGCTCTCCAATGCCTGATGGCGCTTCGCTTATCATGCCTACGCCTGAACAAACTTTTTACCCGGCGCTTCGGTATTTTTTCGGTGTACATAAAATAATCAAAAGCTGAATTATACTTGAAGTGTTGAGGTCCGGAGCTGACAACAAGGGGGCGGTATGAACCATGTCTGGGGGCTGTTTTCCCATCCCGATCGTGAAATGCACGTGATCAACAGCGAAAACGAAAGCGTTTCGCATCACTATACCCACCATGTACTGCTGATGGCGGCAATCCCGGTGGTTTGCGCATTTATCGGCACCACGCAAATCGGCTGGAATTTTGGCGATGGCAATATCCTGAAGCTGTCTCTGTTGACCGGATTTGCGATGGCAATTCTGTTTTACGGGGTGATGCTGGCGGGCGTTGCCGTCATGGGACGGGTTATCTGGTGGATGGCGCGTAATTACCCGCAGCGCCCATCGCTGGCGCATTGTATGGTTTTTGCAGGATATGTCGCGACGCCGCTGTTTTTAAGCGGACTGGTCGCACTTTATCCGCTGGTCTGGCTGTGCGCATTGGTGGGGACCATCGCGTTGTTTTACACCGGCTATTTACTTTATCTCGGTATACCTACGTTCCTGAATATCACACGCGAGGAAGGGTTAAGTTTTTCCAGTTCGACGCTGGCGATCGGTGTGCTGGTACTGGAAGTTCTGCTGGCTATTACGGTAATCCTGTGGGGTTACGGCTACCGATTATTCTGACGGATAAACCTGTCTGCGCTGCGTTGTTGACGTAAAAGTCAGCAACGCAGCATTTCGAGACGATTCTCCTGTGGCGGCAAACCTGCCGGATCGCTATGATGCCTGAGCTAGCTTGAGATAATACTTAGTCTCTGGCGGTGTGCGTTGTGACGTGCGTGAACCATTATCAGAAATCTCATCATGCTGAAATTCCGAGTTTCATTATTAAGCCTTGCCCTGGTGCTGGCCGTTCCTTTTGCACCCCAAGCCGTGGCGAAAACGGCAACTACCGCAGCGGCTTCTCAACCTGAGATAGCGTCCGGTAGCGCGATGATTGTTGATCTGAATACCAACAAAGTTATCTATTCGAACCACCCGGACCTTGTGCGTCCGATTGCGTCGATTACCAAATTAATGACCGCGATGGTGGTGCTTGATGCACGACTGCCGTTGGATGAGAAACTGAAAGTTGATATCAGTCAGACACCGGAAATGAAAGGCATCTACTCTCGTGTGCGACTGAACAGTGAAATTAGCCGTAAAGACATGCTGCTGCTGGCGCTGATGTCGTCAGAAAACCGTGCGGCAGCCAGTCTGGCGCATCATTACCCTGGCGGTTATAACGCGTTTATTAAAGCCATGAATGCCAAAGCGAAAGCGCTCGGCATGACTCAGACACGCTTTGTGGAACCAACCGGCTTATCGATTCATAACGTCTCGACAGCTCGTGATTTAACCAAGCTGCTGATCGCCAGCAAGCAGTATCCGCTGATTGGCCAGTTAAGCACTACGCGTGAAGATATGGCGACCTTTGCCAACCCGGCTTATACGCTGCCATTCCGTAACACCAACCATCTGGTATACCGCGATAACTGGAATATTCAGTTAACCAAAACCGGATTTACCAATGCGGCAGGCCACTGTCTGGTGATGCGCACCGTGATCAATAACAAACCGGTGGCGCTGGTGGTGATGGATGCGTTCGGTAAATATACCCACTTTGCCGATGCCAGCCGTTTACGCACCTGGATTGAAACCGGCAAGGTGATGCCGGTTCCGGCGGCAGCGCTGAGCTACAAAAAGCAAAAAGCGGCGCAGATGGCGGCGGCAGGTTCAGCTACGGGTGAGCAAACCGCGCAAAACGATTAAACCGTAGGCTGGCCAAGCGAAGCGCCCCCGGCAACGTGCCCGATGGCGCTTACGCTTATCGGGCCTACGATTCTTTCCAGAACTTTTGCTTACTCGTTTTACCAATACCCGGATTCATACTGTTGGTGGGGTCATTCTCGCGGTAAAAACGGGTTAATGTTTCCGGTGCTTTATACAGATGTCCGACGTTATGCTCTGCCGGATACTGTGCTCCGCGTTCGTGCAGAAGCTCCAGCATCTGCTCTTTCAGCGCATGTGCATCCACGCCTTTTTTCACGATGTAATCCTGATGGAATACATAGCACATAAAGTGACCGTAATAGAGCTTATGCACCAGTTGACTGTCGATTTCTGGCGGCAGATGCTCATACCATTCGGTGTCGTTACGACGCAGCGCGATATCCAGTGCCAGAATATCTTCTACTTCATCGGCATGTACGGCCTGATAACGAATCGCCGCGCCAGCCGCCGCAAAGCGATGCAAAAACGCCTTGCTGCCTTCTTCTGGGGTACAGGCAAAGAAGTCGCCTTCAGCGGTTTTGAAATATTCGCTGAGCCAGTTTTGCGCTTCAGCCACGCCGCCACCGGCCATTTTTAACAGCAGGTGATGCTCGTACTTATCGCGCCAGCTTTTCATGCGTGCCGGTAAGTGGCTGGGGAACAAATGACCAAATTTCTGCATTGCCCGGTCGGTGAAATGCGGACGGAAAATTTTCACTTTTTCCAGCATCGCATCGGTGCGACCTTTCAGGGTGAAAAAGAACGGCATTTTGTCGGTGCCGAGCTTGTCGATCATCAGAAACGTATCTTTGCCATATTGCTCGGCGATGTCGTAAATATCGCGGTGCATATATTCACCGGCGACCGGCAGGTGCTCAAATTTTGCCAGAATATGACGGCGGATTTCCGTCAGCACTTCAGGCTGATTGGTACCGATGTAAAAGACCTGCTGATTTTTTTCGGCTTCGAAGGTGTCCAGACGCACGGCGAAAACCGCGAGCTTTCCTGCACAACCGGATGATTCAAACAAGCGATCCGGGTCGGCGTTATAGCGGGCAGGCGTGTCCGCCTCAATATCTCTGACGCGGGTGACATAGTCGTGATCGTGCGCGTGTCGCCCGTCGTGGCGGACATCGTCATCTTTAATCCGCTCGTCATCAAGTTTGCTAAGGATCTGTTCCGGGGTCTGGCCCAGCTCGATACCCAGATGGTTGACCAGCTGCAATTTGCCCTGTTCGTCAATACGCGCAAACAGCGACATCTCGGTATATGCCGGGCCGCGCTGTACCAGCGAGCCGCCGGAGTTGTTGCAAATGCCGCCAATTACCGAAGCGCCAATACAGGATGACCCGATCACAGAATGTGGCTCACGGCCAAACGGTTTGAGCGCCTTTTCCAGCGAATACAACGTTGTACCGGGATAAGCCAGCACTTGTTCGCCTTTGCCGATGACGTGCAGTTTATCCAGGCGCAGGGTGCTGATAATGACAATTTCGCGGTCGTAATCATTTCCGCTCGGCGTAGAGCCTTCGGTCAGGCCGGTATTGGCGGCCTGCATCAGGATAATTTTATCTGCGGCGACGCAAGCATTGAGAACGCGCCACAGCTCTAAAAGCGAGCCGGGGAACACGACGGCGAGCGCTTCGCCCTGGCCGGAGCGGAATCCCTTGCGATAGCGGGCTGTTTTAGCAGGTTCAGTGAGCAGGTGAGAATGACCAACCAGACGGGTCAGTTCATTCAGGAAAGCTTTATTATCTGTTGTAATGGAAGACATTCTCCACTCCTTGTGGTGGGACTCAATATCAGGAACAAGCATAGCGCTTTGTATGACAATACGCTTTCTCATTCATATTGTCTCTGGTTCGTCTTCTAATGATTTGCGCTGGTTTTGAAAATTAGGAGAATAACCTTAGCTTTCTTTATCGCTCCCGTTTAGTCTTACGGCAAACTGCGGTTTTTGTTATATTTTCGCTGCCTCGTCGGGAAAAAATAAAGAGAGAATCAACATGAAATGGCTATGTTCTGTAGGTGTCGCGGTGAGTCTGGCGTTGCAACCAGCGCAGGCGGACACGCTGTTTGGTAACCATCCTCTGACGCCAGAAGCGCGGGATGCATTCGTTACCGATTTACTTAAACAGATGACCGTGGATGAGAAAATTGGGCAACTACGCTTGATAAGCGTCGGGCCTGATAACCCGAAAGAAGCCATCCGCGAGATGATCAAAGACGGGCAGGTTGGGGCAATTTTTAACACCGTCACGCGCCAGGATATCCGCAAAATGCAGGATCAGGTGATGGAACTCAGCCGCCTGAAAATTCCTCTCTTTTTTGCCTACGACGTATTGCACGGCCAACGTACCGTGTTCCCGATAAGTCTCGGCCTGGCATCCTCTTTTAATCTCGATGCGGTCAGAACCGTTGGCCGTATTTCCGCGTATGAAGCCGCCGATGATGGTCTGAATATGACCTGGGCGCCAATGGTCGATGTCTCTCGCGATCCGCGTTGGGGCCGTGCTTCAGAAGGTTTTGGTGAAGACACGTATTTAACGGCTACGATGGGTAAAACCATGGTTGAAGCGATGCAGGGTAAAAGCCCGGCGGATCGCTATTCGGTGATGACCAGCGTCAAGCACTTCGCCGCTTATGGCGCGGTTGAAGGTGGCAAGGAATATAACACCGTCGATATGAGCCCACAGCGTCTGTTCAACGACTATATGCCGCCGTATAAAGCCGGGCTGGACGCTGGTAGCGGTGCGGTAATGGTAGGACTTAATTCGCTAAACGGTACGCCTGCAACCTCAGATGCATGGCTGCTCAAAGACGTGCTGCGTGATGAATGGGGCTTTAAGGGTATTACCGTTTCCGATCACGGCGCGATTAAGGAACTGATTAAGCACGGTACTGCCTCCGATCCTGAAGATGCGGTGCGCGTGGCGATCAAGTCCGGCATCAATATGAGTATGAGCGATGAGTATTACAGCAAATATCTTCCGGGCTTGATTAAATCCGGCAAAGTGACGATGGCGGAGCTGGATGACGCCGCGCGCCACGTGCTGAACGTGAAATATGATATGGGGCTGTTTAACGACCCGTACAGTCATCTGGGGGCCAAAGAATCTGACCCACAGGACACCAACGCGGAAAGCCGTTTGCACCGTAAAGAGGCGCGTGAAGTAGCGCGAGAAAGCCTGGTGCTGCTGAAAAACCGTCTGGAAACGTTGCCGCTGAAAAAATCCGCCACCGTGGCAGTCGTCGGTCCGCTGGCCGACAGCAAGCGTGATGTGATGGGCAGTTGGTCCGCTGCCGGTGTTGCCGATCAGTCGGTAACGGTACTGACGGGGATTAAAAATGCCGTCGGCGATCAGGGCAAAGTGCTGTACGCCAAAGGGGCGAATATCACCAACGACAAAGGCATTGTCGATTTCCTCAATCTGTATGAAGAGGCGGTGAAGGTTGACCCGCGCTCGCCGCAGGCGATGATCGATGAAGCCGTGAACGCAGCGAAGCAGTCTGACGTGGTGGTTGCGGTAGTCGGCGAAGCGCAAGGTATGGCGCATGAAGCTTCCAGCCGCACCGATATCACTATTCCACAGAGTCAGCGTGACCTGATTGCCGCGCTGAAAGCCACCGGTAAACCTCTGGTTCTGGTACTGATGAACGGACGTCCGCTGGCGTTGGTTAAAGAAGATCAACAGGCCGATGCGATCCTCGAAACCTGGTTTGCCGGGACGGAAGGCGGTAACGCCATCGCCGATGTGCTGTTTGGCGATTACAACCCGTCAGGCAAGCTGCCGATGTCTTTCCCGCGCTCTGTCGGACAGATCCCGGTCTATTACAGCCATCTCAATACCGGTCGCCCGTATAACGCAGATAAGCCGAACAAGTACACGTCGCGCTACTTTGATGAAGCGAATGGTCCGTTGTATCCCTTTGGTTATGGCCTGAGTTACACCACGTTCACGGTTTCTGATGTGAAGCTCTCTTCTCCAACGATGAAGCGTGACGGGACCGTGACGGCCAGCGTGCAGGTGACCAACACCGGCAAGCGCGAAGGTGCGACGGTGATTCAGATGTACTTGCAGGACGTGACCGCTTCCATGAGTCGTCCGGTAAAACAGCTGAAAGGTTTTGAGAAAGTGAATCTTAAGCCGGGTGAAACCCAGACTGTCAGCTTCCCGATTGACATTGACGCGCTGAAGTTCTGGAATCAGCGTATGCAATACGATGCAGAACCTGGCAAATTTAACGTTTTCATCGGCGTGGATTCCGCCAGAGTGAAGCAGGGCGAATTTGAACTGCTGTAATTGATTAGCGAGTAAAGGCCGGGTTTCCGGCCTTTATCTTTAGGTGTATGCGCCGCGTCTGCTTCTTATTTCTCATCACGTTATTGCTAACGAATCCCTCTCTTACTCCCCAATTGCCAGGTTAAGCCCTGATTTTTCGACTATGCTTTTTCCTCAAGTCTCTGAAAAGGGCCGCAAAAGGATGAGGAGTACAGCATGATAATCTCAAAAGTATCGGTGGGTTCGCTGGCGCTGTTAGCTGCGATAAGCCTACCCTTACAGGCCGCGTCACCCGTCACGGTCGGTTCAAAAATAGATACCGAAGGGGCGCTGCTCGGCAACATTATTTTGCAGGTGCTCGAAAGCCATGGCGTGAAAACCGTCAATAAAATACAGCTTGGTACCACCCCAGTGGTGCGTGGGGCAATCACCTCCGGTGAGCTGGATATTTATCCGGAATATACCGGTAATGGCGCATTCTTTTTTAAAGATGAAAATGATCCCGCGTGGAAAAATGCGCAGGCTGGATTCGACAAAGTGAAAAAGCTGGATGCAGAGCAAAATAAGCTGGTCTGGCTAACCCCTGCACCCGCCAACAACACCTGGACCATTGCAGTACGCCAGGATGTTGCGCAAAAGAACAAACTTGAGTCCCTTGCTGATTTAGGCCGTTACCTGAAGGACGGAGGAACGTTCAAACTTGCCGCCTCTGCTGAATTTATCGAACGGGCTGACGCGCTGCCTGCGTTTGAAAAAGCTTATGATTTCAAACTGAATCAAAATCAGCTGTTGTCGCTGGCTGGGGGAGATACCGCGGTGACGATTAAAGCGGCGGCGCAGCAGACCTCCGGAGTCAATGCGGCGATGGCTTATGGCACCGATGGCCCGGTTGCGGCGCTCGGTCTGCAAACTTTAAGCGATCCAAAAGGTGTCCAGCCCATTTATGCGCCAGCACCCGTCGTACGTGAGTCGGTGCTAAAAGACTATCCGCAAATGGGAGAGTGGCTGCAACCGGTATTTGCCAGCCTGGATGAAAAAACGTTGCAACAACTGAATGCCAGCATTGCCGTGGAGGGACTGGATGCGAAAAAAGTCGCAGCAGATTACCTGAAGCAAAAAGGATGGGTGAAGTAACGGCGTTTGCAGCGGGTGGGTGTTTTGTCGAATATTTCAGTCAATCGGGTGCTGTTGTTGCTGGTGCTTCTTACTTTCGCGTCGGCAGCGCTGCCTTTCATTAGCTATGCACCTAATCGTCTGGTGTCCGGCGAAGGTCGTCAACTCTGGGATATCAGCTCCGACACGGCGTGGGGATTGGCGGTGGCCTGTTTGCTGCTATGTCTTCTGAGCGTTGTACCGGGAAAGCCCGGCAATATATTGGCGCTTATCGTTTGCCAACTGTTGGTGATCGCCGCGCTGGTAACCGCAGGTACAACGGCAACGTATCTGGCGAAGACAGGGAGTCCGCTGGCCAGAACCAGTCTGGGCAGTGGATTCTGGTTGGGCGTGGGGCTGATGCTGCTGGCCGCCAGTGACGCTATTCGTCGCATCACCGCTCAGGCACTGTGGCGTTGGGCGCTGCATGCTCAAATATTCATTGTGCCGCTGGTGCTTTTGTTCTCCGGCACGTTTAACGATCTATCCCTGCTTAAAGAATATGCCAACCGCCAGGATGTCTTCAACGACGCCCTGGCGCAGCATCTGACAATTCTGTTCGCTACCGTGGTGCCCGCGCTGCTCATTGGTGTGCCACTGGGCATCTGGTGTGCTTTCTCTGTCGCCCGTCAGGGGCCGGTATTTGCACTACTGAACATCATCCAGACCATTCCCTCCGTCGCGCTGTTTGGCCTGTTAATTGCGCCACTTGCCGGGTTGGTGAAGCACTTTCCTTTATTGGGCAAGTTCGGCGTCGCGGGAACTGGTATGACGCCTGCGCTTATTGCGTTGGTGCTGTATGCGTTGTTACCGCTGGTACGTGGCGTTGTGGCTGGGTTGAATCAGGTACCGCGGGATGTACTGGAAAGCGCACGAGCGATGGGAATGAACACTTTCCAGCGATTTGTCTCGGTGCAGTTCCCCCTGGCGCTGCCGGTCTTCTTACGCAGTTTACGGGTAGTGATGGTCCAGACGGTGGGGATGGCCGTGATAGCCGCTCTGATTGGCGCAGGGGGATTTGGCGCGCTGGTCTTTCAGGGATTGCTCAGTAGCGCCGTCGATTTAGTGCTGTTGGGCGTGATCCCGGTCGTTGTGCTGGCAGTGTTGATTGATGCGCTGTTTGATTTAGGTCTCGCGCTGCTAAAGGTATCGAATAATGATTGAATTTCGCCACGTCAGTAAAACCTATGGTCAGCAAAAAGCCGTTGATGACCTTAATCTGCATTTAGGGGAGGGCAGCTTTTCGGTGCTAATCGGCACGTCAGGTTCGGGGAAGTCCACCACGCTAAAGATGATTAATCGGCTGGTTGAACATGACAGTGGACAGATCCGCTTTGCCGGAGAAGAAATTCGTAGCCTGCCGGTGCTGGAGCTACGACGGCGCATGGGGTACACGATTCAGTCTATTGGCTTGTTTCCCCACTGGACCGTCGCACAGAACATCGCCACCGTACCGCAACTGCAAAAGTGGTCGCGCTCACGTATTGATGACCGAACAGACGAACTGATGGCGCTGCTGGGTCTTGAGGAAAGTTTGCGCCACCGTTATCCGCATCAGCTTTCCGGCGGACAGCAGCAGCGGGTCGGGGTTGCGCGTGCCCTTGCGGCAGATCCGCAGGTGCTATTGATGGATGAGCCTTTTGGCGCGCTGGACCCGGTCACCCGCGGTGCGCTGCAGCAGGAGATGACGCGTATTCACCGTCTGCTCGGGCGTACCATTGTGCTGGTGACGCATGATATCGACGAGGCGCTAAGGCTGGCGGAGCATCTGGTGCTAATGGATGCAGGAAAGGTCGTGCAGCAAGGCACGCCGCTGTCGATGCTCACTGCGCCAGCGAATGATTTCGTACAAACCTTTTTTGGCCGCAGTGAACTGGGCGTACGGCTGTTGTCGCTGCGTACGGTAGGCGATTTTATCCGTCGCGGAGAACACTCAGACGGCGAGCCGCTGGTGGATGAGATGACGCTTCGTGATGCGTTATCGGTGTTCGTGGCGCGCGGTTGCGACGTTTTACCGGTCGTGACGCTGCAGGGGTTACCCTGCGGAACGCTCCATTTTCGCGATTTGCTTTCGGAGATGCCGACCCGTGAAACGTCTTGCTGATCCACTGCTGTGGCTTGTTGCGTTGTTTCTGATCCTGTTGGTTGGATTGCCTCACAGTCAGACCCTGTTTAGTTCGCTGTTTCCTGAGCTGCCACGTCCCGTGTATCAGCAGGAAAGTTTTACGGCGTTGGCGCTGGCCCATTTTTCTCTGGTGGGGATTTCAAGCCTGATCGCCATCATTATTGGCGTTGGGGCGGGAATTGCGGTAACCCGACCCTGGGGCGCGGAATTCAGGCCGATAGTGGAAACGATTGCCGCCGTGGGGCAGACATTTCCGCCAGTTGCGGTGTTGGCGATCGCTGTACCGGTGATGGGATTTGGTCCTGAACCGGCAATTATTGCGCTGATCCTGTATGGGGTATTACCGATCTTGCAGGCAACCCTGGCGGGACTTGGCGGCATTTCTTCCAGCGTGATGGATATTGCCAGTGGAATGGGCATGAGTCAGGGGCAACGGCTGCGTAAAGTAGAGTTACCGCTGGCGGCCCCGGTTATTCTGGCCGGGATTCGCACGTCGGTGATTATTAATATAGGCACCGCAACCATCGCCTCAACCGTTGGAGCGAACACGCTGGGTACGCCGATTATTATCGGGCTGAGTGGGTTCAATACCGCCTATGTAATTCAGGGGGCGCTGTTGGTCGCGCTGGCAGCGGTAATTGTTGACCGCGGTTTTGAGAAATTAGCGAGACATCTTACCCGGCACGTAAAATAAAGGTATAACCTGCCAGCATGACACCGCCGATACCGCCGATGGCCATCAGCAGGAAGAGGGTAATGACACCGATTTTAGCTGCGCTCATTATGCACTCCTTATGTGAATTCAAGGATTGTACACGTTTGTTAATAGAATATTAAATACCGAGTGGATAAATATCGTGACCCAACGCGCGCCATTCATTCAGCTGTTGTTGCTGAGCGGGCGTTTGGTTCTCGCCGCACCAGACAAGCAAGGTGCGACCTTCAAACAGCTCCGGTCGCAGTTGGTTCAGCGAATGGGCAAGGACGTCAATGCGCCACCCCTGCTGGCTGGCGACCCAACCTTCCAGCCATAAGCGGGTCGTATCCTGAATGTTCCAGCCAACCACCAGAGCATCTTTGCCCTGTTTCTTGCGTGCTGAGGCAAGACAAATCGCGATGTAGTTGATCAGTACGCCGTCGAGGATCCCCAGTAACGCCTGGAGGATCGGCTGCTGACATTGCAGACGTCGGCGTAACGGAATGAATAAATGGGTGTTGAGCGTTTGTGCGGGATAATCCTGACCACGCTCTTTGATCCACAGTCTGAGGCTATGCAGATTATTACTTTGCAAATAGCTCAACAGCGTCTCTTGTTGTTCACGCCAACCGTTATGCACATCAATGCTCTCATTGCTGAGCAACATTTTAACCTTGCTGACCTGGACACCGTTGTTGATCCAGCGTTTTATCTCACGGATCCGATCGATATCCGCGTCGTTAAACAGGCGATGTCCGCCGTCTGTCCGTTGCGGTTTCAGTAATCCGTAACGCCTCTGCCACGCACGTAAAGTGACAGGGTTGATATCACAAAGCAAAGCCACTTCACCTATTGTGTAAAGCGCCATCGTCGTCTCACTTATGCTTGCGAGGTCCCAGTTTTACTTTAGACGCTCTTTTGCGAACCAGGTAGTTTTGTCTGTTTTTTGATCAATAAATGGGTGAGTTTGTAGTCATGCTCGCGCTTTCGAGTGATCGTTCTCACAAATTCCTTTTTTTTTGCAACACTTCAAAGAAAGTTACGCGCAGCCCATGTATGTTACGCGCTTTTAAGAGATGTGTGGTTGGCGGGTATGTACGAGTTTAATCTGGTGTTGCTGCTGCTTCAGCAGATGTGCGTGTTTCTCGTTATCGCGTGGCTCATGAGCAAAACGCGTTTGTTTATTCCGCTGATGCAGGTGACTATCCGGCTGCCGCACAAACTGCTTTGCTACGTGACCTTTTCCATTTTCTGCATTTTGGGCACCTATTTCGGGCTGCACATTGATGACTCCATTGCGAATACTCGCGCTATTGGTGCGGTAATGGGCGGGCTGCTTGGCGGCCCTGTGGTTGGCGGCTTAGTCGGTCTGACCGGTGGTTTACATCGTTATTCAATGGGCGGAATGACGGCGCTTAGCTGCATGATCTCGACCATTGTGGAAGGGTTGCTCGGCGGACTGGTGCACAGCGTGCTCACCCGTCGTGGTCGTACCGATAAAGTATTCAGCCCGCTGACGGCGGGCGCCATTACCTTTGTTGCTGAACTGGTGCAGATGTTGATCATCTTATTGATCGCCAGGCCGTTTGATGATGCCTATCGACTGGTCAGCAATATTGCCGCGCCTATGATGGTGACCAATACCGTCGGCGCCGCCTTATTTATGCGTATTTTGCTCGATAAACGGGCGATGTTTGAAAAATATACCTCCGCTTTTTCCGCCACCGCGCTCAAAGTTGCCGCTTCAACGGAAGGTATTTTGCGCCAGGGGTTCAACGAGGTTAACAGCATGAAGGTTGCTCAGGTGCTGTATGAAGAGCTGGATATCGGTGCGGTGGCGATTACCGATCGTGAGAAACTGCTGGCATTTACCGGTATTGGTGACGACCATCATCTGCCGGGCAAACCTATCTCTTCCTCGTACACTCAGCGGGCGATTGAAACCGGAGAGGTGGTTTATGCCGACGGCAATGAAGTCCCTTATCGCTGCTCTTTGCATCCGCAATGCAAATTAGGTTCGACGCTGGTGATCCCTCTGCGGGGTGAAAACCAGCGGGTGATGGGGACCATCAAACTGTATGAAGCCAAAAACCGTCTCTTTAGCTCAATCAACCGCACGCTGGGGGAAGGGATCGCCCAACTGCTTTCGGCTCAGATTTTGGCCGGGCAGTATGAGCGGCAAAAAGCGATGCTCACGCAGTCGGAAATAAAACTCCTGCACGCCCAGGTCAATCCCCATTTTCTGTTTAATGCGCTCAACACCATCAAAGCTGTGATCCGACGTGATAGCGAGCAGGCCAGCCAACTGGTGCAGTATCTGTCGACGTTCTTTCGTAAAAATTTAAAACGCCCGTCGGAAATTGTGACGCTGGCCGATGAAATTGAACACGTTAATGCTTATCTGCAAATTGAAAAGGCACGGTTCCAATCGCGTCTTCAGGTGACCTTGACGGTGCCAGAAGAACTTTCGCATCAGCAATTACCCGCCTTTACTCTGCAACCCATCGTGGAGAATGCCATCAAACACGGTACTTCTCAGTTGCTGGATACCGGTGAGGTATCGATTACCGCCCGTCGAGAAGGGCAATATCTGATGCTGGATATCGAAGACAATGCCGGGCTGTATCAGCCAACGTCAGAAGCCAGTGGACTGGGTATGAATCTGGTCGATAAACGACTGCGCGAGCGGTTTGGCGATGATTTTGGCATCAGCGTAGCGTGTGAACCTGACCGCTTTACCCGAATCACTTTACGACTTCCTCTGGAGGAACTGGCATGATCAAAGTGCTAATTGTCGATGACGAACCGTTAGCCCGGGAAAATCTGCGGATCCTGTTGCAGGAGCAAAGCGACATCGAGATTGTCGGCGAATGTTCGAATGCGGTGGAAGCCATTGGCGCGGTACATAAATTGCGTCCGGATGTTCTGTTCCTTGATATTCAGATGCCGCGAATCAGCGGCCTGGAAATGGTTGGCATGCTTGATCCCGAGCATCGTCCGTACATTGTTTTTCTGACCGCCTTTGATGAGTATGCGGTGAAAGCCTTTGAAGAACATGCGTTTGATTATCTGCTCAAACCGATCGAAGAAGCTCGACTGGAAAAAACGCTGATCCGTTTGCGTCAGGAGCGCACGAAGCAGGATGTATCACTGCTGCCAGAAAATCAGCAGGTGCTGAAGTTTATTCCGTGCAGCGGCCACAGCCGAATTTATTTGCTGCAAATGGATGACGTGGCGTTTATCAGCAGCCGTATGAGTGGCGTATATGTGACCAGCAGTGATGGTAAAGAAGGCTTCACTGAGCTGACGCTCAGGACGCTGGAGAGCCGTACTCCTCTGCTGCGTTGTCATAGACAATATCTGGTAAATATGGCGCAATTGCAGGAGATCCGTCTGGAAGACAACGGCCAGGCGGAACTGATTTTGCGTAACGGGCTGACCGTTCCGGTGAGTCGTCGTTATCTTAAAAGTCTAAAAGAGGCGATTGGACTGTAAAACTGATACACTGCGCGCCATTGCATCACCGACTGTTGAAGGCTCTATGCTAAGTAACGATATTCTTCGTAGCCTGCGCTACACCCTGAAAGCGAACAATAACGACATGGTGCGTATTCTTGCGCTTGCTGACATGGAATCCATCTCCGCAAATTTCGATACCTGGACGACAAAAGAAGATGAAGACGGGTTTGTTCGCTGCCCGGATATCATTCTCTCCGGTTTTTTAAACGGTCTGATTTATCATCTGCGTGGTAAAGATGATTCTGCACCGGAACTGGCGCTTGAGCGTCGTGTTAACAACAATACGGTGCTGAAAAAACTGCGTATCGCTTTTTCACTGAAAACCGATGATATTCTGGCAATTATGACCGAGCAGAAATTCCGTGTGTCGATGCCGGAAATTACCGCCATGATGCGCGCACCGGACCATAAGAATTATCGCGAATGCGGCGATCAGTTCCTGCGTTATTTTCTGCGTGGTTTAACGTCGCGAGAGCATAAAAAGAAAGCGTAAAGCAGCGCCGGCGACCACGATCAAAATCGGGTCGCCGATGCTTACTTCACTTCTTTAAAACCCGCCGATTCCATTACCGTTTGCATTTGCTTCATGCTGATGTTTTTATCGGCGTTTTCAGATAGTTTCATCCCTGAAATGGCCTGCAACGCTTTTATATCAACTTTTTCCATATCGATAGTGACATTTTCTTGCGCGTAGGTATCTGAATAGGTGAGTTTTTCTTCTATGCCAGTAATGTTTTGATATTTGGCGCTTAATGCGTCGAATACTTTTGCTGCTTCTTCTTTATTGCTGGCACCGACTGATGCATAGCTGATTTTACTTTCAGATATTTGCTTCAGGACCTTATCACCTTTATAGGTGTAAGAGACAGTGATATCCGAACCGTTGAGGTTGGCATTAAATGTTTTTGTCTCTACTTTATCACCGCATCCTGCCAGGGAAAAAAACACAACCGATACCACGGCGAGAGAGAAAAATTTTAGTAACGCTTTCATGTAAAACTCCATTTCATGAATATCGGATGTTAAACAATAATCTCCACGAATCTGGTAAGCCCGGACTACCTTGATCCCAGAGCAGTATAGAATAAATCTAATATTAACAACTGAGCAGTCCGAAAATGGAGCAAGGGTTAAGATTAGAGGAAGCACTCACGTAGCAAAAAAAAAGCGCTGCGGTTGCAGCGCTTGAGATACTTGACTTACTTCACCTGTTGGCCCGGTTTTGCACCTTCATCCGGGCTTAACAGGAAGATATCTTTCCCGCCAGGACCTGCGGCCATTACCATCCCTTCAGAAATGCCGAAGCGCATCTTACGAGGAGCCAGGTTAGCAACCATAATGGTCTGGCGGCCAATCAGGGTTTGTGGATCCGGATACGCAGAACGAATACCAGAGAAGACGTTTCGTTTCTCACCACCGAGATCCAGCGTCAGACGCAGCAGTTTGTCGGAACCTTCCACGAATTCGGCGTTTTCAATCAGCGCTACGCGCAGGTCAACTTTGGCGAAATCGTCAAAGGTGATGGTTTCCTGAATCGGGTCATCCGCCAGCGGACCGGTTACTGGTGCGGCAGCGGCTTTCACTTCTTCTTTCGACGCTTCCACCAGCGCTTCAACTTGTTTCATGTCGATGCGATTGTACAGCGCTTTAAAGGTGTTGACCTTGTGACCGAGCAGTGGCTGCTCAATGGCATCCCAGCTCAGTTCGCAGTTAAGGAACGCTTCCACACGTTCAGCAAGCGTTGGCAGAACCGGCTTCAGGTAAGTCATCAGCACACGGAACAGGTTAATGCCCATGGAGCAAATTGCCTGCAGGTCGGCATCGCGGCCTTCCTGTTTAGCCACAACCCACGGTGCTTGTTCGTCAACGTAGCGGTTTGCCACGTCGGCCAACGCCATGATTTCACGAATAGCTTTACCAAATTCACGGCTTTCCCATGCTTCGCCGATCGCTGCTGCGGCGTCGGTGAAGGTTTTATACAGCGCCGGGTCGGCCAGCTCAGTCGCCAGAATGCCGTCAAAACGCTTAGCAATAAAGCCTGCATTACGGGATGCCAGGTTGACTACTTTATTGACGATATCGGCATTAACGCGCTGAACAAAGTCCTCCAGGTTCAGGTCGATGTCATCAATACGTGAAGATAGTTTCGCCGTGTAGTAATAGCGCAGACTGTCGGCATCGAAGTGCTTCAGCCAGGTGCTTGCCTTAATGAAGGTGCCACGAGATTTAGACATCTTCGCGCCGTTCACCGTCACATAACCGTGGACGAACAGGTTGGTTGGCTTACGGAAGTTACTGCCTTCCAGCATGGCAGGCCAGAACAGGCTGTGGAAGTAAACGATATCCTTACCGATGAAGTGATACAGCTCGGCGTCGGAATCTTTCTTCCAGTATTCATCAAAGCTGGTGGTGTCACCGCGCTTATCGCACAGGTTTTTGAATGAACCCATATAGCCAATTGGCGCGTCCAGCCAGACGTAGAAGTACTTGCCAGGCGCATTCGGGATTTCAAAACCGAAGTACGGGGAATCGCGGGAAATATCCCACTGTTGCAGGCCGGATTCGAACCATTCCTGCATTTTGTTGGCGACCTGCTCCTGTAACGCGCCGCTG
The DNA here is from genome assembly GCF_030333885.1 of Citrobacter sp. Cf132. Classification (NCBI taxonomy): domain Bacteria; kingdom Pseudomonadati; phylum Pseudomonadota; class Gammaproteobacteria; order Enterobacterales; family Enterobacteriaceae; genus Citrobacter; species Citrobacter sp. Cf132. The sequence continues at coordinate 353,573 of NZ_JAOWFA010000057.1, forward strand.
CGCGTCCACGCCTGCAGCATTTCGCTGAATGACGGCAGATCAAAGAAGAAGTGTTCGGAGTCACGCATCACCGGCGTCGCGCCAGACACAACGGATTTCGGCTCGATAAGTTCGGTCGGGCTGTAGGTTGCGCCGCAGACTTCACAGTTATCGCCGTACTGATCCGGAGACTTACATTTCGGGCAGGTGCCTTTAACAAAACGATCCGGCAGGAACATGCCTTTTTCCGGATCGTAAAGCTGGGAGATTGTACGGTTCTTAATAAAACCGTTTTCCTTCAGGCGCGTGTAAATCAGCTCAGACAGCTCACGGTTCTCTTCGCTGTGCGTCGAGTGGTAGTTGTCATAGCTGATGTCAAAACCTGCAAAATCAGTCTGATGCTCCTGACTCATTTCACCGATCATCTGCTCTGGCGTGATCCCAAGCTGCTGTGCTTTCAGCATGATTGGCGTACCGTGTGCGTCGTCCGCGCAGATGAAGTTAACCTGGTGGCCGCGCATTCGCTGGTAACGGACCCAGACATCAGCCTGGATGTGCTCCAGCATATGGCCGAGGTGGATTGAGCCGTTGGCGTACGGCAGCGCGCACGTTACCAGAATTTTCTTCGCGACTTGAGTCATAGTGGGCAATTACTTCTTTTGTAGTGAAAAGGGCTTTGATAGTACCAAAATGGTAATTACTGCGCCAAGCGATAAGGGCATTTATCCGTAAATGAATAATTGTTGCGGTTGGAGTAAACTACCTGGTGACTATTGTATATTCAGAACAACAAAAAGGAGTCGGGATGAACGCACAATCCCAGGCCAAATCACCAGAGACCCTGCGCGCCATGGTTGCCGGGACGCTGGCGAATTTTCAGCATTCAACCCTGAAGCATAATCTGACGACGCTTAAAGCGTTGCACCACGTCGCCTGGATGGATGACACGTTGCACGTTGAGCTGGTCATGCCGTTCGTCTGGCATAGCGCGTTTGAGGACTTAAAAGAGCAATGTAGCGCCGATCTGCTGCGTATTACCGGCGCGAAAGCGATCGACTGGAAACTGTCGCATAACATCGCGACGCTGAAACGCGTGAAAAATCAGCCAGGTATTAATGGTGTGAAAAACATCATCGCCGTCAGTTCAGGTAAAGGTGGCGTGGGTAAATCTTCTACCGCCGTGAACCTGGCGCTGGCACTGGCTGCAGAAGGGGCGAAAGTGGGGATTCTGGACGCCGATATTTATGGTCCGTCTATCCCGACAATGCTTGGCGCGGAAAACCAGCGTCCAACCTCGCCAGATGGTACCCACATGGCGCCGATCATGTCTCATGGTCTGGCAACGAACTCCATTGGTTATCTGGTCACTGATGATAACGCGATGGTGTGGCGCGGCCCGATGGCCAGTAAAGCGCTGTTGCAGATGTTGCAGGAAACCTTATGGCCGGATCTTGATTATCTGGTACTGGATATGCCGCCGGGCACTGGTGACATCCAGTTGACACTGGCGCAGAACATTCCGGTAACGGGCGCGGTTGTTGTCACTACGCCGCAGGACATCGCGCTGATCGATGCGAAAAAAGGCATTGTGATGTTCGAAAAAGTCGAAGTGCCGGTATTGGGTATTGTTGAGAATATGAGTATGCATATTTGCAGCAATTGCGGTCACCATGAGCCAATCTTTGGCACCGGCGGCGCGCAGAAACTGGCCGAGCAGTACCACACCCAACTGCTGGGACAAATGCCGCTGCATATTTCGCTGCGTGAAGACCTAGATCGCGGTACGCCGACGGTTATCAGCCGTCCAGACAGCGAATTTACCGCCATTTACCGCGACCTTGCAGGGCGTGTGGCGGCACAGCTGTATTGGCAGGGAGAAGTTATTCCGGGCGAGATTGCTTTCCGCGCGGTGTAATTTATAGCGTTACAGATATTCACCGCATTAATGTATTATTGATGCGGTGAATATATTAAATTTAAAAATATTACGATATTGTTCATTCTGCGTTTATAATTCATGCCTTTTCCCGAATGAATCACCTCAATGCATCATTGCAATTGATCAAATCTATTTCATTAATCTACAATTTCAATTGGATTGAACAGCGCGTTTTGCCCATATTACGCTGACAGGCCATCTGCATGTTATTTGATGTTAACGACAGAGGTGACGATAAAAATGAAAATTAGCTCGCTGATGGGAACTATCATTCTGACTTATGGAATAAGTGCATCTGCGTTTGCTTCCGATACCGCGACCTTAACAATCAGTGGACGAGTAACCGAACCAACCTGTAGTACCGATGTTGTGAATAACAACGTGCAACAGCGGTGTGGCAAGACACTTCATTTTTCAACTGTTAACGATGTTGCTTCTTCACCTGCGCGCGGGGTGGTGACGGAAGTGGTTACTGTCCCTGGCGATACCACGCGACAGATCGTACTCAATCGCTACGATTAAAAAGAACGCCTTTATTAACCACATATCATTTTAATGAATGATATGTGGTTTTCTATGCATTGAATAAATTCTTCCTGGCAGTTAATTACATAGATTTATTAATTCTGAAATAATACAAATCCTGATTTATTTGTTGCATGTATATTGCGATTTGTAACTTGTTTTAAATCAATAAAACAACGTGTTTACATTGCGGCAACGTTTCAGCTGTGAGAATTTCTTTTCAAGAGATAACTGCTCTTAACAAATCGAAATTAATTCATTAGGGAAGATATTATGAAACGTTCAATTATTTCTGCTGCTGTTTTGTCTGTTGTATTTATGAGCGCTGGGGCTTTTGCTGCTGATGAAACAGGAACACTGACTATTAATGGTCATGTGGATAATAGCTCTTGTTATTTTAAAGACAAAAATAATAATAGCATAATTGAGTTACCCACTATTGATGCTTCCCGCTTTGCTAATTTGAGTACTGGGGGTACAGTTGGTGATGTAAAACATGATAGCTCAACGCCGATGATTATTGTCTGTCCAGCTAATACAACTTTAAAAACAGTCAGAATTACGGGTGCAAGTTTTACCTCTGGTGTACTTAATAAAACCTCGGGTGATGCTGAAGGAGTCGGTTTTAACTTAACACTAGGCAGTAAGCAGATTACTGACGTTGAGGAAAGCGACCTTTCAGGAGAACTGACTCCGAAAATAACAAGTGATGGAGTTGAATATACTTTAGATTTTGGCGCTAAATATGCTCGACTTGATACTAGTGTTCCGGTAACTGCAGGGAATTTATCATCAGTTTTAACTATTTCTGTTTCTGCTGACTAACCTTTCATGCCGGTGGCTTCACCGGCGATACCTTTAGAAGGACGAACGCGAAATGAAATGGATTCTAATTGCTTTTTTGATCGCATCTACGCAATCCGTCCATGCTGGTATTGTGATTTATGGTACTCGTATTATCTACCCGGCGGAAAAAAATGAAGTCCTGGTACAACTGATGAATCAGGGAGAACGGTCTTCACTGGTGCAATCATGGATTGATGACGGTGACACTTTGTTACCACCAGAAAAAATCCAGGTGCCGTTTTTACTGACCCCGCCAGTGGTAAAGGTTGCAGGCGATTCAGGTCAGCAGTTGAAAATCAAAAAAATGCCGAATTCGCTGCCTGGCAACAAAGAAAGTTTGTTTTTTCTCAATGTGCTGGATATTCCACCGAACAATCCTGACAGCGCAGGAAAGAATGTACTCAAGTTCGCGATGCAGAATAGGATTAAACTATTTTATCGGCCTAAAGGGGTCTCGCCAGTTAATAAGAATACGTTTCAAAAACTGTCCATGAAACGTAGTGGTAGTATTTACTCTATTAAGAATGATGCGGCTAACTGGATCACGATAACGGAAGTAAAAGCTAATAATGTCAAAATAAATAACGAAAGTATTATGCTTGCACCACTCTCCGGTGCAGATGTGGCATTAAAAAGTGTTAATGCCAATCAGTATAAAATGACCATTATTGACGACCACGGTAATTATATTAGCGATAACGTCAGCCTAAAATAACAGGAGCTGATTATGTTAAGGATGACTCCGATTGCTTCGGCGGTATTACTGTTGCTGCTCGGCATTGATGCTCATGCCGCAGAAGAAACGTTTGATACAAACTTTATGATGGGTGGAATGAAGGGCGAGAAAGTTTCCGATTTCCGCCTCGATGATAATCAACCGTTACCGGGACAATATGACATTGATATCTATGTCAATAAACAGTGGCGCGGAAAATATGAGGTTACTGTTAAAGATAATCCAGATGATACCTGCTTATCACGAGATGTTTTAACTCGTCTGGGAATAAATACGCAAGCTTTGGACAAGAAAAATGAATGCCCAACGCTAAAGCAGGCGGTACAGGGGGGGAGTTTTGCCTGGAATATCGGCACGTTTCGTCTGGATCTTAGCGTTCCGCAGGCGTTTGTCGATGAACTTGAACAGGGTTATGTCCCTCCGGAAAACTGGGATCGTGGCATTAATGCTTTTTACACATCGTATTACGCCAGCCAGTATTACAGTGACTATAAGGATTCTGGTAACAGTAAAAGTACCTATGCGCGTTTTACCAGCGGATTAAACCTGCTGGGCTGGCATTTGCATTCAGACGCCAGTTATAACAAAACCGATGACAGCAGCGGGGAGTGGAAAAGCAACACGTTATATCTGGAACGTAGCATACCGCAAATTCTCGGCACGCTACGTGCCGGGGATATGTATACCTCATCGGATATTTTTGATGCGGTGCGTTTTCGCGGCGTACGGTTGTATCGCGATATGCAGATGCTGCCAAACTCAAAGCAGAATTTTACGCCGCTAGTGCAGGGGATTGCGCAGAGTAACGCACTGGTCACCATCGAACAGAACGGCTTTATCGTTTATCAAAAAGAAGTGCCGCCAGGCCCGTTCTCTATTGCCGATTTACAGCTTGCGGGCGGCGGCGCGGATCTTGACGTTAGCATTAAAGAGGCTGACGGATCGATTACGACCTATCTTGTGCCGTACGCAGCGGTGCCCAATATGTTGCAGCCTGGGGTTTCAAAATATGATTTTGCCGCTGGGCGTAGCCATATCGAAGGTGCCAGTAATCAGACCGACTTTGCGCAACTGAGCTACCAATACGGGCTGAATAATCTGTTAACGCTGTATGGCGGTACCATGCTGGCAGATAACTACAATGCGTTTACGCTTGGTACTGGCTGGAATACGCGTATCGGCGCGATTTCTGTCGATGCGACACAGTCCCACAGTAAGCAGGATAACGGAGATGTGTTTGACGGGCAGAGTTATCAGATTGCTTATAACAAGTATTTGACACAAACTGCCACCCGTTTTGGCCTGGCGGCGTATCGCTACTCTTCCAAAGACTACCGCACGTTTAACGATCACGTCTGGGCAAATAACAAAAACAGCTACCATCGTGATGAAAACGATGTATATGACATTGCGGATTATTACCAGAACGATTTTGGTCGGAAAAACAGCTTTTCGGCTAACGTCAGCCAGTCTTTGCCGCAAGGTTGGGGCTCTGTATCTTTGAGTACGCTGTGGCGAGACTACTGGGGTCGAAGTGGCAGTAGCAAAGATTATCAGCTGAGCTATTCCAATAGCTGGCAACGGATTAGCTATACCTTTTCAGCCAGTCAGACCTATGACGAGGATCATCACGAAGATAAGTGTTTTAACGTCTTTATCTCTATTCCGTTCGACTGGGGGGATGATATTAGCGCTCCGCGTCGACATTTGTATGTGTCTAACTCGACCACCTTTGATAATGATGGTTTTACGTCAAACAATACCGGGATTTCAGGCACCGCAGGCAGTCGCGATCAGTTTAACTATGGGGTAAATCTCAGTCATCAACGGCAGGACAGTGAGACAACGGCTGGCGGTAATCTAACGTGGAATGCGCCGGTCGCCACGCTTAACGGTAGCTACAGTCAGTCTTCTAAATACACACAAACTGGCGGCAGTATTTCAGGTGGTCTGGTAGCCTGGTCTGGTGGCGTGAATTTAGCCAACCGACTGTCGGAAACGTTTGCCGTGATGCATGCGCCGGGTCTGGAAGGGGCGTATGTGAACGGGCAGAAATACCGTACCACCAACCGCAATGGCGTGGTGGTCTACGACGGTTTAACGCCATATCGTGAAAACCACCTGATGCTGGATGTTTCCAACACCAATAGTGAAACCTACCTGCAAGGCAACCGCCGCAGCACCGCCCCGTACCGCGGAGCGGTAGTGCTGGCAACGTTTGATACCGACCAACGTAAACCCTGGTATATCCGGGCGCAGCGCCCTGATGGTTCACCGCTGACGTTTGGTTACGAAGTAGAGGATATTCATGGACACAATATCGGCGTGGTAGGCCAGGGAAGCCAGCTCTTTATTCGCACTAATGAAGTGCCCCCGGAAATAAAAGTGGCGGTCGATAAACAACAGGGACTTTCATGCTCAATCATTTTCGGCAAAACGATTGATGAAAGTAAAGTTTATATTTGTCGGTGAGGTGGTAGATGAAAAAATATCTTATAATATTAATCATGTTATTTCCTATGATGGCTTATGCAACTTGCAATGGTTCACAAAAAAATAGTAATAATATTAGTGTTACCTTAACAGATGGAGCGAGTTCTCAAAACTTCAATACGAACTTCGATGGAAATTTCACTTGTTATTTATCTTCTGATAAAATTCATGTGATCAATGCGTTACAAAATTACATAGTTGAATTATATGATATTTCAGGTGAGAAACCAATCTACATAAAGTTAAATGCATTTGTTGAAGGTAATTTTCCGATAGATACGCCAAGTTCATCCCTAACCGGAAGGCAATATTCGGCGGTAAGTTTATTTAATACAAAAAATATTGTACTTAAGATGGAGTATGTCGACGCTCCTGGTAATGTAAATCTGAGGTCTTCAAATATGAATACCTTTACTATTTCTGATGCGATTATATTTTCATCAAATTCTAGCTGCGGTTGGCCAAATATTTATGCATGCTTTGGGCTTAATGCTTCATTTGCACAAAGTATAACCTTTAATGTAACGCACCAACCTACAACGTGTAAATTCCTACAGTCTGATTATTCTATTACATTACCTAACATTTCTATAAATGATTTACAGGCAGGTAGATATGGAGGAAATGTTTCTGATACATTAAAGCTAGAATGTAATGGTGTGTATAGTGTAGCAACAAACCCGGTAACACTTAAAATTTCTTCTGGCGATTGGTCGGATGATGGACTTACACTAAAAAATACTTTACCTGGTGGGGCGCTAGGTGTGGGGTTTAATATCTACAGTGGTTCAGATACTAGTATCCCCCTAAAAAATGGCTCTGTTTTAAAAAGAATAAAAAAGATGGGGGCGCTTTATAAATATCATGATTTTATAGTTAGTGCCAGGTATGCACGAATTAATGGTGAGTCATTACGAACAGGGAAAGTGCAAAGCAAGGTTGTTTTTACTATTGCATATGATTGATTTTTTTTATAAAAAATAGAACACGAATTGCCCATTGGACAGTACGTGTTCTTCATTTTAATTAAATACCTTCACCGATGATAAAAAATCTCGCCGTCGTAGGCTTTAATGATTTTAGCATCGGCATCATTGACCAGCACATACGCGCCGCCCATGTAGGTCCAGTGGGTGCCTGCCGTCGGCGCGGGCAGATTGCGTAGATTCCACTGTTTAATGGTGTATTCTTCGGTGAGATACAGTGGTGGAACCTTGTCACCGGGTTTGAAATGGGTGAAGTCAGCAATAAAGCTGCTCAGTTCATACTTATCGATACCGGTGGGGGCAGCTGTTGCGGTTGGCGCGGCCCAGACTACGCTGCTTGCAAGCAGAAGTGCACCCAGCAACATTTTCTTCTTCATACCCATCCTCTCTACCTGTTCGGGTCATCAAAATCAGTCATGTATCATTCCTGGCATAAGGGATATCTGACAAGATTTATTTTGTTAGTACTCCACTAATTTCGTAAAAAGTGTAAATGAAAGTATGCTGGCCGTCATCCCGGTGAGGTCTGAATTTAATTATGATGTAAATACAAGGATGCTGTTGTGTGGGTTTGTAGCCGGGTGAGTTCGTGAGTAAGCAACTCACCGTAGCAGAGAGTTAGCCTGAAAAGGCATCAAAGATAGATTGTATCTGGTCCACCGCCATGAATAATAATCGAAATAATCTGCTGAACCACCTTTCCGGGCGCGGTTTCTTTGTTTGCTATATCGGTATAGTAGCTATGACCAAAAAAATTATCGCTTTTCTGATTTACTGCCCGGCAATTCACAGCGGTCACATTGGTTAATCTCGAATAATGCGCAGGTCCGTATGCCCCTAAACGATAGTATCGATCGCCGCGAATTGTTTTGCTGGTATAAAGCGCGCGGTCATCCGGTGCAAAATAGACCACAACTTTTTCACTTTTCTCACAGATCAAATCACCCGGTTTGCCTGGTTCAAGCGAATCATCTTCGATATCAGCGGCAACCAGAAAAGAATTTTTGAAGAAAGGCACATTTATCCGTTTGGGTGTAAGAGTGCTCCATTCCTGCAACGCGCAGGAAAGCACATAATTTCCCATTGAGTGCGCCAGGATATGGATCCCCTTACACTGCTTCATTGCCGGTTTTGTTAATCCATCATACAGCCTCATCACTACGCGTGAGAATGCTGCGCGACTGGCTGAGGCGGAGCCTCGATCGTCCCAGTAACGTGTAAAAATACCTGCATTCTTTTCACATGGCCAGATTAATGGAATAACAAGGATCTTGTTGTCGCCCAGGGTGTTGCATAAGCCCTGTAAGATGCGGGCAGAATTGAGTACATCCTGAGGTTGATTGGAGAAACCATGCAGCAAAAAAAGCAAGTGGGCGTGCGGAGCACGTCGGAGTTCAGCTATCAGGTTATCACTACCTATTTCAGTAATGTGTCCTGTCGGTTCGTTGTGCTGGCAAAAGTACATTGAAGGTGAGGGGGTGTTATCAGTCATATTGAAACGGAATTCACGACCAATTTCGGTAATGACAGAACCCTCGGGTACCCTGTTTGTGATAAAAAGCATACTCACCTCATCTGACATTAATTAAGGTTTATATCCAGCTGGATGAATAACACGTGTAATCAGCTGGTCGCTAAATTCGACGTGCCAGTTGGCCCATAGACGGGAACTGTCATCAGGTTCAATAGAAAGCCAGTTTCTTTCTCCAATTAAATAGTGTCCTTTTGACGTCAGCGGTATCATTTGCGCAGTAATACCACTTTCAATTGTTTCGATTTCTCGGGAATTATTTTCCAGTAAGTAACGAACAAATGCAGATGGGGCAGGATGAACGACACCGGTGGAAATGAGCTGATTGATATTGTTGGAAAAACTGCTGTCAGGATAACGAGTTGATTCTATAACGGCGCTGGCCCCAACATGAACATCGCCCGATACTATAGTGACACGCGTTTTTTTCTGCCGGGTATAATCTAACAAACGATGAATAAACCGTTTGCGTTCCCCCATATGGGCCTCACTACGCCAGTGATCGCGCAGGTCGTCTTCTAGCTCCGCCTGACCCGGTAACATGTTTAATAGTGCTTCCAGCTTATTCAAATTCTGATAAGCAACAGGAATGCTGGATTGTATGATCAAATGACCATCCTCAGGTATTTTATCCAGGTATTGATAAAATATTTTCCAGTTAGCTTCTGACATTATTTGCATCGGTTGAGGCGACCTCTCTTTACGCAGATCGGCAACCATTAATGACAATTCTCCCATTTTCAGATAGCCAAGGCTGTAATTAGTGATGTTCGGGATCGAGGCAGGGTGCACAGTTATATCATCAGCAGGAATTTGCAACTGGAATATACGGAAGTACTTTTCAGCTACACGGAATATTCCCTGATAGACATCACTATTATGTCGTTCGAAAGGATACGATCCCCAGCCATCCATAATATCATGATCATCCCACATCATGATTGTTGGGATACAACTGAGCGCTGAGCGGATCTCATTATTACTGAAATTTTTGAGATATATTTTAAAAAACAGAAAATCAACTTCATCATGCATGGTCTGTGTAAAAGGCGTTTTCCAGCGAGAACTCCCCCATTGGTTGCTCCAGTCCTCCAGCGTTGCAGAATCATGCCAAATACTATCACTATAGATTTGATCTCCACCCATTAATAAAATATTGAAGTTTTTCTTCTGATGCTCATTATTAATATCTCTCCACCGATTGTATTTATCTTCAACATCTTTCATTACCCGGGCGCTGGAAAAACCGTTGCAGGAGACATAAGCCAGATTAGGCGTTGTATTTTTAGCTGGAATAGAAAACTGGAACTGCTCAGTACCGATTTGGTAGGTGACAGTTTGTGGCTTAGTCGTTAATGGTATGGAAAAGTCATATCTAACGGCATCGTACTGTGGTGACGCTAAAGGAACTGAAGCAATGGTTGTAATATTATCAACGGTACCTGATGAGAGGGTCGCCTCATTCGCTGGAGGGGAAGCATTTTTGCGCACAAGGACGAGCGCAGAAATAGTCCATTTGGTACCTGTTGTTTTGCGCAAGTTCAGAATTGGGCCGAATTCAATGCTCATTATTCACTCCATTTTTTGGGTTTTGCAAAGAAGGTTGTTTTGGCGACTGTTTGGGGTTTTCGTGCTTCTTCTGCTTTTGATCTTTCATTCACCATGGCGCGTAACTGGCTGAGGCCATCACCGAATTCAGTCGCCCATTCAGTCATTTCCTGCTTTTGTATTTCCAGTACCTCTGTAATAAATGCGCTTGCTAGTGAGATTCGTTGTTTAAGCTGTTCGCCATTGATTTTGTTGTCTTCGAGATTAATGCTCATCCATTCGAGTAAAAATCGTTGATAACATGCTTCGATGCTCATTACAGCGGAAATATACCTTACCCAACCGGATGTCCAACCAAAGACTTTATCGGCTGTAAATAAAATAGCGGCTAACATATACAGGCCAATAGCTAGTTGTGAGTAAAATACTTTTACTTCCGCTGAGTTAGTTGTTTTGTTGAGCAAGCAAAACTGAGTAAATGTCGCGGAGACTATTAGAACAAAAATGATAATTAACATGATAAATGATGCAAAACGTTTCCTGGCACTGTGTGTCCAGTACCATTGGCAGGTACTCAGCGTCGACTGCTGGAGGAAATAATATATCGCGGTAGATTTGGTATAGAAATCAGCGTGACCCAGAACCACTATTTTATCTAATTCTTTTAAAAAGTTTTTGGATATCATACGTGCCTCCTTATATAATATATAGAGGATGTTGTTAAAGTATGATCTGCTCTTTATTTTCCCAATATGATAATTTTTCATTATTTTTAGACCTGTTTATGAGAAAACTATGAAATAACTTATTGGTACAATAAGCCGGAGTAAAATGCTGCCATGTAATGAGAATGCAGTGGGAATAAAGGGTCATTTACAATTGTTGTTAAGCGACGTATGCTTGTCACAGGACGATATTCAGTAAAATACTTAAATATCGTTTCAACGACTCGGGGTGCCCTTCCTTGTGAAGGCTGAGAAATACCCGTACCACCTGATCTGGGGGATGTCAGAGCCAGTATTGTCGGCATCCTTCGTCGTAAGACACCCAGAAAAGCACCCATCTTTGATTACAACCGGTAAACACACTTTTTTGCACCAGCTCATTGAAAAGTAGATTGGAAACGTTAGCCTGTGCATAGGGCGCAAGTATGGGAACAAGCCAGCATGAAGCGCACAGCTATGCACAGGATTAAGAAGTAATGGGGATGTACATGGATAATAAATTAAAAGTGATTGAGATAAATAGTCTTGATCGATTTCGTAATGATTTGCTAAGCACAGTTGAACCGGAAGAAGTAGAAAAGTTGTTAAGCTGGTATCTTGAATCGTTTGGGGGTATTAACTTTAAGTTTGGCTATGATAGGCAAATTTTTCGGGCAAGGAAATGTTTAACTGAACACGGGTATAATAATATCAGTGAGATATATCCTCCGCCGTTAGATAAATGCAAAACAGGTCGAATGAATGAAGAAGGGCAGGCAATTTTCTATGGCGCATTTAATCCAGGTACCGCCCTTGCTGAAATTAATGCCCGAGAAGGGGATTATGTTCATTTAGCGCATTTTCAGTTACCGGAAAAGTCAGAACACGGAATGCGATGTTTTGCTATAGGTGAAATTTACAATAGCTATCATGGGGTTACTACTATTTCACCAGGCGTTTCTAATGAAATACGTGACGCCATTGGCAGAATTGGTAAAGATGATATCCGTGCTCTATTGTCATATTTGTATATGGATGCTTTTTCGGCAGAACTATTAAACAGCACTAATGCGCATGAGGTAAATTATGTTTACTCAAGAATTTTTTGTCGTCTTCTTTTGGGTAAACACCCAGACGTTGACGGTTTAATATACCCTAGTGCTAAAGTGAAAGGGACATCAAACATCGTATTACGCCCCGAATCCGTTAATTCTAAAATAAAATTGGTCGCTAACGTTGTTTTTAAAATCAACAAAATTTATCCGTATGGATTAGTTGATTTTGATTTGGTCAAAATTGCTAAGGGGCATACTGTAGATGGGAGTATTGTTTGGTAAATCTTGCTAGTGCTTAGAATCGTAACCCTGTATGTATTCAGGGATTACATCACTATGCGATGATGTGTTTTCATGATTAGTATATTGTTAAAGGGAATGTAAATGACACCTGAATATAGAATTGATGCAGAGAAAAGAATTACTGATTATTTAAAGTCACAAGATGTCGAAAATATAAAGTATATGCAGGTCGAGCAGACATTTGATGATTTAGGTTTTGAAGTTAATATTTGGAATGTTAAAACGAAAAATGATGGTAATTGGTGGGTTGCTGAAGGTGAAAATGTTCCTTTAAATTTATACACTCAAGATGAATATTTCTTTTCTGCCGATGAAGCGTACTCTTTTCATCTAGGCATAACACAAAGACTGCAAGCAAGGCATCATGATAATTTCAAACATGTCATTGATGAATTGCCTTTAGATATAGATATGCTGCGTTCCATCAGTCGTAGGCTAAATGCCTCCGCCATTGCATTGAATGATATTAACGCACCTGAAGACATACAAAGTATTGGGCTGACATGCAGAGAAAGCATGGTTGAGCTTGCCGCTCATCTTTATAAAACCCATGAAGATATCTTGAAGAAAGAAAATATTAAGGCTGCTGATTTTAAAAATATCTGCCGTATTATCATTGGATTATACGCCGCAGGGAAACGTAATTCGAGTCTTAGGAAGTACTGCCGATCGACGATCGAATCTGCATGGGATTTATCAGCGGAAACAGTACACTCTTCAAATAAAAATATTCCCGATGCAAAAATTTGCCTTTTACTTACCTGTACTGCTGTTTCATTAATTCAAAATTTATTCCTTAAGTTCATTGGTTTTGATAACGAAATAAAATGCCCTAACTGTCATAGCTTAAATAGTGAAATTTACGAGTCTGAAGAAGACAGCCAACTGCATGTAGTATGTGGAGAGTGCGGGGAAGTAGTACAAGTAATTTCAGAAGAAACAGAGGAACAACCATAGAATCTTTTGTGACTTCTAAAAAGTAATAAGCCCGCCTAAAGCGGGCTATCGTCGTTAATGGTTTGCGAATGACTGTTCACGCCGTTAATACGTGGTGCATGTTTCCGCGCCGGTGCCGTCTGTGTGGCATCGCTTCGTGATCTTGCCGTATTTGCCAGTGCATACCGTGTCGCCCGCCGAGTTAATCCGGCAACGTTCTGTTGTTTCGGCGAACGCGGATACCGTGAACACTGCCAGGACTACCGCTAAAAATAAACGTGCCATATTAAAAGCCCTCCGCTTTGCTTATTGCTTCACTACACCACGCATCCCAACGTTGCCAACCGTCGACAACTGCGGCGCTCTGCATATCGATGCGTAACTTCTGGTACGTGGTCGATGTTGTATCGGCGTTCTGCGGCGTATGCGCCAGCATCAGATCGACAGTTTCACGGTCTAACTTACATTCAGTGCGCAGCAATTCAGCCCACGACCGGCGCAGGTCGTGCACGGTGCACGGTACGACTACCGGTTCGCCGTTCTCGTCTTCGTAACTTGCCATCACGTTCAACCGGTTTAATACCAGGTTCGGTGTTGTCGCGCCGACTTCCCATAAGCGCCCGATCTCGTTGGTGGAACGCGCCAGCACCGCGTGCAGGTTACTAAGGATCGGCACTTCCTGCGGCTTGCCGTTCTTCGTGCGCTTGCCAGGGATGACCCAAATGTCGCCGCGCAGTTCCTGCCGTGCCATCTCCGTGGCTTCACGCTTACGCCGACCTGTCAGCATAATGACCCGCAGCGCGTTACCGGCATCGTTGTCGGGTAGCTGGTTGAACAGTTCGCGGAATTGTCCCGCCGTTAAGGTGGCCTGTCGTGGTTCCGTCTTCGGTGGTAATTGGTTCTTATCGATGCTGGCCTTCAGCGTTTGCGGTACGGCGATCGGCTCGTCTTGTTCGTTGGCTATACCGTGTTTGAAGCCGTAAGCGAACATGCGCGGGATAAAGCGCGCACCACGGCTTAAGGCATTGGCCTGAACTTTGCCATCACGCTCAATCATACCGGCGCGCACGTTATTAACGATTTCCACAATGCGCCGGTAGTTCATTTCGACCGCTACCAGGTTGCCGCATACCGGCGACCAGTGCTTACGCCATAGGCGGGAAAGGTCGACCGCTGCGCCTGGCGTCCCTTCGGCGTCGATCCACTTGTTGAACAGCGTGTCCATTGTCCACCGTGGGCGCTCGTCAGCCGGTTTTACTTCGTTGCGTAGCACTTGTGCCACTAGTTCGCCGTAAAGCTCGCAGGCGGTCGCGTAGGCCGTTTTTGAGTTGCCCACGGTGTGACGCTTGCCGCCGTGTCTGAAAAACCACGTTAGCACTTCGCTACCGGCTGGCGTGACGCGTTTAAGCAGGTACAGCCCGCCAGCGGGCGCGATGGTTTTCACCGGCTGCGTGACGGACTTTTTACCTTCAGGGATCCGCAGTCGTGCGACATCGCGGTCGTTTTTAATCATGGCGCTGTACCCCGCAGAACGGTTGGCATACAGGGAAGGGCGTTTGCTTGTAATGGACGACATCCAGCGCAGGCGGTAAAGTATCGATCAGTTTCACAGATGCTTACCTCATTTGTGAGATTAGAAGACGCCGTTACTGTTGACGCAGTAGCGGCGTTTTTGCGTTTAAGTGGCAACCACTTAAAAACGTGTAATGAGTATATGATGCACATTGGCAAAGCATCAACGATGTAGATGCATTGAACAGTCATAATTAAACTGTAAGCACTAAAAAACCCGCTGATGCGGGCTGAATTACTGGCGGGACCGGTCGCGAATTATTGCGGGGCCGGCGTTCCATATCCGCCGATGATCATTGCGTCGCTATCCTCGTGGAATTGCAGCACCACGGCGACACCTGCGCGCACCATATCGGCGATCACGATTGCGCTTGCACCTGCCCGGACAAGCTCGCCGAGTGTGGCGGGACCAGTGTTAAGGCGTGCGGCGATTTGTTCGACGTTCATTTGTGATACCCCGTTTTTTCACCTGACATCGCGAGCAACGCCGACCGGTGACGCTGGATGGGCTTCGGTACGTTTGGATCGTCCGCTTTCATAACTTTGCCGGTGGATTTACCCGCGTCGACCTTCGAACCTGCGCGGGTCTTTGTGGCGTTGTCGCTTTGCGCACCTGGTTTACCGATGCCCTCTGGTACTGTTCCAGTTTGCGTCGACACAATGTTGATTTGACGGAAGACCAGATCCACGACCAGCGCATCGCCGTTCTCCGCGCTGCGCACGATAGAAACGTCCGCAAGCCCCATGTTTTCGTAGACTTCATAACGCGTCGTCACGGTTACAGGGATCTTAAGTTCCGACAGCGCCTTCAGTTGGTTGTATGCGTCCTGCGTGCGCTTGCGTCCGTTTAAAAAGCGGTCGGTAAAGTTGACCAGTTCGTCAACCAGGCCGCTGATGGGCGTGTTACTGATAAAGCCGGTTAACGTCAGTTCGCGCGGGTTCGGCTTAATGTTGTCGCTGATGTTGACGCTTTCTTCGACAGGAAATTCAGTAATAGTGTTCGACCAGTGATGCTGTTCGTTGTCCACACAGTCAAACGTCATGGAAGCAAGGTTCGTCCCATCGATACGGAACACGGTGTCGGACGTGTCGTTAAACAGGAAATTAACGGGCGACCACTTACGATCCCCCAGGTATTGCGTTAAGTCAGCCATAAGCGATTGTCACTTTATTGGTGAAAGAAAAAGCCGCCTTAATTGGCGGCTTCGTTGGTGTTTGTTGCAGCGGCTGCGGCGCGCTGCCGTTCTTCTCGCCGTTTCATTGCAAGGCGAATAGTGCGGGCGATCTCTGCGCGGCTGCGGCGGTAAATGTAGCGTCGTGCTGTCATGGTGGTTAGTCTCCGTGTGACTGTTTAAGCGCGGGTTAGGCGTTGCAATGCTTCGGCTAACATCATTTTTTCGACGCCGTCGACGTAGCTGTCTTCTTCTTCGTCGCTGGTAAAGTTGCGGTAGCCGACTTTATCAATGAATAAATCATTCATGCGGTCGTCCAGCTTGTCGGCATCCATTGCCAGGGCTTCATGTACGCCGTTAGCCAGCAAAATGATCAGGTTGCGGCGCTGGCGTAGTTCGTTTTCGTTGACCATGTTCAGCGCCTTAAGCCAGTTTGTTTTTGTTGGCATACGCCGCGACCCATCCGTCTACTTCGTCGGTGCGCACTTCGGGATGGTGCTGCGCCATATAGCCAGCGAAGGCCATCTCGACGTGGGTGACACTTGCGCCGGTGTATTTATGCGGCTGGCCTGCGCTGTTCAGGATGTGGCGTTTCACTTCTACGCTGTTCTTTTGCATCAGTTTGATTCCTTCTGTTTCAGTTCAATGTGACTCAGGCCGATCAGTTCGCCGTATTCATTACGCGGCATACCGGCGCTTACTTTGATGCCTCGCCGTTCTGAAGCGCGGCGAAACTCTTTAATCAGGGCATCGGGTGCGTTGCAAAGGCGGAATTTTTGACCCTCTGCGACTTTATCCGCGAACCAGCGCGCCAGTTGTGCGCAGGCTGGCGAACGTCCAGGAGGCGGCAAGACGGAACAGTCAACGATGCTGCGGATCTCGATCTCCGTTTCGTTGCTGCTGCCTGCGTCCAGTGTTACGACAGTTACGGTTTTTTTGGGTGTAATCATTGGTTGGATTCCGGCGGATTGAGCGACCCTACTCACGCATCGGGGTGCGCTTTCGGGTCAAGGGTGTTTCATGATCAACGTTGACGAGAATCAACAAGGGACAAGTTACGGACAATTTAGGGACAAGTAAAGGCAAAAAATCGATCAATATCAATAGCTTAAATCCCGTAACGTGGTAAGCGGTCGCCGCTTGAAGCAACGTGTGACGCGGCGGCGTTGACTTCGTGTGGTAAAACACTGCGGCGTAATTCTTTCGAAATAATATCGATCAGGAACGGCAGGGCATCCGCCATTGGTTCGCGTTCGCCGTCGTGATAAACCACCGTCAGGCGTTTGCCGGTGCCTTCAGCGGTTATGATCGTGCGTAGGACGTCCGCCACGGTGCGATCGGCGGTGTCGGTGCGTGGTTGTACAGGTAAACCGCGTAAAGGCGCTACGGCGTGTTTGTTGCCGCCTGCGCCGGATTCGCTACGCCCTTTCACGATCTGCCGTTTTCCGGTTGTCTTGCGGCCTTCTACCGCTTCCCACGTTGCATCGGCCTGTAAGCCCGCCTGACGGTACGCGGCAGGATCCGCCGGTGTTTCATCCATGCCAGCCATTGAAGCCCGTACGCGGGCGCGCAGGGCGTCTAATTGCCGATGACGCACCGCAGCCGCTGCGCGTTCTTCGCGTTCCTGCCTGGTTAGTCCGTTGTGCGTTTTGGTTGGGTGCGGTTGGTTGGTGTTAATGATCATGCGCCGGTGTCCTCCTTGTGCTGGCGGACGACCATTTCGCCGAATGACCAGGATGGCGCGCCGAACTCTTCCGCGTCAGCCTTCTGGTGCTGCATAAATTCACGCTTCAGGTCGTGATCTGCATATCCGGCGATCATGACTTCCCACGGCAGGAAGAACGCTTCCCAATCGCGGCCTAACACGTCGACCGGATCGCCGATATAGAATTTAAATTCGCGCAACGCTTCGACGAACTGCGGATGCGTGTTCCATGTTGGCTTACCGCTGGCAAGATCTCGCTCCGCGTTCGCCGCTGCCAGGCGTTGACGGACGTTCTTAAGGCGTGCTGCTGTCGTTCCTGTTCTCATTTGCTTAACGCCTCCAGCGCGCGTCGTTCCGCTTCAGCGGCGCGAATATCGGAAAGGCGCTGCACGCAATCAAGCGCGAATTTAATGCTGTCCGGGTTAGCGCCGGTGAATAACTGCTCGACAAGGCGTTCCGTCAGACCGTCCAGATCGCTTAAGTCGACCGCGTCCATGTTGATTGGATCGATCGACGGCTTCGGCATATGCGACAGCAATGCTTTAAACACGGTTTCCGCCTTCGCGCTGGATGCCCGCTTGCCGATATCTTTAAGCAGGCCGGAAGCGTCCAGCGGCGCATCGGGGTGTTCTGCGTTGTGGTCGGCGACCCATAGCCGGATCATGCGGTCGAAGTTCATGCGACCCGCCGGTCTGCCCGCCGGATTACCCGACTGGCCTTTCTGGAATTGAGTTTTAGCCCGACCTTTAGCGGTTGACTGTTTAACAGGTTGTTTCGGCGCGCGTGGCATCGTTGTGAGTCCTTTTTTGCAGTGGTTTACGCCGTCAAGCGTACGATGGCCATCGCGGATGCCTGAAATTTGTATTTGACCTGTTAATGACCTGTTCGACCTGTTCGAAAAAGCGGAACAGGTGATGCCGGTTTTTACGGTGTCGAAGTGATGTATATGGTGAGTGACAACCGCTTATGTCGTATGCAACGGGGTACAAAGATGGCTTAAAATGTTGTCCCCTCTTAAACCCGCGTGGTTACAGGGTTTCAAGTAATGAGGGTACAAAGGGGGACAATAAGCCGTACCCCTTCAAAGCTAGACGTGACGGGGGTTTGAAAGGTAAAGGGGACAAAAAACGATTCTAAAAGGATAATAATATTTTTGAACACATTAAAACTACTGAATTAAAATACAGTGGTTTTTGGGTTTTTATATAAAAAATAATAAAATTATATAAATATTGTACCCTTTACCCATCCAGACCGCGCCAGTAGCGGGCTGTAAGGGGGACAGCGCGTTTGTACCCCATGTCCCCCGTAATCGCTGAGAGCCGTGCCAGTAGCGGGCTACAAGGGGGACAGCTACGGGGTACAAGATTTTGCGAAACCAATAAAAAACCCGCCGAAGCGGGCTTTATTACATAAATTATGCTCGCCGTAACAAGCGAATGTTTAAACCGTTTCTGATCTCCGCGCATTCAATGACGCGTTGTCGTTCCAGTGCAGCGATCGCAAGCGCGAGCGGATCTTTATAGCCGTTAATGCGCGCACGTTCTGCCGCTTCTGCAAAAACACTACGGCGCATAATCTGCTTATTTATCGCCGAAAACTTAACGCCTACCGGCGAATGCTTAATTACGTCAATTACACGTTGCTGTAACGCGGTCTGGATGTCTTCAATTTCGTTTTGCTGCGACAGTCTGGTGACGTCTTCGATGTTACGCATTACAAGTGCAAAGGCATATTTAACGTGTTCGTCGGTGACTTCCCCTTCGTCGGTAGCCAGCAACGACGCGATAGAAATTACTCGTTCATAAGCACGGCGATACAGCGCACCAACGATCGGCGCGTTACGGCGGTCGTCGTCTTCCAGGTATTCGAAGATAGTTTTTAAAAAAGCGCGCGTATTGGGCTGCACTTTTAACGACCTGCCATACGTCGTTAAATCACGAACACGATCGGCAAGTGCATCTGCGACAGTGCTGTCGACGTTTATTTCGTCTGCACGTGATCGCGCTGCTTCGTCGCCGCAGTGAAACAACAAGCCACGACCGATCAGGCCGCTTGCAATGTTGCCGTAGTCGATTACTTTTTCGAAATTACCTGGCGTGCTGCTTAACATTAAACAGACGAGCGGATCTTTAATGCCAGTGTCGACAATAGTTTGTTGCACGTCCAGCGTCGCTAATTGCTTCACCAGTCCCGTGCGTGCTTTGTGCAGGTCTTTATTGCTTTCGTCTGCGTCGATCTGCTTATCGATGCGCTCAAGACGTTTAACGGCCTTTTCGCGCGCCGTGTTGATCAGTGCGTTCACTTCGCGTTTATGCGTACCCGACAGCGTGTACAGTTTCGCCGTAGCCATTGCCAGGATAAGCGGGCCAATAGATTTAGTGTACTGAGAAGAACCTTTGTCGTTAATGCTGCCGATCAGGTCGTGGGCTTCGTCAACGACGTACAGCGCTTTTCCATCGGCGTCCAGGGCGTTCATTATCATGTCTTTGTCAGTACGCGGACGGTTAAACAGGTGCGCCGTTTTACTGATACGTAGCAACACGTCGCTGATAAAACTTTGTGCCGCGTCTTTACCGGCTGCGGATTCGGCGATCGTGATCGTGATAATGTTCATCTTTGCGCCGTTAAGCGATTTGCGCTTACCGATCCCTGCGGCGATAGCCATTAGCTGAAGCGCTGCCGGAATTGCCGCCCATCGTAACGGTCGCATGTTACGTGCTTCGATAGCGTCGACAATTTCGCCCGCCAGCCCTGGCGGGTTCATCAGATCGACAGATCGCCAGTTGGCGACGTCTAAACGGTAGCTGTTACCGGCTACTTTTTTGCCCGCAACGACAGCGGCACAGTGCGCTTCAGCTTCGGCGATTGCTTCTTCCAGGCTGCGATCGCTTTCTTCTTTCAGGCGGTTGTCATTTGTCCCGTTATTCGGTACAATTTTTAAAGCTGGTTTAGCACGCGGCATACAGGCCCCTTGTTGTTAAACTACGCGTTTTAGACCGATTAAAAAAAGCTCGTCTGGCAGGACGGGCTTTTTTATTTCCCTTGTGATTCATGCTGCACGGCCTCTTTCCTGTTTTTGGTTCACCATCTCACTGCGCGCCAGCGCCCAGGCATCGATCGCGACATCCAGCCAATGCGGGCGTGATGGGGTGAGTTGAACAGGTTTAGGGAATGTCGGATCAGTCTTGATAATGTAATCGACGTTGGTTCTACCTACCCCGATACGATGTGCGACTTCAGTTTTATTTAAAAACACGTTAGTTACCTCTATGAGCATATTTACGTGTTTTTAGTATGGGCATCGCATTTCACTAAGGCAATAACTTTTTCATTTAAATCAATATGTTACGGGATGTCTATTATCTCTTTTTCTAACCAATTCTGGTACTTAGCGATCGCATCAGTAACCATTTTTTGTAGTGTTTCAGGTTGATATGTGCTCGCGATAGCGCTCGCTTGGCTCTTTGCACCTTTGACGTGGTTTAAAATTAGATCCGCCTCAATAAACGTTAACCCGCTCCCTGGTTCGTTCAGTTCATCGCTAGCCGACAATTGCGAAGCAGTGCGACGCAAATCATGTACCGTCATTTCGGCGTTACCGCAGGCCGCGCGCATTTCCGGCAAGCGGTGATTAATCGCCGACGAACTGATTCCGAAAATAAAACCACCGTCAACGCATCTGCGTGCCGCTTCGAATATCTCTTCCATTGCTGGACTGATCGGCACGTTGAGCGGAAAACCTGTTTTAGTACGTGAACCAGGGATCCGCCATAAGCCCGCATCCTCGTCGACTTCCTCCCATCGCCCGCCGACAACTTCACCTTTACGCAATGGTGCACAGATAAGCATACGTGCAGCCAGATGCGCAGGTCTGGTTTCGTCTTCGCACAAATACCGCCATAACGCGCGAAGCTGGTCTTTTTCCAGGTAGTTCGTGCGCGGCTGTCGCGACCGTTCAAGCTCGGTGTTGTTTTTGCCTAACAGTTTTTGCAGCGTCATAAGCGTTTCAAACGCTTCTATATCGAACTGGCTTTCCAGGTAGTGGCGCAGTGCTAACAGAATGTCGCGCAGTTTTTTAGCGCTGTTTACGCTGTGCTTTTCGGCGACGGTACGGATAAGACTGTGAGCACTGGCGCGCGTGAAGTTTTCGATCGTGGTTTCGCCGTAAGCCGACAAGCGGTTACAATACTTTTGCCAGGTACAAACGTATGTTTTAACCGTTGAGTCAGCAGGCGCAAAAGCAGGATTATTAATATAAACGCGGAACAGGGCGTTAAGGTCGTGCGGAACAGTGATCGCTTCTGTCCTTGCGTCAATACCGCGCGTCATGTTGGTCATGATTTCCCGATGGCGCTCCTGTGCAGCCGCAAGCGTCCAGGACGTGCGCGGGCCAATTGATATGTCCTTACCATCTCGGCGGGTGATATAGCTGCCAGTGACGCCGCCGGAAGAAGTACGACGTAAAACCAGCGAAAGACCCGTCAACGCGCCGTTTAGTACAGAGATCCGCATTACATTTTTATCGGCGGGTAGTGTTAGTGCGTCAACCTGGGATTGTTTAGTGATTTTCTTTGGTGCTTTCATTTCAATTACCCAATTTTTGAGAATGTACCCATTTAAGCACCCAGATAAATGCACGTAAATATGTTTTTAAAAGTTTATAAGTGCCTGTGTATCCCGTAACAGATGCGGTTTATCATATGGCGTACCACCTGATCTGGATAATGCCAGCGTAGGGAAGTCTGACACTGCCCGTGTCCCTTCTTCGCGCGGGCAGGAGCTGAACCATGCAGCCTGACCTGCACAGCCGCGCGCTCGCGGCTCACACTTTGCACCAATTTAGAACCCTATCCCCGCTCACACACTGTATGACCAATGAGGTCGTGCAAAGCTTTACTGCCAATACACTACTGGCGCTGGGCGCATCGCCGGCGATGGTGATCGAACCTGAAGAAGCCAGCCAATTCGCCGCTATTGCCAGTGCATTGCTGGTTAATGTCGGCACCTTAACTCAGGAGCGGGCCACGGCGATGCGCGCCGCCGTTGAGCGGGCTTATCATGCTAAAACCCCGTGGACGCTCGATCCCGTTGCCGTAGGCGCGCTTGAGTTTCGCCGCCGCTTTTGTCTGGATTTACTGTCGCTACAGCCTGCTGCTATTCGTGGCAACGCTTCGGAAATACTTGCTCTGGCCGGCATGAACGGTGGGGGACGTGGCGTGGATACAACCGATACAGCTGTCGCTGCGCTTCCGGCAGCGCAGGCGCTGGCTCGTCAGATTGGGACCATTGTCGTGGTTACCGGCGAAGTGGATTACGTCACCGATGATCAGCGTACCGTTTGCGTGGACGGCGGCGACTCGTTAATGACTCGCGTGGTGGGCACCGGATGCGCGCTATCAGCGGTTGTTGCAGCCAGTTGTGCCTTGCGTGGTGACCGACTTGATAACGTCGCCTCCGCCTGTAGCTGGATGAAACAGGCCGGGCAAATCGCCACCGAGCAATCAAACGGACCGGGCAGCTTTGTCCCGGCATTTCTCGACGCCCTTTATAACCTGAACGCCCAGGAGTAAGCATGAAACGGATTAACGCATTAACGATCGCCGGAACCGATCCAAGCGGTGGCGCGGGTATTCAGGCCGATTTAAAAACCTTCTCGGCGCTGGGCGCATACGGCTGTTCCGTTATTACGGCGTTGGTGGCGCAAAATACGCGCGGGGTGCAGTCGGTGTATCGTATTGAACCTGACTTTGTCGCTGCGCAGCTGGACTCTGTGTTGAGTGATGTGCGTATCGACACCACAAAAATTGGTATGTTGGCGGAGACGGATATTGTTGAAGCGGTCGCCGAACGTTTGCGTCGTCATCGGGTACAAAATGTGGTGCTGGACACGGTGATGTTGGCGAAAAGCGGCGATCCGTTGCTGTCACCCTCGGCGGTAGAAACGCTGCGTACCCGTTTGCTGCCACAGGTTTCGATTATCACCCCTAATTTACCCGAAGCTGCTGCACTGCTCGGGGCATCGCATGCGCAGACTGAGCAGGAGATGTTAGAGCAGGGAAGAGCGCTACGGGCGCTGGGTTGCGAGGCGGTGTTGATGAAGGGCGGTCATCTGGATGACGCGCAAAGCCCCGACTGGCTCTTTACTCGCGAAGGCGAGCAGCGTTTTACCGCGCCGAGGGTGATGACCAAAAATACCCATGGCACCGGTTGTACGCTATCGGCGGCGTTGGCAGCCCTGCATCCGCGCCATAACAACTGGGCCGATACCGTACAGGAAGCCAAACTGTGGCTTTCAGCGGCGCTGGCACAGGCAGACACGCTGGAAGTTGGCGAGGGAATTGGTCCGGTGCATCATTTTCACGCGTGGTGGTAATGGGTATACTGGCTGCAGAAACGGCGGCCAGGGAAAAGATAAATGGAACAAGCGCATACCCAGCTTATCGCACAACTGAATGAACGTATTTCAGCGGCGGATAACACGCCGCTGTATATGAAATTTGCGCAGACGGTGAAGAATGCTGTGCGCAGTGGGATCCTGGAACACGGCAATATCCTGCCCGGCGAGCGCGACCTCAGCCAGTTGACCGGCGTTTCTCGGATTACGGTACGCAAGGCGATGCAGGCCCTGGAAGAAGAAGGTGTAGTAACACGTGCCCGCGGTTACGGAACGCAAATCAACAATATCTTCGAGTATTCGCTCAAAGAAGCGCGCGGTTTTTCTCAGCAGGTGGTGTTGCGCGGTAAAAAACCGGATACGTTGTGGGTTAACAAAAGAATTGTACCTTGCCCGGAAGAGGTGGCACAGCAGTTGGCTGTTATCACAGGAAGTGATGTCTTTCTGCTCAAACGCATTCGTTACGTTGACGAAGACGCAGTATCTATTGAAGAGTCTTGGGTACCCGCACATCTAATTCATGACGTGGATGCCATTGGTGTTTCTCTGTATGACTATTTTCGTAGCCAGCATATTTTCCCACAGCGCACGCGCTCACGCGTTAGCGCCAGAATGCCGGATGCAGAGTTCCAGGCGCACATTCAAATGGATAGTAAAGTGCCGGTACTGGTGATCAAGCAGGTAGCGCTTGATCAGCAGCAACGGCCTATTGAATACAGCATCAGTTACTGTCGTAGCGATCTATACGTTTTTGTGTGCGAGGAGTAGCGCCTCGCGTGATGGGGCGCAATCGCCGCCACGATGCCCAACTACCCATGACGCCACCGCGTTACCTAACAGCACTGAGTCGGCCAGCGTCCAGCCAGACGCTAGTCCGGCCAGCATGCCGCCGGCATGGCTGTCTCCTGCGCCGATAGTATCAATGACCGCCGTTGCAAATGCCGGTACGCAGCCGGATGTCTGTGCGCTGAAATACCATGCGCCGTCTTTATCGTGACGCACGACCACCGGTGCGGTGAAACGCTGCACCCATTCTGCGCCAAAACCTTCCACATCCTGACTCAATGCAAATCGCTCGGCAGCAATTTCCGCCTCCTGACGATTAAGTGACACCAGCGGACGGCGGGCCATAATTCGTACCAGTAAGGGCTCAGGAATGTCGCCGATGCGCGGACCAAAATCGATAAACGGTGTCACCTCTTCCAGACCTTCCAGCCACTGCACCAGCAATTCACCGCACGGGGACGCTAGCTGATAACCCGAGAGATACACCAGGCTATGACGCGGGATATCCAGCTGTGCCAGCCAGGCGGCATTCCACTGATTCTCAACGCCGCTAAAGGACATAAAGGTACGTTCGCCATCCGGTTCCACCAGCGCCAGGCACCAGCCGTTATCGCCTTCAGCGTTGTCGATCAGGCTGTGCAGCCCCTCTTTTGCCATCCGATTGCGGATAATGTCGGCCCACACCCCCTGACCCAGCGGTAACGCATTACTGGCGTCGATACCTAAACGCTTGAGCGCTACGGCAATATTGAGCGCGCAGCCGCCAACGTTCACGCCTTGCTGTTTGAGTTCGATGTCACAGCCTCGCCAGGGAAGGGCATACGCATCGGCAATGACATCAATCACCGCTGCACCCACCACCGTTACTGGCCGCTGTGTACGTAACTGCGAGAGAAGTTGTTGCAGATGCGTATTGCTCATAGCGCCTCCCGCTGCTCACGCAGTCGCATTAACCCACTGGCGTAGCGGGTAAAGTCCAGCTGATTAACCGCATCCAACTCCTGCTTCAATGCCGGGTCAATCGCGCCGACGCCGTGCAGCGCGCCACAAATGGCGGTAGCCATCGCTCCGATGGTATCGGTATCGCCGCCGAGGTTCGCGCACAGAATGGCGCAGCGGTTGGGATCGGTCTGCGCCAGTTCGACCATCGCGATGGCGCAAGGCACGGACTCAATCGTACTGGTTCCGGCTCCCACCACCTGATACAGCTGTTCGCTGGCAGACTCAATGCCGTCGGCATTACGGACGATTTTCAGCGCCATCTCAAGGCGTGCAGAGAGAGAGGCGCTAAAGGTAGTGATCCGCTTTTGCTGCGCATGCAGGGCAATGGCAGGCAGCGCATCAACAATCTCTGACCATGTTCCTCCGTCGATGGCGCGCGATACCGCCCACGCGACGACAACGGCTCCCGCGATAGCCAGATCCGATTTATGCGTCGGGCTGGAGGCCAGTGCCACATCATCGATAAAGGCATCAAGATTGCGGGCGGGTAGCAGGCATCCTAGTGGCGAAACGCGCATTGCCGCACCGTTGGTCACGCCATTATTCTCCAGTTCGGCGACAGGTTTGCCGTCGCGAATGGCTTTGAGCGCAATTTTTGAGGTCGGGCCGAGCACGTTTTTATTAAAGGCATCAAATTGCTCGGCCCAGGCCAGAATATTGCGACCAATTACGTCTGGTACAATTTCGCCGTCGCATTCAAGCAGGGCATCTGCCAGACACAGCGCCATGGACGTATCATCAGTGAACTCCGCCTGGTTAAAATAGCAGGCGGCATTATTTTCCGCAGGGCCGGGTAAAAAACGGTCGATCCAACCGAAATGGGCTTTAACCCGGGTTCTTGGCCACAGTTCCGACGGCATGCCCATCGCATCCCCTAACGCCTGCCCATAAAGAGCACCGAGAATACGTTCTGCTTTCATTTTACTTCCCCTTGTTTCAACGCTACATCGCGATCGTCCACCTTAATGGCGGTGATTTCTTTGTCAGATTCGCGAAAGAAAATCATAAACATCACGGCAATGACGGCAATCATGACCGCGCCAAATCCCCACATGCCAGCCCAGTTAAAGGTGAGACCATTAACCGGTTCCTGGTAAGCAAACATTTTTTCCATCATCACGCCGCCCAGACGGTAACCGAGCAGGCTGCCGAATCCCTGACAGCAGAGGGTGATAAGCCCTTGCGCTGCGGTGCGCATGTGAACCGGCGCTTTTTTATCGACATAGATGTAGGCCGTGACGTAATAGAAGTCGTAACTGACGCCGTGCAGCAGAATGCCGAGAAACAGCAGGGCGTAAGTGAAATATTCTTCCGCACCGCCGTAAACGAAAAATCCGTAGCGGATCGCCGCAGTAATAAGACCAAGTAACAATACCTTTTTAATGCCAAAGCGTTTGGTGAAAAATGGTAGCGCCAGCATAAAGAAGATTTCAGAGAACTGGCCCAGCGTCATCCAGCCGGTGGCGTTTTTCATTCCGACCTCTGTCAGGTAGCCGTTGGCGAAGATGTAATAGAACGCCAGTGGCATCGCAAACAGGAAAGAGCAAAAGAAAAAGACGAGGAAGTTCTTATCGCGCAGCAGGATCAGCGCATCCAGACCCAGCATGACTTTGAAATCCATTTTACCGGTACTTTTTGGTGGCGTATCCGGTAAGAAGAACGCAAAGACGCCCAACAGTACAGAGCTTCCGGCAGTGATCAGCAGGGGAATATTGGTGGGTGAAATGTCGCTATAGCCAAGCATTTGCGGTAAGAAACCACAGGCCAAACCAGAGGCAATCCAGCCGATGGTTCCCATCACTCGGATGCGCGGGAAATCACGCTCAACGTCCGGTACGTTGGCAAAAGCAATACTGTTAGTCAGCGCAATCGTCGGCATATAGGTCAACGAATAGGCCAGTAACAGCGGGAAGAATCCGCTGAAGGTGGTTTGCTGGGCGGCGAAGTACATCAGAATAGCGCCGACGAACATCAACACCGCCAGCACTTTTTGCGCGGAGAAAAAGCGGTCAGTGATTGAACCGACCAGAATGGGCGACAGGATCGCGGCGATCGCGGTACAAGCGTAGGACCAGCCGATCTCCCCGGCGCTAAAGCCGCTTTTACTCAGCCACAGCCACAGCGGTACAAACCAGGCGCCCCAGATAAACCACTCTACAAACATCATGAACGACAGCTTAACTGTAGTTTTCATCTTTAAATCCTTCATGACAGGTAAGGTACGCATTGATAGTACCATCTAATAATACCTTTAAAATACCTTTGCGGTCTAAATTTGACCGCCTTAACATTATTTCTTCCTGAATCGAGCCAGCAGAAGTTGCTGAAAAGTGCGCTAAAGATGGAAAAAAAACGCAGTCGGTACCAGGCTTAATGCTGCCCGCAACAAAGCGGGTCAGGACAATCCACATTCCGGTTTCAAATCGGAAATTACGGGAGCATAGCTATGACTGATATTGCGCAGTTGCTTGGCAAAGACGCCGACAACCTTTTACAGCATCGTTGTATGACCATTCCTTCTGATCAACTTTACCTGCCTGGACATGATTACGTCGACCGTGTGATGGTGGATAACAATCGGCCGCCTGCCGTGCTGCGTAACATGCAGACGCTGTATAACACGGGGCGACTGGCCGGGACAGGGTATCTGTCGATTCTACCGGTGGACCAAGGGGTAGAGCACTCCGCTGGCGCATCGTTTGCGGCTAACCCGCTGTACTTTGATCCGAAGAATATTGTGGAGCTGGCTATCGAAGCAGGGTGCAACTGCGTGGCATCGACCTATGGCGTGCTGGCTTCTGTCTCCCGCCGCTACGCGCACCGCATTCCGTTCCTCGTTAAAATTAACCACAACGAAACGCTCAGCTATCCGAATACCTTTGACCAGACGCTGTATGCCAGCGTAGAGCAGGCGTTCAATATGGGCGCGGTTGCGGTAGGGGCAACAATCTATTTCGGTTCTGAGGAATCTCGCCGCCAGATTGAAGAGATTTCGGCCGCGTTTGAGCGCGCCCATGAGCTGGGTATGGTTACCGTGTTGTGGGCGTATCTGCGTAACTCCGCGTTTAAAAAAGATGGCGTGGATTACCATGTTTCTGCCGATCTTACCGGACAGGCTAACCATCTGGCTGCCACTATCGGAGCGGATATCGTTAAGCAGAAAATGGCGGAAAATAACGGTGGGTATAAAGCGGTTAATTTTGGCTACACCGACGATCGCGTCTACACCAAGTTGACCAGCGAGAATCCAATTGACCTGGTACGTTATCAACTGGCGAACTGTTATATGGGGCGCGCCGGGTTAATTAACTCCGGCGGCGCGGCTGGCGGCGAAACCGATCTTAGTGATGCGGTACGTACGGCGGTGATTAACAAACGGGCAGGCGGCATGGGGCTGATTCTTGGACGCAAAGCATTCAAGAAAACCATGGCCGACGGCGTTAAGCTGATTAACGCCGTGCAGGATGTTTATCTGGACAGCAAAGTTACCATCGCCTGATTACAGCCGGGGTGTCGTTGTGTTAGCGCAACAGTGGACAACCCGGCGGCAGTCTGCAACGTAACGCCTCAGGCAGGATTTCAATATGAAACTCCTGTCCGCTGAGCGGTTCGCCGTCAAGATTAAAGGTAATTTCGTGTGGGGCGCGGATATCAAACCACGATGATGCGCCCTCGATGATGTTAGGGTTGTTTTCGGATTGCGTTAACGCCGAAAGCAGCCCTGGCAACAGTTCTTCGCCGGTAAAAATGCGCAGTTGCAACAGACCATCGTTGATCAGCGCCGTTGGGCAAAGCTGTTGCCCGCCTCCAGCCTGACGACCATTACCAATACCAATCACCAGCGCCTTACCCTGCCAGTGAAAATCTGCCCCACGAATATCGCAGACGTCGGGTTTGAGCGTATCCATGCGCATTAATCCGTGGATAAAGTATGATACGCCACCCAACGCAGCTTTGAGTTTTTCCGGCGTCTCGGTAGTGATGCGTGTGCCGAAGCCGCCGGTCGCCATGTTGATAAAACAGGTTTTATCATTGACCTGCACCATATCGATCGCTGTCGCATTTGCGGCGATAGCCAGCTTTAACGCCTTATCAAGGTCGTCGGGTATCCCCACGCTGGTGGCAAAATCATTTGCCGTTCCCAACGGTAAAATACCCAGCGCCGGAATATTGTCGCCCTGCGACTGGATCAGCGCCGTCGAAACTTCGTTGATGGTGCCGTCGCCGCCGCCGGCAATCACCGTTTCAACGCCTAGCTGACGAGCTTCATCAACGTAGCGTTGGGCATCGCCTTTTTCCCAGGTCACGCGAACATGGATTTCCACGCCTTCATCGCGAAGCTTCGCAATGGCATCACGCAGGGGGAGATTATCAGCACTTTTTCCATTGAGGATCAGTAAACTGGCAGGGAACGCTATCATCCGTTTGCCTCACTTTTTTTCGTTTTAACAAGTGTATGCCAGGAAAGCATTTATGGCGTAAGAACTGACTGAAAGCGCAGGCGAAGAGATAAAAAAAGCCGCAGAGCGCGGCTTTTCAGTTTGGGCAGACGTTACTGCGGGAACCACTGATCGCTGATTTTCTGGTACGTGCCGTCAGCTTTGATTGCCGCCAGCGCGCTGTTCAGTTTTTCCAGCAGGGCTTTGTTATCCGGGCGAACCGCGATGCCAAGGCCAGTACCGAAGTATTGCGGGTCGGTTACTTTGTCAGTGGCTACGCCTAACTGCGGGTTGGTTTTCAGCCACTCATTAACCACAGCAGTATCGCCAAATACGCCATCAATACGGCCATTTTTCAGGTCGATAATCGCATTCTGATAGCTATCGTAGGCCACGGTTTTCACCTCAGGATGTTTATCCTGCAGGTATTTCTGATGGGTGGTGCCGTTTTCCATACCGATGCGCTTACCTTTCAGGTCGGCAAAGGTTTTATAGGTGTCTTTTTTCGCAATCACCAGCGCGGAGTTGGCATAGTAAGGCTGAGTAAATGCAACCTGCTTGCTACGCTCAGGGGTGATATCCATTCCGGAAATAACCGCATCATATTTCTTGAATTTCAGCGCGGGGATCAGGCTATCGAAAGCGTGATTGGTGAAAGTACATTCTGCCTGCATTTGTTTGCACAGCGCTGTTGCCAGGTCGATGTCAAAACCGACAATTTTATTGCTCACATCCAGTGATTCAAATGGCGGATACGTGGCTGATACACCGAAACTAATTTTATCAGCAGCTGAGGCGCCAGCGGCGAAAGTAGCAAGTAATGCGGCCAGTACTAACTTTTTCATGGTGGAACTCCCGTCTGTCAATCTTATGATTATTTACCGTGTCTGCGGCGTGGATTAACAATGCCATCTAATGAATTTATATGCAATAAAAATGATTAAATATTTTTAATGGCATAAAAAAAGACGGACAATTTAGGTTGTTGTCCGTCTTTATATTTTTTGTTTATGCACATTTTTCGGATGGCGGTGCTAGCACCTTATCCGGCCTACAAAAGGTGCATGAACCGTAGGCCTGATAAGCGTTGCGCCATCAGGCATATGCTTAATTCCGGTGTTCAAACGCCAGCGCTTTACGTTCGATTAAGCGCATCATCAGCGTCAGCAAGCCGTTGACGATCAGGTAAATCACACCCGCCGCACCGAAGACCATAACGTCGTATGTGCGGCCGTACAGCAGCTGGCTATAACCCATGACTTCCATCAGGGTGATGGTGTAAGCCAGTGAGGTACTTTTAAATACCAGCACCACTTCGTTGGAATACGAGGAGAGGGCGCGTTTAAAAGCGTACGGCAACAGAATCGCCAGCGTATCCTTTTTGCTCATCCCCAATGCACCGCAGGACTGCCACTGGCCTTCCGGGATTGCACGGATAGCGCCGTAGAACAGTTGCGTAGTGTAGGCCGCACTGTTTAACGACAGCGCAATTAAGGCGCATAACCAGGGTTCAGAGAGCAGGTGCCACAGTAGCGGATATTCTTGCAACGTCGGAAACTGTCCTGGCCCGTAGTAGATCAGGAAGATTTGCACCAGCAGCGGTGTACCGGTAAACAGCGTGATATAAGCGCGAACCAGCCACACCAGTACCGGCGTTTTCAGCGTCAGGATGACGGTGAAGATCAGCGCCAGCACCAGAGCAACCACGATGGAGGCGACTGTCAGCGTCAGGCTGGTATGCAGCCCTTTCAACAATTCAGGTAAATACTCAAGCATCAGCCTGGTCTCCGCTCAAAACGTGTCGCGCGCAGGTCAATGCGTTTGAGAATGTACTGACTCACCAGCGTAATCACCAGGTAAATAGCGGCCGCCACAATGTACCAGGTAAACGGCTCCTGGGTACGGGTAGCGATGCTCTTGGTTTGCAACATCAGATCGTTCACGCTGATAAGGCTGACCAGCGCGGTATCTTTCAGCAATACCAGCCACTGGTTACCCAGTCCCGGTAAGGCATGACGCCACATCTGCGGCATCACCAGACGAAAGAAGATCGCGGTTTTAGACAAACCTAACGCCTGACCTGACTCCCATTGCCCGAGTGGCACGGCCTTCAGCGCGCCACGCAGCGTTTGCGACGCGTAAGCGGCATACAGCAATGACAGTGCAATGACACCGCACAGGAACGGGCTGACGTCGAAGTTTTCGATCTGCATCT
This sequence comes from Citrobacter sp. Cf132, assembly GCF_030333885.1. Lineage (NCBI taxonomy): Bacteria > Pseudomonadati > Pseudomonadota > Gammaproteobacteria > Enterobacterales > Enterobacteriaceae > Citrobacter > Citrobacter sp. Cf132. The sequence goes on from NZ_JAOWFA010000057.1 coordinate 386,442, forward strand.
GAACCGGGATTTGTACAAACCCGAGATTTATCGTAAAGCCATCGGCCAGCGTCAGCAGCAGTTGTGAGGAGCCGAAATAGATAAACAGAACCACCAGAATTTCTGGCAGACCGCGCAGGATGGTGACCAGGGCCGAGCCCGCCCATGCCACCGGGCGCCATTTTACTGACTCCCAGACGGCAAAAAACATGGCGAGCGCAAGGCCAATGATCAGCGCACAAACGGCAAGGCCGACGGTCATCCCGGCGGCGCTTGCTAAAGGAAAAAATTCATTCATCAAATATTACTTCTGGAACCATTTGTTGTAGATGGTCTCGTAAGTCCCATCTTTCTTCACTTTTTCCAGCGCAGCGTTAAATTTCTGCTGCAGCTCGGTATTGCCCTGGCGCACAGCGATGCCCAGACCGGTACCGAAGTAATCTTTATCAGTGACTTTGTCGCCAACCGCGGCCAGTTTTGGATTGTCTTTCAGCCACTCTGTCACTACTGCGGTATCACCAAAGACGCCGTCAATACGACCGTTTTGCAGATCGAGTTTGGCATTCTGATAGCTGTCATACGGTACGGTAGTCACTTCCGGATGTTTATCCATAATGAATTTCTGGTGCGTCGTTCCGTTTTGAACGCCGACTTTTTTGCCTTTCAGCTGATCAATGCTGGTGTATTTACCCTGTTGGCCAACAAACAGCGCAGAGTTGTCGTAGTAAGGGGTGGTGAACAGAACCTGTTTTTCACGCTCAGGCGTGATGTCCATACCGGCCATCACCGCGTCAAAACGACGGAATTTCAGGCTCGGGATCAGGCTGTCGAAGGCCTGATTGGTGAAGGTACAGGTAGCGTCAATCTCTTTACACAGCGCATTCGCCAGATCAACGTCAAACCCTACGATCTTGTTGTTAGCATCGATCGATTCAAACGGAGGATAAGACGCTTCGGTGGCGAAACGAATGGTTTGGGCTGCGGTAGCGGAAAGGCTAAAACCTGCGATTAGCGCGGCAATCAGAACTTTTTTCATTGTATTGTCCCGAATCTTAGTGAGAAAGATAGTTTTTAAACGCTTCGGTTTGCGGGTTGGCAAAGCAGCTCGCATCCCCAAACTCGACGATATGACCGTTTTCCATGTACACCACGCGACTGGCCGTTTTACGAGCAACTTCCACTTCGTGGGTGACGATCACCTGAGTAATATTGGTTTCCGCCAGCTCACGAATGATGCTGACGATTTGGGCGGTGATTTCCGGGTCAAGCGCTGCGGTAGGCTCATCAAACAGCAGCACCTGTGGTTCCATCATCAACGCGCGGGCAATGGCCACACGCTGCTGCTGGCCGCCGGACAGATGCAGTGGATAGCGATCGCTGTACGGCTTCAGACGCAGTCGTTCCAGCAGTTTCTCGGCACGCGCCATCGCTTGCTCTTTCGTCAGCCCCAGTACGCGGCAGGGCGCTTCAATCAGGTTCTGCACCACCGTGAGATGCGGCCAAAGATTATATTGCTGGAAGACCATGCCCACGTTTTGACGCAGATCCCGAATGGCTTTATCTGACGGGGTTTTCGTGAAGTCGAAACGGTTACCAGCAATAGAGAGCGTGCCCGAGCGCGGCATCTCAAGCAGGTTGAGTACGCGCAGTAGCGAGCTTTTCCCGGCTCCACTTGGGCCAAGTAACACCAGTGTTTCACCCTGAGGGCAATCCAGCGTGATATCGAACAGCGCCTGATGTGCGCCGTAGAAGCAGTTAATGCCGTTTAATTGAATACTCATTGACACTCGATACTGGCAGTCTGATAGCTATTGAAGCCGCAGATACTACCTTTGACAGAATAGTTATGCAATATTTATGCGTTAAAAGTTAAATGCAAACCGCATTCTTCTCTAAACATAGCACAAAATAGCGAGGCCACCAGTGGGCAAGAATAATTGTCGGCATTCTATGCAGAATGCCAGACAATTAATGGGGGTTATGATTTGGGCGAGTAAATGGCGCGATTAACGGTTTTCGACAGACTGGCGCAACGTCCCGGCTGGCGCGTGTACGCTGCCGCCCAGATAGCGTACATCATCAACGACCCAGCACTGGCCTTCGCGGATCATCAGCACTTCATCACGCCAACTCTGGTCACCCTGTTTCAGCTCTACGCGTAGCGGAATGTTGCGTGCATCACTATTCGGAATAGTCGATGCGCTGGCGACGCTGGCACTGTCCGGAAGTGTGGCGCGGCTGGAGAACGGATCACTGTTAAACAGGTCGCGGTGTGCGTTATCGCGACTGGCATCGTTCAGCAGTTTAGCCAGGTTGTCGCTAAGGTATGGACGAAGTGGGGTAAGATCATTGTTTCGATGCTGAATACGGTAATCATAGAATTGTTGAGCCACGCTGTCTGGCCCGCCTTCTACGCATGAACCGCTACGCGTGCCGTTATCTTTATAGACCGGCGTCACGGTCGTACAGGCGCTGAGAAGTAGTGCAAATGGAACCAGCTGAGAGAGTTTCGAGTAGCGCATAATGATTTCCTTATTAGCTTTCTACTATTAGTGTTCTACGTTGATAGAATATATCCTTTCAATGATAGTGGATCGGTTCGATAATGCTTTTGAGATCGTGCTCTTAGCGCAAAAAGGAGATTAACCATGCAGTTTTCGACTACCCCTACGCTGGAAGGGCAGAGCATCGTGGAATACTGCGGTGTTGTGACTGGCGAAGCCATTTTAGGCGCGAATATTTTCCGCGATTTTTTCGCCGGCATTCGCGATATTGTCGGCGGTCGCTCCGGCGCGTATGAAAAAGAGCTGCGTAAAGCGCGTGAAATTGCTTTCCAGGAGCTGGGCGAACAGGCCAAAGCGCTGGGTGCTGATGCGGTGGTCGGTATTGATATTGATTACGAAACCGTGGGCAAAGACGGCAGTATGCTGATGGTGAGCGTCAGCGGTACCGCGGTGAAAACTCGCCGATGAAGCGTCTGTTGTGTCTGCTGGCATTTACGCTGTTGCTGGTGGGATGTGCTGGCGAAAAAGGGATAGTCGACAAAGACGGGTATCAGTTAGATACCCGCCGTCAGGCACAGGCTGCTTATCCACGCATTAAAGTGCTGGTTATCCATTACACGGCCGATGATTTTGACTCTTCTCTGGCTACGCTGACCGATAAAAACGTCAGCTCGCACTATTTGATCCCGGCTGTGCCGCCGCTCTACCACGGCAAACCGCGTATCTGGCAACTGGTGCCGGAAAAAGATCTGGCCTGGCATGCGGGGATTAGCTTCTGGCGTGGCGCTACGCGTATTAACGATACCTCAATTGGCATTGAGCTGGAAAACCGCGGCTGGCAAAAATCGGCAGGGATAAAATATTTTGCGCCGTTTGAACCCGCGCAGATTCAGGCGCTGATCCCATTGGCGAAAGATATTATCGCCCGCTACGACATAAAACCGCAGAACGTGGTAGCCCATGCGGACATCGCGCCGCAACGTAAGGACGATCCTGGACCGCTTTTCCCATGGAAAGTGCTGGCCGAACAGGGAATTGGCGCGTGGCCGGACACTCAGCGCGTAGCGTTTTATCTTGCCGGGCGAGCGCCTCATACGCCGGTAGCAACCGAATCTTTACTCGATCTGCTGTCGCGTTACGGCTATGAGATAAAATCTGATATGACGCCGCGCGAACAGCAGCGGGTGATTATGGCCTTCCAGATGCACTTCCGCCCGACGCTGTGGAACGGCGTGGCGGATGCAGAAACTCAGGCGATTGCCGAAGCGTTACTGGAAAAATACGGGCAGGGTTAACGCAGAATACCAATGCCTGATGGTGCTTCGCTTATCAGGCCTACGGCTAATTTAGGCTGGATTTTGTAGGCCGGATAAGGCGCTTGCGCCGCCATCCGGCAATGGTTAACGCGGCAGCTTACCGTGGTCGCGCAGCCAGGCCGCGGTACGTTCAATCCCTGTATCCAGCGTCACAATGGGCTGATAACCCAACTCTTCCTGAGCGCGGGTAGTATCCAGCGTAAAATCAAAATTTAGCTTCGAGACGCCGTAATGCGTCAGCTTTGGCTCTTTTGCCGATTTATTGCCTAAACGCTCCATGCTGCGGGCAATCATGTCCAGCATCGGGTAGGGAACGGAGCGGATCCGACAATCAATATTCAGCTCGTCGATGAGCTTCTGCACAATGCTGCGCAGAGTGCGATGCTCGCCGTTGGTAATGTTGTACGCGCGACCTGACGGCAGCTTATCGCAGGCTTGCTGACTTGCCAGCCACATCGCGTGCACTGCATTTTCGTAGTAGGTCATATCTACCAGCGCACTTCCGCCGTGCGGCAACAGGATGCTGCCATAGTGGTACATCATATGGGCCAGGCGCGGGATAAAGACCTTATCGTGTGGTCCGAACAGGCTTTGCGGACGCAATACCGTAAAACGCGTCTGCGGGTTGGCCTGCGCCAGCAACGCGATCACGTCTTCGCCAGCTGCTTTGCTGCGGGCAAATTCATTGGCGAAGCGGTGCGGGCGAAAGTCCTCTTTGATATCGCGATGGTGGTGATAATCAAAATAGAGCGACGGCGAGGAGATATGAATGAAGTTGCGAACGCCCCAGGCCACGGCCCACTCGCCCAGACGGCGAGTTGCGCGAACGTTGGCCAGATCGAAGGCTTCCTGAGTTCCCCACGGTGAGGTAAAACTGGAGCAGTGCCACAGCGTGTCGATGCCGGCAAGCATCACTTTTGCTTGCGAAGAAACCAGCTCGGTCAAATCCGCATGCACAAACTCTGCGCCCATTTTCTCCAGCAGCTTGCCCATCGCTTCGTTGCGACCGGTGGCTCTGACGCTGACGCCTTTGCTGCATAAAAATTCAACCGCGTTTCGGCCCAAGCCGCTGGTGGCTCCGGTAACCAGTACCTTCATATCAATCCACTGTGTTTAAAAAACGTCGTGCGCATTCTTCCGTGAAATACGCCTGTATGCAATGGGAAACATGAAAGAATACAGGCTCTTTTTATCATTAGTCTGTGATTTGTTCTGCAAGTTTGGCTATACGCTTCGCCATCCCCCTGAAAATGAACAGGTGGGCGGGGATCATCAACAGCCAGTAGAAGAGGCCAGGCATACCGTGTGGATGCCACCAGGCGCGTACATCAATGCGTCGATGATCGCCTTTATCTTCCAGTGTGAAGCTCAGGCGACCCAATCCCGGCGCTTTCATCCCAAACAGCAGCGTCAGCTGTTTCTCCGGCTCAACGATGATGACTTTCCAGCTATCAACGGTGTCGCCAACTTGCAATAGTGGGTGTTCGGGACGACCTTTTGCCAGCTTATGGCCGACCAGCAGGTCCAACGCCGCGCGCGTCTTCCATAGAATATTGCCAAAGAAATAGCCTTCTTTGCCGCCGAGTCGATTCACTACCTGCCACAGTGCTTTTTTACTGGCGGAGGTTTCAACGCTAAAGCCAGCTTGTTTGGCGAAATAGCCATATTCTGGACGCCAGCGGGCAAACGCCTGTGCGTCGTAACCCCAGTCGCTGGAGTTGACCAGCTTTTCTTCTTCCTTCAACGTACTGCGCACCGCGTCATCAAAGGCAATCAGCTTTTGCGGGATCAGCGCACGTAGTTCGGTGTCATCGGCCAGCAGGTCGTGTTTTAAGCCCTGGGTCAGCGCCTTGGCCGTGGTTGGCGGCACTGACGTAATGACGTTTAAAAACCAGACCGAAATCCAGCGGGTAGGGAAGGGGATGGGGATGAGCAGGCGATGTTTACCGCTGACCGCCATAAAATGCTCGAACTGTTCCTGATAGCTCAACACCTGCGGGCCGGCTGCTTCGAGTACGCGGTGATGTTGCGTGGGATGATCCAACAACGCTACCAGGTAGTACATCAAATTCTCTAGCGCGATGGGTGTGGTACGTGAGCGCACCCAGCGCGGAGGGGTGAGTACCGGCAGGTTGTAGACCATGTCGCGCATCACTTCAAAGGCAGCGGAACCTGCCCCCACGATAATGCCCGCACGCAATTCCGTCATTGGCACGCCTGATTCACGCAGAGTATCTGCGGTTATCTGTCGCGCACGCAGATGATCGGATTGTTCATGCCGGGGAGCCTGTAATGAGCTCAGGAAAATAAGCTGTTTGACCGGTGTATTACGCAGTGCATCGCGGACATTCATCGCCACCTGACGTTCGTGGGCGATAAAATCACCGCCTTCACCCATGCCATGGACCAGGTAATAAACCGTATCAACACCCGCCAGCAGCGGGGGGAGGTTATCTGGCCAATTCAAATCGACTTTATGGCAACTGACGTTGGCCAGTTGCTGCTTTTCCAGTCGTTCAATGCGACGTGCCGCAGCCAACACCTGATGCCCTTGCTGACTGAGCGCCTGTACCAAATGCTGACCAATGTAGCCACTGGCGCCAAGAACCAAAATCCGTTGCGGCACGCCCATCTCCTTATTGGGTTAAAAAAGTGCGCCAGTGGGCGACGACTTCAGCAAGTTGTCCACGTGATACGTCAAGATGCATCACCAGGCGCACAATCGGGGAGGCGTTAATCAGCACACCCTGCGCTTTCATATATTCACCCAGCGCGGCCGCGTGCTCTTCGCCAACGCGAACAAACAGCATGTTGGTGTCGTGGCGCATGACGTCCGCCCCTGCTTCGCGCAGTTGCTCCGCCATCCAGGCGGCGTTGTCATGGTCCTCCTGCAAACGCGCCACGTTATTTTTCAGCGCATACAGTCCGGCCGCCGCCAAAATACCCGCCTGGCGCATTCCGCCGCCGGTCATTTTGCGCCAGCGAATGGCACGCTTGATGTACTCGTGGCTGCCGACCAGCAGCGAGCCTACCGGCGTTCCCAGACCTTTGGAAAGACAAATGGTGAACGAGTCGCAGTATTGCGTGACATCTTTAAGCTCACAGCCATAGGCGACGACGGCGTTAAAAATACGCGCGCCGTCGACGTGCAGGGCAAGATTGCGCTCCCGGGTGAATTCCCAGGCCTCTTTCAGATACTCGCGCGGCAGCACTTTGCCGTTATGCGTGTTTTCCAGACTGAGCAGACGGGTGCGGGCAAAATGGATATCGTCTGCTTTGATTTTTGCTGCCACTTTGTCCAGCGGCAGGGAGCCATCCGGCGCGGCATCGATGGGTTGCGGTTGAATGCTGCCGAGCACCGCTGCGCCACCCGCTTCGTAGAGATAGTTATGCGCGCCCTGACCGGCGATATACTCTTCGCCGCGCTGACAATGGCTGAGCAGTGCAACCAGGTTCGCCTGAGTGCCAGTAGGTAAGAAAATGGCAGCTTCTTTGCCAGAAAGCTCGGCCGCGTATTGCTGGAGGGCATTAACGGTAGGATCATCACCGTAGACGTCGTCCCCGACTGGGGCGGCCATCATCTCTTCGAGCATGGCGCGACTGGGTCGGGTGACAGTATCACTGCGTAAATCAATCACGGGCATTCCTTTTTAAGTGAGGTAATGCCCTCTGTTTTACCTGAGCCAGTTAGTTTTCGCCAGTTCGATCACTTCATCACCGCGTCCGCTGATGATTGCGCGCAGCATATACAGGCTAAAACCTTTGGCTTGTTCGAGTTTGATCTGCGGCGGGATCGCCAGCTCTTCTTTCGCCACCACCACATCGACCAGCACCGGACCGTCAATTGACATCGCCCTTTGCAGCGCCTCATCAACCTCTGAAGATTTCTCCACGCGAATGCCCGTGATGCCACAGGCCTCGGCAATCCGCGCGAAATTCGTGTCGTGCAGTTCGGTGCCGTCAGTCAGATAACCACCAGCTTTCATCTCCATCGCCACAAATCCCAGCACGCTGTTGTTGAAGACAATAATCTTCACCGGTAACTTCATTTGTACCACCGACAGAAAATCGCCCATCAGCATGCTAAAGCCGCCGTCACCGCACATTGCCACAACCTGACGTCCTGGTTCGGTCGCTTGTGCGCCGAGTGCCTGCGGCATGGCATTAGCCATCGACCCGTGGTTAAACGATCCGAGCAGGCGACGTTTGCCGTTCATTTTCAGATAGCGTGCTGCCCACACCGTTGGCGTGCCAACGTCGCAGGTAAAGATGGCATCGTCAGCGGCAAAGTGGCTGATCTGTTGCGCCAGATATTGCGGGTGAATGGCTTTATCGCTGGGTTTGGCTAAATCATCCAGCCCTTTGCGCGCTTCGCGGTAGTGCTCCAGTGCTTTGTCCAGGAACTGCCGCTCGGTTTTCTCTTCCACCAGAGGTAGTAGGGCGCGTAACGTGGATTTAATATCGCCTACCAGCGCCATATCAACTTTACTGTGCGCGCCAATACTCGCCGGATTGATATCAATCTGAATAATTTTGGCGTCGGTGGGGTAAAACGGGCGATAGGGGAACTGGGTACCGAGCAGGATCAGCGTGTCGGCATTCATCATGGTATGGAAGCCGGATGAAAAGCCAATCAGCCCGGTCATACCCACGTCATAGGGGTTATCGTACTCAACATGCTCTTTCCCGCGCAGAGCGTGCACGATCGGGGCTTTGATTTTAGCCGCAAACTCAACCAGCTCTTTATGCGCACCGGCGCAGCCGCTGCCGCACATCAGGGCGATGTTGCTGGAGTAGCGCAGCAGTTGCGCCAGTTTTCTCAGCTCTTCCTCTTCCGGGGTGACTACCGGGAGCGGTGCATGATACCAGTGCGTGGTGGCGCTTTCAGGGGCGGGCTTCAGCGCCACGTCGCCGGGTAATACCACCACGGAGACGCCACGGTTGAGCACCGCTTTACGCATAGCTATAGCCAGCACCTGGGGGATCTGCTCAGGGCTGGAGACCAGCTCGCAATAGTGGCTACATTCACGGAACAACTCCTGCGGGTGGGTCTCCTGAAAATAACCGCTGCCTATCTCACTGGAGGGAATATGCGCGGCAATCGCCAGCACCGGGACATGGTTGCGGTGGCAATCAAACAGGCCGTTAATCAGGTGCAGGTTTCCCGGTCCGCATGAGCCGGCACAGACGGCCAGCTCACCGGTCAGTTGGGCTTCTGCGCCTGCGGCAAAAGCGGCAACCTCTTCATGGCGGGTTGGCATCCAGTCAATCGTGCCCATACGATTCAGACTGTCACTAAGGCCATTGAGCGAGTCTCCCGTCACACCCCAAATACGTTTAACGCCAGCTTGTTCGAGTGTTTTAGCAATAAAAGCGGCAACCGTTTGTTTCATGGTTTTCCTTCTCCTCTAATGTGATACCGGTTACAAGTTTAGATGAAGATAATCGTTATGCTTCTCATTACCCCTTATTTCCGGCAGGTTTCATTTAATCTGTATTAAGCGTAGTTTGTTATTGGACATGGTGAAACAAGGAATAAATTCAAATGGTTATAAAACTATTAAATACAGTTAACCGGGTACTGGCTCACGAAGATTTTGGCAAGTTTTTGTTACGCCTTGCCGTCGGTGGGCTGATGCTGTTTCATGGGCTGCATAAACTGTTTGCTGGTATTGATGGCATCAGCGGTATGTTGATAGCGAAAGGTTTCCCGGGCTTTATTGCGTACGGCGTTCTGCTGGGAGAGGTTGTAGCGCCGTGTCTGATTATTCTAGGCATCCTGACGCGTCCGGCAGCGTTGGGGCTGGCGTTTACGATGGTTGTGGCATGGCTGATGGTCGGGATGGGCGAAACCTGGACACTGGATAAAACCGGTGCATGGGCGATTGAAAGTCTGGTGTATTTCTTCATCGGTGCGCTGGCCGTGGCGTTTTTGGGGGCGGGGCGTTACTCCGTTGCAGGAAATTCTGCCTGGCGATAGTTACCATTTGAGAGTCAATACCGAGGCGGGGGGCGCTAACGGTTTGCCCGCCTCGCCGTTCAATCTGTCGCTAATCTATATGTCATCACTGTTCCATAGTTTGTGCCGACGTCTCAGCGCTCGCTGCGTCAATGCCCTTGCCATCGCGGCGCCTATTTCAGCACTGACAACCAGTCCCTGAATAAACGGACGATCGTGCATCAACCACGGCAGCCCGCCAAAAGCGATGCGATTGCGGGCGTTTTCCGGCGCTTGCAGCGTGTAATCTTCGCCGATGTCCGGGATCTCATCGCCACAGGCCAGCAGTTGATGGCGTAGCGTTGGGAAAGGGATATCTTTGCTCTGCAATGCCCGTTGCCCTCGGGCGTCAATAAACACATCGAATTCGCTGCGTCGACCGTGGTGGTAAATTACCGTCATTTCCTGCTCATTCGTACGCTCATAATCCGCACCAAGTGTGAGGATCTCAATCAGCCCGGCGTCGTGCAGCGCCAGCAGTCGGCGGACTGATTCAGACGGGATTGCCGCATAATTATCGATAAACACGCGCGCCAGTCCTTGCTTAAAGCGCTTTTCATCAGGCGGATCAAGATGTGGGACGATCTCTTCGATTACTTCGTGTAGCCGCAGCAGGGTATAGCGCCACGCGACGGTACGCTGTTCCTGTTTGTTGCGTTCAACTTCAATCAGGTTGCGCTTCGCCCATTCAAAAGGTTCGTGCTCAAGCCTGTCGGCAAAGTAGGCCTCGGGGAATGTATCGGCGTTGAGCGTCTCAAGTGCTATCTCTTGGCTCCATTGCGGGGCTGCATCTTGCAGTTGTTGTACAATAATCCGGAAAATGCGGTCCAGTAATCCTTTTTGCCCATGGACAATGACGTCTTCAATTGCTTCAGGCGTTGCGATATTCAACGATTCATAGGGCAGAGGGCAGTAAAAATCCGCTTCAGGCAGCACACCGCTGCGCGACATTAGGGTCAGCTTCAGGCTTTGGCTGTCGGATTTACAGATAAACTGGAGTGCGTTATCAGCCCCGGTGGTGAAGTCACCGTGTTGGCAGGCCACGGCCATCGCTGCGTCAATCGCGCTGAGCGAGGTGCCGAGAATTCCTACCCGACAAGCGCTAATCTGGACGTCCATCAGACCGGTCCACGGGCTGGGGAAAAACTTCCGTTTCTGTACATCCGTTTCAGGCCACAGATGACCGGTGGCGATAGCGGCGAAGTCCACCTCGACAGGCTGTAAAGCATGATTGATCCACAGAGAGACCCCATTCGGGGTCGCTTGCAGGTCGGTGACTTTGCTTAATTCGTTTATGCTAATCGTGAAGCCTGAGCCTCGCGCTTTCTCGACGATAGCGAATAAACGATCGCGATAATAGTCACCGAGGATCACGCGGGGCAAAAATTGCCGTTCATGCAAAGAATTACGTTCAATCCGAAACTGCGCCAGATAGTCATCACTTTGATTCTGTAGCCACGTCAGATAACTGATATAAATCGGTGGGATCTCTATGCTGGCTATATTTGCCAGCATGAAGTCTGCGTTGTTGTCGCTGTTATAAGGCATGCCAACGCCCGCCTCTTCAGCTTGCTCATAAAGCTCTATTTCCAGCGGTTCACCGCGCTCAACCAGGGCATGAAACGTATAAATCCCGGTGGGACCGACGCCGACAATGGCCACTTTTTTCATGGGGATCCTTGTAGAAAGTTCGACGTGGTAGTCGGGGATTATGCTTAATCTGCGAAGGGTAAGTGTGGTCGATAATTCACGGGGGGAAGGAGGTATTTTGCCGGGGAGAATGAAAATATCAGAATTTTGCGGCGCCTGAGAGCATAAAAAAAGGCCACCCGGTACAGCCAGGCAGCCTTTTGCACATCACCAATTACGCCAGCACTAAATCACCCTGCGGATGGCAGGAACAGGCCAGCACATAACCTTCAGCGATTTCTGCGTCGGTCAACGTCATGGTGCTGCTGACCGTGTAGTTACCGTCAACCACTTTGGTTTTGCAGCAGCCGCAAACGCCTGCACGGCATGCGGCGACAACCGGAACCTTGTTGCTTTCCAGCGCTTCCAGCAGCGTACTACCCACCGGCGCATAGAACTCTTTCGCCGGCTGTAGCTTGGTAAACTTCAGACCACTGGTGGCGGCTTCGGCAACAGGTGTGAAGAACTGCTCTTTAAAGAAGCGCGTCACACCCAGTGCTTTGACTTCTTTCTCGACCAGATCCATATACGGTGCCGGGCCACAGGTCATCACTGTACGCGAGGTCAGATCCGGTACGCTTTTCAGTAGTTCGGTAGTCAGTCGGCCGGAAACAAAACCTTCGGTGGCATTGTTTTCAGCAACTAATGTCACCGGATATTCACGCCACTCGTCGGCAAAAATGACATCTTGCGGCGAGCGAACGTTAAAGATTACCTGTACATCCGCTTGCGGGCGGTACTTTGCCAACCAGCGACGCATTGACATGATTGGCGTAACGCCACAGCCTGCGGCCAGCATCAGGAACTTGTCTTCCGCTTTATCTTCACAGGTGAACTCACCCATGGCATCGGACAGCCAGATATAGTCGCCGCGCTTCACGTCGCGGGTTAGCCACTGTGAACCTGCGCCATCGTCAATCCGGCGGATGGTCAACGTAATGTACTCGCTAACGCCCGGTGTTGAGGAAATGGTGTAAGCACGCAGCGTATCCGCTGAATTACGTACGCTGACCAGTGCATACTGCCCGGCGCGGTAAGGATAATAATCGTGGCACAGCAACGAAATTGTCCATACATCCGGCGTTTCCTGATGGATGTGGTGAACCTGCATCCGCCATGGGCACTGATGAGTTGGCATTGTCATTCTTTACTCCTTACGCGCTCAGCAGTTGCTTCATGTCTTCTTCAACGGTGGTCACGGAACGCAGACCAAATTTCTCGTTAAGAACTGCCAGCAAATCCGGTGTGAAGAAACCAGGCGCAGTCGGGCCAGTGACGATGTTTTTCACGCCCAGAGACAGCAGGGTCAGCAGAATAACAATCGCTTTCTGTTCGAACCAGGAGAGCACCAGAGACAGCGGCAGATCGTTCACGCCACAGCCCAGTTTCTCTGCCAGGGTGACCGCCAGGATAATGGCAGAGTAGGCATCGTTACACTGACCGGCATCGACCAGACGCGGCAGACCTTCGATATCACCGAACTCCAGTTTGTTGAAACGGTATTTACCGCAAGCAAGGGTCAGGATCAGGCAGTCGTCCGGTACGCTGGTGGCGAAGTCGGTGAAGTAGTTACGTTCACCACGTGCGCCGTCACAACCGCCAACCAGGAAGATGTGACGCAGTTTTTCGCGGCTCACCAGGTCGATCAGGGTATCAGCAGCGCCCAGCAGGGTCTGACGACCGAAACCTACGGTGATCAGGTGCGGAATTTCACTGTACGGGAAGCCAGCCATCTGCTGCGCCTGTGCGATAACCGGACCGAAATCGTCACCTTCAAGGTGGCTCACGCCCGGCCAGCCGACGATGCTACGGGTCCAGATACGGTCGTCGTAGGCGCCAACGGTTGGGTCGATGATGCAGTTAGAAGTCATCACGATTGGGCCAGGGAAGCGGGCGAATTCAACCTGCTGGTTCTGCCAGCCGCTGCCGTAGTTACCGATTAGGTGTTTGAACTTACGCAGTTCCGGATAGCCATGTGCTGGCAGCATTTCGCCGTGGGTATAAACGTTAACACCGGTGCCTTCAGTCTGCTCAAGCAGGTTGTACAAATCTTTCAGGTCGTGACCGGAGATCAGGATGCACTTACCTTCGGTTGCTTTTACGTTGACCTGAGTCGGGGTCGGGTGACCGTATTTAGTGGTTTCACCGGCGTCCAGAATGCTCATCACTTTGAAGTTCATCTGGCCGATTTCCATTGAACACTCCAGAAGAGCGTTCATATCGGAAGGCCAGGTACCCAGCCACGCCATGATTTTGTGGTACTGAGCATAGATATCGTTGTCGTACTGACCAAGAACGTGGGCGTGCTCCATGTAAGCTGCCGCACCTTTCAGGCCGTACAGACACAGCAGACGCAGGCCGAGGATATTATCGCCGATGGTCGCTTTGTCTTTATTCGGGGTGAATTCAGCGGCCTGACGTTGCAGGTCTCCCAGATCGTCGCTGACCAGTTGCAGATCGGCCATCGGGTTGGTGACAGCTGCGTTCGCGTCGATGTTCAGGCATTGTGCTTTCAGGGCGTCGCGCATGGCGATAGCTTCACGGGCATAGCCAACAATACGCGGGGAATCGAAGTTTACGTTAGTCAGCGTGGAGAAGAACGCACGCGGCGCAAAGTTATCAACCTCATGGTCGATGATGCCGTATTCACGTGCTTTAACAGCCCATGCAGACAGACCTTGTAGGGAAGCAATCAGCAGATCCTGCAAATCGGAGGTTTCAGCCGTTTTACCGCACATACCCTGCGCGTAAGAGCAGCCGTTTCCTGCCGGAGTACGGATGGTTTGTTCACATTGCACACAAAACATGGTCACACCTTTTAAAGTTATATTTAATATACATGTTTAAGATTATGCCTGTGCGCGTAGGGATAAAAGGGATTTCTGCTACTACTTGCAGGGAGATTGATTTAGCGCAATTTTGGCGGTAGCTGACTACCGCCAGAGAGGTATTTGCCCGGGCGTCAGGCGGAGAAAAACGCCATCAGCAGAGGCACTAACAGACTCAAAATAAAGCCGTGGACGATGGCTGCCGGGACCATTTCCAGGCCGCCGCTGCGTTGTAAAACGGGCAGGGTGAAATCCATTGATGTCGCCCCGCATAATCCCAGCGCGGTAGAGCGGCTGCGGCCCACCATTCCTGGAATCAACATAATGGCGATCAGTTCACGGGCCAGGTCGTTAAAGAAGGCGGCACTACCAATTACGGGTCCGAACGATTCGGTCAACAGAATACCGGACAGGGAATACCAGCCAAAACCTGATGCCATCGCCAGCGCGGTTTTCAGCGGCAGACCGAGGATCAATGCATTGATAACCCCCGCCAGCATCGAACTGGCGACGACGACGACGGCTACGATCATCCCCCGACGGTTCAGCACAATTTGCTTTAAGGTCATACCGCTGTTGCGCAGCTGGATCCCCACCAGGAACAGTAAAAAGATTAACGTATATTCGCTGGCTTCGGTGGCATGCTGCAGAATGGAAAGCCCAGTGAGGCCGAGCAGGAAACCGATGACGACGACGCCGCAAAGCTGGAGCGACTCAAGCGCCATTGCAATTCGCGAGGGGAGCTTTTCTTGCTTGTGGTTGTGTCTCCAGGGCAGCGAACGCTCCAGCCAGAACAGCGCCGCAATATTACACAGTATAATGACCGTCACGCTGACTGCAGAATAATGAAGAATAGCTAACAGGTTGCTGGCGAGATTATCCAGAAACGCCAGGCTAATACCCATAAAAAAGAGAATAAGGTAGACGATCCAGCTCAACAGGCGATTGATAAGTTGTAATGCAGTCCTGTGCCGGAGCGGAATAAGGTAGCCCACAATAAGGGGAACCAGAATGATTAACAGCCCTGAAAACATGAAAACCAGATCCTTGCTGAGAAGTAAGACGAAATGCGCTAGCACACACTACTCAAAGCAAAGAGGGGAGTAAAGTTGCAAATAAAAGGAAATATAGAGAGGATAAAAAAGACCTGACTTGCGCCAGGCCTTTTTTGTTAGCGATTAATCGCGTTTTTCCAGCAGAGTGCGGTAAATAAGGCCGCCGAGTACCCCACCGATAATCGGCATAACCCAGAAGAACCACAATTGTTGCAATGCCCAGCCGCCCTGGAAAATGGCTACTGCGGTACTACGTGCCGGGTTTACGGAGGTGTTGGTGACTGGAATACTGATCAAGTGGATCAGAGTTAACGCCAGACCAATTGCGATAGGTGCAAAACCTGCCGGAGCATGTTTATCGGTCGCGCCGTGGATCACTAATAAGAAGCCTGCGGTCAGAATAATTTCAATGACGACGGCAGAAAGCATGGAATAACCGCCTGGTGAATGTTCACCAAAGCCGTTTGAAGCAAAACCACTGGCCGTTGCATCAAAACCTGCTTTACCGCTGGCAATAAGATACAGCGCCGCTGCTGCAACAATACCGCCTACAACCTGAGCAATAACGTAACCAATAACATCTTTTGCCGGGAAACGACCGCCAGCCCATAAACCGAAGGTTACCGCCGGGTTAAAATGCCCACCTGAAATATGACCCACGGCGAATGCCATGGTTAATACGGTCAGGCCGAATGCCAGCGCGACACCGGCAAATCCAATTCCCAATTCCGGGAATGCGGCTGCCAGCACTGCACTACCGCACCCACCAAAAACGAGCCAAAACGTACCGAAGAATTCAGCTGCTAATTTCCTGAACATAACCACCTCAATTAAAAGTTCCGGGTTCGTATTCCTTGCCCGGTAATTCATCGCTAAAAGGGACGATGATGAAAGAGCGGGTATTTTAGAAAAAAATATCATCCCTTCGCCAGTTAAATTGATGAAAAAATTTGATTTAAGGCAATATGTTGCGATTCCTTTTTGAATCTTGGATGAATGAAGCATAGTCCAACTAGCGAAAGGACGATGATTAAGTTCTGAAATTATATTCAGGAGAAAACATAAGAAGAATATTCTTATTTTTTTTGCTTTTGCGATTCACGCCAGATTGATATCGGGTGTCCTGAGCACCCGCTTGCCGTTATACTCCTGATAACTTGAAGGAAAAAGTTAGCATTTCCGGAGGCTATATGATTCTCGAACGCGTTGAGATTGTTGGATTTCGTGGTATTAACCGTCTGTCGTTGATGCTGGAGCAGAGCAACGTGCTGATTGGGGAGAACGCGTGGGGTAAATCCAGTCTGCTGGATGCCTTAACCCTGCTGCTGTCGCCGGAGCCAGACTTGTATCATTTTGTCCGCGAGGATTTCTGGTTCCCGCCGGGCGATATACAGGGCCGGGAACACCACCTGCACATTATCCTGACGTTTCGTGAATCCCAGCCGGGTCGTCACCGGGTACGTCGCTATCGCCCTCTGGAAGCCAGCTGGACACCGTGCCAGGATGGCTATCACCGCATTTTTTATCGTCTGGAAGGCGAGTGTGCGGATGACGGTAGCGTTCTGACCTTGCGCAGTTTTCTTGACGGCGACGGCCATCCATTACCTCTCGATGACATTAACGATCAGGCGCGGCTTCTTGTGCGCCTGATGCCGGTACTGCGTCTGCGCGACGCGCGGTTTATGCGACGGATCCGCAACGGTACCGTGCCGGATTCGGCGGACGTCGAAGTCACCGCCCGCCAACTGGATTTTCTGGCGCGTGAGCTGGCTACCCGACCGCAAAACCTGACCGACGGGCAGATCCGCCAGGGGTTATCGGCCATGGTGCAGTTGTTGGAGCACTATTTTTCCGAGCAGGGGGCTGGCCAGTCCCGTTACCGTCTGATGCGCCGTCGCTCCAATAACGAACAACGGAGCTGGCGCTATCTGGACATTATTAACCGCATGATTGATAAACCCGGCGGACGTACGCACCGGGTTATTCTGTTGGGCCTGTTTTCGACCCTGTTGCAGGCCAAAGGCACGCTGAGGCTGGATAAAGACGCCCGACCTTTATTGCTGGTGGAAGATCCGGAAACGCGTTTACATCCCATCATGCTGTCGGTGGCCTGGCACTTGTTGAATTTACTGCCTCTGCAGCGAGTGGCGACAACCAACTCCGGTGAGCTGTTGTCCCTTACGCCCGTGGAACATGTTGTTCGTCTGGTTCGTGAATCATCCCGCGTCGCCGCCTGGCGGCTGGGGCCGGGTGGGATCAGTGCAGAAGATGGTCGGCGAATCGCATTTCATATTCGTTTTAATCGTGCGTCATCGTTGTTTGCCCGCTGCTGGTTGCTGGTAGAAGGCGAAACGGAAACCTGGGTTATTAACGAACTGGCCCGTCAGTGCGGACATCACTTTGATGCAGAAGGGATTAAAGTTATTGAATTCGCCCAGTCCGGCCTTAAGCCGCTGGTTAAATTCGCCCGCCGGATGGGTATCGAGTGGCATGTGCTGGTCGATGGTGATGAGGCCGGAAAAAAGTATGCGGCCACGGTACGTAGCTTATTGAATGACGACAGAGAGGAAGAGCGTGAGCATTTGACCATGCTCCCCGCGCTGGATATGGAACACTTTATGTATCGCCAGGGGTTTGCTGACGTCTTTCACCGGGTGGCGCAAATCCCGGAGAACGTGCCCATGAATATGCGCAAAATTATCTCCAAGGCGATACATCGTTCGTCAAAACCGGATTTAGCCATTGAGGTAGCGATGGAAGCCGGGCGGCGCGGCGTTGACGCAGTGCCAACGCTGCTGCGAAAAATGTTTTCCCGCGTGCTGTGGCTGGCACGCGGCAGAGCGGATTAGTGGTGAAACATCGACGACAGCTGCGAATGGATGCTGTCCAGTAGCTGATAGCGGCGGCGGTATTCTGCGCGTTTTTTGCTGGCAATATCCGCCTCGCTTTTTCGCGCCAGCGTGCGCGGAATATGATAGTACCCGTGTCTGTCGCACTCGCCGCCAACCGATTCCCAAAATGCGTTGTAGTCGGAATGAATTACCTTATTTTTATCGTGGTAGCGTTGGCTGCGAAAGATATGCTGTTCATTGCTGACTGCCATAACATTATCGATATTCAATCGTTCTGCTAACCGGCAAATGGCTTCCATTACAATACGTTTTGGGAATATCCCGTGACAGGACTTGGTCGCTTTTTGGATTGCTTCGTGAGGAAGTTGCGCATTGCCCTGCACACCGCCAATAAATAATGTACTTTTGCCATTATATTCGCAGAACGTAAACGTCATTTTAGTCAGCACGTCGCCGTCGCCATTTTGCACCTGAATAGTGCTCTCTCCCTCTTTATCCAGCACCGGGAACATCATCATGGTTACGGTAAATATATCGCCATCTTTGCCTTCAATTTGCGCCAGCTGTAAGCCGTCATTGCTTAATAAGGCGTTAAATTCTGCGGGTAAAAATGCATGGCGGATAGCATTATAATGAAAACGCACCGCGTCTAAACGCATTTTACGGGTGAAGTTTGCGGCAAGGTAAGGACGATGCAAACGCACCGGCAGTCGGGGTTGGTGGGATAGCAGGTTTTCAAGATCCGGCCATTGGGACAGTTCTGTCATCCATTCCTGGGTGAGGCGAGGTATCAAGAGTGAGCGCCAGATAAACTTACGACGAAAGCTCCGCTTATCCCAGCAATGTGCGGGACGTAAATGGCCGCTGCTCAGGCTGTAAAAAAGACCAAAGCTGGTGACGGGTTTGGTGGAAAGAAAAGTGCTTTCAGTTAGTTGACTCATAATATAAATCCGATTGATACCCTGGTACTAATTTCAGCACAGGGGATCTTAACCATTCATCAATAACTCTGTTATTCTTGCGCTTTTCAACGGCGATTTATTTAACGTTGATGTTTAGCACTCCACTCTGGTGGACGTATTGGGGGAATTGGGGCATTTATGAAGCTCAAGGGAAAAATCAAAAAACGCTATTTTCTGTTCGCCATCATCCTTATTGTGGCGGTAATTGCACTTTGGCGAACGCTTAATGCGCCTTTACCTCAGTATCAAACATTAATTGTTCGTCCGGGCGATCTGCAGCAAAGCGTGCTGGCTACCGGTAAACTGGATGCGCTGCGTAAAGTTGACGTCGGGGCGCAGGTCAGCGGGCAGTTAAAAACGCTGTCGGTCGCGATTGGCGATAAAGTAAAAAAAGATCAGTTGCTCGGCGTAATCGATCCTGAACAGGCGCAAAACCAAATCAAAGAGGTTGAAGCGACGCTAATGGAATTGCGCGCCCAGCGTTTACAGGCAGAAGCTGAGTGGAAACTGGCGCGGGTGACGCTTTCCCGTCAGCAACAGCTGGCAAAAACCCAGGCCGTTTCACAGCAGGATCTCGACACGGCGGCCACCGAAATGGCGGTCAAACAGGCGCAAATTGGCACAATTGACGCGCAAATTAAACGTAATCAGGCTTCTCTCGATACGGCAAAAACCAACCTTGATTACACCCGCATTGTCGCGCCAATGGCAGGCGAAGTAACGCAAATTACTACCCTGCAAGGGCAAACCGTTATTGCCGCCCAGCAGGCACCTAATATTCTGACGCTGGCGGATATGAGCACCATGCTGGTAAAAGCGCAGGTTTCTGAGGCTGATGTAATTCACCTGCAACCTGGGCAAAAAGCCTGGTTTACCGTACTGGGCGATCCGCAGACGCGCTACGAAGGCACGCTCAAAGATGTTCTTCCGACGCCAGAGAAAGTGAATGATGCGATTTTCTACTATGCCCGCTTCGAAGTTCCCAATCCGAAAGGGATCCTGCGTCTGGATATGACCGCGCAGGTCCATATCCAGCTCACTGATGTCAAAAATGTTCTGACGATCCCGCTGTCGGCACTGGGCGATCCTATTGGTAACAACCGCTATAACGTCAGGCTACTGCGTAACGGCGAAACCCGCGAACGTGAAGTGGTTATCGGCGCGCGGAATGACACCGATGTGGAGATCGTGAAAGGGCTGGAAGAGGGTGATGAAGTTATTACCGGCGAGGGCAACGCTGGAGCTGCAAAATGACAGCATTGCTTGAACTGAGCCATATCCGCCGCAGCTATCCCTCAGGTGAAGGCCTGGTTGAGGTGTTGAAGGACGTATCCTTGAGCATTCAGGCCGGGGAAATGGTGGCGATTGTCGGGGCGTCGGGTTCGGGTAAATCGACGCTGATGAACATTCTCGGCTGTCTGGACAAACCTACCAGCGGTACGTATCGGGTTGCCGGACGCGATGTCTCCACGCTGGATAGCGATGCGCTGGCACAGCTGCGCCGTGAGCATTTCGGCTTTATCTTCCAGCGCTATCATTTGCTGTCACATTTAACCGCGGCGCAAAATGTCGAGGTGCCTGCGGTCTACGCTGGCACCGAGCGTAAGCAGCGCCTGGCGCGTGCGCAGGAATTACTCCAGCGGCTGGGTCTGGGCGACAGGGTTGACTATCAACCTTCTCAACTTTCCGGTGGTCAGCAGCAGCGGGTAAGTATTGCGCGTGCGCTGATGAACGGGGGACAGGTTATTCTTGCCGACGAACCCACTGGCGCGCTGGATAGCCATTCCGGCGAAGAAGTAATGGCAATTTTGCATCAGCTGCGCGATCGCGGACACACGGTAATTATCGTCACGCACGACCCGCAGGTTGCCGCACAGGCCGAGCGGGTCATTGAAATTCGTGACGGCGAGATTGTGCGCAATCCGCCGCCACAGAAACCTTCTGGCGGACGCGATATCGCGGAGCCAACGGTGAAAACGGCATCCGGCTGGAGTCAGTTTGTCAGCGGTTTTCGTGAAGCGCTTACCATGGCCTGGCTGGCAATGGCCGCAAATAAGATGCGAACGCTACTCACCATGCTTGGGATCATCATCGGTATTGCTTCGGTGGTGTCGATCGTGGTGGTAGGCGATGCGGCTAAACAACTGGTACTGGCAGATATTCGCGCTATTGGTACTAACACCATTGATATCTATCCTGGCAAAGATTTCGGCGACGACGATCCGCAATATCAACAGGCATTGAAGTATGACGATTTGACGGCGCTACAGAAGCAGCCCTGGGTCAGTTCGGTAACGCCTGCCGTATCGAAGAACCTGCGGTTACGCTATGGCAATATCGACGTTGCTGCCAGTGCTAACGGCGTGAGCGGCGACTATTTCAACGTCTATGGCATGACATTTAGCGAAGGGACCACCTTTAACGCCGAGCAACTGGCGGGGCGCGCTCAGGTGGTGGTGCTTGACAGTAATACCCGGCGCCAGTTGTTCCCCAATAAAGCGAAAGTTGTCGGCGAAGTCGTGCTGGTGGGAAATATGCCGGCCACGGTAATTGGCGTTGCAGAAGAGAAACAGTCGATGTTCGGCAGTAGCAAGATCCTGCGGGTCTGGCTGCCCTACAGCACCATGTCCGGACGAATTATGGGGCAGTCGTGGCTGAACTCGATCACCGTGCGAGTAAAGGATGGTTTTGACAGTGCCCAGGCCGAACAGCAACTGACCCGACTGTTGACGTTGCGCCACGGTAAGAAGGATTTCTTCACCTGGAATATGGACGGTGTCTTGAAAACCGCTGAAAAGACCACACGTACATTACAACTCTTCCTGACGCTGGTGGCGGTGATTTCGCTGGTGGTTGGTGGGATTGGCGTGATGAATATTATGCTGGTTTCGGTAACCGAACGAACGCGTGAGATTGGCATTCGTATGGCGGTTGGCGCGCGTGCCAGTGATGTGCTGCAACAGTTCTTAATTGAAGCGGTGTTAGTGTGTCTGGTTGGTGGCGCGTTGGGCATTAGCCTGTCGATGCTGATCGCCTTTACACTTCAGCTATTCCTGCCGGGCTGGGAAATTGGATTCTCACCCGTCGCGCTGTTGACGGCGTTCCTGTGTTCGACTGCAACTGGGGTGTTGTTTGGCTGGCTACCGGCGCGGAATGCGGCACGTCTGGATCCAGTAGATGCTCTGGCGCGGGAATAATGCCACAGAGATAAAAATGCCAGCCGCAAAGGCTGGCATTTTGACTGCAGGATGTACACAATGAGACAGAAGAGCTATGCGACAGCTTCTGCTTCAATGACAGGCACGATGACACTGGCATGATTGCCTTTTGGCCCCTGGTGGACATCAAACTGGACAGACTGTCCGGCTTTTAGCGTTCTGTAACCATCCATCTGAATGGTGGAATAATGGGCGAAAATATCTTCGCCGCCGCCTTCGGGGCAAATGAAACCAAACCCTTTGGCGTTGTTGAACCACTTAACAGTACCCGTTTCCATACTTCGACATCCTTCGTAAATCTTATATAAGTAAGATGGAATGAACCGGTGGCGGAGTGGGGGCTGTTCAAAACCTCGCCAACTCTCGAAACTACAATTTAGAGAAATCAGGCGGGGCGTCAAGCGCCAGGCAGACAGAATAGGGTAAAAATGCATCAAAATTTGAAGCAGTTAACGCTATTGTCGGTTATGTGACAGATGTCGCGGATGGCACTAATAGATGATAGTTATCTAATACTTGAGGTAGATTGATTGTGCGCATAGGCTGCTTGTCAGCGGCAAGATTTTCTGCCGGAAACCGTAACTGAAGATGACGACTGACAATGGGTAAGACGAACGACTGGCTGGATTTCGATCTGCTGGCGGAAGACAAATTGCGCGACGCGCTAAAACCGCCATCTATGTATAAAGTGATATTAGTCAATGATGATTACACTCCGATGGAGTTTGTTATTGACGTGTTACAAAAATTCTTTTCTTATGATGTAGAACGTGCAACGCAACTGATGCTTGCAGTTCACTATCAAGGCAAAGCGATTTGCGGCGTGTTTACTGCCGAAGTGGCTGAAACCAAAGTAGCGATGGTGAACAAATATGCGAGGGAGAACGAGCATCCGTTGCTGTGTACGCTGGAAAAAGCCTGAATGCAGGCATAAACATTGGGGGAGGTGCCTATGCTCAATCAAGAACTGGAACTCAGTTTAAACATGGCTTTCGCCAGAGCGCGCGAGCACCGACATGAGTTTATGACCGTCGAGCACTTGTTACTGGCGTTGCTCAGTAACCCGTCGGCCCGCGAAGCGCTGGAAGCGTGTTCTGTGGATCTGGTGGCGCTCCGTCAGGAACTCGAAGCCTTCATTGAACAGACCACACCTGTATTGCCTGCCAGTGAGGAAGAGCGCGACACGCAGCCGACGTTGAGTTTTCAGCGTGTACTGCAACGTGCGGTCTTTCATGTTCAGTCCTCCGGACGCAATGAAGTTACCGGCGCAAATGTGCTGGTTGCTATCTTCAGCGAGCAGGAATCTCAGGCGGCTTATCTGCTGCGTAAGCATGAAGTAAGTCGTCTTGATGTGGTGAATTTTATCTCTCATGGCACGCGTAAAGATGAACCCAGCCAGTCTTCTGACTCTGGGAATCAGCCAAATAACGAAGAGCAAGCTGGCGGGGAGGACCGTATGGAGAACTTCACGACTAACCTTAACCAGCTTGCCCGAGTGGGCGGAATTGATCCGCTCATTGGCCGGGACAAAGAGCTGGAGCGCGCCATTCAGGTACTGTGCCGTCGCAGAAAAAACAACCCGCTGCTGGTGGGAGAGTCTGGTGTCGGTAAAACCGCCATTGCCGAAGGCCTCGCCTGGCGTATCGTCCAGGGTGATGTGCCTGAAATCATGGCTGATTGCACCCTTTACTCCCTGGATATCGGCTCGCTGTTGGCTGGCACCAAATATCGCGGTGATTTTGAGAAACGCTTTAAGGCGCTGCTGAAACAGCTGGAACAGGATACTAACAGCATTCTGTTTATCGATGAGATCCACACCATTATCGGTGCGGGTGCGGCATCGGGCGGCCAGGTGGATGCGGCTAACCTGATCAAGCCGCTGCTCTCCAGTGGTAAGATCCGTGTGATTGGCTCCACAACCTATCAGGAATTCAGCAATATCTTTGAAAAAGATCGTGCGTTAGCGCGCCGTTTCCAGAAAATCGATGTCACTGAGCCATCGGTAGAAGAGACCGTGCAGATAATCAATGGTCTGAAGCCGAAATACGAAGCGCACCATGACGTCCGCTATACCGCCAAAGCTGTGCGTGCAGCGGTCGAACTGGCGGTGAAATACATTAACGATCGTCATCTGCCGGATAAAGCGATTGACGTGATTGATGAAGCGGGCGCACGTGCGCGTCTGATGCCGGTCAGCAAGCGCAAGAAAACCGTCAACGTGGCGGATATTGAGTCCGTAGTGGCCCGCATTGCGCGGATCCCGGAGAAGAGCGTATCGCAGAGCGATCGCGACACGCTGAAAAACTTGGGCAACCGTCTGAAAATGCTGGTATTCGGACAGGATAAAGCCATTGAGGCGCTGACTGAAGCGATCAAAATGAGCCGTGCCGGTCTGGGACATGAGCATAAGCCGGTCGGTTCGTTCCTGTTTGCCGGACCAACTGGTGTCGGTAAGACCGAAGTCACGGTGCAGCTCTCCAAAGCCCTCGGCATTGAACTGCTGCGTTTTGATATGTCCGAGTATATGGAACGCCACACGGTCAGCCGTCTGATTGGTGCGCCTCCAGGATATGTCGGTTTTGACCAGGGCGGTTTGCTGACTGATGCTGTTATTAAGCATCCGCATGCGGTACTGCTGCTGGATGAAATCGAAAAAGCGCACCCGGATGTCTTTAACCTGTTGCTGCAGGTGATGGATAACGGCACGCTGACCGACAATAACGGGCGTAAAGCGGATTTTCGCAACGTGGTGCTGGTCATGACCACCAACGCTGGTGTACGTGAAACTGAGCGTAAATCGATTGGGTTGATTCATCAGGACAACAGTACTGATGCGATGGGCGAAATCAAAAAAGTGTTTACGCCGGAATTCCGTAACCGTCTCGACAACATTATCTGGTTCGATCATCTCTCTACCGAGGTGATTCATCAGGTTGTTGATAAGTTTATCGTCGAGCTTCAGGTTCAGCTGGATCAGAAAGGTGTCTCTCTTGAAGTGAGTCAGGAAGCACGTGACTGGCTGGCAGAGAAAGGCTATGACCGCGCAATGGGCGCACGTCCAATGACGCGTGTTGTCCAGGATAACCTGAAAAAACCATTGGCTAACGAACTGCTGTTCGGTTCGCTGGTGGATGGCGGTCAGGTGACCGTTGCGCTGGATAAAGAGAAAAATGAGCTGACCTATGGCTTCCAGAGTGCGCAAAAGCACAAGCCAGAAGCGGCACATTAATCTTTAATCACCTAATGAGCCGGGCGTAATGCCCGGTTTTTTTTCGCCTGAAAGTAAAGATTTGAATTGGGGAGATTCGGAGAGTTTAAACGGCAGGCAAAAAATAAGCCTGCGTAAGGGAGATTACGCAGGCTAAGGAGGTGGTTCCTGGTACAGCTAGCATTTATGGGTTATGTTTTTCAGCGGAGTGGATAATACCCTTAATGAACGAAACGGTATGTGATCGATTTCTAAGAATCTTCCGAACGCTGAAAAATAACCGTAATTAACTACTTAGCATGCGGGTTTCGTGTGGACTCGCTGGCAAAATTACGCATCAATAATGCATAATTCAGATCGATATCCTCTGGTACAGGCATCCACACGGTGTAACCATCGCCCGGCGCAACTGGCATGGCTTCGCCTTTCGCGTTTTCCATCTGCTCGAGAGTAAAGTTGATATTGCCTTGTGGGGTCATCAGCTCCAGGCTGTCGCCGACGGTGAATTTGTTTTTTACCAGCACGGCCGCCAGTTCACCTTTACGTTCGCCGGTGAATTCGCCGACAAACTGCTGACGCTCGGAAACAGAGAAGCCGTATTCGTAGTTTTGATAGTCGTCATGTGTATGGCGGCGCAGGAACCCTTCGGTGTAACCACGATGCGCCAGGCCTTCCAGCGTTTCCAGCAGTTGCGGGTCGAACGGTTTACCGGCTGCGGCATCATCAATGGCTTTACGATAGACCTGCGCGGTACGTGCACAGTAATAGTACGACTTGGTGCGGCCTTCGATCTTCAGGGAATGCACGCCCATCTGCGTCAGGCGCTCAACGTGGGCAATGGCACGCAAATCCTTCGAGTTCATGATGTAAGTGCCGTGTTCGTCTTCGAATGCGGTCATGTACTCACCCGGGCGCTGGGCTTCCTCAATCATAAAGACTTTGTCTGTTGGTGCGCCAATACCCAGCGTGGGTTCGACGTTTTGTACCGGGATAGGCTCGTACTTATGCACGATATTGCCCACTACATCTTCTTTCCCTTCCTGCACGTTGTATTCCCAGCGGCAGGCATTGGTACAGGTACCCTGGTTTGGGTCACGCTTGTTGATGTAGCCAGAGAGCAGGCAACGGCCGGAGTAAGCCATGCACAGCGCGCCGTGAACGAAGATCTCAAGCTCCATATCCGGCACCTGGGTGCGGATCTCTTCAATCTCTTCCAGCGACAGCTCACGGGAGAGGATCACGCGGGTCAGCCCCATCTGCTTCCAGAATTTCACCGTCGCCCAGTTTACGGCGTTAGCCTGTACCGAAAGGTGAATGTCCATGTCAGGGAAGTTTTCGCGCACCAGCATAATCAGACCAGGGTCTGACATGATCAGTGCATCCGGCCTCATTTCCACCACCGGTTTCAGATCACGAATGAAAGTCTTCAGCTTGGCATTATGTGGGGCAATGTTAACCACCACATAGAATTTTTTACCCAGTTCATGGGCTTCATTAATACCGAGCTGCAGGTTTTCGTGGTTGAATTCGTTGTTGCGTACGCGCAGTGAGTAACGCGGTTGGCCCGCATACACAGCGTCTGCGCCATAGGCGAAAGCGTAACGCATGTTTTTCAGCGTTCCCGCCGGGGAAAGGAGTTCCGGTTTAAACATAATTTTCTCGTTCTGATGACAGGTCAGACTCGCCTCACTCAATGAGGCGGTTAGGGGAGTGCCCCCATATTAAGGGCGGGCATTGTAGCGCTGCAGGGAAGGCAGGTAAAGAAAAACGCCGGGCGACAGCGTTGCGTTACCCGGCTGAGCGAGTAATTATCAGGTCTTATCTTTTATCGTCTGACTGACACCATTGGTCTTAACCGAAGTAATACCGGTCTCGCGTGACTGTTCATTCGCATACAGTTGACTGCTACCAATAATCTGGTGGTTTGCAGCTTTCAGGTTGAAATGTAATTTTCCATTAGCCGCTGTTTTTTTCTCATAACGCTCATCCAGAGGGCTGTTAGCCTGGACAGATGCGATCCCTTTTTCCGCAGCGCTTTTGGTAGTGTAAAGCTCACTGGTAAGGATTATTTCCCCGTTCCCAGCTTTAAGAACAAAGCGGTACTGATCATCGCTACTCTTACTTAATTCAAACCAACCAGCCATATGAACTCCTTGATTAAAAGTTTTAGATCAAACAGTTATTGACGACAGTGTTGTCAGAAAGAGTATGAGCGATATTTGGAGAGTTGCTAGTCACCAGGGCCCCATGAAGCAGCGGGCCCTGAAGGGCAGGAGTGTTTAAGCAATTCGGCAGGCGTCGGCTTCCCAGCGATACCCCACGCCATAGACCGCGCGGATAAACGACTGCTCAGCATCCAGCGACTCCAGCTTGCGTCGCAGGTTCTTAATATGGCTGTCGATGGTGCGGTCGGTAACGACGCGATAATCGTCATAGAGATGGTTAAGCAATTGTTCTCGGGAGAATACTTTTCCCGGCTCATGTGACAACGTTTTAAGTAAGCGGAATTCAGCGGGTGTTAAATCGAGCATCTTCCCACGCCAGGAGGCCTGAAAACGGCCTTCATCGACGATAAGCGGGCTTTCTGCATCCATTTGTTGTAGTTCGCGCTGCGGTTTGCATCGGCGCAGGATCGTTTTAACACGCGCGACGACTTCGCGCGGGCTGTACGGTTTACAAATATAATCATCTGCACCGATCTCCAGCCCCAGCAGGCGATCAATCTCTTCGATTTTAGCGGTTACCATCATGATGGGGACTTCTGAGAAGCGGCGGATTTCCCGACACAGGGTCAGACCATCGGTACCGGGCAGCATCAGATCCAACAAGATCAGATCGGGCGGTGTTTGGCGCACGTAAGGCAGAACCAGGTCGCCGTGGCTGATGAGCGTAGGAGCGTAGCTCGCTGCCCGCAGGTAGTCGATGAGCAGTTGCCCCAGCTTGGGTTCGTCTTCCACGATCAGAATACGCGGTGTGTTTTCATCAATGGGTAACTCAGTCATACATCTCTCTGTAAATCGCGTTCCAGCGGTAACTCTACTGTAATGCTAACCCCACCAAAAGGCGAATGGGCGGCGCGGATCAGACCATTATGCGCTTGTACGATATTGACGCAAATCGCCAGCCCCAGCCCGGAACCTCCGCTGGCGCGGTTACGCGAGCCTTCGGTGCGATAAAATCGTTCAAACAGCTTCTGTAACTGCTCATCACTTACGCCGGGAGCGGAATCCGCGAAGGTTAATAACACCATGCGTTCGCGTTGTTCGGCGCTGATGTGCAGCCCGCCGCCGCTGTCGGTGTAGCGCAGGCTGTTTTCCAGCAGATTGTTGAACAACTGCATCAGGCGATCCCTGTCGCCAAATACCGTCATGCTGTCCGGGAGCGAGAGTTGAATCGTCAGTCCACGGCTGGCAAAGCGTTCACGAAATGCGCCGCTTGCCACCTCAAGCAGCGGGATAAGATCCAGCGATGATTTCTGATAGGCCAGCGCGCCTTCATCTGACATGGAGAGCTGATGAAGGTCGTCAACCAGTTTGGTGAGCGTACCCACTTCAGCCTGCAAAGAAGCAACGGAGTCGGGCGTGAACTGGCGGACGCCATCCTGAATGGCCTCCAGTTCACCGCGCAACACCGCCAACGGCGTGCGCAGTTCGTGAGAAATGTCGGCCATAAAGTCACGACGCATCTGCTGGTTTTTTTCCAACGTACTGGCGAGCTGGTTGAAGTCCTGCGCCAGCTTGCCTAGCTCATCCGTACTGGTTGGCGTAACGCGAGTGGTGAAATCGCCCGCCGCCAGTTTGTGCGTGCCTTCCACCAACCGTTTAACCGGGGCCAGCAGGCTGCGCGCCAGCGTAAACGTTGCCAGCGCAGCCAGAATCGTGGAGAGCGCGACGATAAGCCAGCTGGAACGTCTTTGCTGCATGTCGAAATTGATATCGGTATTACGCGTTAAACGCTCCACCGGAGAGGCAATCACAGCACCCACTTCGCTACCGTTGACGCGGATGGGATGGCGCATACCGTCGCGGGGGACAGGAGCCCGCGGGCCGACCAGTACGTGGGCATTTTGATCGACAACCCAAAACTGTGTACGCCAGCCGTGTGGCGGCATGCCTGGACCCGGTTTATCATCGTCGTTGTCGTGTTCAAAAGAGCGCAGGATCTGGAAAACGAAACGATCGTTATTGCGTAAGAATCGCCAGTTGCCGTGCTGCGCGTACTGCTCGCTTAACGCGTCGCTGAGCATTTGCAGCCGCTGTTCGTTACCGTGCTTAATATAGTCGATAAAACCGCGTTCGAAGCTTATGCGTACGGCCCAGTGCATGCTGATCAGCAACACAATGCAGGTGGCGAAAATCGCCAGAAACAGTTTGCCGGTGATACCGGGCCGCCAGAACTTCATCAGGTGCTCCTTTTGCGTCGTGAAATCACCGCATTGGTTTGCGTGTCGTTCGGCACGCGGGCAAAAATAATGGCGGGCAGCGCAATAATGAATGCAATGCACAGCCAGGTATACATAAAGACGCTATGCGTACTACCGCTGTCGATGGCGATATGTTGCTGGCCAAACATGCCTAACAGCAGACCCGCGATGGTCACCCCGATACTCATCGACAGCTGCATGATCATCGACAGCAAGCTGTTGCCGCTGCTGGCGAGATCGTCAGGCAGATCTTTTAACGTCAGGGTATTCATGGATGAAAAGCGCGTTGAGTTGACCATTCCCTGTAAAAACAGCACGAAGGGCAGGGCGTAATACCAGCCCAGCAGTGCCGTGGTCATTAGCAACAGACTGACCAGCGACAGGCCAAGCGTGGTGGTAATCAGTACGCGACGATAACCAAAGCGGTTAACGACCTGCACCACAATGCGCTTCATGCCCATACTGCCCAGCACCATCGGGATCATCATCAGTCCGGCATGAAACGGTGAAAAACCGAGGCCAATCTGTAAAAACACCGGCGTCATAAACGGCAGCATACCGCTGCCGATGCGTCCGGCAAAACTGCCGAACAGACCTAGCGAGAAGGTCGATGTGCGAAACAGATTCAGGCTAAACAGCGCGCGGGGATTTCGATGGGCGTGTTTCAGATACAGCGCAATAGCCAGCACCCCGCAGATAACCAACGCCGCCAGCGTGATACTGGAGAGTCCGGTTCCTTTGCTGCCATCGAGCGCCAGCGTCAGAACCGCCATACCGACCGCCAGCATCGCGAATCCGGAGAGGTCGAAGCGTCGGGTTTGCATGGTGTAGTTGGGCATCAACATTAACGTCGCTATCGCGCCGACAATGCCTACCGGAATGTTAATCAAAAAGATCCAGTGCCAGGAGGCGTATTCAACCAGAATTCCGCCTAACGCTGGGCCCAGCAGCGGGCCGATTTGACCGGGTAAAGTGACAAACGTCATCGCCGCCATATATTGCTCACGCGGGACGATTTTCATCACCGTCAGCCTGCCGACTGGCACCATCATCGCACCGCCAACGCCTTGTAAGACGCGCGCCATCACCAGCTCGTTGAGCGTGCTGGACCAGGCGCAAAACAGCGAACCAAGCGTAAACAGGATAATGGCGGTGAAGAAGATATTACGCACGCCAACTTTGTCCGCCAGCCATCCGCTGGCGGGCAGCATCACGGCAACGGTTAAAACATATGACACAATGACCATATGCATGTGTAACGGGCTTTCCCCGAGGCTTGCCGCCATCGAGGGAAGCGCGGTATTAACGATGGTGGTATCCAGCGACTGCATAAAAAAACCAAATGCCACAATCCAAAGTTGCCAGCGGGTGCTGTCGGGAAGTTCTGTCATAACTCTGCTACCGGTTTGCTGTTTTTACGCGAAAAACGCAGACGCAGACGGTCGAAAAAGAGATAGACCACAGGCGTGGTGTACAGCGTCAGGAGCTGGCTCACGACCAGCCCACCGACAATGGTTATCCCCAACGGCTGGCGCAGCTCAGAGCCATCCCCTGCGGATAACACTAACGGCAGTGCGCCAAATAACGCCGCCAGCGTGGTCATCATGATTGGGCGAAAGCGCAACAGGCAGGCCTGGAAAATAGCTTCTTCCGGCTGCAGCTTACCGTTTCTCTGCGCTTCCAGTGCAAAATCGACCATCATGATGGCGTTTTTCTTCACAATTCCAATTAATAGCATGATCCCTATCAGGGCGATTAGGCTGAATGGGGCATTGAACAGCTCCAGCGCCAGCAAAGCCCCGACCCCTGCCGAAGGTAGCGTGGAGAGAATGGTCAGCGGATGTACATAGCTTTCATACAGCATACCCAGCACGATATAGACGGTGGCGATGGCGGCGATAATCAGGATCATCTGCGAGTTCATAGTGTCCTGAAATACCTGGGCGGTACCGGCAAAGCTGCCACGAACCGTGGAGGGGACGCCGAGCTGGGTCATGGTTCTGTTGATGGCCTCTGTCGCTTCTGACAGTGAAGAACCTGTCGGCAGGTTAAACGACACGGTTGAGGCGGCAGATAATCCCTGATGGTTTACCGACAGTGGGGCATTCGCTGGCTGCCATTTGGCAAAGTACGATAACGGGATCGCTTTACCGTCATTGTTGATGACGAACATTTTGTCCAGTGCGCTGATGTCCTGGGTGTAACGTCGATCGACCTCCATCACCACTTTGTACTGGTTCATCGGCTGATAGATGGTTGAAATTTGTCGCTGACCAAAGGCGTTATTCAGCAGGCTGTTGGCGGCTGCCACGTCGATCCCAAGACGAGACATGGTGTCGCGATCGTAAATCAGATTCATCTCCGCGCCATTGTCCTGCTGATCGGAGTTGACGTCCGCCAGTTGGGGCAGGGCGGCAAGCGCCTTACGGATCTTCGGTTCCCACTCACGCAGCGCCGCCAGATCGTCGGACAGCAATGTGTATTGATAGCTGGCGTTGGCCTGGCGTCCGCCAACGCGGATGTCCTGCACCGCCATCAGAAACAGATTCGCACCTGGTTCTTTTGAAAGCGCAACGCGCAGGCGGTCGATCACCTGCTGAGCGGTTTCACGGCGCTCATCGCGTGGCTTGAGGGTAATAAACATCATCCCGCTGTTAACCCGTGACCCACCGGTAAAGCCGGTGACATTGTTCACCGCCGGATCGTCGCGGATGATCTTCATAAAATCCTGCAGTTTACCGCGCATCGCCTGGAAAGAGATGCTCTGGTCAGCCTGGATCCCTCCCATCAATACGCCCGTATCCTGCTCCGGGAAGAAGGTTTTGGGGATGGAAACATAAAGCCAGATATTCAGCGCAATGGTGCCGAGTAATACCACGCCCACCAGTCGCGTGTGGCGCAGTACCCATTTAAGTGAAGTGCTGTAGCTTTGCTGCAGCGCTACCAGCACGCGACCAAATCCCCGTTTACGCGGCTGTTCACGCGGGGCGCTGGATTTAAGCATCCAGCCGCACATCATTGGCGTTAATGTCAGCGACACCAGCAGCGAGATACCGATGGCAACCGACAGCGTGACGGCAAATTCGCGCAGCAGGCGTCCAGGCAATCCGCCCATTAACAGCAGCGGCAGGAATACCGCCACCAGCGACAGGCTCATGGAAAGCACGGTGAATCCCACTTCGCGCGTACCCTGTAACGCCGCCTGGAGTGGCTTCATTCCTGCTTCCAGGTGGCGGGCAATATTTTCCAGCACCACGATGGCGTCATCTACGACAAATCCCGTGGCAATGGTTAACGCCATCAATGACAGGTTGTTCAGGCTGAATCCGCACAGATACATGGCGGCAAAGGTACCGATCAGCGAGACCGGAACCGCTACCGCGGGGATCAGAGTCGCACGCCCGGATCGCAGGAAAACAAAGACCACCAGGATAACCAGCGCCACGGAGATAATCAGCGTCTGTTCAACTTCCTCTAATGAAGCGCGAATGGTCGGTGAACGGTCCTGGGCGATTTGCAGATCGATGGCGGCCGGGACCAGCGTTTGTAGCTCCGGTAATTTGGCGCGAATGCTATCTACCGTCTGAATAATATTGGCTTCCGGCAGCTTGCGGATCATCAGCAGAATGGCCGGTTTGGCGTTGGTCATCCCCGCGTTACGAACGTCCTGTACAGAGTCGGTTATAGACGCAACATCACCCAGTTGCACCGCTGCGCCGTTGTTATAGTGGATGATAATCGGTTGATATTCGGCGGCGGTTTTCAGCTCATCGTTAGTTTGTACCTGCCAGCGATGGGTATCATTCTCGATAGCGCCCTGCGGCTTACGCACGTTGGCATTGTCGATCGCGCTACGCACGTCGTCCAGTGACACGCCCTGGTTAAACAGCGCCTGCGGGTTGAGTCCTACCCGCACGGCAGGCAGAGAACTGCCTCCAACGTCCACGTCGCCCACACCGTCGATTTGCGCGATGGTCTGCGCCAGTTGTGTTGATGCGAAATCGTACAGTTCACCCTGCGAGTAAGTGTCCGACGTCAGCGTCAGGATCATGATTGGCGCATCGGAAGGGTTAGCTTTGCGATACGTTGGTCGGCTCGGCATCCCGCTGGGCAGCAGGCTTTGCGCGGCGTTAATCGCGGCCTGAACGTCCCGCGCCGCGCCATTGATGTCACGGTCGAATTTGAATTCGAGAATAATACGCGTACTGCCAAGCGAACTACTCGAAGTCATTTCGTTTACGCCCGCGATGCGGCCCAGCGAGCGCTCCAGCGGAGTTGCGACCGAAGACGCCATCGTTTCAGGGGAGGCACCGGGTAATGATGCGCTGACCATTATCACCGGAAAATCCACCTGCGGCAGCGGAGCGACCGGCAGCAGACGAAAGCCCAGAATACCGCATAGGGTGATAGCCACCGAAAT
The DNA here is from genome assembly GCF_030333885.1 of Citrobacter sp. Cf132. Lineage (NCBI taxonomy): Bacteria > Pseudomonadati > Pseudomonadota > Gammaproteobacteria > Enterobacterales > Enterobacteriaceae > Citrobacter > Citrobacter sp. Cf132. The sequence continues at coordinate 420,894 of NZ_JAOWFA010000057.1, forward strand.
GAGAATGGTCGCCACCGGCCGATGAATGAAAAGCGCGAAAAATTTCATTTACGCTTCCTCTTCCTGACGCGGGAAGCGGCTTTTCACATACAGCGACAGACGGTCAAACAGCAGATAAATTACTGGGGTGGTAAACAGGGTTAATACCTGACTCACAAGCAGTCCACCGACCATGCCAATGCCTAACGGACGGCGTAACTCTGCGCCCACGCCGGTACTTAACATCAGCGGCAACGCGCCGAGCAGTGCCGCCAGCGTAGTCATCAGAATTGGGCGGAAACGCAGCAGACAGGCCTGGAAAATAGCATCGCGCGGTGCCATGCCTTGTTCGCGCTCCGCGGCAAGGGCAAAGTCGATCATCATGATGGCGTTTTTCTTGACGATACCGATGAGCAAAATAATGCCAATAATCGCGATGACGTCCAGTTCGCTGCCGGCAATCATTAACGCCAGCAGTGCCCCGACGCCCGCCGTCGGCAGCGTGGAGAGAATAGTAATTGGGTGAATAAAGCTCTCATACAGCACGCCGAGCACGATATACATCGCCACAACCGCAGCCACAATCAACCAGATCGTATTTCCCAGCGCGGCCTGGAAGGCGAGCGTGCTGCCCTGGAACTGGGTCGTAATATTTGCGGGCAGGTTAAGCGTTTTTTCGGCGTCCAGAATCGCCTGTACCGCATCACCCAGCGAATGTTCGTCTGGCACGTTGAACGAGATGGTAGTGACCGGGAACTGATCGAGGTGGTTAATCGACAGCGGTGCAAAACGCTGTTCAATACTGGCGATTGCGCTGAGCGGTACTATGCCACCGTCGCTACTGGTCAGACGTATTGTATCCAGTGCCGCAAGCCCCGGCGTATTGTTGGTGTTATGTTCTAACACCACGCGATATTGATTTGCCTGGGTGTAAATAGTCGAAATCAAACGCTGGCCGAAGGCGTTGTACAGGGCGTTGTCGACATCTGACATGCTGATGCCCAAACGGCTTGCGCTGTCGCGATTGACGTTCACATACGCTACCAGCCCTTTGTCCTGCCAGTCGCTGCTGACGTCGGACAGTTGCGGTAGCTGCTGTAGTTTTGCTAACAGCTGTGGAACCCAGGTGCTGAGGGCATCAAGGGATGTCGCTTGCAGCGTGAACTGATATTGCGTCCGGCTCACCTGAGTATCAATCGTCAGATCCTGAGTGGGCTGAAGATAAAGGTCAACTCCGGGAACCCTGTCAACCGCATCCTGTAAGCGCGCAATCACTTTCTGCACCCGATCGTCACGTTCATCCAGCGGTTTAAGGTTGATTTGCAAACGCGCGCTGTTCAATGCCGGATTAGTACCATCCACACCGACAAAAGCGGTCAGGCTCTCTACCGCCGGATCTTTAAGGATGACATCTGAAACCTGGCGCTGGCGCTCGGTCATGCTGGCGAATGAGCTGGACTGCGGCGCCTGTAGCGTACCCTGGATAATGCCGTTGTCCTGGATTGGGAAGAAACCTTTGGGGATGAAAACCCATAGCATGACGCTCAATGCCAGCGTGCCGAGCGCTACGCTAAGTGTGAGCCACGGATGGTTAAGTACTTTTGCCAGCCAATGACCGTACCCGGCTATGACGCGATCAAACATTCGCTCTGAGGCGCGGGAGAAGCGATTCTGCTTACGCAATGAGGCCTGATTCAGCATACGCGCGCACATCATCGGCGTAAGAGTGAGCGAGACAACGGCAGAAATCAGAATCGCCACCGCCAGCGTAACGGCGAATTCACGGAACAAACGCCCGACAATATCGCCCATGAATAACAGTGGGATCAATACCGCAATCAATGAAAACGTCAGGGAGATGATGGTAAAACCAATTTCGCCTGCGCCCTTCAGGGCAGCAGTCAGCGGTTTTTCGCCTTTTTCGATATAGCGTGAAATATTCTCGATAACCACGATAGCGTCATCCACAACAAAGCCTGTCGCGATGGTTAGCGCCATTAAGGTCAGATTGTTGATGGAGAAATCAAGAAATACCATCACCGCGAAGGTGCCGATTAACGACAACGGTACGGCGACTGCAGGAATAATCGTCGCCGGAATATTGCGCAGAAATAGGTAGATAATCATCACCACCAGCGCTATCGCCAGCATCAACTCGAACTGGGTGTCTGCAACGGAGGCTCGAATATTGGTGGTACGATCGGAAAGTACGCTGACCTTAACCGATTTGGGCAGGCTTTCGGTGAGCTGTGGCAGCATCTGGCGGATACTGTCTGCCGTGGAGATAATGTTCGCCCCAGGCTGGCGCTGCACATTCATCACTATAGCTTGTTGCTTATTTGCCCATGCACCCAGCCAGCTGTTTTCTGCTCCTTGTTCGACGGTAGCAACATCGCCCAGACGAACCGGCGCACCGTTTTTATAGGCAATAATGAGCTGACGATATTCATCTGCGGACTGCATTTGGTCGTTAGCTGAAAGGGTAACGGCGCGCGTTGGGCCATCAAGACTCCCTTTTGCTGAATTGACGTTGGCACCGGTAATGGCCGTACGGATGGTTTCGCTGGTAAGACCGAGTGCGGCAATGGCCTGAGCGTTAAGTTTCACGCGGACCGCCGGACGTTGCCCACCGGAAAGTGTTACCAGACCCACGCCGGATACCTGAGAGATTTTCTGCGCGACGCGGGTTTCGACCATATCTTCCACCTGCGTCATCGGCATGGCGCTGGAAGTGACCGCCAGCGTCATGATCGGCGGATCTGCCGGGTTTACCTTGCTGTAGACCGGAGGGTTAGGTAGATCGCTGGGTAATAAATTGGTGGCGGCGTTAATCGCGGCCTGAACTTCTTGCTCGGCAACATCCAGCGGGAGCGTCAGTTGAAACTGTAACGTAACGACCGATGCGCCACCGGAGCTTTGTGATGACATCTGTTTTAAGCCAGACATCTGGCCAAACTGACGTTCAAGCGGCGCGGTTACCGCCGAGGTCATGACGTCCGGGCTGGCGCCAGGGTAGAGCGTAACGACCTGAATCGTGGGGTAATCCACTTCAGGTAAGGCGGCGATTGGCAGGAAGCGATAACCGATAATACCGGCAAGCAAAATCGCGACCATCAGCAGCGTAGTGGCGACGGGGCGCAGAATGAACAGGCGCGATGGTCCGCCTGTGTTGTCCGGAGGTAACACCTGCATCAGGAGTTGGCTCCTTTTTTGCCGTATCCGCGTGGCGCTGTTTTCTCATCGGAAACAGAGGCGTCGTGCGCCTCAACGACTTCGACTTTTGCGCCTTCCGTCAGACGGTCAATACCGTCAGTCACGACCCGATCGCCTGCGGACAACCCAGCGGCGATCACCACTTTTTGGCTGTCCTGAATACCCGGTTTAACCAGATGCTTGCTCACTTTGTTGTCGCTATTCAGTACCCAGACAAAGTGCCCTTCGTTGCCCATCTGCAGGGCTGCTGTTGGGATCACAACGGCATTTTGCTGCGTGTCGACCAGCATGCGGGCGTTGACGAACTGGTTAGGGAATAACGCATCATCCTGATTGTTAAAACGGGCTTTAACTTTGATGGTTCCTGTAGTGGCATCAATCTGATTGTCGAGACTGAGCAGGACGCCTTCACTCAGTTTTTGTGAATTGGTTCGGTCCCAGGCTTCGACCTTCAGCTGGTTCCCCGATTTTTGTGCCTGCAACACGGTAGCAATGTCGTTTTCAGGCAAAGTAAATATCAGGTCGATGGGATGAGTTTGCGTAATGACGACGATCCCGGTGGTATCGCCGCTGGAAATTTGGTTACCGACATCGACCTGCTTCAGGCCGACACGACCATCGACAGGTGCGGTTATCCGACTCCAGTCGAGCTGCAACTGAGCGCTGGCGACACTGGCTTCATCCGCTTTGATTGTGCCTAACGTCTCATTGACCAGCGCCTGCTGGGCATCCAGCTCCTGGCGGGAGACCAGATTGGTTTTAACCAACTGTTGATAGCGGGCAAGATCGCGACGGGCATTCGCCAGCGTGGCTTTATCTTTTGCCAGTTGTCCCTGCGCCTGAGCCAGAGCGACTTTGAACTGGCTGGGATCTATCTCTGCCAGCAGGTCGCCGGCTTTTACCTGTTGTCCTTCCTCAAAGTGTAAGGCAATGAGCTGACCGTCCACCCGGCTACGTACCGTGGCGGTATTGGCGGCAGTAATGGTACCCAGCCCTGTCAGGTAACGTGGAACGGCTTCCTCGGTGGCAGTGGCAGCCTGCACGGGAGCCAACGGTCCGGAGCGCAATCCACGGCGTGCCGACCCAGGCGTGTGCTGCGCTGGTTTGGTAGCGTCCGGTGCGGTTTCCTGGGAAGCGCTGCGGCTTTGCCAGAACCAGATGGCGGCGACGGTGGCCACGACGATCACGATTGCTATCACCCAGCGGGATTTATTACTGCCTTTCATTGTTATGAGTTTCTCATCCTGAAACGATTCGCGGAATGATACTAGTTTAGCCAGTGAACAAGGGAGAAAAATGGAGGAATTATGAAACACTGTCGGGATTCGTCTGAATGCTGACGCGGCTTTGCGAGGCGTTACGCAACAATTTGCGGCGAAAATAGCGAATGCGTCATTGTGCGTTAGAGTGCGGTCAAGGCAAAAGGAGGTTAGCCAGAGATTTCAGCGGGACGCTGGAACGGGAAAGCCCCTCCCGAGGAAGGGGCCAAAATAAGGAAAGGGTTATGATGAAGTACGTCATCATACTGGTGATACTCTTAGTCATTAGCTTACCGGCTTACTAAGACACCAGGGGGAGGGGAAACCTTCCCTAACCCTCACTCCTGAAAATAAGCCACAGCAACGGTGATGTCAATACGCACACCTTTCAGCTTGCGAGCGGCTTAGCGGAAAACAACGTCAGCCCAGAGGGCCAGACCGGCGGTGACAGAACCGAAGTCATCGCCACCCGCGATAGGGATCCCTGGAAGCTGCTGGGCGAGGGCTTTTTTAATCAGCGGTGAACGCGCGCTGCCGCCGGTCAGATAAATCACGTCCGGTTTTTCCTGCGCGTTGTCCAGCGCCAGTTTGACCTGCTCCAGAATGCGCGCCAGGGGCTGATTGAGCGCGGCCTCCAATCCATGTTGACTAATATCGGTTGCCAGCGTGTCGCTGATAAACGGTATCGCCGCCGTTACAATGGTCTGGTCGGAAAGCGCGATCTTGCTCTCTTCTGCGCTGCGCACCAGGCGATAGCTCAGACGCTCGCGCCAGACTTTAAGCAGCAAGGCTACTTTATCGGCTTCTTTCGCGTCGCGGACAAGATCGTTCAGTAAACGACCGTTGGCGCTGCTGTAGAAATCACTTTGCGCGGGAACATCGTTGATCGCAACCGCGTTCCACCAGGGGAGAATCGGTAAGGCGATCCCTTTTTCAGTCTCACCGCCCATACCTAGCAGCGGCATCAGGTGTTTAAACGCCAGCGCGATATCCAGATCGTTCCCGCCTACACGGCAGCCACTGTGTCCCAGCAGGCTGTTTTCGCGATCGGCGCGCTGATGCCATTGCGGCCCCATCAGCAGTAGTGAACAGTCGGTCGTACCCCCGCCAATATCTACCACCAGCACGCGTTTCTCATCCTGCAGTGTGGCTTCGTAATCCAGCCCCGCTGCTACCGGCTCGTACTGGAAGACGACATCCTGAAAACCGGCACGTTTGGCCGCACGTTCAAGAATCCCCTGCGCCTGGGTGTTGGCGTCATCGCCGCCTAATCCCTGGAAGTTGATGGGGCGACCAATTACGGCCTGAGTGATAGCTTCCGGCAGTTGGCTTTGCGCCTGGTTGCGAATGTGCAGCATCATTGCACAGACCAGATCTTCAAAAAGCGCAACTTGCTGCGGCTTTAGACCGCTGGCGCCCAAAAATGATTTTGGCGATTTAACGAAGTACACCTCTTCCGGGTCTTCAATATACTGACCCAGCGATGTCAGACCGAACTGCACGCTGTTGGCGTTAACGTCGATGTCCTCTTCGCGATTGTAGCGCATCGCACGGCTAAGCAGCGCCTGTGTTTCATCGTCCGTGGTTGGAACGTCGTGATGGCGATACAGCCACTCGCTAACCGCTTCGCGCGTTGGTGCACACAGCATTGAGGGTAGCAGCGTGCTGTTATTTTCCATTTTGAGCAGGTGGGGCTGCCCATCACGCATAACGGCCACTGAACAGTTTGCCGTACCGTAGTCAAAACCAATAAACACCGTAAAAATCCCCATGCCAGTGAAGAAGGGGCGTGACTTTAACGAATAGTTGACGGCCCGACAACTGGAATATGAAAGCAAGGCGTACTGATTGAATACCGTTTATGCTGTAAGTTTGCTTTAAAAGGAAAACCGAATGTTCACGCTGAGCTGGCAACCGCCTTATGACTGGCCCTGGATGCTGGGATTTCTTGCCGCCCGTGCGGTTGAAGGTGTCGAAACCGTAGAAGAACTGAGTTATGTCCGAAGTCTGTCCGTAGGGGAGCATCGTGGTCTGGTGAGCGTTGTCCCGGATCTGCACGCCAATGTGTTACACGTGACGTTGAGCTCAGGGTTACAGCCTGTAGCCTCCGTGTGCCTGGCAAAAATAACGCGCTTGTTCGATCTTTCATGTTGCCCGCAGCAAATTGTCTGCGCGCTGGGTAACCTCGGCGCGGCGCGTCCGGGATTGCGCCTGCCGGGATGTGTCGATGCTTTTGAGCAAGGGGTACGGGCGATTTTAGGACAGTTAGTCAGCGTGGCGATGGCCGCGAAACTGACAGCGAAAGTAGCGCACGCTTATGGCAATACGCTGGAGGATGCGCCCGAGTATGTGTGTTTTCCCTCTCCAGAAGAGCTTGCCAACGCCGATCCGCTGCACCTGAAAACGTTAGGAATGCCGCTCAAACGCGCTGAAGCGTTGATTCACCTTGCTCATGCAACCCTTGAAGGAACGCTCGCGACAACAGCCCCTGCCGATATCGAACAAGGCGTTAAGCAGCTACAAACATTTCCCGGGATAGGGCGATGGACCGCCAACTACTTTGCGCTGCGCGGCTGGCAGGCGAAGGACGTTTTTCTGCCGGATGATTATCTGATTAAGCAGCGTTTTCCCGGCATGACACCAGCCCAGATCCGGCGGTATGCAGAGCGCTGGAAACCCTGGCGCTCCTATGCGCTGTTGCATATCTGGTATACGGATGGTTGGCAACCGTCAGTTGATGGCGAAATTGCTGGTATTCAGTAGCAGATCCAGCGGTTGGGCGTCGGCAATAATATCGCCATAAATCATATCAATACCGATGCCAGAAAGCGTATCCATGATGAGTGGCAGTTGCACCGGACCGGCGATGGTTTTAATGTCCAGGCGCTGAGCATGACCCTGGATAATGGACACCCACATTTCGTCGATCAAGTTGCCGGGAGCGCTGGCACTTAGCTCGCTGTCGAGTAACAGGTAATCGACAATGTGATATTTCAGGTTGTCAAAAAGCTCTAAGTCGCGACCAACCTGACTTAACACAATTCGACAACCGTACTGCCGCAGTCGATGCAGGGCGGATACCGCCTGCGTTGGGCTTGTTTTGATGACGCTTGATGGAACGGTCAGATGCAGCAATCGTGGCGGTAGCGGGCTGCGTTGCAAGTGCTCCAGCAGCTCATCTACCAGCTCTGTGTTGAGCAGGCCGGCGGCGGAAAGGGGCAGGGCAATACTGAGGCCCTTGTTGGCGACAGCCGGGGCAGCACTCTGGAAGAACTCGCCGAATACCCGACGATCGAGCGCCTGACTCAACGTGGGATCGACCAACCCGGCATGGAAGGCTTGATCTTCAATGACTTCACCCTCAGCGGTGCCTAAGCGAAGCGAGATAATCCAGAAGCTAAAAGTCTCCGGTATACGCGGAGAAGCAACACCTCTGGCGATCATCAGCATAGGGTTGTGTGTAATAGTGTGTCTTTGTTCATCCAATGACAGTTGGCTACGCGCGGCATGGGCCTGGCTTTGCTGAGGTTCATAGACACAGACTCGCCCACGGCCGCTGTTTTTCGCCGCGTAGCAGGCGATATCGGCCTGAGACATAACGTCAGTCGCGACATGGTTTTTCTCATCAATCAGCGTAATTCCCGCACTGGCGCCAATACGGTGCAAACGGCCTTCCCACATAAATTGGTAATTGTTAATAGCACTGATGATGCGTCCTGAGATAAAGCGGGCGCTTTCGATATTACAATCCGGCAGCAACAGACCAAACTCGTCGCCGCCAAGGCGCGCCAGCATATCGCTGGATCGCAACATGCTGAGCATAAGCGCAGAGAGTTCACGCAGCAGGGCATCGCCGGCGGCATGACCCGCGCTGTCGTTCACCGCTTTAAAACGATCCAAATCGATAAAAACCAGTACATGGCACTGGCGAGTGTCGTGTACTGAATGCAGCAATTGTTTTAGATGGTTTTCGAAGCTGACCCGGTTTGCCAACTGCGTCAGATCATCATGTGAGGCACTGTAGCTAAGCTGGCGGAGCATCTTCCGTGACTCTGTGACGTCCTGAATGACTAACACCGAACCAATGCTGCCACCGTCAAGGGTGCTGAGGGGCGTGATGCTGTACTGAATGTCATAACTGTTGCCGTTACGACAATGCAGGACCACTTCCTGCTCGATTGCCGTACGCGACATGTCAGCACTGTAGATATTTTCCATCAGCGGACCGTTCTCGCCAAAAGTAATATGTAGTACCGTCAATAGCGGAATGCCGATGGCACTGTCCTGTTGCCAGCCGCTCATTTTCTCAGCGACCGGATTCATAAAGGTCACGTTCATATCGACATCAATACAAATTACCGCTTCGCCGATTGAGTCCAGCGTAATGTGCAGGCGCTCTTTTTCCTGATACAGCGCTTCGTTAAGCTGCTTCACTTCGGTCATATCCATATTGATACCAAGTAAGCGTTCAACTTCACCGTCTTTATTCAGCACCCGGTTGGCCAACGAGCGGATATGGCGTATGCCATCTTTTACTGCGATACGAAACTCAAGCTTAAACGGAGCCCGTGCGGCCAGCGAATCACGAATCACATTTTCGGCGTACTCGCGATCTTCAGGTACGAGGCATTGATACCAGACTTGCCAACTGGGTTTGATATGTGCAGGAACTTCATACAGATCGAACATCCGTTTATCCCAACTGATCACGTCAGGCTGCAGTTCCCATTCCCAAATCCCAATCCCCCCGGCTTCATTGGCGAGAGTAATGCGCTCCATCAGCCGTTTATTAATCCACTCGGTATGCTTCAGGTCGTTAATGTCTTCAACCTGCGCGATAAAGTAGAGTGGAGTGTTGTCGCTATGGCGCACCAGCGAAACGGCCAGCAACGCCCAGACGACGTCGCCCGCGCGGGTGTAATAGCGTTTTTCCATGGAATAGCTATTAATCTCTCCGCGTGCCAGCATGTTGAGCTGTTCAAGGTCGTTGTTCAGATCTTCCGGCCAGGTTAATTGCTGGAAGGTCAGCGAACGTAGCTCCTCCTGGCTATAGCCCAGAAACTGGCACAAGGCTTTATTGGCCTGTAGCCATTGCCCCTCGGTGCCAACCAGTGCCATGCCAATCGCGGAATATTCCATGGCGTTGCGAAAGCGCGATTCGCTTTCTGAAATGTGCTTGCGTTCGGCTCGAAACGCGTACATCACCATGGTCATCATGTTGGCTGGCAACAGGATCATTAAAAACGGCAGCCAGGGTATGCTGGTCAACATGGTCAGTTTGGGGGTGTAGAGCAACGAAGGGTCGGCGGCCAACATCAGCGAAACCATCATCACGGTGCTGAGGAATATTAAAAACGCCTCCATACGCGGCAGACGGACAGCGCTCCACATCAGCAGGACAATAACGCAAGTGAACGGCCATGGAATGTACATCATCGACAGCCAACTAAGCGTTAAGGTCACCAATAGCGTAATCAGGGTCTCAAGCAGTAAACGCGGGTCGCGATGACGCAGCAGATAATGTGGTTTAAACAGCAAACCTAACGGCACCAACGCCAGTGCGCCAATGGATTCTGACAGTACCCAAATGAGAAAGGTATTTAACGTAGTTTCCTTCGGCAGCAACATCCACATCAATACGCCGCCCAGCAGTGGCGGAACAACCGCGCTGCCAAATGCCAGACGCGCCCAGTCGTTAAGATTTTGTAAGGGATTGTACCAGGGCAGCAGTTTACGCAATAACATTGCGCCAACAACAGCCTCAATAATGTTAATGACCGTATAGGAGAAATTAAGCGACTGTACGGGGAAGAAGAGTAAAGAGGCGCCGATGCTACCGAATGAGCAAGCCAGCGCGATCCCAGGCCACATCTTTCCAGCGTGACGGTAAAAAGCCACCATCATGATAGAGGTTGGAAACCACAGCGGCGCAAGCTGTGCGCCGTAACGTGACAGTTCCAGCGAAAACAACGTAAAGATGAAAGCCACCAGACCTAAACTGGCCAGGCGCAGTAGAGGATGGGGTAAGGTAACTAAAACATGTTGGGATTGTTTACTCATTACCACTCTACCCAAATAGCCGTTGTCGCCCAGCAGAGATGCCGGACGCATCACATTTAATCTGGGATTATGCTAGTACAAACAATTTACAATTTATACGCCAGCTGCTCATAAATTAACACTCCCAAGCTATTAATTCCTAAGGCAGGTGAATAAATATAGCGGCTGTTCTAAATCTGACCATTTTAATTTGCGACAGGGACAGCATTGGTGCAGCCTGGGGTGGCATCGCGCCGCTGAAATCCCTATAATTGCCGCGTTTGGCGTTTCGGCGCCGCCCTTCCTTACATCCAGGTTAATCAGGTCGCTAAATTTATGACTGATCAGTCCCATCAGTGCGTCATTATCGGCATTGCCGGCGCATCGGCTTCCGGCAAGAGCCTTATTGCCAGTACTCTTTATCGCGAATTGCGTGAACAAGTCGGTGACGAACATATTGGCGTTATTCCCGAAGACAGCTATTACAAAGATCAAAGCCATCTGTCGATGGAAGAACGTGTAAAAACCAACTACGACCATCCGAACGCGATGGACCATAGCCTGCTGTTTCAACATCTGCAAACGCTGAAACGCGGCTCTGCCATTGAGCTGCCGGTATATAGCTATGTTGAGCATACGCGTACGCAAGACACTATTCATATCGAACCCAAGAAAGTCATCATCCTGGAAGGCATTTTGCTGCTGACGGATGCGCGTTTGCGTGACGAGATGAACTTCTCTATTTTTGTTGATACGCCGTTGGATATTTGCCTGATGCGCCGTATCAAGCGGGATGTGAACGAACGTGGTCGTTCAATGGATTCGGTGATGGCGCAATACCAGAAAACCGTCCGCCCAATGTTCCTGCAATTTATTGAGCCTTCAAAACAATACGCCGACATCATTGTGCCGCGCGGGGGTAAAAACCGCATCGCCATCGATATTCTGAAGGCTAAAATCAGTCAGTTCTTTGAATAAGTTCAGCGAATTGTGTACCGTTCAGTGATAACCTGGTTCACCCTTAACGCACCTGGCATTAAGGGTTTGAAGCACGAAAGGAGAAAGTGCCATGCGTTTATGTGACCGAGATATTGAAGCCTGGTTGGATGAAGGTCGCCTGTCGATCAATCCACGCCCTCCTGTCGAGCGAATCAATGGCGCCACGGTAGATGTGCGCCTTGGCAACAAATTCCGTACGTTCCGCGGTCATACGGCGGCGTATATCGATTTAAGCGGACCGAAAGATGAAGTCAGCGCCGCGCTGGATCGCGTGATGAGTGATGAAATCGTCCTCAAAGACGGCGAAGCCTTTTTCCTGCATCCGGGGGAACTTGCACTGGCGGTAACATTCGAATCCGTGACGCTGCCTTCCGATCTCGTCGGTTGGTTAGATGGCCGTTCTTCGCTGGCTCGTCTGGGACTGATGGTACACGTCACCGCACACCGTATCGATCCGGGCTGGTCTGGCTGTATCGTACTGGAGTTTTACAACTCCGGAAAATTACCGCTGGCTCTGCGTCCGGGGATGCCGATTGGCGCGTTAAGTTTCGAACCGCTTTCCGGTCCGGCAGCGCGACCCTACAACCGTCGTCAGGATGCGAAGTATCGCGACCAGCAGGGCGCCGTTGCCAGCCGGATCGATAAAGACTGAGTGTTTATCAGTCCATTGGGGATAGCATGAGACGATTTCTGACGACGCTGATGATTCTTCTGGTCGTGCTGGTGACCGGCTTTTCTGCGTTAGTACTGTTGGTGAATCCGAATGATTTCCGCGCGTATATGGTCAAGCAGGTTGCCGTACGTAGCGGGTATCAGCTGCAGTTGGATGGCCCCCTGCGTTGGCACGTATGGCCGCAACTGAGTATCCTCTCAGGGCGAGTGATGTTAACGGCTGAAGGCGCCAGCGAACCCCTGGTTCGTGCTGATAATATGCGTCTCGACGTTGCATTGTGGCCGCTGTTGAGTCATCAGCTCAGCGTGAAGCAGGTGATGCTCAAAGGCGCAGTGATTCAATTGACCCCGCAAACTGAGGCGGTACGCGGCAAAGATGCACCCGTTGCCCCAAAAGACAATATGTTGCCCGATCTGGCGGAAGACAAAGGATGGTCGTTTGATATCGCCCGTCTGCGCGTTGCCGACAGTGTTCTGGTGTTCCAACATGAAGATGATGAACAGGTTACCGTTCGCGATATTCGTCTGGAGATGGAACAAGATAGCCAGCACCGCGGCACGTTTGATTTCTCCGGGCGTGTGAACCGCGATCAGCGCGATCTCGCGTTATCCTTTAACGGTACGGTCGATGCCTCCGATTATCCGCACAACTTATCTGCGAATATTGAGCAGTTAAGCTGGCAACTGCAGGGGGCCGATCTGCCGCCGCAGGGGATTAACGGTCAGGGACATCTTCAGGCGCAATGGCTGGAAGAGAAAAAACAGCTTTCATTTAGCCAGATAAATTTGACCGCTAATGACTCTTCTTTCTCCGGGCAAGCGCATGTGGCCTTGTTGGAAAAACCGGAATGGGCCGTTGACCTAAAATTTGGTCAGCTCAATCTGGATAACCTACTCGTACAACATGACGCAGCGGTGACAGCAAAAGGTGAAGTTCAGCAAGGTCAGAGTCAGTCAACGCTGGCGCGCCCCGTTATTGCTTCCCAGGTTGATGCTGTTTCGTATCAGGGACTCAAGGGTTTTTCGGCAGACATCGCTTTGCAGGCTGACAAAGTGCTGTGGCGGAAAATGGCGTTTGAGAATGTCTCGGCAAAAATAGACAACCGGTTCGGCTTACTGAGCATTGCACAGTTGCAGGGAAAAAGTGATGGCGGGCTGATCTCATTGCCCGGCACGCTGGATGCCAGAAAGGGAGAACCGCGAGCGGTCTTTCATCCGCGCCTGGAAGGTGTTGAAATTGGCACTATTCTGAAGGCCTTTGATTACCCCATCGCACTCACCGGCAAGCTGTCGTTGGCAGGAGATTTTTCCGGCTCGGATATTGACGCCCAGGCGTTTCGTCACAGCTGGCAAGGGCAGGCCCATGTCGAAATGAACGATACGCGAATGGAAGGGATGAACTTCCAGCAGATGATACAGCAGGCCGTCGAGCGTAGCGGTGGAGATGCTAAAGCCCAGCAAAATATGGAGAACGTGACCCGTCTGGATCATTTTGTAACCGATATGACGCTGGATAACGGTGAGGTGACGCTGGATAACATGGTAGGGGAGTCCGCTATGTTGGCACTGACCGGCAAAGGAACGTTAGATCTGGTGAAGCAGAATTGCGACACGCTGTTTAACATTCGCGTGCTGGGCGGTTGGGATGGCGAAAGTAAGTTGATTAATTTCCTGAAGGCCACCCCGGTTCCTCTCAGAGTCTATGGTCAATGGCAATCACTGAACTACAGTCTGCAAGTTGATCAGCTTTTGCGTAAACATCTGCAGGATGAAGCAAAACGTCGCCTGAATGACTGGGCCGATCGCAATAAAGATTCCCGCAACGGCAAAGATGTTAAAAAGTTGCTGGATAAGCTCTGATTCATATTGCCGGATGGTGGCTAATGCCCCATCCGGCTCGTGACTTACACCTCGTAATCCATCTCTTCTTCACTGTGTAGCGGTATCAGCTGGACTTTTTGCACGCGATGATTTTCTACCTGCAGGGTTTTTAGCCGATAGTCGCCAACCTGGACTTCCTCCCCGGTTTTTGGGATGCGCTGCAAATATTCCATTAAAAGCCCGGCAATGGTGTGATACTCACGTTTTTCATCTAATGGGATAGGGACGTACTGCACCAGGTCTTCCAGCGGCATATGCCCGTTAGCGGTCCATGAACCATCGGCGTTTTTCTGAATATCATGGCGGGCGTCGATTTCCTCTACCTCGTTTGGCAGATTGCCGGCGATGGTTTCCATCACATCACTCAGCGTCACAATCCCTTCGACGGAACCAAATTCATCGGCTACAAATGCGAAGTGCGTCCGGGCGTTTCGGAACTGCTCAAGCGCCGGAAGTAGCGGCAGAGTTTCCGGGAACACCAGCGGCTGGCGAATCAAGACGCGCAGGTCGAGCGGCTCGCCGCGCAGAGACTGTTGCAGCAAATCGATGACATGCACCACGCCAAGCAGTTCTTCCTGCCCGTCTTCGCCAGTGACCACCAGACGCGTATGCTGGTTTTTTTCCAGTAAGGCGCGGATTTCTGCTTCGGGAGCATTGAGGTCGATGTGTTCAATATCGTGACGCGAGGTCATGATACTGCTGACGGTACGCTGATTAAGGTTCAGCACACGTTCAATCATCCTCCGCTCCTGAGGCGCGAAAATCTGACCTTCATGATGGTCCGCCAGCATTGCCGCGGTTTCGGCATCCAGTTCGGCATCTTCTTTTTGCCCGCTCAGCAGCCGCATTACCGCCTCGGCGGTGCGCTGGCGCAGAGTATGGTTGGCTGAGAGGAAGCGACGACGGTTAAAGATAGCCAACTGGTTTAATGCTTCGATCATCACCGAGAAGCCGATGGCCGCATACAGGTAACCTTTCGGGATATGGAAACCAAATCCTTCGGCGACCAGGCTAAAACCAATCATCAGCAAGAAGCTCAAGCACAGAATAACGATAGTTGGATGACTGTTGACAAAGCGTGTCAGCGACTTGCTCGCCAGCACCATCAGGCTGATGGCAATAATCACCGCAGCCATCATCACGGCCAGGTGATCGACCATCCCAACAGCGGTAATGACGGAATCGAGAGAGAATATGGCGTCCAGCACCACGATCTGCGCGACCACACCCCAGAACTTAGCGCCTTTACGCTGGGTGGGATTGTCGCTGTCTTTTCCTTCCAGCCGTTCGTTGAGCTCCATAGTGGCTTTAAACAGCAGGAAGAAACCGCCGAACAGCATGATCAGATCGCGGGCGCTGAAGCTGAGATCGCGAATGCTGAACAGCGGCGTGGTCAGTGTTACCAGCCAGGATATTGATGCCAGCAGCAGCAGGCGCATAACCATCGCCAGCAGTAGCCCGGTAATACGCGCCTTATCCCGCTGGGCAGGAGGTAGTTTCTCCGCGAGGATGGCAATAAAAACAAGATTATCAATGCCAAGAACAAGTTCGATCACGATTAACGTGACCAGTCCGGCCCAGATTGACGGATCGGCAATCCATTCCATAGTAAATGCTATACCCATAGTTGTATG
The DNA here is from genome assembly GCF_030333885.1 of Citrobacter sp. Cf132. Lineage (NCBI taxonomy): Bacteria > Pseudomonadati > Pseudomonadota > Gammaproteobacteria > Enterobacterales > Enterobacteriaceae > Citrobacter > Citrobacter sp. Cf132. The sequence continues at coordinate 436,570 of NZ_JAOWFA010000057.1, forward strand.
ACAATTGTCACAATTCGATCATGGGTAAAACTGGCGAAAAATGCAATGGCGAGAGGGGATTTCTCTGTCGGTTATATCAGAACAGATGCAGGATAATAGCCTTAATGTAACTACAGGAAATGATTTTATTAATCTAAATATATTTAGGAAATATCGCAGGTGGGATGTTTCTATATCAATATTGTCAACATCAATAAAATCCTAAAAATATACTAATCCAACGCTTAATATTAATCTTAAAAGCTTGGTATCGGTGGCTTGTTATCTTGCCTGATATTCGCTTAGCTGCAACAATTCTTGCGGTAATAATCAAAAGATAAATATTTCCTCATTAACCAGTGGCGCGCATTCCCGATGCGTTGCCGCTGTAAATGTGATGAAAATAAAGGAGAAGATAAAAATTTAAATTAATCAGTGCATTGGTAGCTAGTGAAGCCAGGGGCGGTAGCGTGTCTGGTCGCCTGAAACAAGCCTAAATTATTCTGTCAAGAGACCGCAGATGAATTCATTTTTTTTAGGACTGATGCCAGTTAAATTCCATTTCAATTAACGGCAAGGTAAATACGTACAGGCGAAGTCGCTATTTAGATTGCATGTGATAATTACTCTGCCAAAGTGATAAATAATCAATGATGAAATCCAAACTTAAATTGATACCAGTATTGGTATCGGTAATCTTGATAAACGGTTGTACCGTGCTTCCGGGCAGCAATATGTCTACGATGGGCAAAGATGTGATTAAACAGCAGGACGCTGATTTTGATATCGATCGCATGGTGAATGTTTATCCACTCACCCCACGGCTGGTAGAACAATTACGTCCTCGACCAAATGTTGCACAACCTAATATGTCGCTGGACCAGGAGATTGCCGGGTATCAGTACCGGGTTGGCCCGGGGGATGTCCTAAATGTGACCGTCTGGGACCATCCTGAACTCACCACCCCGGCCGGGCAGTACCGTAGTTCAAGCGATACCGGCAACTGGGTACAACCTGATGGCACGATGTTTTACCCCTACATCGGCAAAGTCAGCGTGGTAGGGAAAACGTTGGCAGAGATTCGTAGTGATATTACCGGGCGCTTAGCGAAGTACATTGCTGACCCGCAGGTGGACGTTAATATCGCCGCTTTCCGCTCGCAGAAGGCCTATGTCTCCGGGCAGGTGAACAAATCCGGTCAGCAGGCCATCACCAACGTGCCGCTTACCGTTCTCGATGCCATTAACGCCGCTGGCGGTCTCACCGAAGCGGCAGACTGGCGCAACGTTGTGCTGACTCATAAAGGGCAGGAGCAACGCATTTCACTGCAAGCACTGATGCAAAATGGCGACCTGAGCCAGAACCGACTGCTCTATCCTGGCGACATTCTGTTTGTCCCGCGTAATGACGATCTGAAAGTCTTCGTAATGGGAGAAGTGAAAAAACAGAGCACCCTCAAAATGGACTTCAGTGGCATGACGCTTACCGAAGCGCTGGGCAATGCCGAAGGTATTGACCTGACAACCTCCAATGCCAGCGGTATTTTCGTTATTCGACCATTGAAAGGCGAAGGCGGGAACAACGGCAAGATCGCCAATATCTATCAGCTTGATATGTCCGATGCGACGTCGCTGGTGATGGCAACATCATTCCGACTCCAGCCATACGATGTGGTGTACGTCACTACTGCGCCGGTTGCTCGCTGGAACCGTTTGATCAATCAGTTGCTGCCGACTATTAGCGGTGTTCGCTATATGACGGACACGGCCAGCGACCTTCACAACTGGTAATCGTCATGTTTAACAAAATCTTAGTTGTCTGTGTGGGGAACATTTGCCGTTCCCCGACGGCAGAGCGCTTGTTAAGGCAATTTCACCCGGCGTTGACGGTCTCTTCTGCCGGTCTTGGGGCGCTGGTGGGGAAAGGCGCGGATCCGTGCGCCATTAGCGTGGCACAGGCGCACAACCTGTCACTGGATAATCATTGTGCCCGGCAGATCTCGGGACGAATGTGCCGGGAGTATGACCTGATCCTGACCATGGAAAAGCGCCATATCTCTGCCCTGTGTGAAATGGTGCCGGAGATGCGCGGCAAAGTGATGCTTTTTGGTCACTGGGACAGCGAGCGCGAAATTCCCGATCCGTATCGTAAAAGCCGTGATGCGTTTGACGCGGTGTACACATTACTTGAACGGTCTGCCCGCCAATGGGCTCAGGCACTGAACGCAGAGCAGGGAAAACGATGACAGAAAAAGTTAAACAGTCTGCTGCGCCGGTAACGGGCAATGATGAAATCGATATTGGTCGTCTGGTCGCAACGGTGGTGGAAGCCCGCTGGTGGGTACTTGGCATTACCGCGGCTTTTGCATTGTGTGCCGCGGTCTACACGCTGTTCGCCACCCCCATCTATAGTGCGGACGCGCTGGTGCAAATTGAGCAAAATACTGGAGATTCACTGGTGCAGGATATTGGCTCGGCGTTGTCGAACAAACCCCCGGCCTCGGAAGCGGAAATTCAGCTCATTCAGTCACGACTGGTATTAGGGAAAACGGTAGACGATCTCAACCTCGATATCGGCGTGACCAAAGATACGTTCCCTATTTTTGGCGCGGGCTGGGACCGGCTGATGGGCCGTCAGAACGAAACGGTTAATGTGACTACCTTCACGCTGCCAAAGGCTATGAATGAACAGACCTTCACGCTCAATGTGCTGAATGACAAAAGCTATCAACTGGTGAGTGACGGGGGTTTTAGCGTTCGGGGGCAAGTCGGCAAGGTGTTGGAACACGATGGCGTGACGATGCTGGTTGAGGCGATTCATGCCAGCCCGGAGAGCCAATTTACCGTCAGCAAATTCTCCACGCTGGGCATGATAAACACCCTGCAAAATAACCTGATGGTGACGGAAACAGGCAAAGATACCGGTGTATTGAGCCTGACTTTTACCGGTGAAGACCGCGAGCAAATCCGCCAGATCCTCGACAGTATTACCCGTAACTATCTGCAACAAAACGTGGAACGTAAATCCGAAGAGGCCGCCAAAAGTCTGGCGTTTCTGGCCAGACAGTTGCCCGAAGTGCGTAGCCACCTGGATGTTGCTGAAAACAAGCTGAACGCCTTCCGTCAGGATAAAGACTCCGTGGATTTGCCGCTGGAAGCCAAAGCGGTGCTGGATTCGATGGTGAATATCGATGCTCAGCTTAATGAACTGACCTTCAAAGAAGCGGAGATTTCCAAGCTGTTCACCAAAGCGCATCCGGCGTACCGCACGCTGCTGGAAAAACGCCAGGCGCTGGAAGATGAGAAAAGTAAGCTGAACGGGCGTGTAACGGCGATGCCGAAAACACAGCAGGAAATTGTTCGCCTGACGCGTGATGTGGAGTCCGGTCAGCAGGTCTATATGCAGTTGCTGAACAAGCAACAGGAACTGAAGATTACCGAGGCCAGTACGGTCGGTGATGTGCGCATTGTCGATCCAGCGATTGCCCAGCCTGGCGTGCTGAAGCCGAAAACGGCGCTGATTATTCTCGGCAGTATCATTCTCGGTTTAATGCTTTCCGTGGTGGGCGTACTGCTGCGTTCTCTGTTTAATCGCGGTATTGAAAGCCCGCAGGCGCTGGAAGAGCATGGTATCAGCGTGTATGCCAGTATTCCGCTGTCTGAATGGCAAAAAGCGCGTGATAACGTTCAGACCATTAAAGGTGTGAAACGCTACAAGCAAAGCCAACTGCTGGCCGTGGGGAATCCGACGGATCTCGCCATCGAAGCGGTCCGCAGCCTGCGCACCAGCCTGCACTTTGCCATGATGCAGGCGCGCAACAACGTTTTGATGCTGACCGGCGTCAGCCCGTCGATCGGTAAAACGTTTGTCTGCGCCAACCTGGCGGCGGTCATCAGCCAGACCAACAAACGCGTGCTGTTGATCGACTGCGACATGCGCAAAGGCTATACCCACGAACTGCTGGGGACCAATAACGTCAACGGCCTGTCTGAGATCCTCATTGGCAAAGGGGATATCTCATCCAGCGCTAAACCGACATCGATTCCGCATTTTGATCTGATCCCTCGCGGTCAAATTCCTCCCAATCCTTCCGAACTGTTGATGAGCGAGCGCTTCGGTGAACTGATTGCCTGGGCCAGCTCGCACTATGACCTGGTGTTGATTGACACCCCACCAATTCTGGCGGTGACCGATGCGGCTATCGTAGGGCGCCACGTCGGCACCACGCTGATGGTAGCGCGTTATGCGGTCAACACGCTTAAAGAGGTGGAAACCAGCCTGGGCCGCTTCGAGCAAAATGGCATTCAGGTGAAAGGGGTGATCCTCAACTCGATCTTCCGCCGCGCCAGCGGGTATCAGGATTACGGCTACTACGAATACGAATACACGTCGGATTCGAAATAACTAACAGCAACGCATATCGAATGTAGGCCTGATAAGCGTAGTGCCATCAGGCAACTTTTTTTGGAAACGAAAATGACCACAGAAAACCCGCTAATTTCAATTTACATGCCAACCTGGAACCGCCAGCAGCTGGCCATTCGGGCGATTAAATCGGTGTTGCGCCAGGACTATCCTTACTGGGAGATGATCATTGTGGATGATTGCTCTTCCTCATATGAGCAGTTGCAGCAGTTTGTTGAGGAACTCAACGATCCGCGCGTGTCGTATACGCATAATTCCACCAACTCCGGGGCCTGCGCGGTGCGTAATCAGGCCATTATGCAGGCCAACGGGCAATACATTACGGGGATTGATGATGATGATGAATGGACGCCGAACCGACTGAGTGTATTTCTCAACTATCGCCATCATTTGGTCACGCGGGCGTTTCTGTATGCCAATGACTATGTCTGTGAGGGCGAAGTGTATTCGCAGCCGACCAGTCTGCCGCTCTATCCGAAGTCCGTTTATTCACGCCGCAGGTTTTATAAGCGCAACATCATTGGTAATCAGGTATTTACCTGGGCATGGCGGTTTAAAGCTTGTCTGTTCGATACCACGCTGAAAGCGGCGCAGGATTACGACATCTTCCTGCGCATGGTGGTGGCGTATGGCAAACCGTGGAAGGTCAAAGAGGCAACGCAGATCCTGCATGTGAATCACGGTGAGATGCGCATTACCTCATCGCCGAATAAATTCTCCGGCTACTTTCAGTTTTACCGCAAGCACAAAGGCAAATTTGACCGGGCTAGCAAGAAATATCAGCTGTTTACCCTCTATCAGATCCGCAATAAACGGATGAACTGGCGCACGCTACTGACGCTGCTTTCTGTTCGCAACAGTAAGCGTCTGGCCGACGGACTGCGAGGACGCTAATTATGCTGGAAGATTTACGCGTGAACGGCTGGAGTCTGCGCCCCTGCTGCATGGTGGTGGCCTATCGGATTGCCCATTTTTGCTCCGTCTGGCGTAAAAAAAACATCTTAAACAACCTGTGGGCCGCTCCGATACTGGTGATGTACCGCCTTATCACCGAATGCCTGTTTGGCTATGAAATTCAGGCTGCTGCATCAATCGGTCGTCGTTTCACCATCCATCATGGCTATGGGGTGGTTATCAATAAACACGTGGTTGTGGGGGATGATTTTACCCTACGTCACGGCGTCACCATCGGCAATCTTGGCACCAACGATTTGTCCTGCCCGGTAATCGGTAACAGCGTTGAGCTGGGGGCCAATGTCACTCTGCTTGGCGACGTTGCTATTGGCGATAACGTGACGATTGGTGCCGGGAGCGTCGTGGTGGATAGCGTTCCGGACAATGCGCTGGTCGTGGGCGAGAAGGCACGGGTGAAGGTAATAAAATGAAGATATTACAATTTAATGTGCGACTCGCAGAAGGTGGGGCGGCAGGCGTGGCGTTAGATTTGCATCTGAGGTCGCTGGAAAAAGGGCTGTCGTCGCGTTTTGTTTATGGCTATGGCAAAGGCGGTAAAAAAAGCGCCAGCCATGCGAAATACCCGCAGGTTATCAAATATACGCCGCGCCTGACGTCGGCGGCGAACATTGCGCTGTTTCGTTTCGCGAACCGCGACATGTTCGGCAATCTCGACAAGCTATATCGTACGGTTACCCGCACTAACGGCCCGCTGGTACTGCATTTTCATGTGTTGCACAGCTACTGGTTGAACCTGGAAGAGGTAGTCTCCTTTTGCCAAAAAGTGAAAGCGCATAAACCGGATATCACCTTCGTCTGGACGCTGCACGATCACTGGAGTGTGACCGGGCGCTGTGCCTTTACCGATGGCTGCGAAGGCTGGAAAACGGGCTGTCTGCAATGCCCAACGCTGAGCAACTATCCGCCGGTAAAAATCGATAAAGCCCATCAACAGTTGCCCGTTAAGCGGCAGATGTTTCGTGCGATGCTGGCGCTGGGTTGCCAGTTTATCTCGCCCAGTCAGCATGTGGCCGACGCCTTCAACAGCCTGTATGGCGCGGGACGCTGCCGCATTATCAATAATGGCATTGATGTGGCAACTGAAACCATTCTTGCCGAACTACCCGCGATGCCTGAGGAGAGCGGTCGGCCGAAAATTGCCGTGGTGGCTCATGACCTGCGCTATGACGGCAAAACCAGTCAGCAACTGGTGCGAGCTATTACCGCGCTCGGAGACAAAATTGAGTTGCATACCTTCGGCAAATTTTCGCCATTTGCGGGAGATAACGTCATCAATCACGGTTTTGAGAGCGATAAGCGCACGTTGATGAGTGCGCTTAATCAGATGGATGGACTGGTGTTCAGCTCCCGTGTCGATAACTACCCGCTGATTCTGTGCGAAGCGCTGTCCATCGGCGTACCGGTAATAGCCACGCACAGCGATGCCGCGCAGGAAGTGCTGGCTAAATCAGGTGGAAAAACGTTCAGCGAAGCTGAAGTGTTGCAACTGGTGCAGCTGAAAAAATCAGACATTGCGCAGGCGGTATTTGACACGTCGCTTGCCGCATTTAGCCAGCGCAGCCAGTTGGCATACAGTGGACAACAGATGCTGGAGGAATATGTCTCGTTCTATCAGAATCTGTAGCTATCTGGTGCTACCGCTGCTTTATCTGCTAGTAAACGTCAAACTCGCCCAGCTTGGCGAGAGCTTCCCGATAACTATAGTCACCTTTTTACCCGTTCTGCTGTTGCTGTTTATCGAGCGCATCAATATCAAAAAAATAATGATCGCGCTGGGCGTAGGGGGCGGACTGACGGCATTTAACTATCTGTTCGGTCAGTCACTGGATGCCAGCAAGTACGTGACGTCCGCCATGTTGTTTATCTATACCGTGGTGATTATTGGCATGGTATGGAGTATTCGCTTCAAATCCATTTCACCGCATAACTACATTAAAATCTTGCGCTTTTTCTGGCTGGTCGTGGGACTGGTGGTGGGGTTAGCTGCAGCTGAAATGGCACAGATAATTCTCAGCGGCGGCAGCAGTTTAATGGAAGTTATTTCGAAATATCTTATTTACAGTAACAGCTATGTTCTGAACTTTATTAAGTTTGGTGGGAAGCGAACCACCGCGCTCTATTTCGAACCGGCATTCTTCGCTCTGGCGTTAATCTCAATTTGGCTCAGTATCAAACAGTTTGGTATCAAAACACCTAAGTCCGATGCTATGATTCTGGTAGGGATAATATTATCGGGATCGTTTTCAGGAGTAATGACGTTTATTTTGTTTTACCTCCTGGAATGGGCGTTTCAGTACCTAAATAAGGATGCGATAAAAAAGAAGCTACCTCTGGCGATAATCTCATTGAGCGTGTTTTTAGTTGGTGTGATATTTGCTTTTCCGTACATCGCAACGCGGCTTGGTGATTTAGGAACTGAAGGTTCGTCATCGTATTATCGTATCGTAGGACCATTAGTGATGGTCGGTTATTCATTACTGAACGTTGATGGCGTAGTGAGATTTGGCTCACTTTATGAATACGTCGCGTCATTCGGAATTTTTAACGGTGCAGATGTCGGTAAAACAATAGACAATGGCTTGTATCTGCTGATTATTTATTTTTCATGGTTCGCGGTGATATTAGCCCTATGGTACATGGGGAAGGTCATGAAAATGATGATCAATGCGTTTGGCGATAATCAGAATTATCGGGTGCAGCTTTATCTTTTTACACCATTGTCACTGTTTTTTACAGGTTCAGTATTTAGTCCGGAATACGCATTTTTAATTGTGTGTCCGTTTATTTTGCGCAAGGCGCTGAATATCGCGAGGTAACTTACATGCTGCTCAGTATCATTACCGTCGCCTTTCGCAATCTGGAAGGGATCGTCAAAACTCACGCGTCGCTGGCACATCTGGCGCAAGCGGGTGATATCAGTTTTGAGTGGATTGTTGTTGATGGCGGCTCCTCGGATGGTACGTCGGCGTTTCTTGAAGGACTCAGTGGAGAACACCGGTTACGGTTTGTCAGCGAGCCGGATAACGGCATCTATGATGCGATGAACAAAGGCATCGCCATGGCGCGCGGGCGGTTTGCACTGTTCCTCAACTCCGGGGATATTCTGCATGCGAATGCGGCTTGTTTTATCCGCCAGCTAAAAATGCAGAGTGACCAAACTATGGTCATTGGCGATGCGTTGCTGGATTTCGGCAATGGCAACAAAATTAAGCGTCGGGCAAAACCGGGTTGGTATATTTATCACAGCCTGCCCGCCAGCCATCAGGCAATATTTTTTCCGCTCTCAGGACTGAATGTCTGGCATTATGATTTGCAATATAAAATATCGTCAGATTACGCGTTGGCAGCCAAATTATACAAGTCCGGTTACGCTTTTAAAAAGCTGCGCGGGCTGGTGTCGGAATTTTCTATGGGCGGAGTGTCAACGACGAATAATCTGGAATTGTGCCGGGATGCCAAAAAAGTACAGCGCCAGATATTACACATGCCAGGTTTTTGGACCGGATTGTCAGGATATTTGCGTCTGCGCACAACCGATAAAACAAAAACCTTATATGGAAAAACGTAAGGGCACAGTATGCAAGACTTAAGCGGATTTAAAGTGCCTGGAGGTTTTCGCGGCGGCGGCGCTATTAAAGTGCAATTATGGTGGGCGGTGCAAGCAACATTATTTCGCTGGTCTCCACAGGTCATGTATCGCTGGCGTGCATTTTTATTACGGATGTTTGGCGCAAAAATAGGAAAAAACGTAGTTATTCGGCCTTCAGTAAAAATTACTTATCCGTGGAAACTAACTCTGGGAGATTATGCCTGGGTGGGTGATGACGCGGTTTTATATACGTTAGGTGATATTACGATTGGGGCCCACGCAGTTATTTCGCAAAAAAGTTATTTATGCACTGGGAGTCATGATTATGCCAGCCAACATTTTGATATTAACGCCACACCGATAGTGGTTGGCGATAAATGCTGGCTGGCGACAGATGTCTTTGTCGCGCCTGGCGTAACGATTGGCGATGGCACCGTCGTCGGAGCACGAAGCAGCGTATTTAAATCGCTGCCAGCAAATGTCATTTGTCGGGGAAATCCCGCAGTAGTCACGCGCGAACGCGTCGAGAAAGTTACTCCCTGAGGGGATCACTGAAGAGGTTATAACATGTCAAAAGTCGCTCTCATTACTGGCGTAACCGGGCAGGATGGTTCTTACCTGGCAGAACTCCTGCTGGAAAAAGGGTACGAAGTACACGGTATTAAGCGTCGCGCTTCATCATTCAACACCGAACGTGTGGACCACATCTACCAGGATCCGCATTCAGGCAATCCCAAATTTCATCTGCACTATGGCGATTTGACGGACTCCTCCAATCTGACCCGTATTTTACAGGAAGTCCAACCGGATGAAGTCTATAACCTGGGTGCCATGAGCCACGTTGCGGTGTCGTTTGATTCACCGGAATACACCGCAGACGTTGATGCGATCGGCACCTTGCGTTTGCTGGAGGCAATTCGCTTCCTTGGTCTGGAGAAAAAGACCCGTTTTTATCAGGCGTCCACCTCTGAGCTGTACGGTCTGGTTCAGGAAATCCCGCAGAAAGAGAGCACGCCGTTCTATCCGCGTTCACCGTATGCCGTTGCTAAGCTGTATGCCTACTGGATAACCGTCAACTACCGTGAGTCTTACGGGATGTATGCCTGTAACGGCATTCTGTTTAACCACGAGTCTCCGCGCCGTGGCGAAACCTTTGTCACTCGCAAAATTACCCGGGCGATCGCCAACATCGCTCAGGGGCTGGAGTCTTGCCTGTACCTGGGCAACATGGATTCACTGCGCGACTGGGGGCATGCCAAAGATTACGTCAGGATGCAGTGGATGATGCTGCAGCAGGATAAGCCGGAAGATTTCGTGATTGCCACCGGCGTGCAGTATTCCGTGCGCCAGTTTGTAGAAATGGCGGCTGCTCAGCTGGGGATTAAATTGCGCTTTGAAGGTGAGGGCGTGAATGAAAAAGGCATCGTGGTTTCCGTGACCGGACATGATGCGCCGGGCGTGAAGCCAGGCGATGTCATGATTGCCGTTGACCCGCGCTACTTCCGTCCGGCTGAGGTGGAAACGCTGCTGGGCGATCCGGCCAAAGCACATGAAAAACTGGGCTGGAAACCGGAAATCACGCTGCGCCAGATGATCTCGGAAATGGTTGCTAACGATCTTGATGCGGCGAAGAAACATTCCCTGCTTAAGTCGCACGGTTACGAGGTTGCCATCGCGCTGGAGTACTGAGGATGAAGGCACAACGTATTTTTGTGGCGGGCCATCGCGGGATGGTGGGGTCCGCCATCGTCAGACAATTGTCGCAGCGAAATAATGTGGAGCTGGTGCTGCGTACCCGCGACCAGCTTAATCTGCTGGACGCCAGTGCGGTGCAGGCGTTTTTTGCCGCTGAACGTATTGACCAGGTTTATCTGGCGGCGGCAAAAGTAGGAGGGATTGTGGCAAACAATACTTATCCTGCTGATTTTATTTATGAAAATATGATGATTGAGAGCAACATTATTCATGCTGCACATCTGCATAACGTGAATAAACTGTTGTTTCTCGGGTCATCCTGTATTTATCCCAAGCAAGCTACCCAGCCAATCGCCGAGAGTGAACTGTTGCAGGGGACACTTGAACCGACCAATGAGCCGTATGCGATTGCCAAAATTGCCGGGATCAAGCTGTGTGAATCGTATAACCGACAGTATGGCCGTGATTATCGCTCGGTGATGCCGACCAATCTGTATGGGCCGCATGACAACTTTCATCCGAGTAATTCGCATGTGATCCCGGCGCTGCTGCGCCGCTTTCATGAAGCTCGCGGGCAAAATGCGCCGGATGTGGTGGTATGGGGCAGCGGGACGCCAATGCGTGAATTTCTTCATGTCGACGATATGGCGGCGGCCAGTATCCACGTGATGGAGCTGGCTCAGGAAGTGTTGCAGGAATATACCCAGCCGATGCTGTCGCATATCAACGTGGGGACCGGCGTGGACTGCACCATCCGTGAACTGGCGCAGACTATTGCGGAGGTCGTGGGCTACAAGGGGCGCGTGGTGTTTGACGCCAGCAAACCGGACGGCACACCGCGCAAATTGCTCGACGTTACGCGTCTGCATCAGTTGGGCTGGTATCACGAGATATCTCTGCAAGCGGGGCTTGCCAGTACATATCAGTGGTTCCTTGAAAACCAGCAGCGTTACCGGGGGTAAGCATGTTTTTACGTCATGAGGATTTTGCCACCGTTGTACGTTCAACTCCGCTGATTTCCATCGATTTGATCGTGGAAAACGCCCACGGTGAATTTCTGCTTGGCAAGCGCCTCAATCGTCCTGCGCAGGGGTACTGGTTTGTGCCCGGCGGTCGGGTGCAAAAAGATGAACCGCTGCACGCGGCCTTTGAGCGGCTTACTGAAGCTGAGCTGGGGTTACGTTTACCGCTGTCCGCTGCGCAGTTTTACGGTGTCTGGCAGCACTTCTATGACGACAACTTTTCCGGGGAAGATTTCTCAACGCATTACATCGTGCTGGGATTTCGTCTGCGGGTGTCGGAAAACGACCTGCAACTGCCTGACGTTCAACATGACGCGTACCGCTGGCTGGCAATTGAAGAGATTCTGGCCAGTGACCACGTGCACGACAACAGCCGGGCTTACTTCTGTGAGAAGAGTCAGGCCGGAGCACCCGGGCTATGAAGATCCTTGTGTATGGCATCAACTATTCGCCGGAGTTGACCGGTATCGGTAAATACACCGGTGAAATGGTGGAGTGGATGGCGCAACAGGGGCATGACGTACGGGTGATCACCGCGCCGCCTTATTATCCGCAGTGGAAAGTCAACGGTCGCTATTCATCCTGGCGCTACCGTCGTGAAGAGGGCGATGCCATCGTCTGGCGTTGCCCGCTGTATGTGCCTGAGCAGCCCTCCACGCTCAAGCGTCTACTGCATTTAGGCAGTTTCGCCCTGAGCAGTTTCTTTCCGCTGCTGGCGCAGCGCCGCTGGAAGCCGGATCGCATCATTGGGGTAGTGCCGACGCTGTTTTGTACGCCGGGAATGCGCCTGCTGGCGAAGCTGTCCGGGGCGCGCACGCTGCTGCATATTCAGGATTACGAAGTTGATGCCATGTTGGGACTTGGCATGGCGGGCAAAGGCAAGCGCGGTATGGTGGCAAAACTGGCCAGCGCCTTTGAGCGCAGTGGGCTGTTGAATATGGATCATATTTCGACCATTTCTCGCTCAATGATGAACAAAGCACAGGAAAAGGGCGTTGATGCACAGAAGGTTATTTTCTTTCCGAACTGGTCAGAAGTAGCGCGTTTTCGCGATGTGGACGCCGCTGATGCTCTGGCGTTGCGCCAGCAGCTGGGCTTGCCTGATGAAAAAAAAATCATTCTCTACTCGGGCAATATCGGTGAAAAGCAAGGGCTGGAGAGTGTGATCGACGCAGCGGCCCTGTTGAGCGAGCGGCCCTGGCTGTTTGTGATTGTCGGGCAGGGCGGGGGTAAAGCGCGGCTGGAGAGTATGGCCAGCGAACGCGGCCTGAACAATGTGATGTTCTTTCCGCTGCAATCTTATGACGCGCTGCCTGCGCTGCTCAAGATGGCGGACTGTCATCTGGTGGTACAAAAGCGCGGTGCGGCGGATGCCGTACTGCCTTCCAAACTGACCAATATCCTCGCCGTTGGTGGTAACGCGGTGATTACCGCCGAGCCGGAAACCGAGCTGGGGCAGCTCTGTAACATTGTTCCAGGCATCGCAGTATGCGTGGAGCCGGAATCGGTAAACGCGCTGGTTTGCGGTATCCAACAAGCGTTGAGGATGCCAAAAGTCAATACGGTGGCACGTGACTATGCCGAACGCACGCTGGATAAAGATAACGTGCTTAGCCAATTTATTGCTGATATTCGGGGTTAATGATGAGTCAAAGCAAACTCTTTCCGGTAGTGATGGCCGGTGGCTCGGGTAGCCGTTTATGGCCTCTGTCCCGCGTATTGTATCCAAAGCAGTTCCTGTGCCTGAAAGGTGATCTCACCATGCTGCAGACAACGATCTGTCGTCTGAACGGTGTGGAGTGTGAAAGCCCGGTGGTTATCTGTAATGAACAACACCGTTTCATCGTCGCGGAACAGCTACGGCAACTGCACAAGCTGACTGAGAACATTATTCTCGAACCCGCCGGTCGTAACACGGCACCGGCGATAGCGCTGGCCGCACTGGCGGCAAAACGTCAGTGTCCGGGGGACGATCCGCTGCTGCTGGTATTGGCGGCCGATCACATGATTGCCGACGAAGAGGCTTTTCGCGAGGCGGTTCGCAATGCAATGCCCTATGCCAGGGCGGGTAAGCTGGTGACGTTTGGTATCGTGCCGGACCAGCCGGAAACGGGCTATGGCTATATCCGCCGTGGCGAGGTTTCGCCAACGAATACCGACGCCGTGGCGTTCGAAGTGGCGCAGTTTGTTGAAAAGCCCAATCTGGAAACCGCGCAGGCTTATGTGGCGAACGGCGATTACTACTGGAACAGCGGCATGTTCTTGTTCCGCGCCGGACGTTATCTGGAAGAACTGAAAAAATATCGCCCCGACATTCTTCAGGCCTGTGAGAATTCCATGAGTACGGTTGACCCCGATCTCGATTTTATCCGCGTTGATGAACAGGCGTTTCTCGCCTGTCCGGAAGAGTCTGTGGACTATGCGGTAATGGAACGTACGGCGGATGCGGTGGTAATGCCCATGAACGCAGGCTGGAGCGACGTTGGCTCCTGGTCATCGCTGTGGGAAATCAGCGCCCATACCGCCGAAGGCAATGTGCATCATGGCGACGTCATTAGCCACAAAACGGAGAACAGCTACGTGTATGCCGAATCTGGCCTGGTGACGACCGTCGGGGTGAAGGATCTGGTGGTGGTGCAGACCAAAGATGCGGTGCTGATCGCCGATCGCAACGCGGTGCAGGACGTCAAAAAAGTGGTGGAGCAAATTAAAGCTGACGGACGACATGAACACCATATTCACCGTGAAGTTTACCGTCCGTGGGGCAAGTACGACTCCATTGATGCCGGAGACCGTTACCAGGTGAAGCGAATTACCGTTAAACCAGGTGAGGGATTGTCCGTGCAGATGCATCATCACCGGGCTGAACACTGGGTGGTGGTGGCCGGTACCGCGAAAGTGACGATCAATGATGACATCAAACTGCTCGCTGAAAACGAGTCTGTCTATATTCCGCTTGGGGCGACCCATTGTCTGGAGAATCCCGGGAAAATCCCGCTCGATCTGATTGAAGTGCGCTCCGGATCTTACCTCGATGAGGATGATGTGGTGCGGTTTGCGGACAGATACGGGCGCGCCTGATGCAGGATGCGCCGCGCTTATGCGGCCTACAACAACGTAGGTGCGGTAAGCGAAGCGCACCGGGCAATGCATTTAACACTCATTAAAAAGGCTCATTAAGAGTCAGGGCCTCCTGTTGCCTGAAGAAGGGTAAATCATGACGAAATTAACCTGTTTCAAAGCCTACGATATTCGCGGCAGGCTGGGCGAAGAGCTGAATGAAGATATCGCGTGGCGTATTGGTCGCGCTTACGGTGAGTTCCTGAAGCCAAAAATGATTGTCCTCGGCGGTGATGTGCGCCTGACCAGCGAGACGCTGAAGCTGGCGCTGGCGAAAGGACTACAGGATGCGGGGGTGGATGTGCTGGATATTGGCATGTCGGGTACCGAAGAGATTTATTTCGCCACCTTCCACCTGGGTATTGACGGCGGTATTGAAGTGACAGCCAGCCATAATCCTATGGATTACAACGGCATGAAGCTGGTGCGGGAAGGGGCGCGGCCCATCAGCGGTGATACCGGTCTGCGCGACGTACAGCGTCTGGCGGAAGCCAACGACTTCCCGGCGGTTGATGAGACAAAACGTGGCCGCTACCAGCGTATTACTATCCGTGATGCCTACATTGACCACCTGCTGGGTTACATCAATCCCGCCAATCTGAAACCGATGAAGCTGGTGCTCAATTCCGGCAACGGCGCGGCAGGTCCGGTGGTTGACGCCATTGAAGCCCGTTTTAAAACATTGGGCGTGCCGGTCGAGTTCATCAAAATCCACAATACGCCGGATGGCAACTTCCCCAACGGTATTCCCAATCCTCTGCTGCCGGAATGCCGGGCTGACACGCGCAACGTGGTGATTGAACACGGCGCCGATATGGGGATTGCCTTCGACGGTGATTTTGACCGCTGCTTCCTGTTCGATGAAAAAGGTCAGTTCATTGAGGGCTACTACATTGTCGGCCTGCTGGCGGAGGCGTTTCTGGAGAAGAATCCGGGGGCGAAGATTATCCACGACCCGCGTCTGTCCTGGAACACAGTGGACGTGGTGACGGCGGCAGGCGGTAAACCGGTGATGTCAAAAACCGGACACGCGTTTATCAAAGAGCGGATGCGCCACGAAGATGCCGTCTACGGCGGTGAGATGAGTGCGCATCACTATTTCCGTGACTTTGCCTACTGTGACAGCGGAATGATCCCGTGGCTGCTGGTGGCTGAATTGCTTTGTCTGAAAGGACAGTCGCTGGGCGAACTGGTCCGCGACCGGATGGTGGCCTACCCGGCGAGTGGTGAAATAAACAGCACGCTGGCAGAGCCAGCGGCAGCGATTGCGCGCGTGGAGCAGCATTTTTCCCGTGAGGCGCTGACGGTAGACAGAACGGACGGTATCAGCATGTCGTTTGTCGACTGGCGCTTCAATTTACGCTCTTCCAATACCGAACCGGTGGTGCGCCTGAACGTGGAATCGCGCGGAGATATTCCGTTGATGGAAGCGCGAACGCGCACTCTTCTGGCGTTACTGAATAAGTAATGCTGGTGCTTCCTTTGCCCGATTCTGGGCAAAGGGTGACTAACAGGAACCACGATGACACATCTAAAGAAGCGCGAGCGCACCAAAACCAATGCGTCGTTAATTTCGATGGTGCAACGCTTTTCAGATATCACCATCATGTTTGGCGGGTTGTGGGTAATCTGCGAATTAAGCGGTTTGCCTTTCCTGTACATGCACCTGCTGGTGGCGCTGATCACGCTGGTCGTTTTTCAGATGCTCGGTGGCATAACGGATTTTTACCGCTCCTGGCGCGGCGTCAAAATATCCACTGAGCTGGTGCTGTTGCTGCAAAACTGGACGCTGAGCCTGATTTTTTGCGCAGGTCTGATCGCCTTTAATAACGATTTTGATAACCGTCTCGCCGTCTGGCTGGCGTGGTATCTGCTATCCAGCGTTGGCCTGGTGTTGAGTCGTTCGTTTATTCGCTACGGCGCGGGATGGCTGCGCAATTGCGGGTACAACACTCGTCGGGTGGCGGTGGCAGGGGACCTGCCAGCTGGACAAATGCTACTGGACAGTTTTCGCCATGAACCGTGGCTGGGGTTTGAAGTAGCAGGTATCTATCACGACCCTATCCCTGGAAAAAACTCCCGCGACTGGGCCGGTAATCTGCAACAACTGGTTGATGACGCTAAAGCCTCACGCATTCATAACGTTTATATCGCCATGTCGATGAGCGATGGTGCCAGCGTCAAAAAATTGGTGCGCGAGCTGGCCGATACCACCTGTTCAGTGATCCTAATTCCTGATGTCTTTACCTTCAACATTCTGCATTCCCGGATTGAAGAGATGAACGGCATTCCGGTGGTGCCGCTGTATGACACGCCACTCTCGGGGATTAATCGTCTGTTAAAACGCGCGGAAGATATCGTGCTGGCTTCAATGATCCTGCTACTTATTTCCCCGGTGCTGTGTGGCATAGCGCTACTGGTAAAACTGACCTCCAAAGGACCGGTGATTTTCCGCCAGACTCGCTATGGCATGGACGGCAAACCGATCAAAGTCTGGAAGTTTCGCTCAATGAAAGTGATGGAGAACGACGCGGTGGTGACGCAGGCGACGCAAAACGATCCGCGCGTTACCCCTGTGGGAAATTTCCTGCGCCGGACGTCGCTCGATGAGCTGCCGCAGTTTATTAACGTGCTCACCGGGGGGATGTCTATCGTCGGACCACGTCCGCATGCGGTGGCGCATAACGAACAGTACCGCCAACTGATTGAGGGATACATGTTACGCCATAAGGTGAAACCGGGTATTACCGGCTGGGCGCAAATCAACGGCTGGCGCGGTGAAACCGATACGCTGGAAAAAATGGAGAAACGTGTGGAGTTTGACCTCGAATACATTCGCGAGTGGAGCGTGTGGTTCGATATCAAAATTGTTTTTCTGACGATATTCAAAGGCTTTGTTAACAAAGCGGCGTATTAACATGAGTTTACGAGAAAAAACGCTTAATGGCGCAAAGTGGTCGGCGATTGCGACGGTGATCATTATTGGGCTCGGACTTATTCAGATGACCGTCCTGGCGCGAATTATTGATAACCACCAGTTCGGGTTGTTAACCGTGTCGCTGGTGATCATAGCGCTGGCCGATACGCTGTCGGATTTCGGTATCGCCAACTCAATTATTCAACGCAAAGAGATTGGTTATCTGGAGCTGACGACGCTGTACTGGCTAAATGTTGGGCTGGGTATCATGGTATGCGTGGCGATGTTTTTGCTGAGCGAGACGATTGCCCATGTGCTCAATAACCCAGAACTGGCACCGCTCATCAAAACCTTATCACTGGCGTTTGTGGTGATACCGCACGGGCAGCAGTTTCGCGCGCTGATGCAAAAAGAGCTGGCCTTCAACAAAATTGGCATGATTGAAACCAGTTCGGTGCTGGCTGGATTTACCTTTACCGTGGTCAGTGCCCATTTCTGGCCGCTCGCGCTGACGGCCATTCTTGGGTATCTGGTGAATAGTACGCTACGTACGCTGCTGTTCGGCTATTTTGGCCGCCGGATTTACCGTCCGGGGCTACATTTTTCGCTGGCATCCGTTTCGTCGAACCTGCGTTTTGGCGCATGGCTGACGGCAGACAGCATCATCAATTACATCAATACCAACCTTTCCACGCTGGTTTTAGCCCGCACGTTGGGAGCTGGCGTGGCGGGCGGATTCAATCTCGCCTGGAACGTGGCGATTGTCCCGCCGATAAAACTGAACCCGATTATCACCCGCGTGCTGTTTCCGGCGTTTGCCAAAATCCAGGACGACAGCGAAAAACTACGGGTGAATTTTTACAAGCTGCTGTCAGTGGTTGGGATTATCAACTTCCCGGCGCTACTGGGACTTATGGTGGTGTCGGACAACGTGGTGCCGCTGGTGTTTGGCGAGAAGTGGAACGGCATTATTCCGGTCCTGCAACTATTGTGCATTGTGGGTCTGCTGCGCTCGGTGGGGAATCCAATAGGATCGCTCTTGATGGCGAAAGCCCGGGTCGATATCAGCTTCAAATTCAATGTGTTCAAAACCTTTCTGTTTATTCCTGCCATTTTCATTGGCGGTCATCTGGCGGGGGCGATTGGCGTGACGCTGGGCTTTCTGTTGGTCCAGGTGATTAACACGATCCTCAGCTACTTCGTGATGATCAAACCTGTTCTTGGCTCCAGCTACCGTCAGTACATGCTCAGCCTGTGGCTGCCGTTGTATCTCTCCTTACCAACCCTTGTGGTGAGCTATGCGTTTGGCTTAACCCTTCGCAACCAAGTGCCATTAAGCGCGCTGCTGGGGATCCAGATAGCGGCAGGAGCACTGGTGTTTGCGCTAATGATCGTGCTGTCGCGCCATCCGCTGGTGGTGGAAATAAAACGCCAACTCTGTCGCAGTGAAAAAATGAAAACCTTGCTCCGTGCGGGATAAGAACAACGTTTTAAGAGGTCATAATGAAATTACTAATTTTAGGCAACCATACCTGCGGGAACCGAGGGGATAGCGCGATCCTGCGCGGTTTGCTGGATGCCATTAACGCGTTGCGTCCCGAGACCGAAGTGGATGTGATGAGTCGTTACCCGGTGAGCTCTTCGTGGTTGCTAAACCGCCCTGTGATGGGCGACCCGCTGTATTTGCAGATGAAGCAACACAACAACGCAGCGGGTGTTATGGGGCGCGTGAAGAAAGTGCTGCGTCGTCGCTATCAGCATCAGGTACTGCTCTCGCGTGTTACCGATTCCGGTAATCTGCGCAATATCGCTATCGCCCAGGGCTTTACCAATTTTGTCCGTCTGCTGTCGCGCTATGACGCCATCATCCAGGTCGGCGGATCGTTCTTTGTCGATCTGTATGGCGTGCCGCAGTTTGAACATGCCCTGTGTTCGTTTATGGCGAAAAAACCGCTGTACATGATTGGTCACAGCGTGGGGCCATTCCAGGATGAGCAGTTTAATCAACTGGCGAACTACGTGTTTGGTCACTGTAATGCGCTGATTTTACGTGAATCCGTCAGTCTGGATCTGATGAAGCGCAGCGCAATTACCACGGATAAAGTCGAAACAGGCGTGGATACGGCCTGGCTGGTTGACAACCATCATGAGGATTTTGAGCCAGGTTATGCGGTACAGCACTGGTTAGACATGGCGGCTAAACAGAAAACCGTTGCCATTACATTGCGTGAGCTGGCTCCTTTTGATAAGCGTCTGGGGACAACGCAGCAGGCCTATGAGCAAGCCTTTTCTGGGGTGGTGAACAGCATCCTCGACGAAGGTTACCAGGTGATAGCGCTGTCAACTTGCACCGGTATTGATAGTTACAACAAAGATGACCGCATGGTGGCGTTAAACCTGCGCCAGTATGTTAACGATCCGGCCCGATATCACGTAGTGATGGATGAACTTAACGATCTGGAGATGGGGAAGATTCTGGGCGCATGCGATCTGACGGTGGGGACTCGCTTGCATTCTGCCATCATCTCGATGAATTTTATGACGCCTGCCATCGCCATTAACTACGAGCACAAATCCGCCGGGATCATGCAACAACTGGGGTTACCGGAGATGGCTGTTGATATTCGTCATCTTCTCGATGGCAGTCTCGAAGGGAAGGTTGCCGATACTCTCGGACAGTTACCTGAGCTGCGCATACGTCTCGGCGACGCGGTTATGCGCGAACGCGAACGTGGGGTACGCATGGTGCAGTCGGTTTTAACGCGTATTGAGGGGGAAAAATGAAGATTGGTTTTTTCCTGCTTAAATTTCCGCTCTCCTCCGAGACATTTGTACTCAATCAGATAACCGCATTTATCGATATGGGCTACGACGTGGAGATTGTCGCTTTGCAGAAGGGCGATCTTGAAAATACTCATGCCTCCTTTAATACCTACCGTCTGGGTGAAAAAACGCGCTGGTTGCTGAATGAACCGGAAAGCAAACTGGCGAAACTGAAATATAGGGCAGCGGCGGCTCTGCACGGTATTACCCGCGCAGCGACCTGGAAAGCGCTTAATGTTGCACGCTATGGTGAGGAGGCGCGCAATCTGATTTTGGCAGCTATTTGCGGCGGGAATCCGCGAGCGTTTGAGGCGGATGTCTTTATTGCTCATTTTGGGCCCGCAGGCGTAACTGCCGCCAAGCTGCGTGAGCTTGGGATGATCCGCGGAAAAATCGCCACGGTATTTCATGGGGTTGATGTTTCGCACCGGGGCGTTTTGGCCCGCTATACCCCTGAGTATCAGCAGCTGTTTCAACGCGGTGATTTAATGTTGCCCATCAGCAATCTCTGGGCCGGACGTTTGAAAAGTATGGGGTGCCCGCCGCAGAAAATCGCGGTTTCGCGTATGGGTATCGATATGACCCGTTTTACGCCACGCCAGTTGAAATCACCCGCCGCACCGCTGGAGATTATCTCTGTCGCCCGCTTAACCGAGAAAAAAGGACTGCACGTCGCCATCGAAGCCTGTCGTCAGTTGAAAGAGCAGGGCATCTCATTTCGCTATCGCATTCTGGGGATTGGCCCGTGGGAGCGTCGTTTACGTACGCTGATCGAGCAATATCAACTCGATGATGTGATTGAGATGCCCGGCTTTAAGCCCAGTCATCAGGTAAAGGAGATGCTTGAACAGGCGGATGTATTTTTGCTGCCTTCGATCACCGGAAGAGACGGCGATATGGAAGGGATCCCGGTGGCATTGATGGAGGCGATGGCGGTGGGTATTCCGGTGATTTCCACCGTTCACAGCGGGATCCCGGAGCTGGTCGAGTCGGGTAAATCAGGCTGGCTGGCACCGGAAAACGACGCGCAGGCACTGGCAGAGCGTTTAGCGGCATTTAGCCTGCTCGACAGTGAGCAGGTACAGTCGATTGTGCAGTGTGCGCGCGAAAAAATTGAAAATGAATTTAATCAGTTAGCTATCAATAAACAGTTAGCCAGTCTGCTGCAAACGATGTAAATCGAGGTTGTATGTCAGAGAACAAACTCTCACGCCGTACTTTTCTGACGGCGGGCTCTGCGCTTGTCGTGCTGCATTCTCCCGTTGTTCGCGCGCTTGAATCATCGGGCAGCGTCAACATTCAGGATTACAACCCACAGGATTGGGTGGCCTCTTTCAGGCAGGCGTTCAAAGAAGGGCAAATGGTCGTCGTACCAAAAGGCCTGGAATGTAAGGATCTCAATACTGCTATTGTTATTCCGCCAGGCAAAACGCTCTTCATACAAGGGCGAATAAGTGGCAATGGCCGTGGGCGCTTTATTTTACAGGATGGATGCAACGTTGTGGGCGAGCAGGGCGGGAGCCTGAAGAACGTTACCCTGGATGTACGTGGTTCGGACTGTGTAATAAAAGGGATTGCCATGAGCGGTTTCGGTCCGGTGACGCAAATCTATATCGGCGGTAAAACTTCAAGGCTGATGCGTAATCTGATTATCGATGATATTACTGTCACACGCGCTAACTATGGGATTTTGCGTCAGGGTTTTCATAACCGAATGGACGGCGTAAAGATCACGAACAGCCGTTTTAGCGATCTACAGGGAGATGCCATTGAGTGGAATGTGGCTATCAACGACAGCAACATCCTCATTTCTGACCATGTCATTGAACGTATTAACTGTACCAATGGCAATGTGAACTGGGGCATCGGTATCGGGCTGGCGGGCAGTACCTATGACAATAGCTATCCCGATGAACTGGCGGTAAAAAACTTCGTGGTGGCGAACATCACCGGTACCGACTGTCGGCAGTTAGTTCATGTTGAGAACGGCAAACACTTTATTATTCGTAATATAACCGCGCGAAATATCACCCCGGATTTCAGTAAGAAAGCGGGCATTGATAATGCGACGGTTGCTATTTATGGATGTGATAACTTCGTGATTGATAATATCAATATGGAGAACAGCGCAGGTATGCTCATTGGTTATGGCGTCATCAAAGGTCGATATTTATCCATTCCACAAAACTTTAAGCTAAATAATATCCATCTCGATAACACCAAACGTGAATACAAATTACGCGGAATTCAGATCTCCTCTGGTAATGCAACGTCATTCGTGGCCATCACCAACGTGGAGATGAAGCGAGCCACGCTTGAGTTGCACAACCAACCGCAGCACCTTTTTTTACGTAACATCAGGGTGATGCAGCAATCGGCCACGGGGCCCGCACTTAAGATGCACTTCGATCTGCGTCAGGACGTACGCGGTAAGTTTATGGCTAAACAGGACACGCTACTCTCGCTGGCCAGTGTTCATGCAGTAAACGAAGTCGGGCAAAGTTCAGTTGACATTGACCGTATAAACCATCAGGTAGTGAATGTAGAAGCGGTGAATTTTCGACTACCGGGGCAGGGGAGGTAACTTTGCGACCATTCCTGGCTCAAGTCGCACATACTTGAGCTTAAGATTACTGCATTCTACAGATAAGCGGCGTAACATACGCGGCAACTGTACAATGTAATTCATACTGGCTAAAACAAGCTAAAAAGCTATAATTCAGCAACTAATGAATAGGTGAATGACTTAATGATTAATTTGAAAGCAGTTATCCCGGTAGCGGGCCTGGGGATGCACATGTTGCCAGCCACGAAGGCAATCCCTAAAGAGATGCTGCCGATCGTTGACAAGCCGATGATTCAATACATTGTCGACGAAATTGTAGCTGCAGGTATCAAAGAAATCGTTCTGGTAACTCATGCGTCTAAGAACGCGGTTGAGAACCACTTCGACACCTCTTACGAACTCGAATCGTTGCTTGAGCAGCGTGTTAAGCGCCAGTTATTAGCCGAGGTGCAGTCTATCTGTCCTCCGGGCGTGACTATCATGAACGTCCGTCAGGCTCAGTTACTGGGTCTGGGTCACTCCATTCTTTGTGCTCGTCCTATCATTGGTGATAACCCGTTTGTCGTGGTATTACCTGACGTTATTCTGGATACCGCAAGTGCGGATCCGCTGCGCTATAACCTCGCTGCTATGGTTGCTCGTTTTAATGAAACCGGGCGTAGCCAGGTGCTGGCTAAGCGTATGGAGGGCGATCTGTCTGAATACTCTGTTATTCAAACCAAAGAGGCTTTGGACAACGAAGGTAAAGTCAGCCGTATCGTTGAGTTCATCGAAAAACCGGATCAGCCGCAAACGCTGGATTCCGATCTGATGGCCGTAGGACGCTATGTGCTTTCTGCTGATATTTGGGCAGAGCTGGAAAAAACTGCTCCAGGTGCCTGGGGACGTATTCAGCTGACTGATGCCATTGCAGAGTTGGCTAACAAACAGTCTGTTGATGCCATGCTGATGACGGGTGACAGCTACGACTGCGGTAAAAAGATGGGCTACATGCAGGCATTCGTTAAGTATGGGCTGCGTAACCTGAAAGAAGGTCCGAAATTCCGTAAGAGCATCGAGAAGCTACTGAGCGAGTAGATATTTACAGGTCTTTGTGACGGTAAGCCAGAAAAAATAGCGGCAGCTAACATCCCAGCTTCTATGCTTTAAGCAATGGAATGTTACTGTCGCTTTTTTATGAAAAATGACCAATAACAACAAGTTAACCTACCAAGTTTAATCATGGCTTTGTCAGATTTTTTCTTGTTTCTGGTAGCATTTGGTAAGACAATTAGCGTTAGAATTTAACAGAGCTTTGCGAAAGCTGGCGGGGCTGGTTACATCTTTGGAATTTAGGTAGTGCTCTGGTAGCTGCAAGGCCAGGGGCGGTAGCGTGCATAATGCCCAGATGCGTGCATTATGTGCCAGCATATTAAATAGTATTCGTATAAACGATATTCGGAATTAAAACGTGAAAATACTAGTTACTGGTGGGGCGGGTTTCATTGGATCCGCAGTAGTTCGTCATATAATAAAAAATACTCAGGATACCGTTGTTAATGTCGATAAACTTACCTACGCCGGTAACCTGGAGTCGCTTGCCGAAGTCAGCGAAAATAATCGCTATTATTTTGAACACGCGGATATCTGTGATAAAGCGGCAATGGAGCGTATTTTTGCCACTCATCGACCGGATGCGGTGATGCATCTGGCAGCTGAGAGTCATGTTGATCGCTCTATTACAGGGCCTGCGGCTTTTATCGAAACGAATATCGTCGGTACCTATGTACTGCTGGAAGCTGCTCGTGGCTACTGGAACGGGCTGGAGGCAGATAAAAAACAGGCATTTCGTTTCCATCATATCTCCACAGATGAAGTATACGGCGACCTGCCACATCCAGATGAAGTGGCTGCTGGTAGTGTGTTGCCTCTGTTCACCGAAAAGACGGCTTATGCGCCGAGTAGCCCGTATTCTGCTTCTAAGGCATCCAGCGATCACCTGGTTCGCGCATGGTTACGTACCTATGGTTTCCCAACGATTGTCACCAACTGTTCCAATAACTACGGGCCGTATCATTTCCCTGAAAAGCTGATTCCGCTGGTGATTCTTAATGCGCTGGAAGGTAAAGCATTGCCAATTTATGGCAAAGGCGACCAGATTCGCGACTGGCTTTATGTTGAAGATCATGCCCGAGCGTTGTACACCGTGGTGACTCAAGGCGAGGTGGGTGAGACTTACAATATCGGTGGTCATAACGAGAAGAAAAACCTGGACGTTGTCCATACTATCTGCGATTTGTTGGATGAGATTGTGCCTAAAGAAGGTTCTTACCGCGAGCAAATTACATATGTGGCGGATAGGCCAGGGCACGATCGCCGCTATGCGATTGATGCGGCAAAAATCAGCGATGAACTGGGCTGGAAGCCGCAGGAAACCTTTGAGAGTGGGATCCGTAAGACTGTTGAGTGGTATCTGTCGAATACGCAGTGGGTTGAGAATGTGAAAAGCGGCGCCTACAAGACGTGGATCGAACAGAATTATGGAGAACGTCAGTAATGAATATTCTGCTGTTTGGTAAAACGGGCCAGGTGGGTTGGGAATTGCAACGTGCGCTAACCCCGTTGGGGAACTTGATCGCATTAGATGTACATTCGACTGACTATTGTGGTGATTTTAGTAATCCACAAGGCGTGGCAGACACCGTTCGTCGTATCCGGCCTGACGTTATCGTCAACGCGGCTGCCCATACGGCAGTAGATAAGGCTGAGTCCGAAGTTGAATTTGCCCGGTTGCTTAATACGACCAGTGTGGAGGCAATTGCCAAAGCTGCTGCAGAAATCGGGGCGTGGGTAGTGCATTACTCCACGGACTATGTTTTTCCTGGCACCGGTGAAACACCATGGCGCGAAACGGACGCTACAGGGCCGCTGAATGTCTACGGTGAAACCAAACTGGCGGGAGAAAAGGCGCTTCAGACGCACTGCGCCAACCATTTGATTTTCAGAACCAGCTGGGTGTATGCAGGTAAAGGCAATAATTTTGCGAAAACGATGCTGAAACTGGCAAAAGAGCGCACAGAGCTTTCGGTGATTAACGACCAGTTCGGTGCGCCAACCGGGGCTGAACTTCTTGCTGACTGTACGGCGCATGCTATCCGTGTTGCGATGAACAAACCCGATATGGCTGGACTCTACCATCTGGTTGCGGGTGGAACCACGACCTGGCATGACTATGCAGCACTGGTGTTCGATGAAGCCCGTAAGGCAGGAATTGAACTGGCATTGACCCAGTTAAATGCGGTGCCGACCAGTGCGTATCCTACTCCCGCACACCGCCCAACAAATTCTCGCCTGAACACCGATAAATTCCAGAATAACTTTGAGCTGGTATTACCGCAGTGGGATGCTGGTGTAAAACGTATGTTGGCTGAGTTGTTCACGACAACGGCGATCTGAATTTATTTTAATGCCCCTTGACGGGCATTTTGCACATAAAGAGATGATGAAATGAAAACGCGTAAAGGGATTATTTTAGCTGGTGGCTCAGGTACTCGTCTTTATCCTGTCACTATGGCTGTAAGCAAACAACTGCTGCCAATCTATGATAAACCTATGATCTATTATCCGCTTTCTACGCTAATGTTGGCAGGGATTCGTGACATCTTGATTATTAGTACTCCTCAGGATACCCCACGATTTGAACAGTTATTGGGTGACGGTAGCCAGTGGGGACTAAATTTACAATATAAAGTACAACCGACCCCAGATGGCCTAGCCCAGGCATTTATTATAGGTGAAGAGTTTATCGGTAATGATGATTGTGCTCTTGTTCTGGGTGACAACATTTTTTACGGACATGACTTACCAAAATTAATGGATACTGCCGTAAATAAAGAAAGCGGTGCAACAGTATTTGCCTATCATGTCAACGATCCTGAACGTTACGGGGTAGTTGAGTTCGATAAAAGTGGTACAGCAGTTAGCCTTGAAGAAAAACCACTCGAGCCTAAAAGTAATTATGCAGTAACCGGGTTGTATTTCTATGACAACGATGTTGTTGAAATGGCAAAGAACTTAAAACCTTCTGCACGTGGTGAGCTTGAAATTACCGACATTAACCGAATTTATATGGAACAGGGAAGGTTATCTGTTGCAATGATGGGACGTGGCTATGCGTGGCTTGATACAGGTACGCATCAGAGTCTGATTGAAGCAAGTAACTTTATTGCCACAATTGAAGAGCGTCAGGGATTAAAAGTTTCCTGTCCAGAAGAGATAGCATACCGTAAAGGATTTATTGACGCGGAGCAGGTTAAAAAACTAGCTATCCCATTATCAAAAAATGCTTATGGACAGTATTTGATTAAAATGATTAAAGGTTATTAATATGAATGTTATCAAAACTGAAATTCCTGAAGTTTTAATTTTCGAACCTAAAGTGTTTGGTGATGAACGTGGTTTTTTTATGGAGAGCTTTAACCAGAAGATATTTGAAGAGGCTGTTGGACGTAAGATCGAATTTGTGCAGGACAACCATTCTAAATCTGCGAAAGGTGTGCTTCGAGGACTGCATTATCAACTTCCACCTTTTGCCCAAGGAAAATTAGTTCGCTGCGTTGTAGGCGAAGTTTTTGATGTTGCTGTAGATATACGAAAAAATTCTGATACATTTGGCAAGTGGGTAGGTGTGAATTTATCAGAATTTAATAATCGTCAATTATGGATTCCTGAGGGATTTGCTCATGGATTTCAGGTGTTAACTGACGTGGCGCACTTTCTATATAAAACCACAAATTATTACTCATCTTTGCATGATAGAGGAATAAAATTTGATGATCCAGATATTGGTATTGTTTGGCAAAATATAGAACAGAGGATTTTATCCGCGAAAGATAGTAATCAACCTTATCTAAAAAATGTTGCATTATTTGATATATTTTAATGATAAGAATTTATTTTTGATGCGACACGAAGATTTTTATTGGAATGATAAAAAATATACTATATTTAACATTTGTGCAATCAACAAACTATATCTTTCCACTGCTTATGTTACCTTATTTGGTCCGTGTTTTAGGTCCTTCTGGGTATGGTAGTCTTATGCTGGCGCTGGCACTTATACAGTACTTTTTGATTGCTACTGATTATGGTTTCAATTTAAGTTCGACGAAGAAAATAGCTGTAGCAAAAAGCAGTAAAGAAGTTGATGTTATTTATACGAATACATTAAATGCTAAAATAATAATTTTTTTTGTGGGTATTTTTGTAATAACTCCAGTTTTGTATTTTTTCTTCAATTCGTTACTCGTCGTGTCAATTATTTTTATCTCATTGCTCGCTGTTCTGGGAAATATTATATTTCCACTCTTTCTATACCAAGGGCTGGAAAGAATGAAGGATATTATGTGGATAACAATGTTGGCAAAAGTTGTCATGACAGGATGTATTTTTATCTTTGTTAAAAATAAAAATGATCTTTTTATATCCGCATTTATTATGACTTTCCAATACTTAATTCCGGGATTGTTATCTTTATATGTGCTAAGAAAAAATAAAGTGGTAAAATATACTGGTTTCTGCTTTCGCTCCGCAATTGAAGAATTGAAGCATGGAAAGCCATTGTTCTTATCACAAATGGCTGTAACATTTTATACAACCTTCAATACTATTTTATTGGGGTATTTTTATAATCCGGTAGTTGTTGGTCAGTATGTCGCTGCGGATAAAATGAGAATGGCAGCACAATCATTATTAAACCCTATTCAACAAGTGGTATTTCCTAAGGTCAATAAAGAGCAGGGTAGTACTGACAGTAAGATTAAGAAATATCGACTAATAATTCTAGCTCCATCTTTTATTATGGCCATAGTCAGTTTGTTTTTTGGCCAGAAGGTGGCTCTTTTATATCTTGGTAATTCCTATCTGGAAGCATCTCATTTATTTGTATTAATGATGTGTCTACTACCTATAATTTCATTATCAGTAATATATGGGCAGTGGGGATTAATAGTAATAGGAAAGGAAAGAGTGCTGACAAAGATATATTGTTTTGCCGCTGTCATTCATGCTGCTTACAGTGTGCCATTAGTTATTAAATATTCAACTATTGGTATGGTTATATCTGTATTTTTAACTGAAGCTGTAGTTTCTATTTTAATGATCTATTTTTTCAATAGATATAAACAAATAAGTTAATAGTTAAATGCGAAATATATTTACAATTATTGTGACATATAATCCAAATTATGATGTCCTTTTTTTAAACATTAAACGGCTTTTATTATCATCAAATGTTATTATCGTTGACAATACACCAGATACTGATGCCGTTAATTTATATGAAGATAGGTTTTCTGATACCGAATACAATGTTGAGTATTTTGCGTTGCGTGAGAACAAAGGGATAGCATATGCGCAGAATAAAGGGTTTATTGAGGGTCTGAAAAAGAAAGCCGATTTTTTTATCCTCTTAGATCAAGATTCAAATATAAATGATGGCTTTATTTCCCATTTAATGGATGAATATAATGTTGCTATTGAGCACTTTAAAAAAGTAGCAGCTATTGGTCCTGCTATAATAAATGAGAGGAATCATACTCAGGATAATTATGAGATTAGTAAATCAGTTAAAACCTATAATGGTATCTATGATGTTGATGTGTTAATATCTTCGGGTTCATTAATTCCTGTTGACGCTTTGGTAGAAGTTGGGATGAACAATAGCTCATTATTTATAGATTTGGTTGATTTTGAATGGTGCTACAGAGCAAAATATGCAGGATATCATGTTTTAATGACTTCTAACGTCACTATGAAGCATAATGTTGGTCTGACGGATAAGAAAATCTGGCGAGGGAAGTATACTTCCATATGTTCACCTTTTAGGCTGTATTATGTATTCCGTAACTGCATTTTTGCTGTTAAAATGCCTCATTTTCCACTAAGCTTCAAATTCAGAATTATACTAAGTTTGCCTCTAAAATGCTTGATTCACATGACTTGTGATAGAAAATTTGAACGTTTAGGCTATATATGTAAAGGCGTCATCGATGGTGTTTTAAGTAGAGCGGGTGATTATAATAAGAATTGGGTTAAAAATAAAAAATGATTGCTTCTGGAAAAAAAATCGTTATCAATGATAGTTATTTTTTAACAAATTTAGTCTTCGGTTGTTTAAAATCAGATGATACTGAAGTTGTTGAATTACAAAATAAACCAGAAAAAAATAATATAATAAATAGAATTATATCGATAATTTTGAAAAAAAGATTGTTTCCGTGGTTTTTTATCTTAATGCTAGCATTTAATAGACGATTCATAAAAAAAAGAAACCAACACTATGAGTTGTTATTAACTGTCGGAGTAGAAGATTTATCTCGCTTGTCGAAAATATATTTTTCTTATT
Source organism: Citrobacter sp. Cf132 (assembly GCF_030333885.1). Taxonomy (NCBI): domain Bacteria; kingdom Pseudomonadati; phylum Pseudomonadota; class Gammaproteobacteria; order Enterobacterales; family Enterobacteriaceae; genus Citrobacter; species Citrobacter sp. Cf132. The sequence goes on from NZ_JAOWFA010000057.1 coordinate 467,065, forward strand.
ATACTATCGACAAACTTATCTATTGGCAATGGAATCCATCTCCTAAATCAAACTTCCTTAAAAAAATTGATTTTATGTTGAGAATAAAACTTCTTAAGTTAGCCGGGTTTACTATTTATACATTTGATCATGATGATTCAAAAAAATATGATCTTTATTATTATCCTCAATTATATTCTCGCGCATTAGTTTGTAGTATAAAAAATCGAAAAGAACCTGTGAAAGGAACAGTATTCTTTGTTGGTGATAATAAGGGTAGATTAGATAAGCTTAAATTTCTTTCAGGGGTAATGAAAAAGCTAGATTTAAAACCCAACTTTTATGTGCTTGATAATAAGAATGAAATATCTTCTGGTATTTCAACAGAAGGATTACAGTTCATATCCGAGCTAATGGATTATAAAACGTCTCTTAACATGATTGATAAGGCAGAGTATTTGCTGGAAGTAACTCAGACAGGGCAAAGTGGTTTAACTTTAAGAACTTTAGAATCTCTTTTTTTTGGGAAGAAGCTAATCACAGATAATTCATCCATTTATATGTATGATTTTTTTAATCCAGCTAATATTTATATTATAGATTACCATAAAAAAGAGTCGGTAATTATTGATGAAATTGAAAGGTTCAAGCTTATGAAATATGAAGATATCGAAGATTCTACTCTGAATAAATATGATGTTAAATCATTTTTTGAACATGTTTCCAGTGATGATTATAAAGACACAACGTTAAGATATTAAATGACATGATAACTTTGATCATATTTTCATTAGGTTTTTATATCTTTGCATATTATATAGGAACCTTTAATTTTAATACTAAAGTACAGTTGTTTTTAACATTATTTCCTCTATTTATTATTTCAGCCTTTAGATATAATGTTGGATTTGATTTTACGTCATATCAAGATTATTTTTATTTGGTTCAGGAAGACAATGATGTCTATCTTGATATGACATATAAGTCATTATCTCGATTGTTTTATGACGTTGGAGGTAATGAACAATGTATTTTTATAATTTACTCATTGTTAACCGTTTTTTTGCTCTATAAAATATTTGAATATATAGTTGTAAATTATGATGTTAAAAACAGAAGAATATATATCATAGGGTTAGTTTTTTCTTTTTATTCATTTTACTTTTTTTTGAGTTTAAATCAGATTCGCTCGTCTCTTTCAGCTTTATTCCTTTGTTATGCCTTTATCAAAGATAAAAGGACAATTGTTTTTTATTTGTGTTTCTTTTTTGCTTTTTTATTCCATTCAGCAAGTATTTTTTTATTTCCTGTTTATTTTGTGATTAAAAAATTAAATTTTAAATTTATGCTTTTTCTTTTTCCGGTATTAGCGTTACTTTCATTCTTTAATCTTTTTTCGGAATTAATTAAGGTTTTGTTGCTAGTTAGTAATAGTAGGTTCTCAGTTTATTTCAACTCAGAGTTTTTTACGCCTAAGGTAGGGTTGGAAAAGTTCTACACATTGGCTACAACTTTTGTTACTTTAGTTATACTTGGGATCTCAATTCTCAATCTTCCACGAAGATATGAGATGTTGTTAAGGTTGGTATATTGTTTTATATTATTACGATTAATGTCAATGGATGCGCTTATTTTTGCACGATTAAGTGATTTTTTAAAGCCAGTTAGTATTATTATTGTATTTGCCACGATATATGAAATATCCTTTAAGTTTAGACCGAATTTTATATTGCCGTTTTATATCATAGCTATAATGATTCTTGCTCTATTTAATATATATATTGGTTCAAATATCTCTGAAATCCCAAACTATAAGTATTATTTTAACTTCTGCATTTTTGGTAAAGTATGTCCAATCTAAAGATAAATGATGAAAAATTGTTATCAATAATTATACCTGTATATAACGTTGAGGAATATCTTCAATTATGTCTCGAATCATTGCTTAGAAACATCAGCAAAGATGCCGAGAACTATATCGAAATATTAATAATTAATGATGGTAGCACTGATAATAGTCAAGCGGTTATAAATTCTTATCTTGGAAAAGCATCGTATATTAGGGCATATGTTAAACAAAATGGTGGTTTATCCGATGCAAGGAACTACGGTATACAACGGTCAAGAGGTAAATATATAAGCTTTATTGATTCTGATGATATAGTTAATCCTGAATTTATCAATGTGGTCGTGAGTATACTAATACAGAATGAATTCGATGTTATGTCATTTGAGTTTAAAAAATTTTTTGGCATGGGCACAACGGCTTTAGAGTCATATTCCTTTGCACCGAAAAAACTTAATGATCATTTGCATAATGTTGACCTTAATTTCTATTTAGACGGTGCTTTGGTTGCGTGGAATAAAATCTATTCTAAAAAATGTTTCGATGAAATACAATTTACTAAAGGGTTGTATTATGAAGACGTTGCACTAGTTCCACTTATTCTTGATTCTGCAAAAGTTATCAAACATCTTGATTTAGTACTTTACGGTTACAGACAAAGAAAAGGTTCAATTACATCGCAGCAAGATGATAAATATATGGATTTGTTAAAAGGTGTGGAGTTTATTTATAGCAAATCCACTTCAACGTTTATTCGAAAAATAATTATTTCACAATTTTTTACATTGTGTTTGATTACTTTAAGATTACCATTAAAGCATTGTATACGAAATATGAATAGAATTTCACACATATATATAAATAATTTTGATTTTAGCAATGATAAAATTTCATTTTCAATAAAAAATTCTCCGTTTTTATTGCTTAAAATTTTTGGACGTACGTCCGTTTACTTGCTGTTAGGTGCAAAGCCGTTAATAAAAATACATTTGTGGCTAAAAAATACACTCTCTACATTTAGGTGATGATATGAAGGTTGATTATTTAATCGTCGGCTCTGGTCTTTTTGGTGCTATTTTTGCATATGAGATGAATAAGCGCGGGTTTAATGTTAAAATAATTGAAAAACGTTCTCATGTAGGAGGTAATATATATTGTGAGAAAATAGAGGATATTAATGTTCATAAATATGGCGCCCATATATTTCATACAAATGATAAAAACATATGGGAATATGTAAACAAATTAACAGAGTTTAACCGATTTACAAATTCTCCAATCGCAATATCCAAAGGTGAAGTTTATAATTTACCTTTTAATATGAATACGTTTAATAAGATATGGGGGGTTAGTCGTCCTCAAGAGGCAATGTCAATAATTGCTTCTCAACGAGCAGAACTATGTAATGAGGTGCCTTCAAATTTGGAGGAGCAGGCTATATCGTTAGTTGGCAGAGATGTTTATGAGTTATTAATAAAAGAATACACTGAGAAGCAATGGGGAAGAAGTTGCAAAGATCTCCCTGCATTCATTATCAAGAGACTCCCTGTTAGGTTCACTTACGATAACAATTATTTTACTGATAAATATCAAGGGATCCCTATTGGTGGATACAATGAAATCATTGATAAACTATTGGATGGTATTAATTGCGAAACAAATGTTGATTTTTTTGATGATAAAGATATGTGGTTAACCAATGCTAATAAAATAGTATATACAGGACCTATAGATAAATTCTTTGATTACAAGCACGGCGCTCTAGAGTATAGAAGCTTGAGGTTTGAGAACGAGATTTATAATATTGATAACTTTCAAGGTAATGCCGTTGTAAATTATATAGATAGCAAATATGAATTTACTCGTATAATTGAACATAAACATTTTGAATTTGGGATGCAACCAAAGACGGTAATTACTAAAGAGTTTCCAAAGGAATTTGTTTCTGGAGACGAACCATATTATCCCGTCAATGATTCAAAAAATAACAGGATTTATTCTAAATATAAATCCGAAACAGAGCAATGTCCTTGTGTAATATTCGGTGGTAGATTGGCAGAATATAAATACTATGATATGCACCAAGTCATTTCTTCTGCGCTGAAAGCTGTGGATTTGGAGCTTGGAATATGAGCGAAAACGAAGTTGTGTGTATTATTGTTACATTCAATCGAGCCGAATTGTTAAAGAAAGTAGTCCATGGTGTGCTTAATCAAACAAAGCATGTTTCAAAGATAATAATTGTTGATAATAATAGTCAAGATAATACTTCTGAAATTGTTGCTTTGTTTAAATTATCGTTTGATAATATAGTGTATCATAACACTGGTAGTAATTTGGGGGGGGCTGGTGGCTTTCATGCTGGTTTTACCATTGCTGAAGATTACCCGTATGACTATATATGGGTAATGGATGACGATTGCCTCCCTGAACCGAATTGTTTAGAAGAGTTGCTTAAAGTAAATATTGAAAGCGTTGGGATCGTTCAACCCATGCGATATAACCTTGATGGCTCTTGTGCTGAGTTATCTCCGGTTGAATATGATCTTAAGAATCCTTTCAATTTGAATCCAAAAACTAAATCGGTGCTCGATTGTTATGACGGCTTGACAAGCGATTCTATCATAGAATTACATGGGGTTCCTTTTGAGGGACCTTTGATTTCTAAGAAAGTAATTCAAGATGTCGGATATCCGAATCCTAATTTTTTTATTTTTTATGATGATCTTGATTTTTCTATAAGAGCAAGGAAACTAGGATATAAAATTTTTTGCTCAAGTAAGGCGAAAGCCACAAGATTACTGATAAATAATCAGCGTAATGATTTGAGGTCATGGAAAGGCTATTTTATGCTGCGTAATTTATTCTATATACATTCAATCTACGGTGAAAACAGCTTTGTGAAATTTAAACCCTACATCCTGGTTTTGGGATATTCATTTTTATCGTTCTTACGTTTCGATTTTGTACAGATAGGGACTATTTGTGCAGCAATTAGAGATTCAAAAAAACTAGCTAATACTGATTTGTACAAGCCGAGAAAAAAAAATTAGCACGGCCCTCAATTGATTTGAATCGAAGGTATGTAGCTTATAAACTCTCTGAGAGAATCAATAAAAGTCACCTGACAGGAGTATGTAATGTCCAAGCAACAGATCGGCGTCGTCGGTATGGCAGTGATGGGGCGCAACCTGGCGCTCAACATCGAAAGCCGTGGTTATACCGTCTCCATCTTCAACCGCTCCCGCGAGAAAACTGAAGAAGTTGTTGCCGAGAACCCGGGTAAGAAACTGGTTCCTTATTACACGGTGAAAGAGTTCGTCGAGTCTCTTGAAACCCCACGTCGTATCCTGTTAATGGTGAAAGCGGGTGCTGGCACCGATGCTGCCATCGATTCCCTGAAGCCGTATCTGGATAAAGGCGACATCATCATTGATGGTGGTAACACTTTCTTCCAGGACACCATTCGTCGTAATCGTGAACTGTCAGCCGAAGGCTTCAACTTCATCGGTACCGGTGTTTCCGGCGGTGAAGAGGGCGCACTGAAAGGCCCATCCATCATGCCTGGTGGTCAGAAAGAAGCGTACGAACTGGTTGCTCCTATCCTGACCAAGATTGCCGCGGTTGCTGAAGATGGCGAACCGTGCGTGACCTATATCGGTGCGGATGGTGCAGGTCACTATGTGAAGATGGTCCACAACGGTATCGAATACGGCGATATGCAGCTGATTGCTGAAGCCTATTCCCTGCTGAAAGGCGGCCTTAATCTGTCTAACGAAGAGCTGGCAACTACTTTCACCGAGTGGAATGAAGGCGAGTTGAGCAGTTATCTGATCGACATCACCAAAGATATCTTCACCAAGAAAGACGAAGAGAGTAAATACCTTGTTGATGTGATCCTGGACGAAGCGGCGAACAAAGGCACCGGTAAATGGACCAGCCAGAGCTCTCTGGATCTGGGCGAACCGCTGTCGCTGATCACCGAATCCGTATTCGCTCGCTACATCTCTTCTCTGAAAGACCAGCGCGTTGCGGCATCTAAAGTGCTGTCTGGCCCGCAGGCTAAACTGGCTGGTGATAAAGCAGAGTTTGTTGAGAAGGTCCGTCGGGCGCTGTATTTGGGCAAAATCGTCTCTTATGCCCAGGGCTTCTCTCAACTGCGAGCCGCATCTGACGAATACAACTGGGATCTGAACTACGGCGAAATCGCGAAGATCTTCCGCGCGGGCTGCATCATTCGTGCGCAGTTCCTGCAGAAAATCACCGACGCCTATGCTGAAAACAAAGGCATCGCGAACCTGCTGCTGGCACCGTACTTCAAAAATATCGCAGATGAATATCAGCAAGCGCTGCGTGATGTAGTGGCTTACGCTGTGCAGAACGGTATTCCGGTACCGACCTTCTCTGCAGCAGTAGCCTACTACGATAGCTACCGTTCTGCGGTACTGCCGGCTAACCTGATCCAGGCCCAGCGTGACTACTTCGGTGCGCACACGTATAAACGCACTGATAAAGAAGGTGTGTTCCACACCGAATGGCTGGATTAATCTGATTTAGTCTAACTGTGAATCCAGGCCCGGAGCGCTCCTCCGGGCTTTTTTATTGCCAAAAAATGGGATTCAGTCAGGTCCGATATCCGGTGTTGTAGCAAATCACGATATACTGGCGCAATGCAGAGCCGATGCGCCACGTTGTTGGCAGCGTGTTCACCCTCAAATGTTCAACCGGAAGAAGTTACACAGCGAATGAAGATAACTATCTCAGGAACAGGTTATGTAGGTTTGTCGAACGGTATTCTGATTGCCCAGCACCACGAAGTGGTCGCTCTGGATATCGTTCCGACGAAGGTCGAGATGCTGAATCAGAAAAAATCGCCGATCGTTGATAAGGAGATCGAAGAATATCTGGCGACAAAACAGCTGAATTTCCGTGCAACGACCGATAAGTATGATGCTTACCGCGACGCGGACTACGTTATTATCGCGACACCGACTGATTACGATCCGAAAACTAATTACTTTAACACCTCGAGCGTCGAGTCAGTGATCCGCGATGTGGTCGAAATTAACCCAAATGCGGTGATGGTAATTAAATCAACGATTCCGGTTGGCTTTACGAACTCCATTAAAGAACAGTTGGGTATCGACAATATTTTCTTTTCGCCAGAATTCCTGCGTGAAGGCCGTGCGCTATACGACAACCTGCATCCGTCCCGTATCGTTATTGGTGAACGTTCCGAACGCGCCGAGCGTTTTGCCGCGTTGCTGCAGGAAGGTGCGGTTAAAAAAGACATTCCGACGCTGTTTACCGACTCGACTGAAGCCGAAGCCATCAAGCTGTTTGCCAACACCTACCTGGCGCTACGTGTGGCCTACTTTAACGAACTGGATAGCTATGCAGAAAGTCTTGGCTTGAACTCACGGCAGATTATTGAAGGTGTGTGCCTGGATCCGCGTATCGGTAATCACTACAACAACCCGTCATTCGGCTATGGTGGTTACTGTCTGCCGAAAGATACTAAGCAGTTGCTGGCTAACTACGCGTCTGTGCCGAATAACATTATTGGCGCGATCGTTGATGCGAACCGTACGCGTAAGGATTTCATTGCAGATTCTATTCTTGCGCGTAAGCCTAAGGTGGTTGGCGTGTACCGTTTGATCATGAAAAGTGGTTCCGATAATTTCCGGGCATCATCGATTCAGGGCATCATGAAGCGCATTAAGGCAAAGGGCGTGCCCGTTATTATCTATGAACCGGTCATGGAAGAGGATGAATTTTTCCATTCCCGAGTTGTGCGTGATCTTAATGCGTTCAAAAATGAAGCAGATATTATTATTTCTAACCGCATGACATCAGAATTAGCTGATGTTGCCGATAAAGTTTATACCCGCGATTTGTTTGGTAGTGATTAATCTCGTCTCCATAAAAAAGGCCTTATATAAGGCCTTTTTTATTTTAATCAGGTCAGTAATTAAACTTTGTAGAAATCACGGTACCAGTCAACAAAGTTCTTCACCCCATCTTTAACCGTGGTTTCAGGTTTAAAACCAATTACCTCATACAGTGCTTTAGTGTCTGCGCTGGTTTCCAGTACATCACCTGGCTGTAGTGGTAGCATGTTTTTCTTCGCTTCAATACCCAGAGCATCTTCCAAAGCCTGGATATAGTCCATTAGCTCAACCGGTGAACTATTGCCGATATTGTAGACGCGCCAGGGCGCAATGCTGGCTGCTGGGGTGCCTGTTTCAACGGTCCATTGTGTGTCTGCGTGTGGAATGACATCCTGCAGGCGAATGATTGCTTCTGCGATATCATCAATATAGGTAAAGTCACGCTTCATTTTGCCATAGTTATAGACGTCAATACTCTTCCCTTCCAGCATCGCTTTGGTGAACTTGAACAGCGCCATATCCGGTCGACCCCACGGACCGTAAACGGTGAAAAAACGCAACCCGGTTGTGGGCAATCCGTACAGGTGGGAATAAGTATGGGCCATCAGTTCGTTGGCTTTTTTGGTTGCCGCATACAGAGATACGGGGTGATCAACGGAATCATCCGTTGAGAAAGGCATTTTGCGATTCAGGCCGTAAACTGAACTGGAGGATGCGTAGAGTAAATGCTGAATTTTATTATGGCGACACCCTTCCAGTATGTTCAGAAAGCCTGTGAGATTTGAGTCTGCGTAGGCATGCGGGTTTTCGAGTGAATATCGTACGCCAGCCTGTGCTGCGAGATGGATCACACGCTCAAAATGCCCGGATGCGAAAAGTTCAGTCATGCCTTCGCGGTCGGCTAAATCAATTTTATGAAACTGGAAACCAGGCTGTGCAAGTAATTCCAGACGAGCTTGTTTAAGGCTGACGTCGTAGTAATCGTTCAGGTTATCAATACCGACTACTTGATGGCCAGCCTCAAGGAGGCGTTTGCTAACGTGGAAGCCGATGAAACCAGCGGCACCCGTAACCAAGTATTTCATGTTTATTCCTCTTTTTGGCTAAATAATAGCCAGTCGCCAACAGGTGCTACTAAAAAGTGGAATGATACCGTTAGATGGTAAAAAAGCTAATTGTTATATTATTTACGCCAACCATTTTTACTGGTTAGACGGTAAGTATTCACGATATGAATTCAAAAAAATGAATTGTAAAGTATAACGATTAGCGGGCATGAAACCTGTCTGTTGATGGTTTTTTGCGCATGAAGATGTTCTTTGAGTATTTACACTCTTATTTAATCGTATCGATTTTCAGTAGTGATTGAAATATCAATCAAAATCCCAGAAACAATTTGATTTTTTTATCATTAATCCTATGGCATTGCCTCAATTTATAGCTAAACTAATCCCAGTTTAAGTCTTTCCTTATCTAGGGTTTCTATGTCTGTAAGTGATAACAACATGTCCGGGCGCAGTCACGATCCGGAACAGATTGATCTGATTGATTTACTGGTACAGTTGTGGCGTGGGAAAGTAACAATCGTTATCGCGATTGTTATTGCCATAGTGCTTGCTGTGGTCTATTTGACAGTTGCTAAGGAGAAATGGACCTCAACAGCCATTATTACTCAACCGGATGTTGGTCAGATCGCCACATATAACAACGCCCTCAATGTGTTGTATGGTGCCAGCGCTCCCAAGGTTACTGAACTGCAGACAAACGTGGTTGGTCGTTTCAGTACCTCTTTCTCTGCATTGGCTGAAACGCTTGATAATCAGGAAGAACCACAGAAACTGTTAATTGAACAGTCTGTGAAAGGTCAACCGCTGCCGTTAGCGGTTTCTTATGTGGGTGGCTCACCTGAAGACGCTCAGCGTCAACTGGCTGAATACATTCAACAAACAGATGAAAAGGTTGCTAAAGAGCTGGAGCTTGACCTGGTTGATAATATCAAGTTGCAAACAACCACGTTGCAAGACTCTCTGAAAACTCAGGAAGTGGTCGCGCAGGAGCAAAAAGATCTGCGAATTAAGCAAATTCAGGAAGCGCTGCGTTATGCAGAGCAGGCCGGGGTGACTAAGCCGCAAATTCAGCAGACGCAGGATGTGACGCAGGACAGTATGTTCCTGTTGGGTAGTGATGCCCTGAAATCCATGATTGAGCACGAATCTACACGTCCTTTGATATTGTCTGATAACTACTTCCAGACCAAGCAAAAGCTTTTGGATATTGAAAGTCTTAAGCTTGAAGGGGCTGAGTTACACGCCTACCGCTATGTGATGAAACCAACGTTACCGATTCGTCGTGACAGCCCGAAAAAAGCGATTACCCTCGTGCTGGCGTTTCTGCTCGGTGGGATGATTGGTGCAGGCGTAGTGCTGGGGCGAAATGCTCTGCGTGGTTACAAAGTCAAAGCTGAGTAAGTCTAAAGCTGACAACAAAAAACCGGGCTCTGCCCGGTTTTTTTACGTCTGCAGATTACTGATGACGCTTACGTAAATTCTCAATCACCGTCGTCAGGTCGAGGTCCTGGTCTTGCAGCAGCACCAGCAGGTGATACATCAGATCAGAAGCTTCATTTGTCAGCTCAAAACGGTCGTTCACCGTCGCGGCCAGAGCGGTTTCTACGCCTTCTTCACCCACTTTCTGTGCGATGCGTTTGGTGCCGCTGGCATACAGTTTCGCAGTGTAGGAACTGGCTGGATCAGCGGTTTTGCGTTCGGCCAGCAGTTGCTCAAGCTGATACAGGAACAGCCACTGGTGGCTGGTGTCGCCAAAGCAGCTTGAGGTGCCTTTATGGCAGGTTGGACCAATCGGGTTAACCAGCACTAGCAGAGTGTCGTTGTCGCAGTCAGGCGCAATGCTCACCACATTCAGGAAGTGACCGGATGTTTCTCCTTTGGTCCACAGGCGCTGCTTAGTCCGCGAGAAAAAGGTCACTTTGCCGCTTTCGAGCGTTTTATCCAGCGCCTCCGGATTCATATAACCCAGCATCAATACTTCACCGGAAACCGCATGCTGCACGATGACTGGCATCAGCCCGTCGGTTTTTTCCCAGTCCAGCTCGCGGCATTGTTGCTTCGTTAACATATCCTGATCTCCACGCCCTGTGTTGCCAGGTACGCTTTTAATTCGCCAATATTGATGATTTGCTTGTGGAAGACGGAGGCGGCAAGCGCGCCGTCAACGTCGGCATCCCGGAAGGCTTCGAGAAAGTGTTCCATGGTGCCCGCTCCGCCGGAGGCAATCAGCGGGACGTGACAAACGTCACGTACTTTTTTCAACTGTTCCAGGTCATAACCATTACGTACGCCGTCCTGATTCATCATGTTCAGGACGATTTCGCCCGCGCCGCGTTTTTGGACTTCCTGCACCCAGTCCAGTGTTTCCCATTGCGTGACGCGGGTACGGCTTTCATCCCCGGTATACTGATTAACGTGATATTTGCCGGTTTCGGCGTCATACCAGGTATCAATGCCCACCACGATGCACTGCACGCCAAAGCGATCCGCCAGACGGGTGATAAGTTCCGGTTCGGCCAGCGCCGGGGAGTTGATGGAGATTTTGTCCGCCCCGAAAGAGAGGATACGTGCCGCATCGTCGATGGATTTAATGCCACCGGCAACACAGAACGGAATATCGATAACTTCCGCCACGCGTGATACCCAGCTTTTATCCACTACGCGGCCATCGCTGGAAGCGGTGATATCGTAGAACACCAGTTCATCTGCGCCTTCATCGGCATAACGTTTTGCCAGTGGGACAATGTCGCCAATAATCTCATGATTACGGAACTGGACGCCTTTTACCACCTGTCCATCGCGAACGTCCAGACAGGGAATTATGCGTTTTGCCAGCATTGTATGGCCTCCTCAACGGTGAACTTACCTTCCAGCAGGGCTCGTCCGACGATAACACCACGAACACCGGTCCCGCGCAGGGCCGCTACGTCCTCGATTCCACCAATACCACCAGATGATTGAAACGCCACCTGCGGGTATTTGGCGCATACTTCTTCATACAGCGCGACGTTTGAGCCTGCCAGCGTACCGTCGCGGGAAATATCGGTGCACAGCACGTGTTTCAGGCCGACGGGTAAATAGGTCTCAACCAGTTCTTCCAGTGAAACCCCGGAATCTTCCTGCCAGCCGCTAACCGCTACCTGTTTGTTCCCGCGCTCGTCAATACGAACGTCCAGTGCCAGCACCAGCGCATCGGCACCAAAACGAGCAAACCAGCTTTTGACTTCTTCGGGGGATTTTACCGCCGTCGAACCCACCACCACGCGCGCCACGCCAGCGTCAAGCAGCGCCGCCACGTCAGCTTCCGTACGCACGCCGCCGCCAACCTGTACCGGAACATTGACGCCAGCGACCAGCGTTTTGATCAGCGGGATTTGCCGCTGCGCCGGGTCTTTCGCGCCGGTTAAATCAACCAGGTGCAGTACTTCGGCCCCCTGGGATGCGTAATCCTGCAAACGGGAGAGAGGATCGTTACCGTAATCACGTTGCCTGGCGTAATCGCCCTGATGAAGACGCACCACCGTGCCGTCGATTAAATCTAATGCCGGAATAATCATTACATCTCCAGAAAGTTTTTCAGCAACTGCGCCCCAGCTGCGCCCGAACGTTCCGGGTGAAACTGCACGCCAAAGAAATTGTCCTTTTGTACTGCCGCGGTAAACGGTTCGCCGTAATTGCACTGGGCGATGGTCCACGGGTTTACCGGCATAGCGTAACTGTGTACAAAGTAGAAATACGCGCCATCTTCAATGCCCTGGAACAGACGATTTCCCGCTTGTGGATAGACGCGATTCCAGCCCATGTGTGGCAGCGGTAAACCGAAATCGGTCATCTTCGGGACGTCCTGCTCAATAATGCCCAGCAGGGAGACACCGTTACTCTCTTCGCTGCGACGGCCCAGTAGTTGCATACCTAAACAGATCCCCAGTACCGGTTGCGTACAGGCTTTAATCAGTTCAATCAGTTCGCGCTCGTGCAACTGGTCCATAGCCGCCTGCGCGGTGCCTACGCCCGGCAGAAATAGTTTATCGGCGCGCAGCACCACGTCCGGGTCACGGCTGACAACCGGGTCGTATCCGTGGCGTGCGACGGCGGATTTTACCGAATGCAGGTTGGCGCAACCGGTGTCCAGAATCACCACATTCATTACAGCACTCCTTTTGAGGAGGGCAGCGCGTCGCCTTCTACACGAATTGCCTGACGCAGCGTACGGCCAAAGGCTTTAAACAGGCTCTCCACACGGTGGTGGTCATTTTTGCCTTTGGTTTTCAGGTGTAGGGTGACGCCCATAGTGTAAGAGAGTGAACGGAAGAAGTGTTCGATCATCTCCGTGCTCAGATCGCCAACGCGCTGGTAGGTAAACTCCGCGCGGTACTCCAGGTGCGGGCGGCCGGAAATATCCAGTGCGCAACGCGCCAGGCACTCGTCCATCGGCAGCACAAAACCAAAACGATTGATGCCGCGTTTATCGCCTAATGCCAGCTTTAAGGCTTCACCCAACGCCAGACCGGTATCTTCAACTGTGTGGTGATCGTCTATATATAGATCGCCCTTGACGGCTATCTCCATGCGAAAACCGCCATGGGTGGCGATTTGGTCCAGCATGTGGTCAAAGAAGCCAACGCCGGTATTGATTTTGCTACGGCCTTCGCGGTCCAGCCAGACTTTGACGTCAATCTGCGTTTCTTTAGTATTACGCTCAACGTGTGCGTAGCGGTCACGTTTGGTCAACTGCTCGCCGATCATTGCCCAGTTCAGGGTGTCGCGATGGTAACGTACTCCGCTAATGCCCATGTTTTCAGCGAGCTGAATATCGGTTGCCCGATCGCCAATCACGTAGCTGTTCGCCATATCCATGGCCTGTTCAACCAGATACTGTTCAACCAGCTTCACTTTTGGCTTACGGCAATCGCACTCGTCCGCTGGCAGGTGCGGGCAAATCAGTACCTCATCAAATGTCACACCCTGAGAGGTGAAAATTTGCATCATCAGGTTATGCGGACCGTCAAAATCAGCCTGTGGGAAACTCTGTGTTCCGAGTCCATCCTGGTTAGTGATCATAACCAGCTTAAAACCTGCTTTTTGCAGTTTCAGCAAAACGGGAACAACTTCCGGCTCGAAGGCGAGTTTGTCAAAGCGATCGACCTGAAAGTCACTTGGCGGTTCGGAAATCAGGGTTCCATCACGGTCAATAAAAAGATACTTCTGGCTCATACTTGCTCCGCACGTAAGGCGTCAATGACGCGCTGGCTCTCTTCACGGGTTCCGACAGTAATTCGCAGGCAGCCGCTTAACGAAGGTTGTTTATTCTGATCTCGTAAGATAATGCCCTGATCCCACAAAGATTTAAATACGCTGCTTGAGGCAGTGAAGCGCGCCAGAACATAGTTGGTTTCAGACTCGAAAACCTGCTCTACACAGCGAATTGTTTTCAGGTTTTCCACCAGGTACTGACGTTCTTCCAGGATCTGTTCTACGCGTTGGCGCATGGCGGAAATCCCCTGCGACGTCAGTGCCTGGGCGGCGATATCCGCTACTGGCGTAGAGAGTGGGTAAGGGGCAATCACCTTTAACAGCAGATTGATAACCTCTTCATTCGCCAGCGTAAACCCGCAGCGTAAACCGGCGAGAGCAAACGCTTTTGACAACGTGCGTAATATCACCAGATGCGGATACTCAGACAGCCAGCCTGCCAGCGTGGCCTGCGGGCAAAACTCAATATAGGCCTCATCAGCGACCACAATAGCTTTACCCTGCGTCATTTCGAGCAGTGAACGCAGATCCTGCGGGTTAATCAACTGGCCGGTTGGGTTATTAGGGCTGCAAACGTAGACCACCTTCACGCCATCAATCTTGTCCGCGATGCCTTGCAAATCCAGCTGCCAGTTATCAAGGGTCGGAACGGTGCGGCATTCGACGCCAATCGTTTCGGCGCTGACGCTGTACATGCCGTAAGTCGGCGGGCAGTAGAGAATGGCATCTTTACCGGGTTCGCAAAACGCGCGCACCAGCAGCTCGATCCCTTCATCTGCGCCGCGGCTGACCAGCACCTGCTCCGGTTTGACGCCAGCATACTGCGCGTAATTCTCAATCACCGCTTTCGGCTGACACTCCGGGTAGCGGTTTAGCGTTTGTTGACTGAGCTGGAACTCCACGGCGGTGGGATATTCATTCGCGTTGAGCCAGACATCGCCGTTACCGCCGAGACGACGGGCAGACTGATAGGGCGTTAATTCGCGAACATTCTTACGGGCTAAATCAGTGACGCTGAGAAAGTTGTCAGTGCTCATGCTTGCTCCTTCAGGGCGTTAACGCGCAGGGTAACGGCATTTTGGTGGGCAGTCAGTCGTTCAGCAGCGGCCAGTACTTCAATGGTTGAGGCCAGGCCAGAGAAACCTTGCGGGGTTAATTCCTGTACAGTCATCCGTTTCTGGAAGTCAGCCAGCCCAAGGCTTGAGCAGGTCGCGGTATAGCCGTAGGTCGGAAGAACGTGGTTGGTGCCAGAAGCATAGTCGCCTGCGGATTCCGGCGACCAGTCGCCGAGGAACACCGAACCGGCGCTGGTGATCTCATCAACCAGTTCACGTGCGTTGCGAGTCTGAATAATCAGGTGTTCTGGACCGTAGGCGTTAGAAATGGCCACGCACTGTTCAAGATCTTTGGCGATAATCAGTCGGCTGGCGGCGAGCGCCTGGCGGGCGGTGTCGGCGCGGGAAAGCTCAGCCAGCTGGCGTTCAACGGCTTTGGCAACGCCTTCGGCAAGCGTAGCGTCTGGCGTCAGTAGGATAACCTGCGAGTCGGGGCCGTGTTCTGCCTGAGAAAGCAGGTCAGAGGCAACAAAGTCCGGCGTCGCGCCGCTGTCGGCGATAACCAGCACTTCGGACGGGCCAGCAGGCATGTCGATCGCCGCGCCGTCAAGACGCTGGCTGACCTGGCGTTTGGCTTCGGTCACATACGCATTGCCCGGCCCGAAGATTTTATCGACCTTAGGAATAGATTCGGTGCCCAGCGCCAGCGCGGCAATGGCCTGCGCGCCGCCCACATTAAACACCTCTTTTACACCACACAGCTGCGCGGCGTAGAGAATTTCATCGGCAATCGGCGGTGGTGAGCACAGCACCACTTTTTTGCAGCCGGCGATGCGCGCCGGGGTCGCCAGCATTAATACGGTAGAGAACAGCGGCGCCGAACCTCCAGGAATATACAGGCCCACGGAAGCGATAGGGCGGGTAACCTGCTGGCAGCGCACACCCGGCTGAGTTTCGATATCCACCGGCGGCAGGATCTGAGCGGTGTGGAAAGTATCAATATTACGCACCGCCACCTGCATAGCTTGTTTCAGTTCGTCGCTCAGGCGACTACTGGCTTGCTGGATTTCTTCCTCGGTGACGCGCAGCGCGCCGACCTCGGTTTTATCAAACTTCGCGCTGTATTCACGCAGCGCCCGGTCGCCGTTATTTTTGACGTTCTCAAGGATCTCGGCCACCGTACGGCTGATGCTTTCCGAGGCGGAAATAGCCGGGCGCATCAGCAGTTCGCGTTGCTGCTCGGGGCTACAGCTATTCCAGTCAATCAGGGTATTGAAGCTCATGGCTATCACTCCATCATCTTCTCAATTGGCAGCACCAGAATTGAGCTGGCACCGAGCGCTTTCAGTTTTTCCATCGTTTCCCAGAACAGGGTTTCGCTGCTGACCATGTGCATGGCAACACGCTGCTGGTCGCCGGCCAACGGCAGAATGGTCGGACGCTCAGCGCCAGGCAGCAGGGCGATAACTTCGTCCAGACGCTCGCTCGGCGCGTGCATCATGATGTATTTGGATTCACGAGCCTGAATAACGCCCTGAATACGGGTCAGCAATTTGTCGATCAGTTGTTGCTTGGCGTCGGCCATTTCGCCGTCGCGCTGAATCAGGCAGGCTTTAGAGCGGTAAATGACTTCCACTTCACGCAGACCGTTGGCTTCAAGCGTTGCGCCGGTGGACACCAGATCACAAATCGCGTCGGCCAGACCCGCACGGGGAGCGACTTCTACAGAGCCGTTTAACAGACAGGATTTAAACGACACCCCTTTTTGATCGAGATAACGTTTGAGCAGGTGTGGGTAAGAGGTTGCGATACGCTTACCGTTCAGCGCTGCCGGGCCATCCCAGGCTTCATCAACCGGGGTTGCCAGCGAAAGACGGCAGCCGCCGAAGTCCAGACGACGCAGGGTAAAATAGCGAGGGTCTTCACCCTGTGCCCGGCGGTTGAGCAGT
Organism: Citrobacter sp. Cf132; assembly: GCF_030333885.1. Lineage (NCBI taxonomy): Bacteria > Pseudomonadati > Pseudomonadota > Gammaproteobacteria > Enterobacterales > Enterobacteriaceae > Citrobacter > Citrobacter sp. Cf132. Next base: position 484,105 of record NZ_JAOWFA010000057.1, read on the forward strand.
TCCTCTTCCAGAACGTTTTCCCCGATGATGCCGAGGTCAACGACACCGTCCATCACCAGACCCGGGATATCGTCATCACGTACGCGCAGAATATCGATAGGCATATTCTCTGCCATTGCAATCAGGCGCTGGGTGTGAAGATTAATTTTAATGCCGCAACGGGCCAGCAATTCGCGTGAATCATCGCTTAAACGGCCAGATTTCTGCATAGCTATGCGTAAACGGGTGTTGTCTAACATTCTTTATTCCTCGTTATCCTGTCTGAATCAGTTTGGGTCACGCACAAAAAAAAGCCCCCGGAAGCAATCTTCCGGGGGCTTTCTCATACGCTCATGCACCGCTGGAAGATTTAAATGTCTCCCAGCACACATCGCCTGAAAGACTAGTCAGGATGATGGTGATGATGGTGTTTGAATTGAGCGCGTGTCATAAATTTTCTCGATGAATGTTTATTCATTTGATGTCTTTTAACCTAAACCACTTTAGCTACGGAAAGCAAGGGCTTTTTTTGATCATTAATTCATTTCATATTGATACTATGAATTGTCAGCCACCGTGGGCTGGCGTAGCCTTGCGTTATAGGCCAAAAGTCAGGAGAGAAGGCATGAAAAAGGTCGCAATTGTCGGATTAGGTTGGTTAGGCATGCCGTTAGCCATGTCGCTGGCGGCGAGAGGCTGGCAGGTTACCGGCAGCAAAACCACATTGGATGGGGTGGAAGCGGCCCGCATGAGCGGTATCGAGAGTTACTCGCTGCGCCTGGAACCTGAACTGGTCTGTGAGGCTGACGATCTCGACGCACTGATGGACGCCGATGCGTTGGTTATTACGCTGCCTGCACGCCGTAGCGGTCCTGGGGAAGCATTTTACCTGCAGGCAATGCAGGAACTGGTCGACAGCGCGCTGGCGTATCGGATCCCTCGGATTATTTTTACCAGTTCTACGTCAGTCTATGGTGACGTTCAAGGAACAGTGAAAGAGGGGACGCCGCGTAATCCGGTCACGGCAAGTGGTCGTGTTCTGAAAGAACTTGAAGACTGGTTGCACAATTTACCTGGCACGTCGGTGGATATTTTGCGTCTGGCCGGGTTAGTTGGTCCGGGAAGACATCCTGGTCGCTTCTTTGCCGGCAAGACGGCACCAGACGGACATCATGGCGTCAATCTGGTGCATCTGGACGATGTGGTTTCTGCCATCACGTTACTGCTGCAAGCGCCTAAAGGGGGACACATCTATAATATATGTGCGCCTATGCATCCGGCGCGTAACGTGTTCTATCCGCAGATGGCCCGCCAGTTGGGGATGGAGCCGCCGGAATTTCGCGACGGTACGGATAACGGTAAAGGTAAAGTCATTGATGGCAACCGTATTTGTAATGAGCTTGGGTTTGAGTACCAGTATCCTGATCCGCTGGTGATGCCGATGGAGTGACAAGCCAGCAGAGTGCCGCTGTATACCGCCAGGGGGCGAGTATGAAACCACTGCTGGACGTTCTTATCATCCTCGATGCCTTAGAAAAAGAGGGCAGTTTCGCGGCGGCGTCGGCAAAATTGTTTAAGACGCCGTCTGCGCTTAGCTACACCGTCCATAAGCTGGAAAGCGATCTTAATATTCAGCTACTCGATCGCAGCGGGCACCGGGCTAAGTTCACCCGCACCGGACAGATGCTGCTGGAAAAGGGGCGGGAGGTGCTGCATACCGTCCGTGAACTCGAAAAGCAGGCCATTAAACTACACGAAGGCTGGGAGAATGAACTGGTTATTGGCGTAGATGATACCTTTCCCTTTTCATTGCTGGCCCCACTCATCGAGTCTTTCTATCAACATCACAGCGTGACGCGTCTGAAATTTATCAATGGCGTGCTGGGCGGCTCATGGGATGCCCTTACTCAGGGCCGGGCGGATATTATTGTCGGTGCCATGCATGAACCTCCTGCAGCGAGCGAATTTGGCTTTGCACGGCTGGGGGTTCTGGAACAGGTGTTTGTGGTTGCGCCGCATCACCCGCTGGCGCAGGAACAGGAACCGTTAAATCGTCGTACTATTCGCCGTTTTCGCGCCATTGTGGTGGGCGACAATGCTCAGCATGCCAACGTCTCAGGTTCTCAGGTGCTTGACGATCAGGAAGCCATTACCGTTTTTGACTTCAAAACCAAGCTGGAACTACAAATCAGCGGTCTGGGATGTGGCTATATTCCGCGCTATCTGGCGCAGCGATTTCTGGAGAGCGGCGCACTGATTGAGAAAAAAGTGGTCGCGCAAATTGTCTTTGAACCCGTGTGGATAGGCTGGAATGAACAGACCGCCGGGTTGGCCAGTGCCTGGTGGCGGGATGAAATTTTAGCAAATAGTGCTATTGCGGGGGTGTATGTTAAAACGGCTGCTGACAAATCAATCAGTTAAGAAAAAATATTCTTTCGTGGCCACTTCAATCTCTTGTTATTTCTCCCCAATTTAGTGCAAAATACGCCGCTTGCAAAAAATGACATTAACCGACGTTTTAATACGCGTCGGTTATTTTTTTGCATCAAACCAATCATTCATAAAAGAGGCCGGGCTTCGTACCGGATAGATACTTACTTAAAAATCGACAGTTGTTGTCGCTGAGGATTAACAAAAAATGGGGCAATTTTTTGCTTACGCGACGGTTTTCGCCGTAATGGGGGATAACCATGTCGCATAACGCTACTCCAAACACCTCTCGCGTGGAATTACGTAAAACGCTTACGCTGGTTCCGGTTGTCATGATGGGCCTTGCCTATATGCAGCCGATGACGCTGTTCGATACATTCGGTATCGTATCAGGAATGACCGATGGTCACGTCCCGACAGCTTACGCCTTTGCACTGATCGCCATCCTTTTTACTGCACTGAGCTACGGTAAACTGGTACGCCGCTATCCGTCTGCAGGCTCTGCCTACACTTACGCCCAGAAATCCATTAGCCCGACCGTTGGCTTTATGGTGGGTTGGTCATCACTGCTGGACTACCTGTTCGCCCCGATGATCAACATTCTGTTGGCAAAAATTTATTTTGAAGCGCTGGTGCCGTCGATACCGTCATGGATGTTCGTGGTGGCGCTGGTGGCCTTTATGACCGCCTTCAACCTGCGTAGCCTTAAATCCGTCGCCAATTTCAACACCGTGATCGTGTTGTTGCAGGTGGTACTGATTGCGGTGATCCTCGGCATGGTCGTTTATGGCGTGTTCGAAGGGGAAGGTGCCGGTACGCTGGCGAGCAGTCGTCCATTCTGGTCCGGTGATGCGCACGTGATCCCGATGATCACCGGTGCGACCATCCTGTGCTTCTCGTTCACCGGTTTTGACGGTATCAGCAACCTGTCAGAAGAAACCAAAGACGCTGAGCGCGTGATCCCGCGTGCGATTTTCCTGACCGCGCTGATTGGTGGCCTGATCTTTATCGTCTCCACCTATCTGTTGCAGTTGTACTTCCCGGATATTTCGCGCTTTAAGGATCCAGATGCTTCGCAGCCGGAAATCATGCTGTATGTTGCCGGTAAGTTCTTCCAGGTCGGCGCGCTGATTTTCTCTACCATTACCGTACTGGCGTCCGGTATGGCGGCGCATGCAGGCGTTGCGCGTCTGATGTACGTGATGGGTCGTGACGGCGTATTCCCGAAAAGCTTCTTCGGTTATGTACACCCGAAATGGCGTACTCCGTCCATGAACATCATTCTGGTTGGGGCGATTGCTCTGTTGGCAATCAACTTCGACCTGGTGATGGCGACGGCGCTGATTAACTTTGGTGCGCTGGTGGCATTTACCTTCGTTAACCTGTCGGTAATCTCCCAGTTCTGGATCCGTGAGAAGCGTAACAAGACGCTGAAAGATCACTTCCAGTACCTGTTCCTGCCAATGTGCGGTGCGCTGACCGTTGGCGCGCTGTGGGTGAACCTGGAAGAAAGCTCAATGGTTCTGGGCTTAATCTGGGCGGGTATCGGTCTGATCTACCTGGCTTGCGTGACCAAAAGCTTCCGCAACCCGGTCCCACAGTACGACGAAGATATCGCGTAATAACTGCATTTAGCTGAAAAAAAACGGAGACATGTTCTCCGTTTTTTTATACGTGGGATTTATACAATCTCTTCGGCATACTGCCAGAGTGATTTCAGCAGCATCAACTTTTCTTTGTTATCCGCATATTGCTGGCTCAATAGCTGCAATTCATTGGCGTAATTTTGCAAAAACTCCGGTGTGAATACCTGGCGACGATGGTCCAGCCAGCGCTGCTGTTCAGCTTCGTCCAGCGTTCCCGGGAAGTTACGTGCACGGTAATTAAACAACAGTTTTTCAATGCGCTTATCGACAAAGGAGATATCCAGCGCCGGTAAATTGCGTGGTTCGGTTTCCAGAACGATTTTCATCGCCGCACGGTCAGCATCGCTGAAAAAGCCGTTGTACAGTTGGGCATCCACGTTATCTGATGGAGTAAAGGGTTCCGCATCGGCAAAGATCGCGACCACTTTGTCGCGTATCTGCGGGTTTTCGCGCAGAACTTTGAGATTATCCAGACAATGCTGGCGGTTAATGCCAAGACGGTCGGCATCTTCCGGACGCAGGGTATTCGCCTGTGCCAGTACCGGGCATTTGTTGATGTGCACCAATTTAACCGGTACGGCCGGGTTATCACCCAGATCCGCTTTAGACGTGTAGAGCCGCTCGCGCAGGGCGTCGCTGTCGAGTTCGAGCAGCGGCGAAATATCACCAGCTAAGTCGACCATAATAACTGCGTTACGATTCTCCGGATGCCACGCCAATGGCGCCACCCAACTGGTGTTACCGCGCCATGCGCCGAACATACCAGAGACATGGACCAGCGGTTTCATTTGCGGGACATCAACCAGTGCGGCCAGCTTGTGCTTATTACGATGGCTGTAGAGATAATCAAACAGACGCGGCTGACGTGACTTCACTAATTGCGCCATTGCGATCGTGGCGTATACGTCCGCCATCGCATCGTGAGCATTGGCATGCTCAATACCATTAGCTTTGGTCAAATGCTCCAGGCGGAAGCTGGGTAAGCCGTCGTCGTTTTCCGGCCAGTTAATGCCTTCAGGGCGCAGGGCATAGCAGGCGCGCATCACATCCAGCAGATCCCAGCGCGAATTATCGTTCTGCCAACTCCAGGCATAGGGATCGTAGAAATTGCGATACAGGATGTTGCGCGTCACCTCATCATCGAAGCGCACGTTGTTATAGCCCAGGATACAGGTTTTCGGCACGGTGAACAGGGCGTGGATGCGCGCAGCAAAAGCGGCTTCATTCTCTCCCTTTTCACGTGCTTCCTGCGGTGTGATACCCGTAATCAACACCGCCTCAGGCTGCGGCAGATAATCGTCCGCGGGTTTGCAATAAAAGACTTCTGGTTCACCGATGATGTTGAAATCATTATCTGTGCGGATAGCCGCAAATTGCGCGGGTCTGTCCAGCGCCGGATGGGTACCAAAGGTCTCGTAATCGTGGAAGAGAAAACCAGGTTGCTGCTTGCCGTCATTCATTGTTCAGTTATGTCCGGGATCAATTTAGCGCTCGTCCAAGAATACCAAAAAATAGTGAGATAATCAGCTATGGTATTATCGAAGCTGGATTGTGTACGCAATAAAGTTGAGATAAACAGGACTTTTATAGAATTAATAAATAAATTTTGCACTGTTAAAATAAATTACGGAAATAAAATATCTTGGAGTTGCGGATTTGTAAATAATCTAATTGATAACCATTATTGTTATTTTCTTCTTCTTTTATTGTGTTCTGGAAACTTTAAAAGTCTTTTATAAACAAAGAGTTTTTATTTGTGCCAATTCGCTGTCATGCATTGTAATGAAATGTGATTGATGTAAAAAATAAATATTCTAAACGCCATATAATTATTGGATATATCTAATAACAGGAGGTTATATGAGCATTAGTCGGCGTAATTTTTTGCGAGGAGTGGGTATAGGCTGTTCAGCCTGTGCGATAGGCAGTTTCCCGCCTGGGGCACTGGCACGAAATTCTCCTGAGAGTATCAAAGGGAAGACATCCCTGACGCCAAGTTTGTGTGAAATGTGTTCTTATCGTTGCCCGATACAGGCGCAGGTAATTAATAACAAAACGGTTTTTATTCAAGGGAACCCTAATGCGCCTCAACAAGGCACGCGTGTCTGCGCTCGTGGCGGCAGCGGCGTTAGCCTGGTCAACGACCCTCATCGCATTGTTAAACCCATGAAACGCACAGGACCTCGCGGGAGCGGAGAATGGCAGGTTATTAGCTGGGAACAAGCGTATAAAGAAATTGCCGAAAAAATGACGGCAATCAAAACGCAGCATGGTCCTCAGGGCGTCGTGTTTTCTTCTAAATCCGGTTCGCTTTCAGGGCATCGCAAGAAGAAATTGATATGCGGCGCATGATTTTTACCCTCAATGTGCTGCTTGGCAATATTGAGCGTGAAGGCGGTTTGTACCAGAAAAAAGCGGCGGCAACTTATAATAAGCTGGCTGGCGAGAAGGTCGCTCCGGTGCTGGCAAAACCCGATGTCAAATTACCCAAGCCAACGGCGCAGCGTATCGATTTGGTAGCCCCGCAGTTTAAGTACATCGCGGCGGGCGGTGGTGTGGTGCAAAGCATCATTGATGCTGTGTTAAACCAGACGCCTTATCCGGTGAAGGGATGGATTATGTCCCGACACAACCCTTTCCAAACCGTTACATGTCGACCGGATCTGGTCAAAACCGTTGAACAGCTCGATCTTGTGGTCAGTTGTGATGTCTATCTTAGCGAAAGCGCGGCGTATGCCGACTACCTTTTGCCTGAATGTACTTACCTTGAGCGCGATGAAGAAGTTTCAGACATGTCGGGTCTGAATCCAGCCTATGCCCTGCGCCAGCAGGTAGTAGAACCTATTGGTGATGCGCGTCCAAGCTGGCAAATCTGGAAAGAGCTGGCCGTGCAGTTAGGCCTTGGGCAATTCTACCCATGGCAGGATATGCAAACGCGTCAGTTATACCAGCTTAATGGCGATCATGCGCTGTCTGCTGAACTGCGTGAGAAAGGGTATCGGGAGTGGGGTGTTCCGTTACTGCTGCGTGAACCTGAAGCGGTGCGTCAGTTTGTGGAACGCTATCCGGGCGCGGTGGCGGTTGACAGCGACGGTACCTATGGCGAGCAACTGCGCTTTAAATCCCCTTCAGGAAAAATAGAGCTTTATTCTGAAGAGCTGGAGACGCTCCTGCCTGGCTACGGTATTCCGCGCGCGCGCAATTTTGCGCTCAAAGGCGATAGTGAGCTCTATTTTATCCAGGGAAAAGTGGCGGTTCATACCAACGGTGCGACGCAATACGTGCCACTGCTTAGCGAGTTGATGTGGGACAACGCGGTGTGGATCCACCCGCAAACGGCCCGTGAAAAAGGCATCAAAAGCGGCGATGACATCTGGCTGGAAAATGCGACCGGCAAGGAAAAAGGCAAAGCGCTGGTCACCGCCGGAATTCGGCCCGATACGCTGTTTGTTTATATGGGGTTTGGCGCCAAGGCGGGAGCCAAAACCGCAGCGACAACGCACGGTATCCATTGCGGTAATTTGCTTCCGCATGTCACCAGTCCGGTTTCCGGTACAGTGGTGCACACCGCTGGCGTTACGCTTCGTCGGGCATGAGAAAGGAGAACATCATGAATCAATCTACAAACCCTTATGTCATGCTGCATGACGAGAAACGCTGTATTGGCTGCCAGGCATGTACGGTTGCCTGCAAAGTTTTGAATGACGTGCCAGAGGGATTTAGCCGTCTACAGGTGCAGATCCGTTCACCTGAACATGAACCCGAGGTGCTATCCCACTTCCAGTTTGTTCGCGTTTCCTGTCAGCATTGTGAAGATGCGCCGTGTGTCAGCGTTTGTCCGACCGGTGCGTCATTTCGCGACGAAAATGGCATTGTGCAAATGGATAAGTCTCGCTGTATTGGCTGTGACTATTGCGTTGCCGCTTGTCCGTTCCACGTCCGTTATCTCAATCCGCAAACGGGAATTGCCGACAAATGTAACTTCTGTGCAGATACCCGACTGGAGACTGGACAATCGCCCGCCTGCGTTTCCGTTTGCCCGACGGATGCGCTGAAATTTGGTCGTCGTGACGACCCGGAAATTCAGCACTGGATAAATCAAAAAGAGGTTTATCGCCAGCAGGATACGCGTAGCGGCCCGGTGAGTGTTTATCGGCGTAAAGAGATCCATCAGGAGGGTAAAGCATGAATTCTATCTGGGGAGCAGAGCTTAACTATGCGCCGGACTACTGGCCGCTGTGGCTCATTTATGCAGGCGTTGTTATTGTGCTGATGATTGCGGGCCTGGTTATACACGCGCTGTTACGTCGGATGTTGTCACCCAAAACAGCAACTGGAGAAGAACATCGGGATTACCTCTATTCGCTGGCAGTTCGCCGCTGGCACTGGGGTAATGCGCTGCTTTTTATCCTGCTTCTGCTGAGTGGCCTGTTTGGGCACTTCTCTGTCGGACCGGTGGCATTGATGGTGCAGGTACATACCTGGTGCGGCTTCGCCCTGTTGGCCTTCTGGGTTGGTTTTGTGCTAATCAACGCAACCAGCGGCAACGGTTGTCATTATCGGGTGAAGTTTAACGGGTTGATATCACGCTGCTTGTTGCAAACGCGCTTTTATCTGTATGGCATCATGAAAGGTGAGCCGCACCCGTTTGCCGCAACGGCAGAGAGTAAATTTAACCCACTACAACAGTTGGCTTATCTGGCCATCATGTATGCGCTGGTTCCGCTGTTGATCATTACCGGGTTGTTATGTCTCTACCCGCAGGTGATAGGGGCAGGGCCTGTGATGCTGGTGCTGCATATGGTGTTGGCGATTGTCGGCTTACTGTTCATCTGTGCACATATTTACCTGTGCACGCTGGGTGACACACCGGGGCAAATTTTCCGCAGCATGATAGATGGCTATCATCGTCATCGCAGCCATCACGCAGAGACAGCACCGCGCAAAGGGTAATGTCCGCCGCGGTTGATATCTGAAAACCTTTCCTTACAGCAAGAAAATGTGCCTTGTGTCACATTTTCTTGCAATTTATCCATGTTTGTTCGCCAGAACTTCCGTAAAAAGAACGGCTATTTCTCCATTTCCTGAGGACATGCTGTTGAAACGCCGTTTGTTTATTGCCGCTTCACTCTTTGCGATGAGTTTTTCGCCCGCGTACGCGACCGAGGTCGTAAGCTTTTCCCCACAGCCACCTGCGATTAATGCCGGAGCGTGGGTATTAATGGATTACACCACGGGCCAAATCCTGACAGCCGGAAATGAACACCAGCAGCGCAACCCTGCCAGCCTGACCAAGCTGATGACTGGTTATGTTGTCGATCGCGCAATCGACAGCAAGCGTATTAGTCCGACAGATATTGTCACCGTTGGGCGCGACGCCTGGGCGAAAGATAATCCGGTATTCGTCGGTTCATCCTTAATGTTCCTGAAAGAAGGGGATCGCGTTTCTGTGCGCGACCTGAGTCGCGGGTTAATTGTTGATTCCGGTAATGATGCCTGTGTGGCGCTGGCGGATTACATCGCCGGAGGGCAGCCGCAGTTTGTCGCGATGATGAACAACTATGTGCAAAAGCTGAACCTGCGGGACACGCATTTTGAAACGGTACATGGTCTGGATGCGCCAGGTCAGCATAGCTCAGCTTACGATCTGGCCGTGCTGTCGCGAGCTATCATCCATGGAGAGCCGGATTTCTACCATATGTACAGTGAAAAAAGCCTTACCTGGAACGGAATCACGCAGCAAAACCGTAACGGTTTGTTGTGGGATAAAACCATGAACGTCGACGGTCTGAAGACTGGGCATACCTCCAGCGCTGGATTCAACCTGATTGCTTCTGCTGTTGATGGGCAGCGCCGCCTGATTACGGTTGTGATGGGGGCGGAGAGTGCGAAAGGACGTGAAGACCAGGCGAGAAAACTGCTGCAATGGGGACAACAGAACTTCGATACCGTGCAGGTTTTACGTAGCGGTAAGCAGGTCGGTATTGAACGGATCTGGTATGGCGATAAAGAAAAAATTAGCCTTGGCACAGAGCAGGATTTCTGGATGGCCCTGCCTAAAGCCGAAGTCGCGAATATCAAGGCAAAATATGTTCTTGATAAGAAAGAACTGGTTGCCCCCATTGCTGCCCATCAACGTGTGGGGGAAATTGAACTCTACGATCGGGATAAACTGGTGGCGCACTGGCCTCTGGTTACGCTGGAGTCTGTCAACGAAGGCGGCGTCTTCTCGCGTTTGAGCGATTACTTCCACCATAAGGCGTAGTTTTTCCTGATGTGCCTGACTGGCAAGAGTGCGAATCTGCTCACATAATAATCACTGATTCCTTGTGGCCGTCATACCTAAAAATTACACTGTATATAAATACAGTGTAATAACGGAGGTTATATGGAGTACGAGATAAAGCAGGTCGAGAAACGCATAATTGCCGGTTTCCATATGGTTGGACCGTGGGAACAAACGGTAAAGCAAGGTTTCGAACAGTTAATGATGTGGGTCGACGGTAAGCAGATCGTACCGCTGGAATGGATAGCCGTTTATTACGACAATCCTGACGTTGTTCCGGCGGAAAAACTTCGTTGTGATACCGTGGTGTCTGTGCCTGAAGGTTTTGAGATCCCGGAAAACAGCGAAGGCGTGATCCAGACCGAGCTGGCAGGTGGCGACTATGCTATAGCCGTTGCGCGCGTTGAAAATCATGACTTCGCGACGCCGTGGTATCAGTTTTTTGAGCGCCTGATGCAGGATTCGACGTATGCGATAGCGGCTAAACCCTGTTTTGAAGTTTATATGAACAACGGCATGGAGGACGGTTACTGGGACATTGAAATGTACGTGCCGGTACAGTTGAAGTAACTGTTTTTGGTGTAAATCAGGATGAATGTCCTGGTTATCAGGATGATGTTTTCACCGTAAAAACAGGTACAATTCGCTTCTTTGCTATTCCCTGACGGAGTGCATGAGTGCGTGCAGATAAGTCGCTGAGTCCTTTTGAAATTCGTTTGTATCGTCATTATCGTGTGGTGCATGGCATTCGCATTGCGCTGGCGTTTCTTCTTACTTTTCTGTTGGTACGCCTGTTAAACATTCCCGAAGGTACATGGCCTCTGATCACGCTGGTGGTGATTATGGGGCCAATTTCTTTTTGGGGTAACGTTGTTCCCAGAGCGTTTGAGCGTATAGGCGGAACGATCCTGGGCTCGGTGCTTGGATTGATTGCCCTGCGTCTGGAACTCTTTTCGCTTCCGCTAATGCTGATCTGGTGCGCGGTGGCGATGTTTCTCTGTGGCTGGTTGGCGTTGGGTAAAAGGCCGTATCAGGCGCTGCTGATTGGCATTACGCTTGCCGTGGTCGTGGGGGCGCCTGCCGGAGATATGAATACCGCGTTATGGCGCGGTGGCGATGTTATTTTGGGTTCGTTACTGGCGATGCTGTTTACCGGCATCTGGCCGCAGCGGGCATTTATACACTGGCGTATCCAATTGGCACATTGTGTGACGGGATATAATCGGGTGTATCAGGCCGCGCTATCCCCTAATTTGCTTGAGCAACCGCGGCTTGAGAAGCATTTACAGCAGCTCTTAAGCGACGTTGTCAAAATGCGCGGGCTCATCGTTCCCGCCAGTAAAGAAACCCGTATTCAAAAATCCATTTTTGAGGCTATTCAAACGGTTAACCGCAATCTGGTCTGCATGCTTGAGCTGCAAATTAATGCACTTTGGGCCAGCCGCACCAGCCACTTTGTCATGCTGAATGCGCAAACTTTACGTGAAACTCAGCTCAGGACGCAGCAGGCGCTACTGACCATAACCCACGCCTTGTACGAAGGGAATCCGCAGCCGGTGCTTGCCAATACGGAAAAGCTCAATGACACCGTGGCGGAGTTACGTCAGCTCATTGCTGAGCATAAAGGCGATTATGTCGCAGAAACGCCCATTCACGGCTACGTTTGGTTGAACATGGAAATGGCGCGACAGCTGGAGTTGCTCTCACATTTAATCTGTCGCGCGCTGCGCAAATAAAGAGCAGATGAGGCGATAGGTTCTACTGCTGCTTCGATTCAGCAAAGATTAGAGGTATGATACTGAAAAAGGCTAAAACCATTGGTAACTGCAATGGCTTTACCCTCGATAATTCAGGTTTCAACCATGCATTGTCGATGCAGATGCAACTTGAAGTATGGCGGGCATGAAAGTAATGTTGACCCACTTTAGCCGTTGTTTTAACGAATCCGAATCTCACATTATCAGGGGTGTAAAAATGGAAACTACCAAGCCTTCTTTCCAGGACGTGCTGGAATTTGTTCGTCTGTTCCGTCGTAAAAACAAACTGCAACGTGAAATTCAGGACGTTGAGAAAAAGATCCGTGACAACCAGAAACGCGTTCTGCTGTTGGACAACCTGAGCGACTACATCAAGCCTGGAATGAGCGTGGAAGCGATTCAGGGCATTATCGCCAGTATGAAAAGCGATTATGAAGATCGTGTTGATGATTACATCATCAAAAACGCTGAGATCTCTAAAGAGCGCCGCGACATCTCTAAAAAGCTGAAAGCGATGGGCGAAGTGAAAAACGCCGATGCGAAAGCTGAGTAACGATTTTATGCTCGTTTGGGTCGCTGCTTAGCGGCGGCCCTTATTGCAGTTCGACCCCGCCAGTTACCATCCGCAACAAATGTTGTTCCGGCCAGTGCAATGTTAATTTTTTCTGCGTCAGCATCCATTTAATGTAGTCCACATCATGACGCTTTCTGTCGAGCATCAGACCGACGACGCTGCCGCTGTGCGCGACGTTGACACCGTATAAATCACATTCTTCTACCAGTGCTAATAGTGAATCAAAATCTGGTTTAGGTAACAGCAACTGGCTGGCGATCGCGCTCAGCGTGGCGGCCTCGCCCATCCGATAAGGGTTTTGACTGATACAGGCTTCCTGTACCTTTTCCCATGCGCGTTTCAGTGCTGGGGCGCCCGCCAGTAGCCCTGACTGACGTGGAGTACGGTGATAATCAGCAGTAAGCAAGATTTCCGGACTTTCGAGAACCAGCAGATCGAGTTGAGGCTGGGATTCACAGGCAATTTGCGTGGAGGCGTCGTTATGATCGAACAGCGTAAGCTGGCGGAAAACGGTGCTGTCGGTAGGTTCCAGCGAAACGCAAAGCTGCGCCAGAGTGGATTCGTCTAGCTGATGCCCCAGATACTGTGCCGTGGCGATTGCCGTGGCGGCGATATCCGCTGTGCTGCTGGCCATCCCTTTAGCGACAGGAATGGTTGACTGGACATCTATTCGGATATCCTGACTCATGTGTGCCGGGTATTGCCAGTGCAGCAATAACCTCTCAACCATTGCTCGCGAAAGTGGACGTTCATCTGTCAGCGGTGAACCTGAAGTGACCTCAACGGTGCTATACCATTCAACCGGGCAGGAGACCAATTTCTCACTGCCCAGAATCCAGCCCTGGATAAGTTCTCCGCACGATGCGGGACATTGCGCAACAGCCACGTCTTCACCTATGTGATCAGCAATCCTCGGCGCATAGTGTCATGGCGATCGCGCTATTACCATGATTTGCCGCAATTTGAGGTGCTGCAGTATTATGCAGGAATGCCCAATGTCACAGTTTCAGATATCGCTAAACGCATAACGTCTTGCGCAATCATTAGCTCTTCATTGGTATTAATCACTGCTACTTTGACCATCGCATTTTCCGTTTGAATGAAGGTGGCATTACGCTGATTTTTTTCCTCATCAACGGCCAGACCCAGGAAATTCAGGTTACGACAAATCGCAGCGCGCGCCCGTGCGGAGTTTTCGCCAATACCACCGGTAAAAACCAGGGCATCCAGACCGCCCATCTGCATAATATAGCTACCAATGGTGGCACGAATGCGCTCAGCAAAAAGCGTCAACGCCAGCGCAGCCTGGTGATTGCCCGTATCTGCGGCATGTTCAACGTCGCGGTAGTCAGGTGAGATGCCAGAAACACCGAGCAATCCGGACTCATTGTTGAGCAATTGGTTGAGCTGCTGCGGTGTTTTGCCTTCTCGCAGGGCTATCCAGGGCAAAATGGATGGATCAATATCGCCACTTCGCGTGCCCATCATCACGCCAGATTGTGGTGTAAAGCCCATTGACGTATTCACCGATTGTCCGCCTTTGATGGCGCAGATGCTGCTGCCGTTGCCCAGATGACAACAAACAACGCGCAGGGCGCTGAGTGGCACACCCAGTTTTTCAGCAAGCTGTGAGCTAACGTATTTGTGGCTGGTACCATGAAAACCGTAACGACGAATACCCAACTCGACATAGTAACGCCAGGGCAGGGGATAGATGAAAGAAGGCTCATCAAGCGTTTGATGAAACGCGGTGTCGAACACCGCAACGGCTGGCGTTTTGGGCAATAGCTGGCGGAATACCGCGATCCCCAACGCATTTACTGGGTTATGCAGAGGAGCCAGTTCCGCGAGTCGCTCGATTTCTGCCAGCGTTTCATCAGTTACCAGCGCGGAGTCTTTAAAGGATTCCCCGCCGTGTGCGACGCGGTGGCCCACGCCGTCGATCTCTTCCAGACTGCTGATAATGTGGTGGTTGAGCAGTTTTTCCAGAAGCAACGTTACGGCTTCACGGTGCTCTGCTACAGGCAAAGTCTCCTGCCATTTCTGCGCTGGTGTTTTTAGGGTGACCTGTGCATCAGACAAACCGATACGTTCTATCAACCCCTGGCAGATCATTTCACCCTGCGGCATCGCCAGTAGTTGAAACTTAAGCGAGGAACTACCTGCATTAATGGCCATTATTTTGTGAGACATGAAGGTTCCTTTGCATTCAGAAAAATGAACATCTCATCGACTCCGGTATTCTCCAGCGCGCTGGTGACAAATACTTTTTGCGCACCAGCCTGAACTAACCAACTCTCCACAAGAGAAATACGCTGCGGGTTGGCTAAATCGGCTTTGGTAACGAGGCCAATAACGGGTCGGTTCATTGGTCCGGTAAAACCGGGAGAAAATGGTGACCACGGCGCGTCTGCATTGAGTACCAGCGCAATAATGTCCGCTTCACAGGCGCTGGCCAGCAGCGCACTGTACAGGCAGCGGTTCTCAAGATATTCACCCGGTGTGTCTATTGTCGTAGGAGACCAGACTATGGCCTGGGTCTTCTGATAGTGGAGCACCTCTCCGCGCATGCACTGCGTGAGCGACGTTTTACCGCACTGGCTGGGACCAATTAGCATGATACGTTTCATGAGATTACGTCCGGGTGATGGGACACGCGGTAAAACGCATCATTTCGCCCAGCGTTCGGGTTACCTGTTTCAGCGCGTACTCAACGGCTGAAACATCGCCCGTCAGTACCACCGCGCCGGTAAACCGGTCGAGAAAACCAATCTCTACCGCCCCTGATTTCGTGGCGATATCACAGGCGATGATTGAGGCTTCGCTAGGGGTAATGGTCAGAATACCGATCGCAGAAACCGAATCAGGTAATCCCAGTTTCTTGAACAAATCCTTACCGGGATTGGCGATAAGGTGCGCCAACGTGACCTGTTTGCCAGGAACATATTCCTGAATCATACGATCCGTGGTGGGTTGTCTTTCCATTATCCTTCCACCATTTGTCGCCACATGCTTTCGTGTGGACGGGGGATGACCGAGCGGTAAACCAGCAGGCCTTTTTCACCCGCACTTTCACTGGCAACCGTCACCGCGTTATTCACATCGGATACATCGCCAGCTACGACCATGTAACACTTGCCGCCAATACCAAATGCCATATGGACGCGTACCAGCGTGACGTTGGAGGCTTTAACCGCCCGGTCGGCGGCGCAGATGCAGGCAGCAACGCTCCATGTTTCGACAATACCAACTGCCTGACGCTTATCTACGCTGTTTAGTCCGCTGATTGCGGGTAGTACGCTGGCATGAATGTTGGGGAGTACCAGACTATCAACGAGCATATCGCCAGCAAGAGATGTTCCAGTGGCAATCGCCTGTTGTACGGCACCTACGTCACCACCGAGCATGAGTAGAAATTTTCCCGGGCAGATGGTCTTGCTGACCAGTAAATTCACATTCGCGCTTTTTAACATGGCATCGCCAGCTTCCATTCCTTTGGCAATGCTGGTGAGTTCTAGAATCCCTATAGCCTGAGACATGATTAACCTCTTATTACCGTGATGGATTGCTCAGTGATTTCGCTGACAATACCGTCAATACTGGCGTGAACAGGCGCGCCTAATGCACCGGACGGCACATCGGCAACGCATTGACCGCGAACAACGCGTTCGCCTTGTTCTACACATGGGATAGCGCTGGCACCTATATGCTGGCGTAACAACAGCGTCGTTTTGTCTGTGGAGTAGTCAGTCTCAGCCAGTGGCGCATCGTGATACCAGTCGCTAAGGCCCAGTTTGGTAATAAGGCGCTTAACCGGGATCAGCCGGTACTTCGCCATTTCATCCTCAGGATTTAGCGGCCCTTCATAACGATGGTTGAGCGCCCGCAGCTCGCGTTTAAGCATGCGGTTGATTCGCATCGGCGAAATCCCAACTGGACAGGCAACGCTTTCACACACATTGCATTCTGAGCAGGTCAGGGCCGTGAGCAGCAATTGCGGCGTGGCTGCCTGCTGATAATTAACCGCACGAACCAGCAGATGCGGGGATAATTCATGACCGATCAAATGCCTTGGGCACAAATCCGTACACAAACGGCACTGCTCGCAAACGGTTTTTGCAACAGAAAGCACAGTGCGTTCATCCTGCATCCGCCGCTGAATCAACGCATGAGATTTAGGCAAAACCAGCAGGCCCCCGGTGGTCTTGCTGACTGGGGTATCCAGTGAAGTAATCAGGCCGCCCATCATCGGACCACCGTTAATAAAGCCGGGATCGTCAACGGTTGCACCCCCGGCCAGCGCCAGAACGTCACGTAAAGACATTCCGATAGGGACTGTGAGTGTGATGGGACTGGCGACTGCGCCGTTAACGGTCAAGGTACGACGCGTAACCGGGTACTGCTGCTCAACTGCTCTCGCGATGTTGAGCACGGTCTGGACGTTATTGACCACTACGCCGACGCTGACAGGCAGCGCGGTAGGCGGAACTCTCCGGCCTGTTGCCATCCAGATGGTCAGAACCTCGTCACCTGCCGGGTAGACATCGGGCAAAATATGTAAGCGGATCCCGGCAGGCAGAAGGGGCGTTAATGCATTGATAGCCTGTTGGTATTTCTCTTTGAGCGCAATAATTCCGGAACTGGCTCCGGTAGCCGTCATGGCATATTGAACGCCGTGGATAAGTCGCTCAGCCTGGACGGCCATCAACTGCTGGTCAACTTTCAGCATTGGCTCACATTCAGCCGCATTGACCAGAAAAGTATCGACCTGCGCCTGTAATTTTACGTGAGCAGGAAAGCCTGCGCCTCCGGCTCCGACAACACCCGCTGCGCGAACGCGTTCGCGAATTGTCTGCGCATCATAGAGCGTGGACTCTGCCTTCATGGCTGTCTTCATAATAATTCCTCAAGCAGTTCCTGCATGGCACTGGCGTCGGCAACACGAGGATTGGTTTGCAGCGTGACATCAGCCAGCGCGGCCTGAACCATCGACGGGATACGTTGCGACCAGGCTTGCTTTCCGTCTTTAAGCGCGTCAACTAAAGAAGGCAACGCACACTGTTTTTTGAGTAGCTCGATATGATGAATGAGCGCATTCAATGCCGCTGTATCGTTCGCGTTATCCGGGCATAAATGGCAGGCTTTAGCGAAACGGGCATAGCGCTTCGCAGCCCGCGGATCGCGAGCATTAAAATAAATGACATGGGTCAGCAGCAGCGCATTGGCAAGTCCGTGTGGCAGATGAAACTGACCGCCCAACTGATGGGCAATCGCATGATTGATCCCCAGTCCAGCCTGACTAAATGCCATTCCCGCGAGCGTTGACGCATTGTGCATTTTCCCTCTTGTTGCCAGGCATTCGCCTTTGCTGACGGCGACAGGCAGGTACTGGAAGACGATTTGAGCCGCTTTTTCAGCCAGTGCATCGGTGAAGTCGCTGGCCTTCGTGGACACGTATGCCTCCAGCGCATGCGTTAACACGTCCATGCCGGTATTCGCGGTTATGGCTGGCGGTACGCTGACGACCAGCGTTGGATCAAGGATGGCCATGTCTGGATAAAGCGCATTATTAAACAATGGATATTTAATGCCTTTATCCGGATCGCTAATCACGCAGGCGCTGGTTACCTCGGAGCCCGTACCGCTGGTAGTGGGAATTGCGACACAGGTTTCAATTTCAATACCGAACTGGCGGCTGAACCAGACGATGGCTTTTGCGGCGTCCAGTGCTGAGCCGCCACCAAAACCCATCACGATGTCCGGCCGCAGGGACTGCATTTGTGCAATCCCTTGAACTACAGTGCTGATGGTGGGATCGGGGGTGATATCGCTGAAAATGCTGATGCGGTTATCCGCTGGCAGAGCGTTGCGCAGCTTTTCAATCAGGGGAGAACGCGCGAGAAAACCATCGCAAATAATCCAGATATGCTTATTCGTGAAGCGCTTGAGCACATCCAGACTTCCCTGGCCGCTGTACAATCGAGTTTGCAGTGAAAAGCTATTCATAACGGCCCCATTAACGAATAGAAAAACCGTTTGTCAGCACGCAACGACGAGAGCGTGCGAAAGTGCGCGCAGATGTTGTTCCTTCACCGGTTGGCGTCGCAATAGTGAAGGTTGTAAAGCCTTCACCACCAACGCCGATCCCGGCGTAAGAGGGGCCATTTTTCACAAAGATGGAGGTCTGAAGCGTGCGCGCGGCAAGGTTCAAACGTGACACATTTTGCGAATGCATAATGGCCGTGTGATGCAATCCCTCTTCAACCTTCAGGGCCAACGTTAATGCACTATCAAAATCGCTCACCGTTACGACGGGGAGCATTGGCATCAGTTGCTCGCTGGTAACCCACGGGTCGTCCGCATGGACGATGCCTATCAGTAATCGAGGTGCTTTTGCCGGAACCGGTATTCCTGCTGCTTCCAGTAAGGTTGCCGGGCTTTTACCTACCAGTTTTTTATTGGCTATGCCTTCTGGTAGACAGACGGCTCGCAGTTTGTCTACCTCTTCTCTATTGAGAAGCATCGCACCAAAAGACTGCATCTGTTGAACCAGTCGTTCGGCAACGGCATCAACAACAATCAGGCTCTTCTCAGCAATGCAGGGGAGGTTGTAATCAAAGGATGCGCCATTGATGATATCTTCCGCCGCCTTAACCAGGTCGGCCGTTTCATCAACAATGCAGGGGGGATTTCCTGCGCCTGCGCCGATGACTTTTTTCCCGCTTTTCATGCCCATAGCAACAATGCCTGGGCCACCGGTAATCGCCAGAACTGCGATTTTAGGGTGCGCCATCATCTGCTGGGTAGCCTCAAAAGTGGGTTCTGTGACCGTGACGACAAGATTACGAATTCCGCAGCAACGGAAAGCAATATCTTCAATCATGGCAATCAGCTTGAGTGAAATCTTTTTAGCACCCGGATGCGGACTGAAGTAAACGCTATTCCCTGCCGCCAGCATGCTGATGCTGTTGTTAATAATGGTCTCTGTCGGATTAGTACTGGGGGCGACAGAACCAATTACGCCAAACGGTGAATACTCGAATAACACCATGCCGCCATCGCCGGTTAGCGCCGTGGTGGTGAGATCTTCGATACCCGGAGTGTTGTCCAGCGCGGCTTTATTTTTAAGGAACTTATCCTCTTTGTTGCCCATACCCGTTTCGGCAGCGCTCTCAGCGGCCAGTGAAGCAAGATGAGGCGTCAGTTCTTCGCGTAGGGCGTTTATGATGGCGCTGCGGGTTTTCAATGGACATTGCTGGTAACGCAGAAAAGCCTGATGAGCGGCATCGATCGCTTCGCCAACGGACGGAAAAATACCGTTACCCTTAACTTCTGCTTTTGCCGGGGCGAGTTGCTCACTCAAAATGTTACGAATAAGGGTTTCAAGTTCTGAAGTATTCATTGATGTGTTCTCACGTTAATCGCCGCAATGGCCGTTTCTGCAATGTCCATATCCTGTTCAACGCTTCCTCCGCTGATGCCAAGACCCCCGAGGAGTAAACCCTCACGCCATAATGCGTACCCGCCACCGAAGGTGACGACTTTTCCCTGCATATGGCTTTCCAGACCGTAAAGCGCGGCGCCTGGTTGCACTGCTGATGTCAGCTCATGCGTGGCGGTTTTCATCGCCACGGCAGTCCATGCTTTTTTCGGTGCCAGTTCGCTACTCACGAGTAATGCGTCAGGCATGCGCCAGGCCACCGTTTGGGTACCGTTCGCATCAACAATACTAATGACGACCGGAACCTGAAGTTCTTCTGCTCTCGTCACCGCAGCGCGAGTGAGTTGGTGGAGCTCCTGAAAAGACAGAGACATAGTCGGCTCCTTTGTGGCTGGTGGTTGAACGGCAGCGAGATAGCGCTCAGCCACTTTCTGAATGATTTCGTTTTGATGGGCGTCATGATCTTCTGCTCGTGCAAGCGCATATAAGCAGTCGGACAGGCGGTTGATATAACGCATCAGCACGTGTCTGACGGAGATCTCGGTGGACAGCTCGACCAGTCGTCTCTCTGCGCGACGTGCCAGAGTTCGGGCAAAGTGCAGTCGGCTGGCGGCTTCGCTGCGGCCTGGTAAAATAAAGCTGCGCAGGGGCGGTACTCTTCCCATTGCGATATCGATGGCAGCTTCCAGTGCCGCAATTTCTTCTGAGCTGATGTAGCGCTGCTCTGGCGTCGGTTCTTCGCTTTCGCTTGCCAGTTCGGCGCTGAACCAAAAAAGCTGCAGCTGGATATTTTCAAGTAACTGCCGGTGCTGAGGGTTTTTCGCCACGCAAACGCATAGGCTAAGCGCCGCATTCAGTTCGTCCAGCGTACCGTAGGCTTCCACGCGCGGATGCGTTTTGCTCACGCGCTGTCCGGTAAATAGGGCTGTTGTTCCGGCATCACCTGTGCGGGTATAAATCGCCATAGTTCCTCCTAACGAGAAAGCGTGTCGACAATGCCGACGATAGCCAGATCAATGGCCTCATTAGGGCCGGAAAATACGTGTCTGGCGCTGGACCCGCTGCTGAGTAATACCAGTTCGCCGGTCCCCGCGCCGACAGAATCAACAGCGACTTCATCTCCACTCACTGGGGACGCAGGAAGCTCTCCGTCAGCACTTACCCGACGTACCAGCAACAGTTTTTTTCCCACCAGTGATGGGGATTTTTGCGTGGAAACCACAACGCCTGTAACCCGTGCCAGATGCATAGCTCACTCCTGCTTAATTAGTTGGACATTTCGCAGACTGACAGCTTCCTGAGCCAGAGCCGTCACGACACATCGACGGCGTAACACCAGTACGCCATCCCTCAATTGGGCGACGTCGGCATAGCTGAGAAGCTTCTCAGGATGCAAAAAGATGATTCGCCCCAGTTCATCACTGAATTCCAGTGGCAGACGCGCGAGTTTTTTCACGGGGATTGCGGGTAACAATCGGTGTTGTAGTGAAATCTTCACGCGGACTCCGCATGCCAGCGCGTCGTGAATCGTTACCACCGACATGTTGACTGGGCAGCCTTCGGCAATTTGCTCCAGAAATGGCAGGTCCACTTGCTGGAGATGGAGCGACGAGTACTGGCAGCATACTGTCCGTGAATCGATTTTCCGTAACTGCGCGACGCTAAGAGTGAGCGTGCTTTCCGCGCGTTTTTTTAATCGGGAAACAACCTCCTCGATAATGCGTTGCAGCAGTTCGTTGTTCATCGTGAGGTCACCAGTGTGGCAAATGCCTGGGGATTATCAGCGCCTGCAGCATTGGCTTCGTCTGTATCGATATGCATTTCGAGGCGCATATCCGGCGAAACGCGTACGGCGACGTTATCGAAAATCAGTCGACGTTCATCGCCATTAATGGCGACCGAGACTTTATCACCATGGGAAACTCGCAGAATCAGAGCATCGAGCGGCGACATATGGATATGCCGTTGGGCAACGATCACCCCGGATGCTAACTCCAGTTCAGCAAATGGGCTGACAAGACGAACACCGGGTGTGCCCTGAATATTACCCGACATCCGCAGCGGAGCAGCAATTCCCAACGTGCGGGCGTCGGTACGAGAAATTTCAACCTGGCTGGTACTGCGCAGCGGGCCGAGTAAACGCACATTTTTTAACTGACCTTTTGGCCCCACCAGCGTGACAGTCTGCTCTGCTGCATATTGTCCTGGCTGCAGCAGCTCTTTTTTCTCACTAATTGGGTGATTGGGAAACAAGCGACCGTAATCTTCAGCGCACAGATGAATATGCCGATTAGAGATCCCCAGCGGAATCGGGCGCTCGCGCATTTCATCCAGAACCTTAGCGACAGTGGTTTCCAGTTGCTGTTTATCCATCACGCTTCACCTCGTTTGCCGGAGTGAAGACAAAGTGTGCGCGGCTCACCTTTTTGGCGAGGGCAGGCAGGATCAAGACACAAATTGCAGCTAATCAATTCTGCATCTTGCGGTGCTTCGGGGGCCGCATGGTCTACAAATATCTCTTCATGCGGTATGGCTGGTATGGGTTCGGGCGTTGGTTCAGGCTCCAGGACAACGCTATGCGACAGGATCCCGTCCCCGGGTCTGGAAATGACTTTGTGAGCCACCAGTCCATCTCGCTGGTCAGCGAAAC
Organism: Citrobacter sp. Cf132; assembly: GCF_030333885.1. Classification (NCBI taxonomy): domain Bacteria; kingdom Pseudomonadati; phylum Pseudomonadota; class Gammaproteobacteria; order Enterobacterales; family Enterobacteriaceae; genus Citrobacter; species Citrobacter sp. Cf132. Next base: position 506,868 of record NZ_JAOWFA010000057.1, read on the forward strand.
TGACACCGGTGGAAATGGCCGCCTGGACGGAGGCCACATCCCCGATTATCTTGATCACCGTCCAGCCTGAGCCGTTGGTTTTTTCGAGGCCCACCAGCGTGATGGAGGCGGCTTTCGCCATGACGTCCGCGCAACTGATGGCTAATGCCAGACCACTAACTTCAAGTAATCCCAGTGATTGCTTCACGCTGTGCTCCTTGGTTGCAACGACTTATGCGGATTTAGGTAAAATGGCTTCAACGTCGCTGTGCGGACGCGGGATAACGTGGCAGGATTTCACCTCGCCAACGGCGCTTGCGGCTGCGCTTCCAGCATCTACGGCTGCTTTCACCGCGCCGACATCACCGCGAACCATAACGGTGATCAGGCCAGAGCCGATTTTTTCGTAACCAACCAACTGCACGTTTGCGGATTTCACCATGGCATCAGCGGCTTCAATAGCGCCGACAAGCCCTTTTGTTTCAACCAGTCCCAGTGCGTTATTCATACTGCTTTTCTCCTGTGGGTTATGAGTGGCATTCCCGGAACGGAATGCCTTTAACCAGCCGCGCAGCGTTGTTACCAATGCTGCGGCGATCGTGGCTATTTTGTTGATACGTCAGCGTAAAAAGCGGTGCTGATGAGGGTAAGTTTTTGTAGTGCACGACCAGTTTTTCACGGCTACAGCCAATACCAACCAGCAATGGCGATTGGCAGGCTGCCAACCATGCGTTGTGAATAATGTCAGTTGAGTCATTCTCCTGAATCACAAAGGGGATCCCTTCTTCTTCAATACCCAGCAGTACGTCATTCCAGACGTCAGCGCAGTCAGCACTGGTGAAGATAACGATGGCTGGCGTGGTGAGATTACTTTCCATGAGCGAATGCCTTATGCCAGGAGAGAATCAGCCCTGTCGCAACCGCATTGCGCGGACCTTCTGTACCACGAATATTGCCGCGCCCGGCAACCAGTCGATAATGCGCCAGAGCATCGGTGACCAGCTGCGGAACTTCAAAATCCAGGGATGAGCCGCCAACCAGTACCACAAAGGGAATATCCCGAATGTTCCCGGTCGGACTCACCTGACGTAGCGCTCTGAGTGCGTTAGTAACGAAAACGCGTTCCTTAGCACTTCGACGAATGGCCCGTACTTTCTCCAGCGCCAGTTCACCCGGCAGTGGCACCAGTTCATCGGGCTTCACTACGCACACGCGCGCAAAAACCGTTGGCGGGAGAGGTGTAGGGAAGAACTGAACGCTGCCGTCTTCGTGGCGAAGATGGAACAAGCTCTCAACTTTCGCCAACGGATACTTTTTAATCTCTTCCGCGAGATAACGGTCATCCAGACCCAGTTCACGGGCAATGATCATCGTGACCATATCGCCTGCCCCCGCCAGGTGCGTGGCAATAATTTCGCCCTTAGGATTGATGATAGAAGCGTCGGTTGAACCCGCGCCGAGGTCCAGAATAGCCAGTGGTCGCGTGGTGCCCGGAGTAGTTAAGGCCCCCAGAATGGCAGCTTCGGCTTCGGCCCCGCCAACCTGGACGTCAATGTTGAGCTTTTGCGTGATCTCCTGGGCAATCATCGCCATTTGCAGGCGGTCTGATTTCACCATGGAGGCTATGCCGACAGCCTGTTCCAGCGAGAACTCACCGGCAAGTCCACCCGTCACGCTGACAGGAACCGAGGTATCGACCGCCAGCAGATCCTGAATAAAAATTTCATGACTGGGTTTGTTGGTTAATTCAGCCATAGTCTGGCGCACATGCTCCAGCATGCCGCCAATATTGGTGCCAGCTTCTCCGGTAACGTTATCCAGTTTCGGGCATTCACCAATCGCTTTCATAATCGCTTCGGCGCCCGCTGCAACGTCGACCCGTACTGTACGTCCCTGAGACTGTAGCTCCAGATTTCCGGCAGGAATCGCTCGCGCTTTCACATCACCTGACGGCGTTTTCACCACCACAGCTGAACGGTTGCCGATCAGCGCCCGTGCCATCGGAACAATGTTTTTAGTCTCATCGGCATTGAGGCCAAAGACAGTTGCAATACCGTAGGGGTTAGAAAGTGTTTCAATAACCTTTCCTGGTACGGCGACCTCAATGGCAGCCAGCATCCCCAACGGGATACGGTCAATATGAAGGACTTCATCGACTATGGGCAGGGGATGAGTCAGACGATTACTGACCAACACACCATCGTCCTGCTGCAAAATAACACCAGTCAACTGGTATCCGGCACGGACGGAGGCATTAATCATCGTAGCAACATCGGCGAAATCAAATGCCGATGACACCACCAGAATATAGGGCGTATCCGCCGGGCGACTGAGAAGGTCTTCCGGCGTAATAGTGACGCCCACGCCTAACCCGACACCGCCCGGTGTTTTAGGGTTATGGCCGATCATGGTGGATTCAGTGATGATGGTTTCGGTTATTGTTTCCATCGCCACGTCGCCAATGACCGGGGTGGCTTCGTTAATACGGATGAGCGAAATATCGCTGACATTGATACCGGCGTTTTTTGCCGCCAGCGTAAGGGCCTCCTGAATGCCAAACACATTACGTAATGTGCCCTTAATTCCGGTGGTTTCTGCCAGCGCGCTGCCGGTGATGCTCAGCACGCCAGACTCATCCAGAGTAGCCAGAGCGACTTCCGTTGATGAGTTGCCTATGTCAATGCCAGCTATATATCGCATGATCCTGTCCCTGAGTTAGTCGTCGCCTTTGAGTTTTTTACGCTCAACGTACAGCGCTGCCGCTTCACGAACGAAAGCTGCACAGATTTTTGCCTGATAACGATTTTCGAGATCGTCGGCGATAGCCATCAGCTCATCTTTTGTTGAGCGGTACGGGCGCAGCGCGTTGTAGATCTCAAGAATGCGATCGTCAGGAACAGCGGTTAGCTCGGCAGCGCGCTCAAAGTTCATCGCCAGCCTGTCACGTCCGGCATCTTTGGCGATTTCCGCCTGGAGGCGCAGTGTTTCAGGAGTGATGCGCATGTCCTGCGCGGTCACTTTGTTGCTCAGAACATTTTCAAGCGTGAAGTCGTCCAGCGTTTTGTTGGTCGCAGTTTTTACCCATTCAGGATGTTTATTCGCGAGAGGGTAATCCGTGACTTTCGCGGTATGTGCTGATGAACTCGCCGCGGGCGGAGTCGCGGACTCGCCTTGCAGGCTGTTCATCCGGCTCAACACATCCCGAACCATCGATTCAATTGCGTCGGTATTCATGGAGGTATCCTTTATCAAAGCGTCACGCGCAGTTCCTGCGGGTTTTTGCCTGTCACAACGTATTTGGTCTCTTTAATGTGCAGAATGGCTGATTTCGCCTGGTACTTAGGACGAGCCATCTGGTCATTCAGCGTAGGGACCGGTTGCGGAGATTCACGCTTGGCATAACGCGCGGCGTTTTTACCGATCTGACGATAGGTTTCCAGCGTCAGAAGCGGTGCCTGAGGGAACAGCTCCAGGTTTGAAAGCGGCGGTAACCCCTGCTGGTGGATAACCGTCGTGCCTTTTGACTGGATACCGATAGAGATCCCGGAACCGCTCAGACGGTTACCCTCAACGGCAACAAACGCCACATCGGAGGATTTAAAGCAGCGGATAACGCGCGCTTTAATGCCTTCTTCTTCAATACCGGCAATCACTTCGCGCAAGATATTCTTATGCGGGATCCCTACAATATTGACGGTTTGTGACAGGCCAAACGCCGGCCCTACGGCAATAATCACTTCGTCCTGTTGCTGGCCTTGTTTGGCTTCACCAATCTCGGTCAGAAAGCTGTCGTCCTGTGCCGCAGCAGCCTGAGGTGCGCTTGCCGCTGTAGATGCGCGGAAAGAGACGGGTTTGTCGCTGGTCTGCATTTCAGACAACACATCTTCAATTATCTGGCGCAGCAGTTTTTCATTAATTTCCATTTTTCACCCCTTAGCCAAGCTCGTTGGGATCAAGTGCGCCAGGGATGTTTTTGATCTCTTCCCAGCGTTCGCCTTGCAGGCGATAACCTGTTGCCGGACCGGCATAGTCGTTAACATCATTGACAGCGGATAGCACCTGTCCGTCGCCAACGATAATGGCGGAGGTATGCAGGTAATCCCCAGTTAACTTGGCTTTCTGGATGTTGAGCATGTCCTGAGCGACATCGGTAAATCCGCCCTGAGCAAGGGCTTTCACCACTTCCAGACCGTTACGGTTTTTGTTGATGATCTCTTGTGCAAACTTGATATCTTCAACGATGTTACGTTCCGGCATATCTTTCGAACCGTGGGCGTAGGTCGCCGCTTCCACTTCTTCATCAGTGATTGGCGGTAATCCCATCCCGGCAAAGACGGCCTGCAGCGCACGCGCCGCTTTGTTACGAATGGCGATAACGTCTTCTTCACGAACCGGGCGCAGACCACCGTCTACTTTCAGGTCACGCTGGAGAACGTTGTAGTCGTCAAAATCTTCAGCATCCTCGTTCGAACCCGCAAACATGTTGTCGTAGTTCGGCACTGCGGAATAACCAGAAGAAATGAAGTCAGTACCCGGCAGGAACTGCATCAGCAGACGCGCAGTACGACGCATATCCGAATGGGTAAAGGTTTGGTCGTTGCTGGAGGCGCATTCCAGATCCAGAGAGGAGCAGATCAGGTTTTCAGCCAGCACAGCACGAATTCCTGACGGCACGGCGGAAGGGACTCCGATGCAGCTTACGGAACCGTTTTGCAGACCCTGTACGCCAGCAGCTTTGGTGATGTAAATACAGCGGGCTTCCAGATAAAGCATCGATTTGCCTTCGGCGTAACCCATCTGAACTTCTGAACCAGAGCCGGAGGTAAAGCGCATTTTCAGACCACGGGATGCGTAGGACGAGGCGAGGAAGCCTTTAGACCATGGCGTGTCATCGCCGTCGGTAAAGACGGGTTCAGTACCATAGACGGAGATGGTTTCAGCGTAGCAAGTGTGGCCTAGCATCCCGAGTTTGAGTTCGGTTGCTTCTTCCAGAGAACACTGAGTTAACACGCCCGGGCGTCCAACCTGTGAGCCGACTAACAGCGCAATGGCGTTAAATGGCGCATAACGCGCAACGGCAACGGTCGTTTCCTGTTCGTCAAACCCGCGCCATGCGCCTTCAGCGGCATCAGCGGCAATTTGCACGGGGTTATCTTTGACATTAGTGACGTGCGCTTGTTGAGATGGTGTACGACGAGCACGCATTTTCTGCATGGCCATCATCATCTCAACGACGTTCATATGGGATACGACTTCGACGATTTTTGCCGGCGTCATTGCGGTGGTCAGCGGCACAATGTCTTTGCGCTTCACGTTGGGATCGCAAAGCATATTGGCCAGTTTGACCGAATCCATCGCCATGACTTCTTCAGCGCGTGCCAGGTTAATGCCGTAGCGGGCAATGAAATGGTCGATTAAGTCAAATTCACTGGCGGATTTACCGTCCAGTTCAGTGACTGTACCGTTGACGATTTTAATCGACGGTTTGGGGTCGTTCGGGCTTTCCATCGCAATGAAGCCTTCTTCGATCCACTCCTTAACGAAGCCATCCTGATTCACAGGGCGCTTCGCCAGTGCTTCAAATCTTTTCGATCTCATGAATCAGCCTCACTGATATCAGATGTAGGACGGACGATCGTTTTTCGGCTCTGAGCCGAGGGTCCCGAGTACGGTTTTACCGATTTCACGGGCGGAGATAACAGCCTGACGAACAGCGCCAGAGTCACCCGAAATAACCAGAATGGCTTCGTTACTGAAGCTGGTGCCATGAGCAGGGGAGCTGTAAGCCACAACTTCCACGTTGGCGGATTTCAGGGCAGTATCAGCCATCAGGACACCAACGGATGCTGGTGCGCCGACGATGACGCCACAGGCACGACCAATCGGTGCGCCAAAGGCTTTTTCCAGTGCGTAGCTGGCGCGTGCGGTGTACTGCATTTCGATGTGACCGGCTTCGTTGGCATAAACGTCGCCAAAGGTGCGATCCAGTTCTTTCAGTGCGACTTCAATGCCGCGTTTCACGTCGGAAACATCGTTGCCGCCAAGAATAATCAGCGAGCCATGACCTGCGCCGCCTTTGGTATCACGTGGTAACTCAATACTGACGACTTCAGTATTGGTGGCTTTCACCGCTTCATCGGCGGCCATGATGTGCGGGCCTGCGCCAGTACGGGCGCCAAGGATGCCAATGGAGCGATAGCGTTTTTCAAGTTTCATTGCGTCCAGTAGGGCACTGTCTACGTTGGCGATTACCAGACCGACGGTGTCGCCAATCGCGGTACCGACAAACTCCGTTAAACTGCAGCTTTTCTCTGCCATAGCCGTTTCTCGTGTTGGGTGATTATTTTCTGGGATAGCCTGCTGTTCTGGCGTTGCCACACGAGCAATCACCTGCGCCATGATCTGTTCAACCAGTTCATTGCTGCTCATTAGCTAATTCCCTTCGGTAAGATTTTTTCTACATCGGTATGCGGGCGTGGGATAACGTGTACGGCTTTCACTTCTCCCACATTACGGGCTGCGGCGGCACCGGCATCTGTTGCTGCTTTGACTGCGCCGACATCGCCGCGGACAATAACTGTTACCAGCCCCGAACCAATTTTTTCGTAGCCGACCAGCATTACATTGGCTGACTTCACCATTGCATCTGCGGCCTCTATGGCTGCAGTTAAGCCTTTGGTTTCTACCATTCCTAACGCTTCTTGTTGCATAAAGACCTCGCCTGGGTTGTCCCGATTTTCATGACTATAAAAAGAAGCGAGGAAAAAGAATGGCTGAGTTGAAAGTAAGAGTGAAAAAATAGTGGGGTAACGGTGAGATAAAATTGCTGTGTGTTATTGTAATACTATGTTTTTATTGGTTATTTTAATCTTAATCGATATGACTATTTGGTTATGTTAATTCCATATTTACACTTTTCTGAGTGACAGTTTAAATATCATTTGCTATGCGAGAAAAATGAAATTGTGATGATCGTTTGAAAATGGAATTCTGCTGTTCGCAATATTTTATTATTTTGAAAATGTACTTTTAATTGGGTGAATCCACGTTTTGTCGCCTGTTTTAATAAAGGTGATAGCAAAAATTTGCTATCACAACACGATTTTTAAGGGTATGTCGCTTGCAGATTGCCAACAATTTGCCGATACAGATTTTTATAGTAAGTCTTGAAGTAACCTTCCTGCCAGCAAGGAGTCCGCTGGTAAAGACACGAACTCTGCTTAGAAGGTGTCACAATGAACGATTCACTAAGAGCGCAATGTATTGCTGAGTTTTTGGGTACCGGGCTATTTTTGTTTTTTGGTATTGGGTGCCTGAGCGCCCTTAAAGTCGCGGGTGCCAGTTTGGGATTGTGGGAGATCTGCATCATATGGGGCTTGGGGATCTCGCTTGCAGTTTACCTGACAGCCGGGATTTCTGGGGCCCATCTCAATCCTGCTATTACCATCGCACTTTGGTTGTTTGCCTGTTTTCCTGGTCGTAAAGTACTGCCTTATTCTGTCGCTCAGATAGCGGGTGCCTTTGGTGGCGCTATGCTGGCCTATTTGTTGTACGGCAGTTTATTCATTGAGTATGAATCAGCCCACCAAATGGTACGCGGCAGTCTGGAAAGCCTGCAACTTGCCAGTATTTTTAGCACGTATCCTGCCGCCGCACTGAGTGTCTGGCAGGCCGCACTAGTCGAAGTGGTGATTACCTCCATTCTGATGGGGATGATTATGGCGCTAACGGACGACGGTAACGGCGTTCCCAAAGGCCCTCTGGCACCACTGTTGATTGGTATTCTGGTTGCTGTTATCGGCGCATCAACCGGCCCACTTACCGGCTTTGCGATGAACCCGGCACGTGATTTTGGTCCTAAATTGTTTGCCTGGATGGCCGGGTGGGGTGATGTTGCGATGACCGGCGGGCGCGATATCCCTTATTTCATCGTGCCGATTGTGGCTCCCATCATCGGCGCCTGTGCGGGCGCAGCAATTTATCGTTATTTTATTGGCAAAAATTTACCGTGTAATTCGTGTAAGTTGGAGGAAAACGAGAGCTAGCTTCATGAAAGATGTTTATTATTGAAAGGCAAAAACTGTTTTCGTGATCCGGTTTCCTGAACGGCTTAAAAAGTCTCCCAAGAATGGGAGACTTTTGTTATGTTCAATGCTGACTTTCATCAGAGCGCTGGATCGCGAGATGAAAATGAATGTGTGAATAATATGTTTTATTTATAACAATAAATTAACTGAGAGGTTTTATCATGATTTCTGCGAGTGCCCTGAACTCAGAACTCATTAATAAAATCGCACAGGATTTTGCACAGGCCACCAGTCTGGCTGTTGTGGTTGTCAATATTCACGGTGATGAAATTTCTGAGCTTTTTAATTTCACTCCTTTTTGCCAGTTGATGCGCCAGCATCCTCAGCATAGTACGCGTTGTCGTATGAGCGACCGCTGTGGCGGGTTGGAAGCCTCTAAGTCCGATCAACCTTGCATTTATCGCTGCCATGCCGGGCTTACCGATTTCTCAATTCCGCTGGTCATCGCGGGACACCTGGTAGGGTTTGTGCTTTGTGGACAAGTACGCTTAAGTAACGATGTAGGCCTCGTTGATATTCTGAACGTCGATGACCGCTGGCAAGCCGATCCTGAGCTGGTCAACGAGTTCCGTAATGTACCTGAGATGGACTATTCTCGTGTCATTGCCTCAGCGGATTTACTCAAGCTCATCGTCGAAAATTGCCTTAAGAAACAACTCAATTTTGTTGTTATCAAAGATAACCCGCAGCAGTCAGAGCCGGTACGCGCTAACCGCAGTACCAACCCCCATGACAGTAAAATGAAAAAAGCCCTGCGCTATATTGATGCGCATTTATCAGACGAGCTGCGTCTGGAAGATGTTGCCTCTCATGTTTTCCTTAGCCCGTACTATTTCAGTAAATTGTTCAAAAAATATCAGGGTATCGGTTTTAACGCATGGGTAAACCAACAGAGAATGGCAAGTGCCAAAGAGTTGCTTTGCCACAGTGACTGGAGCATAGCCAGCATTGCGCGTAATTTAGGCTTTTCGCAAACCAGCTATTTTTGCAAAGTGTTCCGTCAAACGTATCAGGTTACGCCGCAGGCATTTCGCCAGCAAATTAATGTCATTTCACGCGGAGAGTCCGCTTAAATAGCAATATTTTGCTATTGCCGATTTTTGATATGTGGCGCTATGCCCGTCATTATAAAATGAAAAATAATGACAGCTGCCAATAAATTGTCATAGCGCAACAAAATAATGGTATTAGAGGGATAAACTGCACCAGTTTTTATTTTTGTGATGAGATACAGTGTCTGTGTGAATGACTTTCTTTATTCTTAGCTGATACTTTCATTCAAAAAGTGAACGTATGAATATGTGGGAAAAGGCCAGGAAATTGGCTGAATGAATTCGGAAAGATATTAAACTGAATTATTGTCATGAGGTCGTGAATTTACCTCATAACAGAGAGCTTAATTAACCAGGCTCTTGAACTGACAGGTTTGCCACATTTGTGGTAGGGAAGGGGGTGAGAATCCCCCGCAGCCCCCGCTGCTGTGATGCTGACGACCCCGTATGGACCACTGATCGCAAGATTGGGAAGGACGGGTTAGGATGACGCTAAGCCAGAAGACCTGCCTGTCAGTGACTACCAACAACTTCGGTGGGAAGTGGGTGGTTCAGATGCATACAGTCGAGAGACTGGGTATCTCTACACCCCTACCACCCTGAACAGGATCAGGGTATGGCGGCCAATTTTCACGCATTTGTTCTTGCAGGTACCGGAAGCGGCTGTGGTAAAACCACGGTGACGCTGGGCTTGTTGAGCTTGTTGAAAAAACGCGGTTTGCGCGTCCAGCCTTGCAAAGTGGGTCCTGATTACCTTGATACCGGCTGGCATACAGCGGTATGCGGTACCGCTTCCCGCAATCTTGATAGCTTTATGCTTCCCGTCCCCACGCTGAACGCTCTATTCAACGAGCAGATGCGACATGCAGATATCGCCGTTATTGAAGGTGTGATGGGGTTGTATGACGGCTATGGTACCGACCCAAACTACTGCAGCACCGCCGCGATGGCTAAACAGTTAGGCTGTCCGGTCATCTTACTGGTTGATGGCAAAGCCGTTTCCACCTCAATCGCCGCAACAGTAATGGGTTTTCAGCATTTTGATCCCACCCTGAACATCGCCGGCGTTATTGTTAATCGGGTTAACAGCGAAACGCATTACCAGTTACTGAAAGTCGCAATCGAACGTTACTGCGATGTACCCGTCTTAGGTTACGTACCCCGTATGGATGGGGTTGCCCTTCCCGAACGACATTTGGGTTTAGTCACCGCACGTGAGTCGGTTGTCAATCAGCAACCGTGGCAGGAGTTTGCCGCGACGCTGGAGCAAACCCTTGATATTGGCGCACTGCTGACATTAAGCCTGTCAACCAATCTTCCTGCTGGCGAATGGCCTGCGCTGCCTGCCGCAGATGCCGGAGCAGGGCTAACGCTTGCAATTGCCGATGACGAAGCCTTCAACTTCTACTACCCGGACAACATTACGCTGCTGGAACGTACGGGGCTTAATATTGTTCGTTTTAGCCCGTTGCACGACACCTGCTTACCCGACTGTCAGATGATCTGGTTAGGTGGTGGATATCCTGAGCTACATGCTGCGGCGCTGGCTCGCAATGTCTCGATGCTGAAGCAACTGCGAGCGGCACATCAACGTGGCGTCGCGATTTACGCAGAGTGTGGGGGGCTGATGTATCTCGGCAGTTCGCTTGAGGACAGTAACGGCGATACCTGGCTGATGGCGGATATCATTCCCGGCCACAGCAAAATGGGAAAACGTCTGACCCGATTTGGCTACTGCGAAGCGCAGGCCGCGCAGCAAACATTGTTAGCAGCAGAAGGGGAAGTGCTGCGCGGACATGAATTCCACTATTCCGATTTTACCCCTGAAACGCCAGCGGTGATGAACTGTCGCAAAGTGCGCGATGGTAAAACGCTGCAAGCCTGGTCTGGCGGCTGGCAGGTCGGAAACACCTTCGCCAGCTATCTACACGTTCATTTTGCTCAACGTCCGCAGATGCTTAACCACTGGCTGACAGCCGCGAGGAGCGCGCTATGACGATCCTTGCGTGGTGTGTTGCCTGGTTGCTTGATTTTATCATCGGCGATCCGCAGAACTGGCCGCATCCGGTGCGCTGGATTGGCAATCTGATTTCTGCAGTGCAGCGAATTATTCGGCGTTATTGTCATAGCGACCGTGCGCTGCGCATTGGTGGCGCGGTGATGTGGATTGTGGTGGTTGGTCTGACCTGGGCTGCGTCCTGGGGCGCGCTGGTACTGGCAAAATCTGTTCATCCCTGGTTGGGTTGGGTGGTAGAGGTATGGATGATCTTTACCGTGCTGGCCGGGCGATGCCTGGCGAATGCCGCACAGGATGTCGAACGTCCTCTACGGGCCGGTGACATTGCCGCGAGTCGGGAAAAACTGTCGTGGATAGTGGGTCGTGATACCTCGCAACTGCAACCGCAACAGATCAATCGCGCGGTGGTGGAAACCGTGGCTGAAAACACCGTCGACGGCATTATCGCGCCGCTGTTCTTTCTCCTTCTCGGCGGTGCGCCCCTGGCGATGGCCTACAAAGCGGTAAACACCCTTGACTCCATGGTGGGCTACAAACATGAAAAATACCGCGCTATCGGTATGGTCAGCGCGCGTCTGGACGATGTCGCGAACTTTATTCCTGCAAGACTGAGCTGGCTGCTGCTGGGCGTGGCGGCATTTTTATGCCGTAAAGACGGCTCGCGAGCTTTACAGATTGGCTGGCGCGATCGCTACAACCACAGCAGCCCAAACTGCGCGTGGTCAGAGGCATCCGTAGCCGGGGCATTAGGCATTCGTCTGGGTGGTCCTAATGACTACTTTGGCGAGCGCGTTGAGAAACCGTGGATCGGTGATGCACAACGCGACATTTCGGTAGACGACATTTCCCATACGATTCGACTGATGTGGGTGGCATCGACGCTGGCACTGGCGCTGTTTATTGCGCTGCGGTGGCTGTGGGCCGGTGTAGCCTGAGGACAACATAATGCAATATATCCAGCAACCCCAGGCGATTGAAGCCAAAAGTTTCGACATTATTGGCGAGATCATCCGTGAAACCCGTCCGGACTATCAGTTTGCCAGTCCGTTACATGAAGCCATTATCAAGCGGGTCATTCACACGACGGCAGATTTCGACTGGCTGGACATTCTGTGGTTTTCCAGTGATGTGCTGGAGCAGTTTTGTGCGGCACTTAGCCGTTCGAGCGTGATTTATACCGACACCACGATGGCGCTTTCCGGGATCAATAAAACGCTGCTGGCAAAATTCGGCGGTGAATGCCGCTGTTACATCAGTGACCCGAGGGTTGTGCGTACGGCAAAAGAGCAGGGTATTACCCGGTCCATGGCTGCTGTCGACATTGCGGTGAAGGAAGAGGGGGAAAAGCTGTTTGTCTTTGGCAACGCGCCGACAGCGCTGTTTCGCCTGCTTGAGCATGATGTCGCTGTCAGCGGTGTGGTTGGCGTACCGGTCGGGTTCGTTGGTGCAGAAGAGTCGAAAGATGCCTTGACCCAAAGCAAGTTGCCCGCCATTGCCGCGTTAGGCCGTAAAGGGGGGAGTAATGTCGCTGCCGCTATCGTCAACGCCATGCTTTATCACATGCAGGGGGCGCGATGAGCGAGGCCTTCGATACGCCGGTGTGGCACAACGGTAAAGCGCTGCGTAAAGGATATACCACGGGATCGTGCGCCACGGCGGCGGCAAAAGTGGCAGCGTTGATGGTATTGCGCCAACACCTCATCCATCAGGTTTCCATCGTCACGCCTTCCGGGGTGACGTTGTGCCTGAATGTTGAGTCGCCACATATCGAAGGGCAGCAGGCGATAGCCGCCATCCGCAAAGACGGTGGTGATGATGTGGACGCCACACATGGGATGCTGATTTTTGCGCGCGTGACGTTAGACGATAGTGGCGTGATTGCCTTACAGGGCGGTGAAGGGGTCGGTACGGTAACCCGTAAAGGGATTGGCCTACCGGTCGGCAGCTCGGCGATTAACCGTACACCTCGCCAGACCATTGAATCTGCCGTCCGCGAAGCGATTGGCCCAAATCGTGGGGCGCAGATTGAAATCTTCGCGCCAGAAGGAGAAGAACGGGCGCAAAAAACCTACAACTCCCGCCTTGGCATTCTGGGCGGTATTTCGATTATCGGCACCACGGGTATTGTCACGCCGATGTCGGAAGAGAGCTGGAAACGTTCGCTGTCGCTGGAGCTGGAAATTAAGCGGGCGGCTGGGCTGGAGCGTGTCGTACTGGTGCCGGGAAACCACGGCGAGCGTTTTGTGCGCGAGCAGATGGGTATCGACACCCAGGTTGTAGTCACCATGAGCAACTTTGTCGGCTACATGATTGAAGAAGCCGTACGTCTTGGATTCCGGCAAATTGTGCTGGTGGGACATCCCGGTAAGCTCGTCAAAATCGCGGCGGGGATCTTCCATACCCATAGCCATATTGCCGATGCCCGCATGGAAACGCTGGTGGCCCACCTCGCATTACTTGGCGCACCGCTGGAACTGCTGACGCTGGTCAGCGAGTGCGATACCACCGAAGCGGCGATGGAGCATATCGACGCATACGGTTTCCAGCACATTTATGACCATCTGGCTCAGCGCATTTGTATGCGTGTTCTGCAAACATTGCGCTTTACCAAAAATCCGCCGACCTGCGATGCCATCATGTTTTCCTTTGATAATCAGGTTCTTGGCAGTAATCGTCCGGTCGCAGAAATTGCTGAGGAGATGCAATGTTAACCGTTGTAGGGATGGGCCCCGCCGGTTTGCATTTGATGACGCCTGCGGCACGTGAAGCGGTCGCGGCGGCGGATGTTCTGGTCGGTGGAAAGCGGCATTTGCAGCAATTCCCGGATTTTGCCGGTGAACAGTTTGCTCTTGGCGCCAATATCCCGGAACTCCTGAGCTGGATTAGCGCGCACCAGGAGAAGCATGTTGTGGTACTGGCATCTGGCGATCCGCTGTTTTACGGCATCGGGACGCGCATGGTGGCGCATTTTGGTATTGAGAATGTGCGGATTATTCCCGGCATTAGTGCGGTGCAGTACCTGTGTGCGCAGTCCGGTATTGATATGAACGATATGTGGCTGACCAGTAGCCATGGCCGCAGCGTCTGTTTTGATGAGCTGGCGCGACATAACAAGGTAGCGATGGTGACTGATGCGCTGTGTGGCCCGCGTGAAATCGCGCAGCAGCTCATTGCCCGAGGCAAGGGGCATCGCTGGATGGTGATTGGCGAAAACCTGGCGATGGAAAACGAAAAGATCCATTTCCTGCCTGTGCGTGAAGTTAACGCCGACTATGACATGAATGCAGTGGTGATCCTCGATGAAAGATGAGCTTTTTCTGCGTGGAGAGAAAGTGCCGATGACCAAAGAAGCGGTACGCGCACTTGCCCTCTCAAAACTTGAATTACACCGCGCCAGTCACCTGATTGATATAGGCGCCGGAACCGGCAGCGTGTCGATAGAGGCGGCGTTGCAATATCCCGGATTACGTGTCACGGCCATCGAACGTAACCCGGCGGCGCTCAGGTTGCTGGACGAAAACCGCCAGCATTTTGCCTGCGCAAATATCGATATTTTTCCCGGCGTTGCTCCCATGACTATCGCGGAAAAAGCCGATGCCATTTTTATGGGCGGCAGCGGTGGTCATCTGACCGACCTGATTGACTGGTCGATGCGCCAATTGCATCCCGCAGGGCGTTTGGTGATGACATTTATCCTCCAGGAAAACCTCAACACCGCGCTAACACATCTGGACCATCTTGGCGTACAGGGAGTGGATTGCCTGCAGCTACAGGTTTCCTCGCTTACCGCGCTTGGCAGTGGTCACTATTTTAAACCGAATAACCCCGTATTTGTTATCGCCTGTCAGAAGGAAGGAAACCATGTCTGAGATTTTTGATCCCCGTAGCGTGTGGTTTGTTGGCGCAGGTCCTGGCGATCGCGAGCTGATTACCCTCAAAGGTTACCGATTGCTGCAGCAGGCGCAGGTTGTTATCTACGCCGGATCGCTGATTAACACCGAACTGCTGGAGTATTGCCCTGCTGGTGCTGAATGTCACGACAGTGCCGAACTGCATCTGGAGCAGATCCTTGATCTGATGGAAGCCGGAGTGAAAGCGGGTAAGACCGTCGTGCGTCTGCAAACCGGCGATGTCTCGTTGTATGGTTCCGTGCGCGAGCAGGGCGAGGAGCTGACCAAACGCGGGATTGACTGGCAGGTGGTGCCCGGCGTCAGCGCGTTCCTCGGCGCGGCGGCGGAGCTGGGCGTTGAGTATACCGTGCCCGAAGTTTCACAGAGCCTGATCATTACGCGCCTGGAAGGCCGCACCCCGGTACCAGAGCGTGAACAGCTGGAGTCTTTTGCCAGCCACCAAACATCAATGGCGATATATCTTTCCGTCCAGCGTATTCATCGGGTGGCTGAGCGTCTGATTGAAGGTGGCTATCCGGCGACCACGCCCGTGGCGGTGATCTATAAAGCAACCTGGCCGGAAAGCCAGACCGTACGCGGGACCCTGGCGGATATTGGCGACAAGGTTCGCGATGCTGGCATCCGTAAAACGGCCCTTATTCTGGTCGGTAATTTCCTGGGCTCGGAGTATCACTACTCCAAACTCTATGCGGCGGACTTTAGCCATGAATACCGTAAAGCCTGAGTCAATTGCGCTTTTTTGCCTGACTCCTGGCGGCGTTGTGCTGGCGAAACGTCTGGCAGCTATGCTGCCGGTTACCTGTTTTACCAGTGAAAAGCTGCTGGAGGAGGGGTTTATTCCCTTCGAAAACGGCTTTGCGAATACCGCTCGCGAAGCGTTTACGAATTATTCGGCGCTGATTTTTATCGGGGCGACCGGCATTGCGGTGCGCGTACTGGCCCCGCTGGTCAACGACAAGTTTTGCGATCCGGCGGTGGTGGTCATTGATGAACGTGCCCAGCATGTCATCAGCCTGCTCTCCGGTCACGCGGGCGGTGCTAATGCGTTGGCACGTTATCTGGCGGGCATGTTGGGCGCCGACCCGGTTATCACCACCGCGACGGATGTGAACGATATGGCGGCACTGGATACGCTGGCATTTCAACTGAATGCCCGAATGAGTGATTTCCGTTCGGCGGTGAAGATCGTCAATCAGATGTTGGTCAGCAATAAGCGGGTTGGGCTGTGGTGGGATGACGAACTGACGCAGGATGTCAGCCATTGCGACCGGCGCGGATTTATTACGGTCACCGATCTCAACCAGCTTCCTGAACTGGATGCGTTGGTGTGCATCACCTTACGCACCAATTTACCTGAGCTGCCTGTTCCTCACTGGAAGCTGGTGCCGCAGCGGGTTGTGGCCGGAATTGGTTGTCGGCGTGATACGCCGTTCCCGCTGCTGGCTGCGCTGCTTGCCCGCCAACTCGAAGCCCAACAGCTCGATCCGCTGGCGCTAAAAGCGATTGGCAGCATCACGCTGAAAAAAGATGAACAGGGACTTATCCAACTGGCTTCATGCTGCCGCGTTCCTTTCGAAACCTTTACTGCTGACGCGCTGCGTGAGCATGAGCACCGTTTTCCGGCCTCATCGTTTGTTCGCAAAACGGTGGGTACAGGAAGCGTTTCTGGTCCTGCAGCCTGGCTGTTGAGCCACGGACAACTGTTAGGCGAGACCCTGCGAGAACAGGGCGTCACTATCACTTTGGGAGTTTCACACTGATGTTAAGCGTAATTGGAATTGGCCCTGGCTCGCAGGCAATGATGACCATGGAAGCCGTTGAAGCACTGCAGGCAGCGGAAATCATCGTGGGCTATAAAACCTACACCCATCTGGTAAAAGCGTTCACTGGCGACAAGCAGGTGATCAAAACCGGGATGTGCAAAGAGATTGAACGCTGTCAGGCGGCGATCGAACTGGCGCAGGCGGGGCACAACGTGGCGCTGATCAGCAGCGGTGACGCGGGGATTTACGGTATGGCCGGGCTGGTGCTCGAGCTGGTCAGTAAGCAAAAGCTGGACGTTGAGGTCAGGCTAATCCCAGGGATGACCGCCAGCATTGCCGCCGCCTCTTTGCTGGGTGCGCCGTTGATGCACGATTTCTGCCACATCAGCTTAAGCGATCTGTTAACGCCGTGGCCGGTTATCGAAAAACGCATCGTTGCCGCTGGTGAAGCCGATTTTGTTATCTGTTTCTACAACCCGCGCAGTCGGGGTCGCGAAGGTCATCTGGCGCGCGCATTTGAGCTGTTATCTGCCAGCAAGAGCGCACAAACGCCGGTTGGTATTGTGAAGTCAGCCGGACGTAAAAAGCAGGAAAAATGGCTGACCACGCTGGGTGAAATGGACTTTGAGCCGGTTGATATGACCAGTCTTGTGATCGTGGGCAATAAAACAACCTATGTTCAGGACGGCCTGATGATCACGCCACGAGGTTATGTGCTGTGAATTATGGTGATGTGCTGGTCATGGGCGGCACCAGCGACGCGCGCATGCTGTGCCAGCAACTGGATGCGGCAAACGTGGCCTACACCCTGTCCGTTGCGACCCCGACGGGAAAGCAGCTGGCGGGAGACATCAAAGGCCAGGTGCGCTGCGGGCGTCTGGAACGTGAACAAATGATTGCCTGGCTACAGGAAAATCAGACGCGCTGGGTGATCGATGCCTCGCATCCGTACGCCGAGGTGGTGAGTCGCAACATCATGAATGCCTGCGAAGCGGCGGGCGTACTGCTGAGCCGCTACCAGCGCCCTGAGCAGTTGAGCGGATTAACTCACCCGCAGCTTTATACCGTACAAAGTATTCCGCAAGCCTGTGAGGTGGCGCGACGCTTCGGCGATCGCGTGCTGTTGACGACTGGCAGTAAAGATCTGTCCATCTGGCGCGAAGGGTTGCCTGAAAAAACGCTGCTGGCGCGCGTTCTGCCTGTACCTGAGGTCATTCAGCAATGCGCGGATCTGGGATTTGGCGTCGGTGAAATCTTCGCACTGTGTGGGCCGTTTAGCGCCGAGTTCAACGCCGCGTTTTATCGCCAGTGTCAGGCTGATGTGGTGATCACTAAGGCTTCAGGCGCTGAAGGTGGTTATCAGGAAAAAGTTCAACCCTGTCTGGATGCCGGTATCCCCTGCATCGTGATTACACGTCCGGCACCGTTGGTGACGGGAGACGAGTTACTGGAAAGTCAGGCCGCCTTTGCGGCGCGTTTAACGCGCTGGCTGGCCGCGGCTTAAGGAGTTAAAGATGAAAAAGGCGCTTCTGGTGGTCAGCTTTGGCACCAGCTATCACGACACCTGTGAGAAAAATATTGTGGCCTGTGAGCGCGATCTTGCAGCCAGTTGCCCTGACCGCGACCTGTTCCGGGCGTTTACCTCCGGGATGATTATCCGCAAGCTCAAGCAGCGTGACGGCATTGAAATCGACACACCGCTGCAGGCGCTGCAAAAACTGGCGGAGCAGGGGTATCAGGATGTGGCTATTCAGTCGCTGCACATTATCAATGGCGACGAATACGAAAAAATTGTCCGCGAAGTGCAAAGTATGCGTCCGCTGTTTTCACGCCTGACGCTGGGTGTACCGCTACTGAGCAGCCATGAAGATTACGCCCAGCTGATGCTGGCGCTGCAACAGCAAATGCCGACGCTTAGAGAAAATGAAAAAGTGGTGTTTATGGGACACGGCGCCAGCCATCATGCCTTTGCCGCCTATGCCTGTCTCGACCATATGATGACGGCGCAGCGCTTTCCGGCGCGGGTTGGGGCGGTGGAAAGCTATCCGGAAGTGGATGTGCTGATTGAAAGTTTATCCCAGGAAGGGGTGACGGCGGTGCATCTGATGCCGCTGATGTTAGTTGCTGGTGACCATGCCATCAATGATATGGCCTCTGACGAAGATGATTCGTGGAAAACATTGTTCAATGCGGCCGGGATAACGGCTACGCCATGGCTCAGTGGACTGGGTGAGAATCCGGCGGTTCGCGCCATGTTCGTGGCACATTTACAGCAGGCGCTTAATGTGGCGCTGGAGGAAGCAGCATGAGCGGGAAACTGTACGCATTAAGCACCGGACCTGGCGCTTCCGATCTGATCACCGTACGTGCTGCACGTACGCTGGGCATGCTGGATATTCTCTATGCGCCTGCCGGGCGTAAAGGCGGCGATAGCCTGGCGCTGTCGATTGTACGGGAGTATATCGGCGAGCAGACCGAGGTCCGCTGCTGCCATTTTCCCATGAGTGCCGACAGCGCGGAAAAAGAGGCCGTCTGGGATGAGGTTGCAACCGCGCTGGTTCAGGAAGTCGAAGCTGGAAAAAAAGTAGGCTTTATTACGCTCGGCGACGCCATGCTGTTCAGTACCTGGGTCTTTTTACTGCAGCGCATTGGCTCGCCTGACTGGTTAGAAATCGTCCCGGGCGTGACTTCTTTCGCTGCGATTGCCGCGCGTTCGAAAACCCCGCTCGCTATGGAGCAACAATCGCTGGCAGTGGTCTCCTGTACCGCGCCGGAAGCTGAAATTCAGCAGGCGTTAAAGCAGCATGACAGTCTGGTGTTGATGAAAGTGTACGGTCGTTTTGCGCGTATCAAAGCACTGCTGCAACAAGAGGGTTTGTTGGACTGCGCATTAATGATGTCTGAAGCCACGCTGCCAGGTGAACAGTGCTGGCGTCATCTCGATGAGGTGAGCGACGATCAGCCGCTGCCTTATTTCTCGACCATTCTGGTCAATAAACAGTGGGAGTATGCACAATGAAGCTTGAACAACAGCTAAAACAGCTGTCTTTCAGCGGGTTGGCTGCGGCGCTATTACTGATGATTGTTCCTGAGCAAGCGTTCGCCATGCACATTATGGAAGGTTTCCTGCCGCCGATGTGGGCGCTGGCATGGTGGCTGCTGTTTTTACCCTGCCTGTGGTACGGGCTGGTGCGCCTGCGCCAAATCGTGCAGGAAGATAACCACCAGAAAGTTTTGCTGGCACTGTGCGGCGCCTTTATTTTTGTGCTGTCGGCGCTGAAAATTCCTTCCGTTACCGGAAGTTGTTCACACCCTACCGGCGTAGGCCTGGCGGTTATCCTGTTTGGACCTGGCGTAGTGGCCATCCTCGGGGCGATCGTTCTGCTGTTCCAGGCACTGCTGCTGGCGCACGGTGGTTTGACGACACTCGGCGCGAACGGCATGTCGATGGCGGTAATTGGCCCGGTAGTGGGTTACATGGTGTGGAAAATGGCCTGCCGTGCAGGGCTGCGTCGTGATGTTTGCGTCTTCTTGTGCGCGATGCTGGCGGATCTCGTCACCTATTTCGTGACGTCGGTACAGCTGGGCGTCGCGTTCCCGGATCCCTCTGCTGGCGCTACCGGTTCAATCATTAAGTTCATGGGGATTTTCTGTTTGACGCAGATCCCAATCGCGATTGCGGAAGGGTTACTCACCGTGCTGATTTACGATCAGCTAACCAAACGCCAGTTAATAACCGCACAAGGACATTAACGATGAAAAAGACGCTGATTATATTGGGCATGGTAGTGGCGCTGGTGATCCTGCCGTTCTTTATCAACCACGGTGGAGAGTACGGCGGTTCAGATGGTGAGGCTGAGAGTCAGATTCAGGCTATTGCCCCGCATTATGAACCCTGGTTCCAGCCGCTGTATGAACCGGCAAGCGGTGAAATTGAAAGTCTGCTGTTTACACTTCAGGGATCGCTGGGCGCAGCCGTGATTTTCTATATCCTGGGTTATACCAAGGGCAGGCAACGCCGTGATGACCGGGCTTGACAGGCTTAGCTATCAAAGCCGTTGGGTTCATGTCTCGCCAGTGCGGAAATTTCTGCTCTGGCTGGTGATGATGATTCTGGCGTTTACTCTGCCCCCGTTGGGGCAGGGTATTGAGCTGTTATTGATTGCCGCGCTGAGCTGCTGGCTGCTGCGTATTTCATTCTGGCGCTGGTGCCGTTGGATGGCATTACCGTTTGGTTTTCTGGCGGTTGGCGTAGTGACCATCCTGTTTAGCATCAGCCGCGATCCACAGACGCTGTTGGCCTGCATACCTGTGGGAAGTTACTGGTTGGGAATCAGCGCACCAGGTCTGGTGACAGCGAATGAAACGTTCTGGCGCAGCCTTGCAGCGCTGGCGGCAACCTTCTGGCTGGTACTGAATCTGCCGTTTCCGCAATTAATTATCCTACTCAAACGCGCGCACGTTCCTCGCCTGTTAACTGAGCAGATCCTGCTGACCTGGCGGTTTATTTTTATTCTCTTAGACGAGGCGCTGGCTATTCACCGCGCACAAACGCTGCGTTTTGGTTATCGTAGCTTGCCGTTGGGCTACCGCTCTCTGGCAATGCTGGTGGGATTGCTGTTCACCCGCGTGTTGATCCGCTACCAGCAAATGACCACCACACTGGATATCAAACTTTATCAGGGTGATTTTCACCTGTAAGGAAAAGTATGCTTGCCACCTCAGCGCTTTGGTTTCGCTATCAGGATGACCCGATCCTCAAAGGGCTAACGCTGGATTTTTCTACGCATGCCGTCACCGGGTTGGTAGGCGCTAATGGTTGCGGGAAATCCACGCTGTTTATGAACCTGAGTGGCTTATTGCGCCCACAGCAAGGCGCGGTGATGTGGCAGGGCAAACCGCTGGATTACAGCAAACGCGGCCTGCTGGCGCTGCGTCAACAGGTGGCAACGGTATTTCAGGACCCCGATCAGCAAATCTTTTATACCGATATCGACAGCGATATCGCCTTTAGCCTGCGCAATCTCGGGGTGGATGAGGCTGAAATCGCCCGACGCGTGGAAGATGCGCTTACGCTGGTCGACGCCCAGCATTTTCGCCATCAGCCCATTCAGTGTTTAAGCCATGGGCAAAAAAAACGCGTAGCGATAGCCGGGGCGTTGGTGTTGCAGGCGCAGTATCTGCTGCTGGATGAACCTACTGCGGGCCTCGACCCGTCAGGCCGCACGCAGATGATTGAGATTATCAAACGCATCGTAGCGCAAGGAAACCATGTCGTAATTTCAAGCCATGATATCGATCTTATCTATGAAGTCAGCGATGCGGTGTACGTTTTACGCCGGGGCGAAGTACTCACGCACGGCACGCCAGGCGACGTTTTCGCCCGTACGGATCTTATTGAACAAGCGGGATTAACTCAGCCCTGGCTGGTGAAGCTGCATACCGAGTTGGGCTTCCCGCTGTGTAAAACAGAGGCTGAATTTTTTAGCTGTATGCGAGAGAACGCACTGAAGGAGGCGTCATGACGCAGGCAATAATGTTGCAGGGAACGGCATCTGATGTGGGTAAAAGCGTATTGGTCGCCGGGCTGTGTCGTATTTTTTATCAGGATGGACTGCATACCGCACCGTTCAAATCGCAGAACATGGCGCTGAACTCTGGCATTACGCCAGAGGGAAAAGAAATGGGCCGCGCGCAAATTTTTCAGGCTGAAGCCGCAGGTATTACGCCAGATGTGCGTATGAACCCGGTTCTGCTTAAACCGACCAGCGATCGCAAAGCGCAGGTAGTGCTGATGGGCAAAGTAGCGACTGATATGGACGCGGTGAGTTACCACGAGTACAAACCACGTCTGCGGGAACAGATCCTGTCAGTTTATAACAGCCTGGCGCAGGAGTTCGATGTGCTGGTGCTGGAAGGTGCGGGGAGCCCGGCAGAGATTAACCTGCGCGATCGCGATATCGTCAATATGGGCATGGCAGAAATGGCGCAGTGCCCTGTCGTTTTGGTGGCGGATATCGATCGTGGTGGGGTATTCGCCTCCATTTACGGCACGCTGGCGCTGTTGCACGATCACGAACGCGCACGCGTAAAAGGGGTGATCATCAATAAGTTTCGCGGTGATGTGACGCTGCTGCACTCCGGTATCGAGCAAATTGAAGCGCTGACCGGTGTTCCGGTGCTGGGCGTGATGCCATGGCTGGATGTTGATCTGGAAGATGAAGATGGCGTTGCGCTGCAAAAGGGCAAGTATTTGCGCACTGATAAACGCGACATCGACATCGCCGTTGTGCAAATACCGCACATTTCTAACTTTACGGATTTCAATGCGCTTGCTGCGCAGCCGGATGTGCGTGTGCGCTATGTTCGCCAGCCTGAAGAGCTGGCGGGGGCCGATCTGGTGATTTTGCCCGGCAGCAAAAATACCCTTGGCGATCTGGTGTGGCTGCGTGAAAGCGGGATGGCGCATGGCGTCGTGCAATTGCATCGTAATAACGTACCGGTGGTGGGGATTTGCGGCGGTTATCAAATGCTCGGCGATACCATCATTGATGAAGTGGAGTCAGGACTCGGTACGCTGCCGGGGCTGGGCTTGCTCAATACCGTCACCCATTTTGCTCAGCACAAAACCACGACCCTGGTTAAGGGGCAAATGTCCTCATCGCTGCCTGACTGGCTGGCGGGCACAGCGGGGTTATCCGTTCGCGGTTATGAAATTCATATGGGTGAAACAGCATTAACCGATGAATGTCAGTCGGTGATGACGTTGCACAAAGACGGCGGCAACGTTGTTGACGGCGCGGTCACTGCGGATGGTCTGGCGTTCGGCACCTATCTTCACGGTCTTTTCGACAGCGATGATTTCACCCGTGCGTTGGTCAATGGCCTGCGAGAACGTAAAGGGTTAGCTCCGCTGGATTCCACCTTCCATTACGCGCAATATAAATCGCAGCAGTTTGATCTGCTGGCGGATGCGATGCGGCAACACATCGATATTGAGAAAATTTATACCATCATGCAGCAACACCGGGAGCCAGTATGATGATTCTGGTTACTGGCGGCGCGCGAAGCGGTAAGAGTCGGCATGCGGAAGCGCTGATCGCTGATTCCCCAAACGTTTTGTATATTGCGACTTCGCAGATTTTTGATGAGGAGATGGCTGCGCGAATTCAGCATCATCGCGATGGACGTCCTGCGCACTGGCGTACAGCCGAACGTTGGCAACATCTTGATGAACTGATCACGGCAGCGAACGATCCTCAGGAAGCCATTCTGCTTGAATGCATCACTACGATGGTGACCAACCTGCTGTTTGCTCTGGGCGGTGACAGCGATCCGGATAGCTGGGATTACGCGGCGATGGAGCAGTCTATCGAAGGTGAAATCCGTTCGCTGATTGCAGCCTGTCAGCGCTGCCCGGCAAAGATCGTGTTGGTCACTAACGAAGTGGGAATGGGGATTGTGCCGGAGAACCGTCTGGCGCGGCATTTTCGTGATATTGCAGGACGCGTGAACCAGCGACTGGCGGCGGCGGCTGATGAGGTCTGGCTGGTGGTATCAGGAATTGGAGTCAAAATTAAATGAGTAAGTTGTTCTGGGCAATGCTCTCTTTTATCAGTCGCTTGCCCGTTCCTGCTCGCTGGTCGCAAGGACTGGATTTCGAGCATTATTCCCGCGGTATTGTGATGTTCCCCCTGATTGGCGTCGTGTTGGGAGGGGTGACGGGGCTGGTCTTCATGGCGCTCCAGACCTGGTGCGGTATACCGTTGGCTGCCCTTTTTGCGGTGCTGACGCTGGCGTTATTGACCGGGGGATTTCATCTGGATGGTCTGGCGGATACCTGTGACGGCATTTTTTCGGCGCGCCGACGCGAGCGGATGCTGGAAATCATGCGCGACAGTCGCCTGGGAACCCATGGTGGACTGGCGTTAATTTTCGTTTTACTGGCGAAGGTGCTGGTGGTGAGCGAACTGGCTTTGCGTGGCACGCCGATGCTGGCTGCGCTGGCGGCGGCATGTGTCGCCGGGCGAGGAACGGCGGTGTTGCTGATGTATCGGCATCGCTATGCCCGCGAAGAAGGGCTGGGCAACGTTTTTATTGGTAAAGTCACCGGGCGTCAAACCTGCGTTACGTTGGGATTGGCGGCGATCCTTGCCGCCGTGCTGCTTCCCGGCATGCGCGGCGTGGCAGCGCTGGTTGTCACAATGGTGGCGATTTTTATTCTTGGGCAGTTATTAAAACGCACGTTGGGTGGGCAAACCGGCGATACGCTGGGCGCTGCCATTGAACTTGGCGAGTTGATTTTCTTGCTGGCTCTGCTCTGAGTCAGCCCACATACTGGAACCCTTATGCAGACTTTAACCTCTTTACTCCGCGCGATCCCATTACCTGACAGTGCCGCGATGCTGCGCGCGCAGCAGCATATCGACGGCTTGCTTAAGCCGCCGGGAAGTTTGGGGCGACTCGAATCTCTCGCCGTGCAATTGGCCGGGATGCCAGGCTTGAAGGGTGTGCCGCATGTGAATGGCAAAGCGATGCTGGTGATGTGCGCCGATCACGGCGTGTGGGATGAAGGGGTTGCCGTTTCACCTAAAGTTGTCACGGCTATACAGGCTGCCAATATGACGCGTGGAACGACCGGCGTCTGCGTCCTCGCCGCTCAGGCGGGGGCGAAGGTCCATGTGATAGATGTGGGGATTGATGCTGAACCTATTCCCGGCGTGGTGAATATGCGTGTGGCACGCGGTTGCGGCAATATAGCCGAAGGCCCGGCAATGAGCCGTTCACAGGCCGAGGAGCTGTTGCTGGAAGTCATTCGCTATACCCATGAACTGGCCAAAGACGGCGTAACTCTGTTTGGTGTCGGTGAGCTTGGTATGGCAAATACTACACCTGCGGCGGCCATTGTTAGCGTGCTTACCGGCAGTGATGCTAAGGAAGTCGTGGGTATTGGCGCTAACCTTCCTCTTTCTCGGGTGGGGAATAAGGTAGACGTTGTGCGTCGGGCAATTGCCGTCAATCAGCCGGATCGCCATGACGGTGTCGATGTGCTGGCTAAAGTTGGTGGGTTCGATCTTGTCGGCATGGCAGGGGTTATGTTGGGGGCGGCCTCCTGCGGCCTGCCGGTCGTGCTGGATGGTTTTCTTTCTTATTCCGCTGCGCTGGCGGCCTGCCAGATTGCACCACAAATTAAACCCTACCTAATCCCGTCACATTTCTCCGCTGAGAAGGGCGCCCGTACCGCGTTGGCGCATCTTGAATTGGATCCGTATCTGAATATGGGGATGCGTTTGGGCGAAGGCAGTGGGGCCGCGTTGGCGATGCCAATTATTGAGGCTGCTTGTGCGATGTACAACAATATGGGGCAGTTAGCCGCCAGTAACATCGTGCTTCCGGATGGTAAGGAAGCGTAGTTACCGCTCAACCTGAACCTCGCCTGTTGGCGAGGTTTTTTTATGCGCAAATATGTCGTAACCCACTAAAACAGATAATAAAAGCTATAATTAACGGATATCTGCTGCGACGAAGGAAAGGAAAAAGATGCGTCGTGTAAAACTGCTTTGTTCACTCATTATGCTGCTTGCGAGTCAGGGCGCGCAGGCGGTGAGTTATCCACTGCCGCCAGAGGGCAGTCGCCTGGTGGGTAGCCCTTTGACTGTTACGGTTCCACCAGGTAATACCAAGCCGCTGGAGGCATTTGCCGCTCAGTACGGGCAGGGGTTGAGCAATATGCTTGAAGCCAATCCGGGCGTCGATGTTTTTCTGCCTAAATCGGGTTCAACGCTGGCTGTGCCGCAGCAACTGATATTACCGGATACCGTACGCGAGGGGATTGTCATCAACGTCGCCGAGATGCGGCTTTACTATTATCCTGCTGGCAGCAATACGGTTGAGGTTTTACCCATTGGCATTGGTCAGGCGGGTAGAGAAACGCCGCGCAACTGGGTGACGGCGGTAGAGCGTAAGCAGGAAGCGCCAAGCTGGACACCGACGCCAAATACCCGACGCGAATACGCCGCTCGCGGGGAAAGCTTGCCAGCATTTGTTCCTGCCGGGCCAGAAAATCCGATGGGCCTGTATGCAATTTATATCGGCAGGCTTTATGCCATTCACGGGACAAATGCCAATTTCGGTATTGGTCTGCGTGTAAGCCAGGGGTGCATCCGTTTGCGGAATGACGACATCAAGTACCTGTTTGATACGGTGCCTGTAGGGACGCGTGTACAATTAATTGACCGACCGGTGAAATACAGCGAAGAGCCGGACGGTAGTCGCTGGGTGGAAGTACATGAGCCGCTGTCACGAAACCGTTCGGAATACGAGTCTGACAGAAAGGTTCCCTTGCCCGTCACTCCCGCTCTGCGCACCTTTATCAGTGGGAATGACGTGGATGTGAGCCGCGGAAGCCAGGCACTGGAAAGACGTTCCGGTATGCCGGTGAACATCAGCCTGGTACAGAAACATTATTAATTTTCAGGGCGACCCTCGTGACCTTCAGGTCGGATGGGTCGCTTTTTTTATTTGATACTGCCCCATTTTTACCACGCCAATATGGTCTGCCATTAGTTGAGCTTCGTGTTCGCTGTGGGTAACCAACAGCGCCGTTTGCCCGGCGGCGCGCAAAATATCCCGTACCTCGTTGCCAAGACGTTCACGTGTGCGCTTATCCAGGCTGGAGAAGGGTTCATCGAGCAACAGGATTTCCGGATGTGGCGCCAACGCGCGCGCAAGGGCGATACGCTGTTGTTGCCCGCCTGAAAGCTCATGCGGATAGCGGTTGGCATGGCTGTGTAACTCCACCATTTTCAGCAGCTCAGTCACTCTGGCCTGTTGTTCCTCACGCGGCATGCGACGCAATCCAAAGGCCACATTTTGCTGCGCGGTCAGATGGGGGAATAACGCATATTCCTGGAAGACCATGCCGACATGACGTTTTTCCGGTGGCAGATGAATGCCGGGACCGGCAACACGGCGCTGTGACACATAGATCTCTCCGTTTTGCAGGCGTTCAAATCCGGCAACTGCGCGTAGCACCGTGGTTTTCCCGCAGCCTGAAGCGCCCAGCAGACAGGCGATTTCACCTTTATGTACCGACATTGAAAATCCGCTCAGTACCGATTGCTGGCTGTTGCCATAAGTAACGTGTACATCCTGGAGTCGTAATGCAATTTCTGACATTGTTGCTCTCTTAACCACGGCGAGTCATTTGGTGACGCACCAACAAAATAACCGGTAGCGTGCCAGCTAAAACAATCATTAGCGCGGCGATAGCACCTTCTTCATAGGTTCCACGGGCGGCTTCCGCATACAACAATGTTGCCAGCGTTTCGAAATTGACCGGGCGCAAAAGCAACGTTGTTGGCAGTTCTTTCATGGCATCGGCAAAAACCAGCAGGGCACTGCTGACTAACGCTGGACGCAGCAGGGGAAAATGGACCCGTGCAAACGTCCCCGCACCATTCTCACCCAACAGACGAGACGCCTGTTCCAGCGAGGGGGGGATACGGCCCAGACCAGAATCCAGTGCGCCAATGGCAATCGCCTGGAATCGCATGGCACAACAAATTACCAGCAGGATCCCGGCGGACATCAGCGGCAGACCACGAACATCCAGTAAATCGGCCAGCCAGCGGTCGACCGCCATGGCGGGTGTCAAAAAACCAATTGCCAGAATTGTGCCGGGGACCGCATAGCCTAAAGAAGCCAGACGCATCACGCCGCGACGAAATCCTGGCATGGCGTTGTCGGCGGCGCTATGACGCGCACTCCAGGCCACTAACATACTGACGCAAACCACCACCAGCGTGGTTCCCGCCGCCAGCGATAGCGTATTTTGTAATGCTGACAGTAACGAAGAGGAAAGCGGATTCTCATCACCTATGCGTTTGGCGCTTTCCCACATTAAAAACAGAACCGGAGCCAGAAAACCCAGCAGGACAGGCAGTGAAATAACGCCACCGAGCAGCCAGCCACGCCAGCCCTGCACGCGCGTAGGTTGAATTTCCCGCAGGCTGCGACTGCTGAATCCTTGTTTTCTGCGACCATAAAATTCCAGCGTCAGAATAAGGAATATAAACATCAGCATCATGCAGGCAATTTGTGCCGCGGCAGATAAATCAGAACGCGAGATCCATGTGGTGTACACGGTAACGGTTAACGTCTGTACCCCGAGAAACTCCGATGCGCCGATATCGTTGAGCGTTTCCAGCAGTGCCAGGCTGATCCCAACGGCCAGTGCCGGACGGGCCATGGGCAATGCAACACGAAAGAAGGTTCCGGTTGCGCTGCATCCCAGCGTGCGTGCGGCTTCCAGTAAATGGGCCGGTTGGCTAATAAACATGGCGCGGGTTGTCAGATACACGTATGGGTAAAGCACTAATCCGAGTAGGATGATTGCGCCGGAAAGTGAGCGTAAATCTGGCAGACGGAACTGTCTTGGGCTGTCAAAACCCAGTAAAAAACGGATAAAGGTTTGCAGGGGGCCAATCGGATGCAGCAGATCGAGCCACGCAAAGGCCACAATGTAGGTCGGCATCGCCAGCGGCAACAGTAACGCCCAGCTAAGTATTTTACGTCCAGGGAAATCCCATGCCGTTACCGCCCATGCGCTGCCTACGCCAATCACGCCGACCATCACCGCGACACCGGCTAATAACAGCACGGTATTTTTTAGTGCGGCAGGTAGTACATACGTCAGGAGATTATCCCAGTGAGATAAATCGGCCTGGGTAGCCTGCCAAATCAGCGCAATGATCGGTGTCAAAACGCCAAGCGCTACGCACAGTGCGCCAAGATGTAGCGGCGTTAATAATGACTGCGGCCCGGAAACCAGGCCGCGTAACGTCGGAAACTGCAGAGGTTTATTGATCGAATCCAACTTTATCTACCAGCAGACTAGCTTGTTTACGATATTTAACGATTTCGGTTAATGGTGTTTTATCGACGTCGATTTCGCCAATAGTTGCGTTGATAACCGGGTCAAGCGTCACGCCTTTCAGTACCGGGTATTCGAAGTTCGCTTTCGCATATTGCTGCTGGGCAGGTGCGGAAACCAGATATTCCATCAGCTTAACGGCATCGGCTTTATTTGGCGCATAGCGGGCTACAGCTGCACCACTGATGTTGACGTGTGTACCGCCATTTTCAAAGGTAGGTTTAACGACTTTAATCGCATCGCCCCATTGACGCGCATCGCTGCCTTCTTTGGCATTTTTCATATGGCCGACGTAATAGGAGTTGGCGAGACCAATATCGCAAATACCGCCGAGGATATCGCGAGCAACATCGCGATCGCCACCGGTAGCTTTACGCGCCAGGTTAGCTTTCACACCGCGCAGCCATTCTTCGGTCTTTGCTTCGCCGTGATGAGCAATCATTGCGGCGATCAGCGCCGTGTTATACGGGTGCTGTCCGGAACGAATACAGACTTTACCTTTGTACTCAGGGCTGGCGAGTTGTTCGTAATGCCAGTTATCGATTGGCAGTGACTTCTCGGCATACAGCACGCGGGCACGCATCGACAGCGCAAACCACTGATTATCTGCACCGCGCAGATTAGCTGGAATAGCGGTTTTCAGTGCTTCTGACTCTACTGGCTGAGTTACACCCGCTTCCACTAAATCAATGAGATTACCGGCATCGACGGTCATCAGCAGGTCGGCAGGTGAATTTTTACCTTCAGCTTTAACGCGCTCAAGCATACCGTCCTTGATATAGACCGTACTGACTTTGATGCCGCTGGTTTTGGTCCAGCTATCAAGTAAAGGCTGGATCAGACCCGGTTCGCGGGTTGTATAGAGCGTTAACGTTTCCTGAGCGAAAGCCGGTAGGCTAACTGAGAAGACCAGGGAAGAGGCAAGTGTGATACGGCGCAGTCCGGCGCGAGGCAGAGAATTCATCGTTTATATCCCAGAGTAATTGGAACGTACAGTGAACCGAGCGAGGGCTCGTTCCTTTGGCTCGCGTACAATAAATGATAATCACTAGCACTTACAATAATTGCAAAGTTTAAACGATTTACATTTACATAACTTTAATCAACGTTGTGATGCGGCATGTAACGGGGTGCAGAGCAGGCAGGGTGCTTATCAGAGGGGATTTTATAGCGACCGAAAAAGCAAAAAACCTGCTTAGTTTCCTAAGCAGGCTTCTTAAATATGGCTCCTCTGACTGGACTCGAACCAGTGACATACGGATTAACAGTCCGCCGTTCTACCGACTGAACTACAGAGGAATCGTGTGAACGAGGCGCATATTACTGACCTCACCATGAGGTGTCAACAGTAAAATTAGCGCGTCATTTCAATTGCTTAATTAATCTTCAAATTCAGCGTTAATGCACATTTGCTGAGCGATAATGACCATCTTAGCGGGTATCGCGTAACCGCTCCATGGGGTTCTGGCGGTAAAACTGAATAAAACGCTGCCATAAGGCCGGAAAACGTGGCGCAAATAATTCAGGAGCACTGAAGAAATACTCCGATAGAACGGCAAAGCATTCGGCCGGGTCGGTTGCTGCGTAAGCATCTATACTGCACGCGGTTTCACCGACCAGATCAATTTCATCCTGAATATTATTCATTGCGGCATACAGGTCGTGCTCCCAACCGGCAATATCTCGCAGAGGGATCGCCGGAATACCGCTGGCGCGGTCGCCATTACGCATATCAAGCTTATGTGCCACTTCATGGATGATTAGATTAAAGCCGGAGGCATCAAAAGAATCCTGAATGTCGAGCCAGTTAAGGATTATCGGACCTTGCTGCCAGCTCTGCCCGGACTGTACAACCCGTTGATTATGCACCAGCCCAATATCGTCTTCCCATTCATCGTCCACGACAAACGGGGCAGGGTAGATGAGAACTTCATGAAACCCGTCGAGCCACTCGACCCCTAATTCCAGGACAGGCAAACAGAAAAGCAGCGCAATGCGCGCACTTTTCAGCGGGTCAAGTTCAAACCCCTGAAGCGCTACCAATCTTTTTTGCTGTAAAAAGCGCTCGGCCAGGGCGATAAGTCTGGCTTGTTCTTGCTCGGTGAGATTCACCAGAAGAGGAATAGCCTGGGCGTCGTCCCACGGCCAGTCGTCACTCCGGGTTGTTTCTTGCTCTTTCCAGGGCCACTTAATCATCGTTTTGCTCGCAAACTCGTCACTTGAACGAAATTGACGGAACGGGGTCTGTTAAAATGCCAAATTACCTGGCATCATGGCAACCGCCAAAACGGAGAGATGCCAGAGCGGCTGAATGGACCGGTCTCGAAAACCGGAGTAGGGGCAACTCTACCGGGGGTTCAAATCCCCCTCTCTCCGCCACTATTCAAACACTTAGCTCAATTCCTTTCAACGACTCATGTCACACTTGGTATAGTGTTGATATATTCGCTTAGTATAAAGCTCGCCATCATCATGTTCTGATTTGCCCAATACTGGAAGATCCAGTGTGGGGGAAATTTTCACTTTTCTGTCATAAACCGCAACCTGGCGTTCAGTTTTGTGATCTGAGAATAGTTGTTTGTCCTTTCTCGTTTCTATCAAGTTTTTTTCCTGCGGCTCAAAGTTAAACCAGGGGCAGGGTAGCTAAAGTTATTTTGGCTTTTATGCTAGAAGAAGATAGCCCCAGAAACCAGGCCGTCAGAGAAATTAGCAACAAGCCTCGAGAATAAATCTGACAGTTATCTTTGGGCGATAAGCGGACGCACAAGACGGTGACAAGATTGCAATATTTGTTGGGGTTATGCCCACGACTTGTTTTGGATAAACTCACTTAACCCTTTGTGATACGATAATTATCTTAGATTGTCACATGGGGCCAGATTTTGAATTCATACATTTTCCTTGCCGGGGCCATTGTAGCTGAAGTAATAGGTACAACCCTGATGAAGTTCTCTGACGGATTTACACGTCTATGGCCATCTGTCGCAACCATTGTGTGCTACTGCACTGCTTTTTATCTTCTCGCTCAGACGCTGTCGACGATTCCAACGGGTATTGCATACGCAATTTGGTCAGGTGCTGGAATCGTATTAATCAGCCTTTTGGGCTGGTTGGTAAGTGGGCAAAAGCTGGATTTCCCGGCGATCGCAGGCATGTTCCTGATTTGCGCTGGGGTTCTGGTTATCAATATTTTTTCAAAATCTTCCCCGCATTAATTCTAAAAGAGTGTCGGATATCTGGCGCTGTTAGCAGAGCTTATCCCTGTGCGGTGAAAAAGCCCGCTTGGTA
Source organism: Citrobacter sp. Cf132 (assembly GCF_030333885.1). Lineage (NCBI taxonomy): Bacteria > Pseudomonadati > Pseudomonadota > Gammaproteobacteria > Enterobacterales > Enterobacteriaceae > Citrobacter > Citrobacter sp. Cf132. The sequence continues at coordinate 539,899 of NZ_JAOWFA010000057.1, forward strand.
TGAAGCGGGCTTGCGTATTTTTGTCGTAATTAGAACTGGTAGACTAAACCAACGGCAACGATGTCGTCAGTTGCGATACCATTGCTTTCATAGAAGCTGTCGTCTTCGTCCAGCAGGTTGATTTTATAATCAACGTAGGTGGACATGTTTTTGTTGAAGTAGTAAGTCATACCCACATCAACATATTTGACCAGATCTTTGTCGACGTAACGCCAGTTACCATGGCTCACTTCCTGACCCCCTAAATCCTTGCCTTTAGACTGCAGGTAAGCGATGGATGGGCGCAGACCGAAATCGAACTGGTACTGAGCTACAATTTCAAAGTTCTGGGTTTGGTTAGCAATGCCACCATTACCTTCACCGTTGCCGCCGCCGTAATAGGTCATATTGCGGGTTTCTGCATACATGGCTGCCAGGTAAACGTTATTAGCGTCATACTTCGCGCCAACAGTCCAGGCTTCAGCTGTTTCGCCGCCAGCGTAGTTGTTGCGCTTGTTCATACCATCCTGGTAACCGCGAGCAACCTGGTCATCAGTACGATCAGAACTGGAATACGCCGCACCGAGGCTTAAACCGAAGTCGAAGTCATAGGAGGTGGACATACCGAAACCGTCGCCGTTTTCTTTCGCCAGTTTACGACCTTCGCTATTACCGGAACCTTCCTGGCCGCTCCAGGTGCCTTCGCCTTCATTATTACCCTGATATTGCAGGGCAAAGTTCAGGCCATCAACCTGACCAAAGAAGCCTTTATTACGATAGGTAGCAACGCCGTTGGTACGGCCCAGCATGTAAACGTCGGTCTGAGTGTAGGTATCACCACCGAATTCTGGTAGCATATCGGTCCAGGCTTCAACGTCGTACACGACGCCGTAGTTACGACCGTAGTCGAAAGTACCGTTTTGACCAAAACCTAAACCGGCAAAGGCCAGACGAGTCCAGGAATCGCCTTTGTCACCTTCGGTACCGTTGGCCTTAATGTTGTATTCCCACTGACCATAACCGGTCAGCATGTCGTTGATCTGTGTTTCGCCCTTAAAACCCAGACGGGCATAGGTCTGATCGCCATCGTCGCCAGGGTTATCAGAGAAATAACGCAGACCATCGACTTTTCCGTACAGATCCAGTTTATTGCCGTTTTTATTATAGATTTCAGCCGCATTTGCTGCGCCTGCAGCTAATAAAGCAGGGAGAAGCAGTGCCAATACTTTTCTTTTCATTATGTATTCCCTTTGCATGATAATTAAAATGAATATGTAGTACTATCCAAGCAACTACATTTGGATACTATCTATGAAGTTCATTTAATTTAAAATATAACATGTAACAAATATATTTAAAATATTTCTAAATATTTCTTGAATGTGTTTTTATAACTATAAATGTATGTATATTACATTGTTATTTGCCACGAAAATCATTTTTTAATCAATGCGTTATGTGTGTCTAGTTATTTATTTGCAACTTGAATTTTATTTGTGGGAAGTATTTGTCTTTATTATTCATATAATATGGTTGTTGATATTGAGATTATGGTTTTTATAAATTCATGTGGGTTTTATTTTCGGTGTGATAATAAAAATTAATTATGTAATGGGGCAGGCAGTGGTTTGCAATGAAAATTGTTGCTAAGGTGATTTTCTTTCTACAAAGGGAGATAGCATGAAACTGCACGACTGGCAGTCGCAATTTGAAGCTTGGTTAGCTGATAACCATTCCGGACAAGATGCTGCGCATGACATCTTTCACTTTCGTCGTGTGTGGATGACGGCGCAAAAGCTGAGTACAGATGCAACTGTAGACTGGCTGGTGGTGCTGACCGCGTGCTACTTCCATGATCTCGTCAGCCTGCCAAAGAACCATCCTGAGCGTCATTGTTCGTCGGTACTGGCAGCCCAGGAAACACGTCGCGTTTTGATGCGCGATTTTCCGGATTTTCCACAACAGCGGTTATCGGCAGTGTGTCATGCCATTGAGGCGCATAGTTTTAGCGCCAAAATCGCGCCAGAAACCCTTGAAGCGAAAATCGTGCAGGATGCAGATCGGCTTGAGGCGCTGGGTGCAATTGGTTTAGCGCGCGTATTTGCCGTTTCAGGGGCGTTGGGGGTTGCGCTGTTTGATGCGGAAGATCCGTTTGCCCGAAAGCGTAGCCTTGACGACAAACAGTACGCGCTCGATCACTTCCAGACCAAGTTATTGACGTTGCCGTCGACGATGCAAACTGAACAAGGACGACATTTAGCGCAGCATAATGCTGACTTCTTACTGACGTATATGGCGAAGCTGAGTGCGGAGTTAAAAGGAGAGTATGAAATGCTGGATCTTGACGCGATTCAACCCTTTAAAGCACGTTAGTCGCCAGTGCAGCCGCAACGTCAATCGCACTATTTTATGTTAATCTGTCGGTTATCCATTTCGGCCGGTTAAATGTATGCAGGATAATTTTTCAGTAGCAGGCTCCATGAACCCGATGACAGATGATAACAAGGCCGCCGCGCAGGTGATTTTGGCTAAGTTGCTTGAAATATATGACGTGAAAACCCTGGTTGCTTATCTGAACGGTGTTGGCGAGAACCGCTGGAGTCCGGCCATCTTTAAGCGAGTGGTGGCGAACGAAACATGGCATCGCCTCAGCGACAATGAGTTTACTTATCTGAATTCCTTGCTGCCGACGCCACCTGCGCATCATCCGCATTATGCCTTTCGATTTATCGATCTGTTTGCCGGCATTGGCGGGATTCGTCGCGGCTTTGAGGCAATTGGTGGGCAGTGCGTGTTTACCAGCGAGTGGAACAAGCATGCGGTGCGCACCTACAAAGCGAACAACTATTGCGATCCCTTCCAGCATCACTTTAATGAAGATATTCGTGATGTCACGCTGAGCCATCAGGATGGGGTGAGCGACCAGCAGGCGGCAGAACATATTCGCCAGCACATTCCAGAACATGATGTACTGCTGGCGGGATTTCCTTGTCAGCCCTTCTCCCTGGCCGGAGTGTCAAAGAAAAATGCGTTAGGGCGGGCCCACGGTTTTGCCTGCGATACACAAGGCACACTCTTTTTTGACGTGGTGCGCATTATCGACGCTCGTCGACCAGCAATATTTGTGCTCGAAAACGTCAAAAACCTGAAGAGTCACGATCAGGGCAAAACGTTTCGCATCATTATGCAGACGCTGGACGAGCTGGGTTATGACGTGGCAGATGCGGCGGATAACGGTCCGGATGATCCGAAAATTATCGATGGGCAACATTTTTTGCCTCAACATCGCGAACGTATCGTGCTTGTCGGTTTCCGACGCGATCTGAATTTGAAATCAGACTTCACGCTGCGGGATATTGTCACGCGTTATCCGCAGCGGCGTACTACCCTGGCGGAACTGCTTGAGCCGACCGTCGATGCGAAATATGTGCTGACGCCGGTGCTGTGGAAATACCTCTATCGCTATGCGAAAAAGCATCAGGCGCGGGGAAATGGATTTGGCTATGGCATGGTGTATCCCGGTAACCCTGATAGCGTAACGCGCACATTATCTGCGCGTTATTATAAGGATGGGGCGGAGATCCTGATTGACCGTGGCTGGGATATGGCGCTGGGTGAAAAAGATTTTGACGATCCGCAGAATCAGCGACACCGCCCACGCAGACTTACGCCCAGAGAGTGCGCGCGCCTGATGGGGTTTGAATCTCCGCAAGGCTATCAGTTCAGGATCCCCGTGTCAGATACTCAGGCTTATCGCCAGTTTGGTAATTCGGTGGTCGTTCCGGCATTTGCGGCGGTGGCCAGGCTGCTGGAGCCAAAAATCAGGCAGGCAGTTGCTATTCGCGAGAAAGAGAACCTGCATGGCAGACGTTCACGATAAAGCAACACGCAGTAAAAATATGCGGGCGATAGCCACCCGCGATACCGCGATTGAAAAACGCCTTGCCAGCGTGCTGACAGAGCAGGGGGTAACGTTTCGCGTGCAGGATGCGACGTTACCCGGTCGCCCCGATTTTGTGGTGGATGATTATCATTGTGTGATTTTTACTCACGGTTGTTTCTGGCACCACCACAATTGCTATTTGTTTAAAGTCCCCGCGACACGAACGGAATTCTGGCTGGAAAAAATAGGCAAAAATGTCCAACGCGATGCGCGGGATTGTGAAAAATTGCAGGCTCTTGGCTGGCGCGTACTGATTGTCTGGGAGTGCGCCCTGCGTGGTCGCGAAAAGCTGGATGATGAAGCGTTATCTGAACGTGTCATCGAGTGGATCTGCGGCGGTGGCGACACCGCGCAGATCGACACTCTCGGTATTCATTTACTGTAATGTTTTTTCCGACGAACTCGCGACGGCATCCGCTTTAACAGGGAACAGGTATTTCCCCAACGTTACCAGCACCACAGCAAACACGATCACGCCGAGCGCCAGCCATTCGATAGGGGCCAGTCTTTCTCCCCCCAGACCGGTACCTAACAGCACCGCAACAACCGGATTGACGTAGGCGTAGCTGGTGGCTAGCGCCGGGCTGACATTGCGGATCAAGAACATATACGCATTAATGGCAATAATGGAGCCAAACAGGGCCAGGTAAGCCACCGCCATAAAGCCGGAAAATGTTGGCATGGTGGTCAGTTTTTCCCCGGAGAGTAACGATGCGCACATCAGCACAATACCGGCTGCTAACATTTCAATGGCTCCGGCCATCATGCCAACGGGCAGCGTAATGCGTGAACCGTACACCGAGCCAAACGCCCAGCTTATCGAACCGATCAGGATTAAAATAGCGCCCCACGGATTGCCACTTAAATTGCCTCCGCTGTTCAGCATGATGATCCCTGCGAGCCCAATCGCTATTCCCAACCATTCCAGTTTGCGCGTTTTGATGCCAAAAAAGTGGCTAAAACACAGCGTAAATAGCGGGACGGTGGCGACCACCACGGCGGCAATACCGGAAGGGACATTTTGATGTTCTGCGACGGTGACCAGTCCATTACCCACAGCCAGCAGCAGGATACCAATTAACGCGGCGTTCAGGATTAAGCGTAAGGGGGGGAGCTTATGCCCGCGAATAAGTAAAAAACTTGTTAATAAAATTCCCGCAGAGAGAAAACGTACGGCTGCCATCATTAACGGCGGCCAGCTTTCAACACCAATGCGAATAACGAAGTACGTGGAACCCCAAATGATGTACAGCGCGAATAGCGCACTGAAAAGCGGTAACAATTGCCTGAAACGCATAATCCCTCACGGTAGAAATAAAAAGGTGCAACATAGTAAACGTCAAAACTATCTTACTGGCGAGATTTATAATTACGTGTCGATGTTAAAAACTTGTTGACCAGAAAGGTCAGTTTCAGCATGGCGTGTTTTACTTCATACTTATGACTGCAAAAAAATAATATTGAGGGTCAAAATTTTGGCAGGAAGTAGCTTACTAACCTTACTCGATGATATCGCCACGCTGCTGGATGATATATCAGTGATGGGAAAATTGGCCGCGAAAAAAACCGCGGGCGTGCTGGGAGATGATCTGTCGCTTAATGCGCAGCAGGTATCGGGCGTGCGGGCGAACCGTGAACTCCCGGTGGTCTGGAGCGTGGCGAAGGGGTCGTTTGTAAACAAAGTTATCCTTGTACCGTTGGCGCTATTGATAAGCGCATTTATTCCCTGGGCGATCACCCCCTTATTAATGGTAGGTGGGGCGTTTCTCTGTTTTGAAGGGGTAGAAAAGGTTCTGCATACCCTGGAGGCGCGTAAGCACAAAGAAAGCCCGGAAGAGCGTCAGCAGCGTCTGGCTGCTCTGGCCGCACAGGATCCACTCACCTTTGAGAAAGATAAAATCAAAGGGGCAATACGTACTGACTTCATTTTGTCTGCCGAGATTGTTGCGATTACGCTGGGTATTGTAGCGGATGCACCTTTGCTGAATCAGGTGTTGGTGTTATCGGGTATCGCGTTAGTGGTGACCGTGGGCGTGTATGGCCTGGTCGGGATTATCGTTAAGCTTGACGACATCGGGTACTGGCTGGCAGAAAAACGTAGCCAACTTGCCCAGTCGCTGGGGAAAGGGTTGCTGGTGGTTGCCCCCTGGCTGATGAAAACACTTTCTGTGGTCGGTACATTGGCGATGTTTTTGGTGGGGGGCGGTATTGTGGTACACGGAATATCACCGCTGCATCATGCGATTGAACATTTTGCTCAACAGCAAAGTACATTGATTTCGCTAATGCTTCCGACCCTGCTTAACCTGGTGCTCGGCTTTATCATCGGTGGGATTGTCGTTCTGCTGGTGAAAACTGTCGCCAGACTGCGCGGAGTTTCGCACTAATTGTTACAGGACTGATTATGCAAAACGCCTCTTTGTCATCTAAGGTGTAAAGGTTTCTCTTGATACAGGAGGCAGGTATGGTCTTTTCTGTCAGTGAGGAAGTCACCTCCAAAGAGGGTGGCCCACGTATGATCGTTACCGGGTATGCCAGCGGAATGGTGGAGTGTCGCTGGTACGACGGCTTTGGCGTTAAACGGGAAGCATTCCGTGAAGATGAACTGGTGGTGCCGGGCGAGCGAAGACAGCTCTGTCAGGATGCCTGAACATTTGACTCGACCGTAACCTGGTGATCTCTCAACCATTAGTTATATTTATCATTTTGGTGAGAATTATTTACTTGTCAGGCAAAAAAATTGCAGATAAGGTTTGGTTCACATCAGATTTTCTGGTGTAACGAATTTACAAGTGCTTCTTGCATAAGCAAGCTTGATCCCGACCCGATAAGGGCCGGGATTTTTTTCGCCCTCAGTCAGCGATTGATCTCCGATACGCTAAAGTCATGGATATCAAGCTCGAACGCGTCGGCCAGTTCATGCCATGTATGGTAATCTCGGCCGTCGACGCTAACGCGCTCCGGGTCATCCTGGCTGCGATGAATTTCACTCTCGCAGATTTCGTTGATTGCCTTTAGCAGCGCGTCGACATCGACGCTGACTTCACGTTTGGCCGTATCGCTGTACTCTTTCGCGGTTTTCATCCTCATACCTCTCAACCGTTAAGGATACCGGGGGAGCGTACCCAAACATCAGATACGCACAACTTAAGTATAGACCGTCGATAAAACCCGCAATCGCGCGTGCACAGCGCTGCCAGAAAAAGGAATTTGTTCTACACTGGCACAAAGCCACAGGAGGAAAACTATGAAGGTGAATGATCGGGTCACAGTCAAAACGGACGGCGGTCCTCGTCGACCGGGCGTGGTACTGGCAATCGAAGAGTTTAGTGAAGGCACCATGTACCTGGTTTCGCTGGAAGACTACCCGCTCGGTATCTGGTTCTTTAATGAATCAGGTCATCAGGATGGTATCTTTGTGGAAAAAGTGGAGTGAGATGAGTTCCGCTATTTGATTCTGACTGGTGGAGTCGCCACCAGTCAGAACGTCTTAGCGCATATTCACAAAGATACCATTGGTGACGTTGTCCGTAAGTCTCACAACGTGATAGATAACTTGCTTATTATGCGTCTTAATCTTTCGTTTTATATTCCCCTTATGGGATGACACCGTCTTGGCTTTGATATTCATTTGATCTGATATCTGTATTGTTCCCTGACCCTCCATCCACATACGCAACATGCTGGATTCGGTTCGACTTAATGATAATGTCGGCAGATTCACATCAATAGCAATATCTACTTCTTTTTTCAGAATATCGCCAAGTAGTTTATCCAGTGAGTCAGGCTTAATCGATTTAGAACTAATCAATAAATTTTTTCTGACGAGTAGATATTCATCAAAATGCACATTGGCAATTGCCATAAAGACAATAAATAATGTGCTGGGATGCTGATTAATGATTTGCTTTATTTGCTGGCTATTAGCAGGATCGTGGATAAAGCAGTCCTCATTAATAAACACCACAGCGGGTTGTTGAGAGACACAGGCGAGACTGAGTTCATCAACGTTGGAAATGTTGTTGATTTCCCTTTTTTTCACTCCCCGACTTACCAGATACCCGGTTAACCCTAGTCGGGTGTAACTGCATAAATCCATAATAATCGTTGACATGGCATACCCTCACTCAATGCGTAACGATAATTCCCCTTACCTGATTATTTCATCACAACTAAACGGAATAATAACGACCCAAGATGACACTTTCGCTGTTTTTCAGGCGAATTTACTATCCCGTAAAGTTGCGTATAATTTGCCAGGAAACATCTTAAAGTAAAGTGAATGTTGCGTTATGTGAGTGAGGCAAAAACAAATAAGCCGCGACAGAGATATCCTGGTGGATGTTGTCACTTTTTAAAATTAGGACAATCCTTAGTAAAACAGGATAAAAATTAAGGGTTATTATTTTCCAGGCATTTCGCTGACGATATCGGCCAGTAAATTAAAAATTTCACTGAATAATCGTTCGCAGAATGGCGCAATTAATGGCATTAGCGCCGCCATCAGTGAAATACCTACGGTCAGAGTGAGAGGAAAGCCGATGACGAAAACCGACAGCTGTGGCGCCATGCGATTTAACAAACCAAGTGCGAGGTTCAGCGTGAGTAGCAGCGTCATTACCGGCAGGGCCAGCATTAGCCCATTGAGGAAAATCAGGCTACCCGCCCGTGCCAGCGCGAGAAACGCATTGCTGTTCACCGGATTGCCGCCGATGGGCAGAGTATGAAAAGTATCTACCAGCAGCGAAATCAGCCATAAATGGCCGTTAAAGGTCAGGAACAGCAGCATGGCGAGCATGTCGATCAGTCGTGCCAGAACCGGCATATTCAGACGGCTACCGGGATCGAAGAACGTCGCGAAGGAAAGGCCCATTTGCAGGCCAATTAATTCCCCGGCGGTACGTACTGCGGCAAACGCAAACTGCATGGTGAAGCCTAAAGCGATACCGATCAGGATTTGTTGCATTGCCTGCCATAGCGCGCCAACAGAAAATATGGGGACGTCAACGGCGGGAATCGACGGGGCGATAACGACGGTAATCATCAACCCCAGCCCCAGCTTTACTCGTTTGGGGATGGCTCGTTCACTGAGGATGGGGGCCGTTGAGATGAGCGCCAGTATGCGCAGCAAAGGCCAGAAGTATAAATTCAGCCAGTGGAGCCACTCAACGCTGGTCACCTGTAACATAACGTTGTCTACCCGATGATATAGGGGATATTGCTGAACAGCGTACGCACGTAGTCGAGCAGCAGGTTAAGCATCCACGGGCCAGCAACAATGATGGCAATAAACACCGCGACAATTTTGGGAATGAAGGACAGCGTCATTTCGTTAATCTGGGTCGCCGCCTGCAGAATACTGATGATAAGACCTGTGACGAGAGCGACCAACAGCAAAGGCGCAGCAAGGGCCAGGGCGACTTTCATCGCCTCTGTGCCCATCATCATGACCGATTCAGGAGTCATTTCGCGCCTCTAACTGTAAAAGCTTTGTGCCAGCGAGCCGACAAGTAGCTGCCAACCGTCTACCAACACAAACAGCATCAGCTTAAACGGCAACGCGATTGTGGCTGGTGGTACCATCATCATCCCGAGCGCCATCAGTACGCTGGCAATCACCAGGTCGATAATCAGAAACGGAATAAAAATGGTAAAACCTATCTGGAATGCTGTTTTCAACTCACTGGTGACATAAGCGGGTAGCAAAATTCGCATCGGCACGGCTTCTGGTCCCTGTAATGGACCGCTGTTTGCTAAGCGCGCGAAGAGTGCCAGATCGGCTTCACGGGTCTGGCGCAACATAAACTCACGCAGCGGCTGGGCGCCTTTCTCCATAGCTTCCTGCATGGAGATCTTCTCTTCGCTGAACGGTTGATATGCGTCGACGTAGATTTTATCGATCACCGGCGACATGATGAAAAAGGTCAAAAAGAGCGCCAGGCCCAGTAGCACCTGATTAGGTGGTGCAGAGGGGGTACCCAGCGCATTTCGCAGGAGACCGAAAACAATGATGATGCGGGTGAAGCTGGTCATCATCAGCAAAATTGCAGGCAGGAACGTCAGCGAGGTGATGAACACCAGTGTCTGCACGGGCAAAGACCAGCTTTGTCCGCCGCCCGGCAACGGCTGACTAACCAGACCCGGGAGTTGGGCGAGGGCAACGGGACTGAAAAGCCACAAGCCTGCCAGCGTGAGGGATAACAAACGGCGCATCAGGATCTCCCAGAACGCTTAAGCAAACTCTTCATCATGGCCTGGAAATCCGCAGGGGAGGCCGTTTTTTCTTCTGCATCGGCAGGTGCCGGGGGCAGGGTGTGCAGGACGTTAATCTGCGAGGCTGTGACACCCAGTACCAGACGGGCATCTTCGACCTCGACAATCACCACGCGCTCACGTGGACCCAATGAGGTGCTGGCCGTGACTTTCAACCCGCGTGTACCGGCACTTTTGGGGGCAAACCCCAGACGTTTAATGACCCAGGCCACCGCCAGGATCAAGACGATGATCCCGAGCAGCGCGCCGCTTACCTGCACCAGCGGTGAGCCGGGAACGGCGGCGGGTTGAGAAACGGTAGCCTGGGTATTCATGATTAACGGCTCAGACGGCGCATACGTTCAGACGGGGTGATAATGTCAGTGATACGCACACCGTATTTATCCGCGACCACGACGACTTCGCCTTGGGCAATCAGATAACCGTTGATCAGGATATCCAGCGGTTCGCCTGCCAGGCCATCCAGTGCGACAACCGACCCCTGCGTCAGGCGCAGCAGCTCTTTGATGGTCATGCGGGTACGGCCCAGTTCGACGGTCAGTTTGACCGGAATGTCCATGATCAGGTCGATGTCCTGCAAAGCACCGCTGACGTCGCCGCCACCTAACTGCTGGAATACCGCATCGGCCGCACTTTTGGTGGGCGTGGTTTTTTGCTCGTTTAACGCGTCAGCCCACAGATCGTCCAATGCGCCAGTGTTCTCATCGGACGGATTATTCATATCACTCATTTGGGCTGTTCCTCATTCAGCGAATTCAAAATCGGGTTTATCAGATGTTCTACGCGTAACGCATACTGACCGTTTACGGTGCCATACTGGCTGGTCAGCACAGGCACGCCGTCCACATGAGCAATAATGCGGTCGGGTTTTTCAATCGGCAGTACATCGCCGGGTTTCAGTTTTAAAATCTGGGATAGCCGCAGCGGAATGTCGGCAAAGTTTGCCACCAGCTCCAGCTCAGAATGCTGAACCTGACGCACCAGATTATTGCGCCAGTTCTGATCTTCATTACGCGAGTTTTCCAGCGGCGGATTCACCAGCAGCTCACGCAACGGCTCAATCATGCTGAATGGCAGACAGATGTTAAATTCACCGGTCAGGTTGCCAATTTCAACGTGGAACGGGGTGTTCACCACAATGTCGTTCGGGGAGGTGGTGATATTGGTAAATTTCACCTGCATCTCGGAACGGACGTATTCCACTTCCAGCGGGTTGATGGCCTTCCACGCATCGCTGTAGCCTTCCAGCGCCAGCTTCAGCATGCGGTTGATAACGCGCTGTTCTGTGTGCGTAAATTCGCGGCCTTCCACTTTCGTCGGGAAACGACCATCACCACCGAACAGGTTGTCTACGGCGATAAATACCAGACTTGGTGAGAACACAACCAGACCCGTACCGCGCAGCGGCTTCAGGTGGATTAGGTTCAGGTTAGTCGGAACCGGCAAGTTGCGCGCAAATTCGTGGTAAGGCTGGATACGGATCGCCCCCACGGTAATATCCGGGCTACGGCGCAACAGGTTAAATAACCCCATACGGAACTGGCGCGCAAAGCGTTCGTTAATGATCTCCAACGCCTGTAAACGCTCACGTACCACGCGACGCTGAGTGTTGGGATCATAAGGACGAATATCGCTTTCTTTTGCGATACCTGAAATGGGTTCGTCTTTGGTTTCGCTATCGCCGTTCAGCAATGCGTCGATTTCTGCCTGAGAAAGAATACTGTCGCCCATGTCTTTACCGCAGAATAAAAGCTGTATAAAGAACGTCGGTGACAACCTGTTTCGGCTGCCCAACAACAAGCGGAGTCGCCAGCGTCTCTTTGATAGCGGTAATCAGCTGTTGCTTACCTTCCTCGGTGGCGAGTGTGGCCGCATTCTGACGAGAAAATAGCAGCAGCAAGCGGCTGCGCACTTCCGGCAGATATTCGTTAAGACGTGAACGTGTCGCCTCATCTTTCATGCGCAATGTGATACCGATATACAGCACACGGTCTGCATCACCCAGATTGACGGTAAAGGTATCCAGCGCAAAGAACACCGGGGCTGGCGGTGGAGCCGGTTCCGCTTTGACGCTGGCGGAAGGCTGCTGCTGCATGCGCCAGTAGCTATAACCTGCAGTTGCGCAGGCGGCGAGGGTAATTAATACCAGCAGAGGGATCCAAATAGCGCGTTTACTTTTTTTGTTAATCGCGGAGTCAGTCATCAGATACGGGCTTCCTGTTTCGGTACAGCTTATGGGCTGATTATCCCGTGTCCTGTCCACGACAAAGCGTGGAAAAGACGCGGATAATCATGCTACCTCTGGCGTTAGGCGAAGATGTCTACTGCGCCATCGCCGCGGGCAGCGGCTTGCAGCGAGGCTGGGGTTGCCAGTATTGCGTCATCTTCAGCGGCAAAAATGTCTTGTCCTTGAGCGCGACCAGACTGCTGTTGCTGTCCGGAAGACTGCTGATGGCCAGCGAAGCTTTCACTGCTGATGTTGCTTTGTCCCAGTTGGATCCCGCTTTCAGCCAACTGTGTACGCAGCATCGGTAATGCGGCTTCCAGTGCGGCGCGCACGTGACTGTGCGGTGAAACCATTTGTAACTGCGCGAGGTTATCGTCCAGCTTGAGCGAAATATGTACCTGACCCAGGTCCTGCGGATGCAGACGCAGCTCTGCGCTTTGCTGGCCCTGGCGCGTGAACAAGGTGACGTGCTGGCTCAGCGATTGCTGCCATTCATGGCTACCTAACGGAGCGCTTAACACCGGCGCGGCCGTCGGTAACGGTTGTGCGTGTGTTTGTGAACCACTTAGCGGGGCCGCAGTCATGCCAATGCTGGTCGGTGACGGGGTGCTGTCGATTTCAGTTCTGGCGTTCGCTGCCGCCGTCAGCGGGGTTAATGCCGGGTTGTTTGCCTGATTAGCACCACCGCCAGCAATCGTGACATCCGCTTTGCCTTTTTTGGCATCACCAGGCAGTAATTCGTCTGCATTATCAGTTGCCGCGCCGTGTACCGCGCCTCGTGACAATGCGGAAAGCGCCGCATCAACAGGGGCTGGTGCGCTATCGACGGCAGGCGTAGCCAGTGGTTGTCCTGGCAGCATGGCGAACAACGCGCTCAGGTTGGCGAGATCGTCATCACTCAGCGTAGTGTTTTTTTCGTCCTGCTGCGCGACTTTGCCCAGTGTCGTCAGGGCATTCGCTTTCAGTGAAGGCGTGAGAGCGGACAACAGTTGCTGAGCGTCAGTCATGTCGGCAAGAGAAGTCTCGGTTTGCAGCTCCTGTTGCGCCAGCAGATCGGTTAATTTGACCGACGGTGTGGCATCGCCATTTTTTTGCAGCAACCCTTTTTGCAGCTTACTGCTGGCCGCCTGTAAGTCGGCAAGCGACAGCGGGGCGTCTTTACCTTGTGCGTCGCCCGCACCTAATGCGCCAGCCAGTAGCGCTAAAAAATCCTCGGGTGAATCTACCGCTTTGCTTGACTGAAGACCTGCGGCTACATCGGTGTCGGTGGTAATCAGTTGGGGTAAAGTAATCATTCGGGTTTCCTCATAGCTGCGCGCTGAGCAAATTCATCCATTTTTTTCTGATCCAGACGGTTTTCGGCCAGTAACGCCGCCGAGGTTTGTCTGTCCTGCAACGTCTGCCACGCCTGTAATCGTTGTTTTTTGTCGCGCCAACTGTTCAATGCCTGGTCTACTTTCTGTGTCCATTGATTGAGCTGTTGGCGATGTTGCTCAATCGCTTTTTCCAGCGTCTGAATAAATTGTTGGTAATTGATCCAGCGATTGCTGGTAATACCCTGGCCCATGTCGTTGTTCAGATTGTTGCGATACTCATGCTGATAATCGATCAGCATTTTCAACTGCTCTTCCGCCTGCTGACAGCCACGACGCATCTCTCCCAATAAGACAGCAGCGTCATCTACCTCTTTTTCAGCCAGGTCTTTCAATGTTGCTAATGCACCATGTTGTGCCATGACCTATGCTCTCCTGCTTAATCACACACCAGGGAAAATCAGTTCCAAAGCTTGTAGAGAATCTTCCCAGTCAGCCCGTTCAAAAATACCTTGCTGTAAGAATGCTTCCAGCTGCGGCCATAAGGCGATGGCTTTATCCAGCATCGGATCGCTGCCTTTGGCATACGCCCCCACGCTGACCAGATCACGGTTACGCTGGAAGCTGGACAGCAACTGTTTAAAGTTACGCACCCGTGCATAGTGTTTTTCACTAATGAGCGCGGTCATGGCGCGGCTGATCGAGGCTTCAATATCGATGGCCGGATAGTGACCCGCCTCGGCCAGATGACGAGACAGCACAATGTGACCGTCCAGAATCGCGCGCGCGGAATCGGCAATCGGGTCCTGTTGGTCGTCACCCTCGGTCAGTACCGTATAAAACGCGGTGACTGAACCGCCGCCGTGGATACCGTTACCGGCCCGTTCGACCAGCGCCGGTAACTTAGCGAATACTGAGGGTGGATAACCTTTGGTTGCCGGTGGCTCGCCGATCGCCAGGGCTATCTCACGTTGTGCCATCGCGTAGCGGGTGAGGGAGTCCATAATCAGCAATACATGCTGTCCGCGATCGCGAAAATCTTCGGCGATGCGCGTGGCGTAGGCCGCGCCTTGCATACGTAACAGCGGCGAGACGTCCGCCGGAGCGGCAATCACTACCGAGCGTGCGCGACCGTCAGCACCGAGAATATTTTCAATAAAATCTTTAACTTCGCGACCACGCTCGCCAATCAGACCCACGACGATAACATCGGCCTGGGTATAGCGTGCCATCATGCCGAGCAGGACGCTTTTACCGACGCCGGAACCGGCGAAAAGCCCCATACGCTGGCCGCGGCCAACGGTTAACAACGCGTTGATGGGGCGTACGCCGGTATCCAGGACGTGTTCAATTGCGGTCCGTTGCAGCGGGTTAAACGGCGGCGTAATCAATGCGCCGGTTTCGGTGGTATCCGGGGCGGGCAGTCCGTCGAGCGGTTTGCCGCTACCGTCCAGCACACGACCCAGCAGAGCAGGGCCAAGCGGTAATTGCTTCCCGCTTTGCAGACCTTCTCCGGCAATGTTCTTCGCGTATACGCGTGCGCCGGGCAGAACGCCTTCGACCTCTTCGAGCGGCATCAAAAACAGACGTTGACCGTTAAAGCCCACGACTTCGCTTTCGACCTCCTGGGTTTCGTTGCCGTCCTGGCGTTCAATGACGCAGGTGGCACCGAGCGGCAGCTGTAATCCTGTGGCCTCCAGCACCAGCCCGGTTGCGCGGGTCAGGCGACCATAACGACGCACCGCAGGCAGCAGTGACATTTTCTCTTCGAAGTTGTCCAGCGTATTGAGCCAGCGAGTCAGGCGAGTGGTCATTACACGACTCCTGGCGCTGCCAGACGGCAGAGTTCTTGCCAGCGTGTGGCGACGCTGGCATCCAGATCGCCTTCGTCGGCGGAGACTTTACAGCCGCCGTGATGCAGAGTCGGGTCGCCGCGCAGCCGCCAGCCGTGCAGGCTGAGAGTGGCACCGAGCATCTCCTCTACACGCTGGAGATCGTCCGGATGTACGCGCAGCTGAGGCTTACCGCTAAACAGCGGTTCCTGTTGCAATAACTGTTGGATTTGCTTAATCAGCGCCGCGTTATCCACGATTGGCGTCTGACCAATCACCTGACGCGCAGCTTCCAGCGCCATTTGCATCAGTCGCGAGGCAATGACGCTATCCAGCGCGTCCAGCGTATTCTGAAATTCACTCACCAGCTGCTGCATGCGGGCATGGATCGGCGCATGCTGTGCTCGCGCCTGGTTCTGGCCTTGCTCCAGCCCCTGGCTCAGACCTTCCTGATAGCCTTGTTCGTGACCTTTTTGTCGACCTTCCGCCAGCCCCGCGTTATACCCTTGCTCATGGGCCTGCATTTGCAGCTGTGCGAGCTGCTGTTCAAGCTGTTGCTCTGCGGAAAGCTGTGGCTCTTCAGCTTCTTCTGACAGCGGCGTTTCGCTGTGGTCGGCCAGTACGAACTCCGCCATCGGTGGGGCGAGGTCGTCCGGAGTCCAGACTTTCCACGGCAGTTCGTTAGACATAGGTATCCTCGCCGCTGCCTATCACCATCTCTCCAGTTTCCGCCAGACGACGCACAATAAGCAGAATGGCTTTCTGTTCGTTTTCCACCTGCGACAAACGCACCGGGCCGCGGTTGGCAAGGTCGTCACGCAGAATATCGGCAGCACGTTGCGACATGTTGCGCAGGAACTTCTCGCGTAGCGGCTGTTCGGCACCTTTCAGGGCAATCAGCAGAGATTCGGAATCCACTTCCTGCAACAGACGCTGGATACTGCGATCGTCGACGTCCACCAGGTTTTCGAACAGGAACATCTCGTCGATAATTTTCTGTGCCAGCTCGCCGTCGAATTCGCGTACGGCGGTAATAACCGCTTCTTCCTGCTGGGTTTTCATCAGGTTGATAATTTCTGCTGCCGTTCTCACGCCGCCCATTTTGCTGCGCTTGAGGTTCTGACCATCGAGTAGACCGTTCAGTACCTCGGTCAGTTCTGCCAGCGCGGCAGGCTGCACACCGCCGAAGGTGGCGATACGCAGCATCACGTCGTGACGTAAACGCTCGTCGAACAGTGCCAGAATATCGGCGGCCTGGCCCCGTTTGAGGTGTACCAGAATGGTGGCGATAATCTGTGGATGCTCGTCGCGGATAAGGTCGGCGGCGCTTTGTGGCTCCATAAAGTTGAGCGTTTCAATGCCGCTGGTGGTATCGCGGGTTTCCAGAATATCTTCCAGCAGGCTGGAGGCGCGTTCCTCGCCCAGCGCTTTCACCAGCACGGAGCGCAGATATTCGTTGGCGTTGATATTCAGCGCGGCAAATTGTTCTGCTTCTTGCTCAAACTCGGCCAGTACTTCCGTCAACTGTTTGTTGGAGATCTGGCGTACGTTCGCCATCGCTGTACTGAGCGCCTGAACTTCGCGCGTGGAAAGGTGTTTAAACACCTCCGCCGCGCGATCTTCGCCAATGGTCATCAGCAAGATGACGCTTTTATCGGTACCGGTAAGGGCATTACTCATGATCGTTACTCATCCACTGGCGAATGACCAGCGCCACGACGCGCGGATCGTTATCTGACATTTCACGAATACGCTGGCTCATCACTTCTGCACCCAGACGTTGATTCGTACGACGCTGCTGGGTTTGTTCGTCTTTGCTGAGGCGAACTTCTACCGCTTCTTCGGTTTCCTGACGGATACGCGTTTGTTCTTGTACCGCTTTTGCTTCTTCGCTGCGGCGAACCAACTGCGGGCGAACAGCCTTACGCCACAGGATCCAGGCAACAAGCAGAACCAGCAACCAACGGCCTGCGGTCATCAACTGTTCAATAAAGACCTGCTGTTTCCAGAACGGCAGCTCGCCAAGGGAATCGTCGGTTGCCGTGAAAGGCGAGTTCACCACGTTCAGGGTATCGCCACGCTTGTCGGAGAAGCCCATCGCTTCGCGGGTCAGGTCCTCAATCTGTTTCATCTGATCTGCGGTTAACGGCAGCGGTTTACCGTCCGGCAACGTTTTATAGTTGACCACCACTGCAACCGAGAGACGCTGCACATCGCCGACGTTCATTTTGGTGTGGCGAATGGTACGGTCGACTTCATAGTTGCTGGTTTCATTACGCTGCGTACTGCGTGGACCAGAATTATTGTTGTTATTTGCCGTTTGCGTGGTTTGCGCATTTTGCTGATTAGCCGGAGGGGTGGCGATTGGCGCGGTATTAGCCGGTGCTGGTTGGTTAGACAATGCGCCCGGTACGCCGCCTGGCGCTCCGCTACCGATCTGCTCGCTGACGTTTAACTGGCGTGAACGCAGCACGGCCTGGGAATCATCACCGTTTGGACGGTACTGTTCTTCGGTTTGCTCTTTATTAGCAAAATCCAGTTGTGCGGTGACCTGCGCATGTACGTTACCGTTGCCGACAATCGGCGACAGGATCGATTCAATACGACGTTGAACGCGCCCTTCGACATCGCTGGCGTATTTCAACTGCGCATCGTTAAGATCGCGGCTGCTGGTGTTTGACTGAGTTAACAGATGACCCGCCTGGTCGACCAGCGTAACGTTGCCCGGTGGCAAGCCTGCAACAGCGCTGGAAACCAGATGCGTGACCGCACTGATTTGACCTTCATCCAGTGCGCGACCCGGTTCAAGGTTAACGGTCACGGAGGCTGAAGGCGCTTTTTGCTCACGCACAAACAGCGACGGTTTTGGCATTGCCAGATGCACGCGGGCGCGTTTTACCGGTCCCAGCGTTTCAATAGTACGGGCTAATTCACCTTCCAGCGCACGCTGGTAGTTGACCTGCTCGCTAAACTGGCTAATACCAAACTTTTCCTGATCCAGCAGCTCAAAGCCAACGGCGCCGCCCTTCGGCAGACCTTGTTGTGCCAGACGTAACCGCAATTCGTGAACTTTATCGGCAGGAACTTCTATAGCACCGCTTCCCTCAGTAAAACGATAGGGAACGTTCATCTGCGTCAGTTGGGTGACAATCGCGCCACCATCCTGATCGGATAGGTTGCTGAACAGTGTGCGGTAGTCAGGTGTTTTGGCCCACAGGACCATCGCCACGATGATAGCGACGGCAGCGGCTCCCGCCACAATCAGAGGAATTCTGGGATTCGCGCGCAGGCGGTTTAACCACTCGAGAGGTTTAAGCTGGGTTGCAGTCGATGCTGTCGCACTCATCTCGCACCTCGTGGCTTATCGTGGACGGCGTTTTTTGCAAAGTGGAACAAGACTCACTCCCGGGTCAGCAAACTCGAAAAATTGACGGTCTCATTATTTGCGGTTTCGAATTTTTCTATGCGTTAAAAACCGTGGTTTTTTATCGTTATTTAACGCCTTTATCTTATTGACTAACTGGTAATCTCAGCTAAGTAAAAAATCATCCAGGGGATCAGAATGTCGGCAATACAGGGGATTGAAGGGGTCATCAGCCAGTTACAGGCCACGGCGATGTCAGCAAAAATGCAGGATATGCAGCCACAACCGACCGTAAGTTTTGCCGGTCAACTGCATGCGGCGTTAGACAGGATCAGCGATGTGCAAACCGCGTCCCGTACGCAGGCTGAGAAATTTACCCTCGGTGAACCGGGTATTGCGCTGAATGATGTGATGACCGATATGCAAAAAGCGTCGGTATCAATGCAGATGGGTATTCAGGTGCGTAACAAGCTGGTGTCGGCCTACCAGGAAGTGATGTCGATGCAGGTGTAGGTTTAACGTGCAGAGATTGTTTGCCGGATAAGCGCAGCGGCCATCCGGCAACCAGTTACTTCTGAATCAAATAGCGGATCGTTGGGCCATCCTGCTGAATATCCAGCACCGTATAGCCGTGATTACGCGCATCCAGTGGAATATTGTTGATTGACTGCGGGCAATCGCTCACCACTTCCAGAATTTCACCTTTCTTCAATTGCGGCATCGCTTCCAGCGTGGCGACAGCCGGGTATGGACACGGTTCGCCGACCATATCGAGGCGATAATCAGGCACGATATTTTTCATACAGACTCCTTGGCAGGCGTCAGTCCTGCGCGACGGAAGAAGCGTTTTTCCCAGCCGATAATGAGCATCAGCGCGGCAAACAACAGCAGATAGGTCACCAGTAGGCCGCCGAGCGGACCGAAGGTGTTGAGCAGATTCACTTTGTCCCAGTTGGTGGCAAGCGCGGGAGCAAAATCATCCCAGTAGTAGGCCAGAATGGTCGAGCCAATAACGTTGCCCAGACCAACCCACCAGTAATGCACCTGGCCTTCAACGGCGCGGTACATCCAGCCGGTTTCACATCCACCCGCTAAAACGATGCCAAAGCCGAACAGCAAGCCGCCGATCACCGCATTTGGACCCGCCCACATGATTTTAGGCTCGACGCCCAGTTGTACGTAGCTAAAGATACCGATGGCGCTGACCGCCATCCCGAAGATGATTGCTTTTGCCATATGGGTGCGACCAGAAATCCACAGGTCGCGGAAGGCGGAGGTGAAGCAGATTTGCGCCCGTTCAATCAGCAGACCGAACCCAACGCCAAATAGCATCGCCAGACCGAGCTTGGGTTTATCCATCGCGGTGAGCAGCGCCCAGCCGATCATGCCGATAAACACCAGCATACCAAGGCGGAAACGGCGACGGGCCTGATCCGGCTTTTGCGTTAACGGCGAAGCGGCAGAGACTTTCTGCATTTTGACCGGAATACGAAACATTGGCAGCAGGGTAAAGCGTGCGCCAAACCATGAGCCAATGGCCGTGGCCAGCGCAAAAAACCAGGCGTGTAATGAGAACTGCGGAATGCCGGTGAAGAATGCGGCCAGGTTACAGCCCATTGCCAGCCGGGCACCGAATCCGGCGATCGCCCCGCCGACTATCGCCTGCATAATGCGCACCCGACTGCGCGGCATGCGCAATTTGACGTTGTTGGCCCACAGTGCGGCAGCAAAACAGCCGCCGAACATACCGAGGATCATCATGCCGTCGATGCGGGTCAGGGGCGAACCTTCGAGATGGATCAGCTTGTAGTATCCCCACTCTTCGGCGTGCACGCCAAACAGTTGCAGGATTTGACCACCCCAACGGGTGAATTCACCGGTAACGGCCCAGAAGGTTCCCATAATGCCGAAATAATAAGTGGAGAGAATACCCGCTGCGATGACCGCAGGGGCGGGGGCCCAAAATTTAATTAACCAGGCCTGTTTGAAGTGTTGCCATGACATGCGTTGTGCCTCTGAACTCAGAAGGTATGTAACAAGAAGTGTGGATACTACACCGTTCAGAATTTTTGACTATGAGTAATAAGAGGTAACACCGTATGGATCAATCTTTCTCAACGCTGCCGAAAGGCTGGCGACATCAGGCCTTTAATGCCACAATCCCATTTTCTTCGCATGCAGGATGAATGATGAAAAAATTAGCAATCGTTGGTGTATTTCTGGCGCTTACCGGATGCGCCGAAGTAGAAAATTATAACGACGTGGTGAAAACGCCAGCGCCAGCCGGTCTGGAAGGATACTGGCAGTCAAAAGGTCCGCAACGCAGTCTGGTGAGTCCGGAAGCCATTGCCAGCCTGGTGATAACGAAAGAGGGCGATACGCTGGATTGTCGCCAGTGGCAGCGGGTGATCGCGCTGCCGGGGAAACTGACGATGCTCTCTGGCGATCTCACCAACGTGACGGTGAAACGCGAGCTGTACGAGATCGAGCGCGAAGGCAATACGCTGGAATATGACGGTATGACGCTGCAACGGGTGGATCGCCCGACGCAGGAATGTGCTGACGCGTTAAAGAAAACGCCTCTGGCCACACCGCTGCCATAAACCGTACGCCCCGGTAGCCAACAGCCACCGGGGTTGAACTTTACAACACGTCTTCAATCACCCACACGCTGACGCTCCCGCCGTTACAATAAAACGTCGCTTCACCGTTATCATCGGTGACCACACTTTCTGCACGATTTCCCAGATAGTCACGCCAGGTTTTATTGCCATAATTGGCGCCGAGATTGATGGTCTTTTCCCCGTCATCGCCGTTAGACAACACCACCACGCAGCCGGGATCTTCGTCCGTTCCGCTGCGACTAAAAGCGATACAGTTAGGGTGATCGAAAAAGAGCGTCTGTACCCCGTGCGCAAAGCGCTGACGCGCGAGGATCAGTTCATCAAGCTGTTCAATGATCGGCATGTCGATAGGATAAGTTTCGCCATCGCCGCCGGTGTCTTCGTAATGCGCTCCGTAGAGGTCGGGGTAAAACACCGACGGCACGCCGTTTTCGCGCAGCAGGATCAGTGCATAGGCCAGCGGCTTAAACCACGGTTCGACAGGGGCTTCGAGTGCCTGCAAGGGTTGGGTGTCGTGATTGGCCACCAGCGTGACGGCATGAAACGGATCGGCCTCCACTAACGTGTCGGTAAAAATCTGGCTCATGTCGTAATCGCGGCCCTGACGGGAGGCTTCGTGGAATTTCATCTGCAAAGGGGCGTCGAACAGCATGGTTTTCCCCTCCACCTGATTAATGTAGGTTTGCAGCTTATCGACTTCATGGGACCAGTATTCCGCAACGATAAACAGTGGCTTGGGGGCGACTTCCTGTACGTGCTCGATCCACTCTTTGTAAAACCATGCCGGAATATGTTTCACCGCATCTAAACGAAAACCGTCACACTGGGTTTGCTCCATTACCCAACGCGCCCAGTATTTGAGCTCCTCAGTCACCGCGTGATTGCGAAAATCGATATTTTCGCCCATCAGATAATCAAAATTACCCAACTCATCATCAACCTGATCGTTCCAGCCTTCGCCGGTGTAGTCGTTAACGATTTTGAAAATGCCGTCTTCGGTGGGATTCTCGATATGGTCAATGCCGCTGAAGCATTTAAAGTCCCAAATGAATTGCGAATACTGGCCAGCGCGGGCAGGGAAGGTGTAGCGCGTCCAGCCTTCGCATTCGATAATCTCATCGTCTATTTGTGTGCGATCCTCGGCGTTAACCCGTTGGACGCGGATCTTTTCTTTCTCATCTGCGCCCATTTTGTGGTTAACCACCACGTCCAGCAGTACGGCAATATCATTGTGCTTAAGCGCGTCTATCGCCGCCAGCAGCTGGTTTTTATCGCCGTATTTGGTGGCGACGGTTCCCTTTTGGTCGAATTCGCCCAAATCAAACAGATCGTAGGAATCATAGCCAACGGAATAACCGCCGGACGCGCCTTTATAAGCGGGGGGCAGCCATACCATATTGATGCCGATATCATTGAGTCCGCCTGCGCGTTCGGCAAGCTCGGGCCAGAGTTGACCGCCATCGGGGTAATACCAGTGAAAATACTGCAATAACGTGGGATTTTTCATCTTCCGTGCTCCAGAAGTCGTTTGGTCGACCTCTGGAGTATGGAAGATAATTCAGACGAGACGGGAAATTATTGTGGCGTAGTGGGGGCGTCGGGTACTAACAGCATCCCGGAAAGACGGCCATAGGCGTTATTGAGCGTCTTTTGGCGCGTCGACTGACCGATGAGATTGCTGAGTTCATCCAGCCGCTGCTGCAACAGGGTTTTGAGCAACTGTTCGTTATCCAGCGTCTGTTTAATATACCCAGCCACTAAGTCCTGAATACTTCGCGTAATGCCCGGTGGAGTTTGCTCTTCCATGACCACTTCAATACTTTGCAGATAGCTAACTTCCTGTTCCAGTAAAAGGTCCCACTCACCCCGCTGTGCCAGTTCCAGCAGCGAGTGACTGAGTAGCGCGATGCGCTGCCAACGGTTGATAAACTCCACGGCTGAGGTCATTAACGAGACTCCTGGGACGACGCTTTCGGTGAGATCTGTTTCCAGGCTTCCGCAATGTTGCCGAGCAACCCTTCGACTTCTTCAATAGCCTGACAATCATTACGCAAGTTGGCTTGCAGTAAACGGCGAATCATATAGTCATACAGCGCAGACAGGTTGGTGGCGATTTCACCGCCATTCTCCTGATCCAGACCTGCTTTCAGGCCATTGTCGATAATATTAATGGCTTTGCTTAAGGCCTCGCCTTTGGCGACAATATCGCCCTGTTGCATAAACAGGCGAGCGCGCACCAGGGCGCTGTTCGCGCCATCAAACAACATTTCGATCAACTGATGCGGATTGGCGCTCATCACGCCACTCTCTATGCTGACCTGTGCATAGGCTTTGGTACCGCTCGCGGTATACATGCTTACCTCGTGTTATCAGGATTTATTCATTGCTGTAAATTGTTGGCCCAGATAGTTACTGGTGTTATTCAGCTTGCTCATCATGCTATCCAGTTGGGTAAACTGGGCGGTGTAACGCGCAACCATGTCGTCGATACTGGCGCTGACGGACAGGTACTGTTTGGTCAGTTTTTTCAGCGTGGCGTTAATGCTGTCTTGTGCGCTGTCGATAATGCCGTCATCGGCCAGGTAGCTTTTCACTTCGGCGGCAATTTTGGTGGTGATCCCGGTTTCTTTACCGTCGCCAGCCAACAGCTCACGTACCGAAGCGGTGTTTTCGTCCAGCGCTTTTTTCAGTTTGGTGTCATCGATGGTCATCTTGCCGGTTTTGCCATCCTGCTTGATGCCAATTTCATTCAGCGTCTTAAAGGCGCCTTCGCTACCAGAGTTGGCAAACTGCGCGCGAATACCGGTCTGAATGGTACGCACCACGCTGTCACCCACTAGGGCACCGTTATCCTTGTCCTGACCTTCAGCACCTTGATCAACGGCTTTATATTTGGTCAGCGTATTAAAGGTATCAATAAGTGAGTTATAGGCATCCACCCAGCCTTTAATCGCTTCCGTGGCTTTCTCATTGCTTTTCGTGACGGTGACACGCGCGTCGGTGACTTTTTTGGTCAGTTCTAGCGTCACGCCCTGCGGGGCATCGGTGATTTTGTTACTCTGGCGTTCAATAGGGATCCCGTTCATGGTTAATTGAGAGTTTTGCGCAACTACTCGTTCATCCATTTTACCGGTACCGGTTTTGCTGTCGTAAGCCAGTAGATCGTTAAGCTTGCTGTCGCCGTCAACAGAGATAGTCATTTCGCTGTCCAGACCTTCGGCGGCGGTCAGCACCAGTTTAAACTCATCGTCTTTCACCTTGACGATACTGGCAGAAATCCCGCTGTCGGAATCGTTAATCGCCTTACTGATATCGTCCAGCGTGGTTTTGTCCTGCGACAGTTTAATCTCCAGCGGCTCTTTCCGACCCGGCTGCTCAATTTTAATCGTGCGCGTGGCAGAACCATCACCGAGAGCCTCTTTGTTTGAACCAACCGTTGCAGTACTCAAAGATTGCGCCTGCGCCAGCTGTGTAACGCTGATGGTATAAATACCCGGTGCCGCGCCGGCTTCGGTGGTCACTTTCAGATCTTCAGTACTGCTGGTCACATTACTGCTTTTGAACAGTTCCGGTTTATTTAATGCGGTATTGGCCGTCTGGAATTTTTCCAGCGCACTCTTCAGCGTACCGTAAGCCGTCAGGCGTGCATTATTATCGCTCTGTTGCTGAGTGATTGGATTTAAACGTTTTTTCTCAGCAATAGTCAGGTTGTTTAGCAACGTATCCAGTGGTAAGCCTGAGCCTACGCCCAGTGATGTAAATGAAGCCATGCCCGATTCCTTGTGATTGCAAACAATTGTTAAGCGGGTTATCGGCAATCTGCGCGCAAAGTTTAATGATAGTTTTGCAAAAATAATGCGCGGAATAGTGGTGAATATTGCGGGTATTTCAGGGGCTAAGAAAAAAGTGAGCGGAAAGTAAAAATTTTCTAAAGTTCGAATTTAAGGTGCCGATACAAGGGTTACGGTGAGAAACCGTGGGCAACAGCCCAATAACATCGAGTTGTAATTGATAAGGAAAAGATCATGGCACAAGTCATCAATACAAACAGCCTGTCGCTGTTGACCCAGAACAACCTAAATAAATCTCAGTCTTCCCTGAGCTCCGCTATCGAGCGTCTGTCTTCCGGCTTGCGTATCAACAGCGCGAAAGACGATGCTGCTGGCCAGGCGATTGCAAACCGCTTCACCTCTAACATCAAAGGTCTGACTCAGGCGTCCCGTAACGCCAACGACGGTATCTCTATCGCACAGACCACTGAAGGTGCTCTGAACGAAATCAACAACAACCTGCAGCGTGTGCGTGAACTGTCCGTGCAGGCGGCGAACGGAACGAACTCCGGTTCTGATTTAACCTCTATTCAAGATGAAATTAACCAGCGTTTGTCAGAAATCAATCGCGTAGCTGAACAGACCGATTTCAATGGCACGAAAGTGTTGAGTAAAGATGGTAAATTGACTATTCAGGTTGGTGCGAACGACAATGAAACAATTTCTATTGACCTGAAAAAAATCGACTCTTCGACGCTGGGGCTAGATAAGCTTGATGTTACCAAAATGGCAAACACCGTTTCAAATGGTACATCATTGAATGTAAGCGCTACTTTTGATGAAAGCATGCTCAAAGATTTGGGGGGGGCAGCAGTAACCGGTGGCAAGCTTATGACAGATGATGATGGTAAAACATATGTTACTGTTAACACTAAGAGTTATGAAGCTAAAGTTGATAGCACAAAAGGCACGGTAACATACGATTCTACAGGAGCTGAATATACCCCGGCAGCAAATCCTGTAGAAGTTAAAACAGTAGGCAAGACTGTTAAAGTAGATGCTGAGACAGGTTTTGCGAAAAACCAAGATTTAGTAAAATACAAAACTGGAACAGGCGTTAATGCCAAAGATGCTTACGCTATTAGAACAACCGACGCTGTCACAGGTCATGCTACCTATACATCCGCAACATTTGATGCTGATGGTAAAGTTACCGCTGGTACTGCTGTCACTCCTGATATTACGGTAAACCCACTGGATAAAATTGATGCTGCGTTATCCGATGTAGATAAATTCCGTAGCCAGTTGGGTGCTGTTCAGAACCGTTTTGAATCTGCAATCACCAACCTGGGTAATACCGTAAACAACCTGTCTTCTGCTCGTAGCCGTATCGAAGATTCCGACTACGCGACTGAAGTGTCCAATATGTCTCGCGCACAGATCCTGCAACAGGCGGGTACTTCTGTACTGGCACAGGCTAACCAGACCACGCAGAACGTTCTGTCTCTGCTGCGTTAATTTACGCTTATCGCGCAAACCCCGCTCCGGCGGGGTTTTTTACACTTAGCTTTACCCGTAACCCCCAAATAACCCCCCATTTCACCCACTATTCACCCGATTAAAACCCCTGCAGAAACGGATAATCATGCCGATAACTCATTTAACGCAGGGCTGTTTATCGTGAATTCACTGTATACCGCTGAAGGTGTAATGGATAAACACTCGCTGTGGCAGCGTTATGTACCGTTGGTGCGTCACGAAGCATTGCGCCTTCAGGTGCGTTTGCCGGCGAGCGTAGAACTGGATGACCTGCTACAAGCGGGCGGCATCGGGTTATTGAATGCCGTTGACCGATATGACGCTTTGCAAGGAACGGCATTTACCACTTACGCAGTGCAGCGTATTCGTGGAGCAATGCTGGACGAACTACGTAGCCGGGATTGGGTGCCGCGTAGCGTTCGGCGCAATGCTCGCGAAGTGGCACAGGCGATGGGACAACTGGAGCAGGAATTAGGACGCAACGCGACGGAAACCGAAGTGGCGGCGCGTCTGGCTATTCCTGTGCAAGAGTACCGTCAGATGTTGCTCGATACCAATAACAGCCAACTCTTCTCTTATGACGAGTGGCGGGAAGAGCATGGCGATAGTATCGAGCTGGTGACGGAAGAACATCAGCAGGAAAACCCGTTACAACAGCTACTTGAGGGTAACCTCCGCCAGCGCGTAATGGACGCGATCGAGGCGTTGCCGGAGCGCGAAAAGCTGGTGTTAACGCTGTACTACCAGGAAGAGCTGAATCTGAAAGAGATTGGCGCGGTACTGGAAGTCGGGGAGTCACGGGTTAGCCAGTTGCACAGTCAGGCCATCAAACGTCTACGCACCAAGCTGGGTAAGCTATAGGGGTACATCATTACCCCTGAACAATGCCGCATTACGAATTGACTACCAGGAGTTCTCATGACGGTGCAGCAATCAAAAAGACGGCCTCTAAGCCGCTACCTCAAAGATTTCAAACACAGCCAGACGCATTGCGCCCATTGCTTTAAGTTGCTCGACCGGATCACGCTGGTTCGTCGCGGGCAAATTGTGAATAAAATCGCCATCGCCCGCCTGGACACTTTGTTGGATGAAGCCGAGTGGGAGCAGGAGAAAAAAGAGTGGGTGGCACTGTGCCGTTTTTGCGGTGATTTGCATTGCAAAGAGCAGAGCGACTTTTTCGATATTATCGGTTTTAAACAGTTTTTATTTGAGCAGACCGAAATGAGTCACGGCACGGTACGTGAATACGTTGTCCGTCTGCGTCGCCTCGGGAATCACCTGACCGAACAAAATATCTCTCACGATCTGCTGCAGGAAGGGTTCCTCGACGAAAACCTTGCCCCGTGGCTGCCGGAAACCAGCACCAACAATTACCGCATCGCCTTACGTAAGTATGAGCAGTTTAAAGCCCATACGCATATAGGGCATATGCAGAAATCCTCCTGGACAGCCAGTTCTGATATATATTAAAAACGAATAAGGTGTAACAGAGTCGTGTTTGTGGATCACAGCAAACGTTTTACACTGTAGTCATAAATGATAGTCACTAATGACAATATTCGGGGTAACTATGAAATTAGCACTTCTGGGACGTCAGGCTCTGATGGGTGTAATGGCTGTTGCACTTGTCGCCGGAATGAGCGTAAAGACTTATGCAGATGAAGGTCTGTTAAATAAAGTTAAAGAGCGCGGCACGCTGCTGGTGGGCCTGGAAGGGACCTATCCCCCGTTTAGTTTTCAGGGCGATGACGGCAAGCTGACCGGTTTCGAAGTGGAATTTGCTGAGGAACTGGCCAAGCACCTTGGGGTGAAAGCTAACCTGAAGCCGACCAAGTGGGACGGTATGCTGGCCTCTCTTGATTCCAAGCGCATTGATGTGGTCATCAACCAGGTGACCATCTCTGACGAACGTAAGAAAAAATACGATTTCTCTACCCCGTATACGGTTTCTGGTATTCAGGCGCTGGTGAAAAAAGGCAATGAAGGTGTTATTAAGACCGCTGCCGATCTGAAAGGTAAAAAAGTCGGCGTTGGTCTGGGCACCAACTATGAAGAGTGGCTGCGCCAGAACGTGCAGGGCGTAGATATTCGTACCTATGATGACGACCCGACCAAATACCAGGATCTGCGTGTAGGCCGTATCGACGCCATTCTGGTTGACCGTCTGGCGGCGCTGGATCTGGTCAAGAAAACCAAGGATACGCTGGCTGTGACAGGTGAAGCGTTCTCCCGTCAGGAGTCCGGCGTGGCGCTGCGCAAAGGCAATGAAGATCTGCTGAAAGCGGTTGATGCGGCCATTGCTGAAATGCAAAAAGACGGTACGCTGAAAGCCCTGTCTGAAAAATGGTTTGGAGCGGATGTGACGAAATAATCGGCATCCGACGAAAAAAAGGCGCCTTTAACAGCGCCTTTTTTTATTTCATTGCGCCTGAGCGTGCATAATAAAAAGAACATCACAACAACGAATACCGGAGGCTGTATGCCGCTGCATAACTTAACGCGCTTTCCACGTCTGGAATTTATTGGCGCGCCAACGCCGCTCGAATATCTTCCACGTTTCTCCGACTACCTCGGGCGCGATATTTTCATCAAACGCGATGACGTCACGCCGATGGCCATGGGCGGCAATAAGCTGCGTAAGCTGGAGTTTCTGGCCGCAGACGCGCTGCGTGAAGGCGCTGATACGCTGATAACCGCGGGTGCCATCCAATCTAACCACGTTCGTCAGACTGCGGCGGTAGCGGCTAAGCTTGGCCTGCACTGCGTGGCGCTGTTGGAAAATCCGATTGGCACCACGGCGGAAAACTATCTCACCAATGGCAACCGTCTGCTGTTGGATCTGTTTAATACGCAGATCGAAATGTGTGACGCGCTAACCGATCCGAATGCGCAGTTGCAGGAGCTGGCGACGCGCATTGAAGCGCAAGGGTTCCGCCCGTATGTGATCCCTGTTGGGGGCTCTAATGCTCTGGGGGCGATGGGTTATGTGGAGAGCGCGCTGGAAATTGCCCAGCAGTGTGAAGGGGCCGTTTCGCTCTCTTCCGTGGTGGTCGCGTCGGGCAGTGCGGGAACGCATGCCGGGCTGGCGGTGGGGCTGGAGCAACTGATGCCAGATGTCGAGCTTATCGGTGTGACCGTTTCGCGCAGCGTCGCCGATCAAAAACCCAAAGTTGTTACGCTGCAGCAGGATATTGCCCGTGAACTGGAACTGACGGCCTCAGCGGATATCCTGTTATGGGATGATTATTATGCGCCGGGCTACGGTACGCCAAACGAAGAAGGCATGGAGGCAGTAAAACTGCTGGCGCGCCTGGAAGGCATTTTGTTGGATCCGGTGTATACCGGTAAGGCGATGGCGGGTTTGATTGACGGCATCAGCCAGAAGCGCTTCAAAGATGAAGGGCCAATCCTCTTTATCCATACCGGTGGGGCGCCTGCACTGTTTGCCTACCATCCTCACGTGTAACAACCAGGTCGAAAAACGCTAATGCATGAAAGTATCCAACTGGTAATTGATTCCCTGCCGTATCTGCTTAAAGGCGCGGTTTTTACGCTGCAACTGAGTATCGGCGGGATGTTTTTTGGCCTCGTGCTGGGGTTTATCCTGGCGTTGATGCGTCTGTCGCCGCTGCTGCCTGTGCGCTGGCTGGCGCGTTTTTATATCTCTATTTTTCGCGGAACGCCGTTGATTGCCCAGCTGTTTATGATTTATTACGGTCTGCCGCAGTTTGGAATTGAGCTTGATCCCATCCCGGCGGCGATGATTGGCTTGTCGCTTAATACAGCCGCCTACGCTGCGGAAACCCTGCGTGCGGCAATCTCTTCCATCGACAAAGGACAGTGGGAGGCGGGTGCCAGTATTGGTATGACGCGCTGGCAGACCATGCGCCGGGCAATCCTGCCACAGGCTGCGCGCGTTGCGCTGCCGCCGCTGAGCAACAGCTTTATCAGTCTGGTGAAAGATACCTCTTTGGCCGCCACTATTCAGGTACCGGAACTGTTCCGTCAGGCGCAGCTGATTACCTCGCGTACGCTGGAAGTCTTTACGATGTATCTGGCGGCCTCGTTGATTTACTGGGTGATGGCGACGGTGCTTTCTGCGCTGCAAAACTATTTTGAAGAACAACTGAACCGCCAGGAGAGAGAGCCGAAATGAGTGCTATCGAAGTCAGAAACCTGGTCAAAAAATTTCATGGGCAAACGGTGCTGCATGGGATCGATCTTGACGTCAAACCTGGTGAAGTAGTAGCGATTATCGGGCCGAGCGGATCGGGCAAAACCACGCTGCTGCGTAGCATTAATTTGCTGGAGCAACCGGAGGCGGGCACCATTAAAGTGGGTGAGATTACCATTGATACCGCGCGTTCGTTGACCCAGCAGAAAGGGCTGATTCGTCAGTTACGCCAGCACGTCGGTTTTGTGTTCCAGAACTTTAATTTGTTTCCCCATCGGACAGTGCTGGAAAACATTATTGAAGGGCCGGTGATAGTCAAAGGTGAACCAAAAGCTGAAGCGACAGCTCGTGCGCGTGAATTGCTGGCGAAAGTCGGGCTGGCAGGTAAAGAAACCAGCTATCCACGGCGTTTATCGGGTGGACAGCAGCAGCGCGTAGCGATTGCCCGAGCGCTGGCGATGCGACCTGAGGTTATTCTTTTTGATGAACCGACCTCCGCGCTTGATCCTGAATTGGTTGGCGAGGTACTTAATACCATCCGCCAACTGGCGCAGGAAAAACGCACCATGGTAATTGTGACGCATGAAATGAGCTTTGCTCGCGATGTCGCCGATAGAGCGATATTTATGGATCAAGGACGGATAGTCGAGCAGGGACCAGCAAAATCCTTATTCACACATCCGCAGCAGCCGCGTACCCGTCAGTTTCTTGAAAAGTTTTTGATGCAATAAATAGTGTATATGGCACTCGCCGGGATTGTTTCTGGCGAGTGCTCTTCGCATAACTATTTATAATTATTGCTTTATTATTAACATTTGATTCTGTTACTTACTTCCGCTGTTGAGTAATACTCAAGTAATTGTTCATTTGTCCGATAATTTGCATATATAAAATACATTTATGTGTTAGCTTGTTTCATATGTTTGGATGATTATCAATCTCAGGGGCATTACCACTTAGTATGCAGGATCTTGATTTCTTCACCTGGCGACGGAGCATGCTGTTACGCTTTCAGGAAATGGCGACGGCAGAGGATGTCTATACGGAATTGCAACAACAGACGCAGCACTTAGAGTTTGATTTTTACGCGCTCTGTGTTCGTCATCCGGTACCTTTTACCCGACCTAAAACGTCACTTCATACGACCTATCCCAAAGCATGGGTGGCGCATTATCAGTCCGAAAATTATTTTGCCATTGATCCGGTGCTGAAACCTGAAAACTTCAGTCAGGGGCATTTACCCTGGAACGATACTCTGTTTCGCGATGCGCAACCTTTGTGGGACGCCGCGCGCAATCACGGTTTACGCAAAGGGATGACGCAATGCTTAATGTTGCCTAACCGGGCGTTGGGTTTTTTATCTGTATCGCGTGCAAGTATCCGTAACAGTCGCCTTGCGAGCGATGAAGTGGAGCTCAGGATGCAGCTTTTGGTACGGGAAAGTCTGTCTGTACTGACGCGACTGGAAGATGACATGGTTATGGCGCCAGAGATGCGTTTTAGCAAGCGGGAAAAGGAAATATTGAAATGGACGGCAGAAGGGAAGACCTCTTCAGAGATAGCCATCATTCTGTCGATTTCTGAAAATACCGTGAACTTCCACCAGAAGAATATGCAAAAGAAATTCAACGCGCCAAACAAAACGCAGATAGCCTGTTATGCCGCGGCAACCGGGCTTATCTGAGTAAATTATCGTTCTGAGTGTCAGACGCAAAACCGGCTGAGAGCATT
Source organism: Citrobacter sp. Cf132 (assembly GCF_030333885.1). NCBI lineage: Bacteria > Pseudomonadati > Pseudomonadota > Gammaproteobacteria > Enterobacterales > Enterobacteriaceae > Citrobacter > Citrobacter sp. Cf132. The sequence continues at coordinate 572,668 of NZ_JAOWFA010000057.1, forward strand.
GCTATCAGCCGGTTTCTTATTACTGGCGGTAAGCTTGTTTAATTTGCTTAACCGTGTTGGAAAATACCGCAGCCTGTGATTGATCTTCAATCAGCGCGAGCTGTTTTTCCATTTTAAGAATCACGCGGCCTGCATCGGCTTGACCCATTGCCTGCAGCATCAGCGTTAACATGGCTTTCAGGCAGGTGACTTCATTGGCCAGTTCCTGGTTATTCTCAGCAGTGGAAAAGTCAGGCGTACTCATTTATTTTCCTCGTTATGTTTCAATGAAAAAGTGCGATGTCAAATCTTAAGGCGGCGGAGTATACCATAAGCGAGGCTAAAAATATCTGTGGTTGTTTTTTGCGCGGACCAATGTTGTGGACATTAAAATAAACAACATGTTGCAGTGCATATATTTTCTCCACATGTTGTTTATTTCGAGTATTTTCCTCGTTAATTATTGTTACAACTTTGACTGCCTGGTTTGCATTCAGCGAAGGAATATGATCTTTTTGTCACCATTATGAAACAGCTACACAGATATAACCGTGGCAAAAGGTTACCAGTACTGAAAGTTTCCACTCGTCGTACAATCTAATTTCCAAAAACGAGAGCAAAATCGAAAGTCGGGCGTTTTTTACATTTCAAAGTTGAGATAAAACCCGTTAACATAGGACCGATTAACTATCGGTAGCGTTATCCCTATTCTGGAGATATTCCTTTGATCAACGTTTTTCTTGTTGATGACCACGAACTGGTGCGCGCAGGGATACGACGCATTCTGGAAGATATAAAAGGCATAAAAGTTGTCGGCGAAGCGTGCTGCGGTGAAGATGCGGTAAAATGGTGCCGCTCAAATTCCGTTGACGTTGTGCTGATGGATATGAATATGCCCGGTATTGGCGGTCTGGAAGCAACCCGCAAAATTGCGCGTTCCACGGCAGACATTAAAGTGATCATGTTGACGGTACACACCGAAAACCCATTACCTGCAAAAGTTATGCAGGCAGGGGCCGCAGGGTATCTCAGCAAAGGCGCCGCCCCCCAGGAAGTAGTGAGTGCGATTCGTTCGGTTTTTTCCGGGCAACGGTATATTGCCTCCGATATCGCTCAGCAAATGGCGCTCAGCCAGATTGAGCCTGAGAAAACGGAAACCCCGTTTGCCAGTTTGTCTGAACGCGAGTTGCAGATTATGCTGATGATCACCAAAGGTCAGAAGGTTAATGAGATCTCAGAGCAACTGAATCTTAGTCCTAAAACGGTGAACAGCTATCGCTATCGAATGTTCAGTAAATTAAACATTCATGGCGATGTAGAGCTGACTCACCTGGCAATTCGCCATGGCCTGTGTAATGCGGAGACATTAGCAAGCCAGTGACAGATCAGTTTGATGCCAAAGCGTTCCTGAAAACCGTGACCAGTCAGCCCGGCGTCTATCGTATGTATGATACCGCCGGAACGGTTATCTATGTCGGGAAAGCGAAAGACCTGAAAAAAAGGCTTTCCAGCTACTTCCGTAGTAATCTTGCGTCACGCAAGACCGAAGCGCTGGTCGCGCAAATCCAGCAGATTGATGTCACGGTAACGCACACTGAAACCGAAGCGTTATTGCTTGAGCACAACTACATCAAGCTATATCAGCCGCGTTATAACGTATTGCTGCGTGATGATAAATCCTACCCCTTTATATTCCTTAGCGGCGATACCCACCCGCGTCTGGCGATGCATCGTGGGGCAAAGCATGCCAAAGGCGAGTACTTTGGACCGTTCCCTAACGGTTATGCGGTGCGTGAAACGCTGGCGCTGTTGCAGAAAATATTCCCTATCCGCCAGTGCGAAAACAGCGTTTATCGCAACCGTTCTCGACCTTGTCTGCAATATCAGATTGGCCGCTGTCTCGGCCCGTGTGTCGCGGGTCTGGTGAGCGAGGAAGAGTATGCTCAGCAGGTCGAGTATGTTCGTCTGTTCCTGTCCGGAAAAGACGATCAGGTGTTAACACAGCTGATTACCCGCATGGAAAAGGCCAGCCAAAATCTCGAATTTGAAGAGGCTGCGCGAATTCGTGACCAAATCCAGGCCGTACGCCGCGTGACCGAAAAACAGTTTGTCTCTAATACTGGAGACGATCTGGACGTCATTGGCGTGGCGTTTGACGCCGGCATGGCCTGTGTGCACGTTCTGTTTATTCGCCAGGGTAAAGTGCTGGGCAGCCGCAGCTATTTCCCTAAAGTACCCGGTGGTACGGAACTCGGCGAGGTCGTCGAAACCTTTGTCGGGCAGTTTTATCTGCAGGGGAGCCAGATGCGTACCTTACCCGGGGAGATCCTGCTCGATTTCAATCTTAGCGATAAAACCCTGCTGGCAGACTCTCTGTCTGAACTGGCCGGACGGAAGATTAACGTGCAGACGAAACCGCGAGGGGATCGCGCGCGTTATCTGAAGCTGGCGCGGACCAACGCGGCAGTGGCGCTCACCACGAAACTTTCTCAGCAGTCGACGATTACGCAACGTCTGACGGCGCTGGCCTCCGTATTGAAGTTACCTGCGGTGAAGCGTATGGAGTGCTTCGACATTAGCCATACGATGGGGGAACAGACGGTAGCCTCCTGCGTGGTTTTTGATGCCAATGGCCCGCTGCGTGCAGAATATCGGCGTTACAATATTACCGGCATTACGCCGGGTGATGATTATGCGGCGATGAATCAGGTCTTACGTCGGCGTTATGGTAAGGCGATTGAAGAAAGTAAGATTCCGGACGTCATATTGATCGACGGCGGTAAAGGTCAGTTAGGGCAGGCGAAAGCCGTTTTTGCTGAACTGGACGTTCCCTGGGACAAACAGCACCCACTTTTGCTGGGGGTGGCAAAAGGGGCCGATCGTAAAGCCGGTCTGGAAACACTGTTCTTTGAGCCGGAAGGTGAGGGCTTTAGTCTGCCGCCGGATTCGCCTGCATTGCACGTTATCCAGCATATCCGCGATGAATCTCACGATCATGCGATTAGCGGGCATCGTAAAAAACGGGCGAAAGTGAAAAGTACCAGCACGCTTGAGACCATCGAAGGTGTCGGGCCAAAGCGTCGCCAGATGTTGTTGAAATATATGGGAGGTTTGCAAGGTCTTCGTAATGCAAGTATCGAAGAAATTGCAAAAGTGCCGGGTATTTCGCAAGCTCTGGCAGAAAAGATCTTCTACTCGTTGAAACATTAGGCCCTCTGTAGCAACATAGGGGTAATTTCACTGACAACAGATAGTTATCCGTCATATGCAATTTAATATCCCTACGTTGCTCACGCTGTTTCGCGTCATCCTGATCCCATTCTTTGTATTGGCTTTTTACCTGCCATTCACCTGGGCTCCTTTTGTTTGTGCGCTGATCTTCTGTATCGCAGCGGTCACAGACTGGTTTGACGGTTTTCTGGCTCGCCGCTGGAACCAAAGCACGCGTTTTGGCGCCTTCCTCGATCCGGTCGCTGATAAAGTGCTGGTAGCTATTGCGATGGTACTGGTGACAGAGCATTACCACAGCTGGTGGGTGACGCTCCCTGCCGCAACAATGATTGCGCGTGAAATCATCATCTCTGCACTACGTGAATGGATGGCCGAACTGGGTAAACGCAGCAGCGTAGCCGTATCCTGGATTGGTAAAGTGAAAACCACTTCGCAAATGGCTGCACTGGCCTGGCTGCTGTGGCGTCCAAATATCTGGGTTGAGTATGCTGGGATCGCACTTTTCTTCGTCGCCGCGATACTGACTTTGTGGTCAATGTTCCAGTATTTGAGCGCTGCACGTGGAGATTTGCTTGATCAGTGATCGTTTCGACGCAAATTTCAGCAAACGATCGTTAGTGGTGAAAAATATCGTTGACTCATTGCGTCAGGTAAGTAGAATGCAACGCATCGAACGGCAGCACTGATTGCCAGACGATAACAAAATCAAGTGATTAACAAAGTTACTTGGTGATGCGGGAATAGCTCAGTTGGTAGAGCACGACCTTGCCAAGGTCGGGGTCGCGAGTTCGAGTCTCGTTTCCCGCTCCAAATTAGAGACATCGGCAATCGCGGATGTCGGCTGTAAAGCCAGAAGATTTCGGCGCGTTAGCAAAGCGGTTATGTAGCGGATTGCAAATCCGTCTAGTCCGGTTCGACTCCGGAACGCGCCTCCAATTTCTTCCCGAGCCCGGATGGTGGAATCGGTAGACACAAGGGATTTAAAATCCCTCGGCGTTCGCGCTGTGTGGGTTCAAGTCCCACTCCGGGTACCATGGGAAAGAACAGAATAATCAAAGCAATAAGCAGTGTCGTGAAACCACCTACGGGTGGTTTTTTTGTGCTTGTTTTTTACAAGCATAGAACTCACTATTGCTCATCAATCTATCGCCGAATAGGCGCGTTAAACATAAAGCCCCCTCGGGCAGGGTTGTTGATAAAACCATCGCGGGCGGGATTATAGTTGTGGTCCTGGAAACCATTCATCAGGATGGGATCGCCAAAGTCATCCTGTATCGCCAGGTGTCTGTGGATTCGGTTTCGTGCCCTGAACGTGAAAACGAAATCATCCGTCCCGCCAATGATGATCACGCCATTACCGGCTCGAAGTGCCGCGCTTAACTCTTGCTCTCTGACGGCCTGGTTTTGTAACGCGCTGGATGTGGCAGAAGATGACGACAGCAACAGTAATATGAGAACGGTGCATGAAAATACCGATGGCAGTTTCATGATTAATACCTATTAAAAGTATGGCTATTAAAGTATAGCTTTATGTTGTCATCTCAACTAAAAAGAAAACCAATAATTTAAACCTGCTGCCCATACTGAGTCTGAGGGGCCGGAAGAGTAGTGCCGCGCAGTTAAGAACTATAATAAAAACAGTCGGCAGGTGATAACTCCTGTTTGCCAATCGCGCTGGTTCAGGGGGCAGCTATGAACATTTCATCTTCTCCGATAGTCATGTTCGCAGCATTGCTCACCTTTAGTTGTGCAGCATATTCGGTGGAAAAAGGTAATATTTTTTCGCAGAATGCCAGGGCTATGGATCCCATCGCATTTTCTCAACAGTCATTTAATAACCTGACCTCTTATCAGGTCATGATGCGCTCTTCGTCGCCATCCGATGAAAGTAAAATTATTCGCTATAGCTTTCAAAAGCCTGGGTATGTGCGGATGGATTTTACCCAACCGCATTCAGGAGCGGTGCTTATCTTTAATCCTGTCAGCGGTAAAGTGACGTTATGGCCATTTGGTGTGGGTTCTTTGCCCATTTTGCACCTGTCGCCTACTAATTCATTGATCCAGGATGAGCGTGGTCATCGGGTGGATCGCTCTGATATCGGCGTGTTGTTGGGCAATATTCGTCATCTGCAACGCGAAGGGACAATGACCACTGTTGGTAAGGAAAACCTTGCAGGACGGGCGACGACGCACGTATCTGTGGTTGGGCCTGGAACAATGGTGGTTGATGGTGTTCACCGCTATGACGTCTGGCTGGATAATTATCACGGACTCCCTGCCAAAGTGATCAGCTATGCGCCAGATGGGCAGCGATTAGAAACCGTGCTTCTGGATGCTATGGTCATTAACATCCGTTTTCCCGCCAATTTCTTCTCACCTTGAAGGAGGCTGTATTATGGCTGACTATCAGTTTTCCACCGTCTGGCGGGTTGAGGCTTCTATTCAGGAGGTATGGGATGTTTTTTCTCATCCCGATCAGTGGCCTGAATGGTGGGAAAGTCTGGAACGCATTGTTGAGATTAAAAAAGGTGATGTACAGGGCATTGGGGCGCTGCATCGTTATACCTGGAAAGGAGCGCTTCCCTATCGCTTAACCTTTGACATCAACGTGTTAAATATTCTGCCTTGCTCGCTGCTTGAGGGACAAGCCAGTGGGGCGGTAGAAGGGCGAGGAGTGTGGTATTTTTCTGCCAGTGGCGCTGAGACCATCGTCAGATATGACTGGAATGTTCGCACCACGATTCCTTGGATGAATTACTTGGCCCCGCTGGCGGCACCCGTTTTTCGCTGGAATCACGATACGGTCATGCGCGAAGGGGCCAGAGGATTAGCCCGCAAACTGGCAACGAATGTACATATATTTTGAGTTCAGTCAGGGTTGAGGATTAATTAGCGTCCTGATATTTAAAATTGCCTCCACTACTGATTAATAACTTAGCGATCTCAGTCAATTTCTTATCATACACGGCGGCATTTTGTAGGCCTGCCTTGCGCAGAAGTTCTAAGTTTTCACGCGATGCGTTATCCAGCGTTGGATCGGCGCCGTATAGTTCAGGCTGAATTCTGTAGTATTTAGAGTTTTTTACCGTTGAGGCCATTTGTTGCAGATAATACGCGGTCATCTGTGGCCCCCCCTCTAGCGCGATATCAATAGCCGGTTTTGCCCAGCCAAAGGGGCCCCAGTCCTTAACTTCGGAATAAGAATACCCCTGCAATTTCTTGCCGGTGCCCAGTGAGACAATAATCATATCCTTAATGCCAGCGACATTACTGAATTTAATCGCTTCGGAATAGGCGCAGAGTGCCGGGTCGTTTGCCACCACACCGCCATCAACCAGGACAAATTTTTCGGGTACCGGGGGTAATGAATAAATACGCGCTGCCTCGAAATAAGTGGGAGCTGCTGAGGTACCCCGTAAAGCATCCCTGACCAGGAAGTCCCGATTCTTGGCGAGGGCGGAGTGTTGTTTGAAAATGACAGGAAGACGACTGCTCACGTCATAAGAAACAAAGCAGGTTGGTCTTAATAATTCACTGATTTTTGTTTCACCAAATGCTGTTTTTAATACCCTCTCCAGCTCCTTTGCAGAATATTTTTCATCGCTAGCACCACCCAGTGAACTGATTGTTTTCCAGACGCCGACATCAAAAATTTCATCCCCATCCTGAAGGTAGAAATTGACGGCTTCCTGAGCGGAGAACTTGGGCTTTCCTTTCGCATCAGGGCAAACGTAAGCAGAACACAGAATGGCCCCGGTACTGGTACCGGCAACGAGATCGAAGTAATCCGCAATTCTGGCGGCAGGATTTTGTGATATATCCTGCAATTTCTTCTCCAGTGCCACAAGTAGCATACCCGGCAGGATGCCTCTGATCCCGCCACCATCGATAGACAGTATTCTCATTGCCATTTTTATGTCCTCCAAAGATAAGAAACGGGATTTAGGGGTAGGGTTGTTTCCGCTATGGCTGCAGTTAAATATAGACAGGATTTACGCTGAGTTTGTTTCATAAGAAGGGGGCTGGCAGATTGATATCCGCTCACTGCTGTACTTTTTTGCCTGTAAATGGCTTAATAGCGACCTTGTAGTATCTTATTTCATTCACAGTTAACAGGTCTGTTATTGATGAATAACCTCCATCGGCTCACCTTTTTATGTCAGCGTCTGTCTGCTGTGATGATCGTATACGGTTTTTACCGGCTTAGCCGTAGTTCAACTCTTACAACATGGACAGACAGCAATGCAACGTCGACAATTTCTCAAAAATAGCGTTCTCCTTTCGGCCGCCGGTTTAGTCGGTCCTGCGGTTATTAGTCAGACGGTTCGCGCCGCTGAGCCATCCGTTGCACCAGTCGCGCGTCGGCGCTTTGTGTTATCCCAGACCTATAAACTTAACCCTCCTAAGGGCTCGAGCGGTGTAGTAAAACTGTGGATCCCGCTTCCTGTAGATACCGCGTTTCAACAAATGACGGCGCTTGCCTTTAGCGGAAACTATAAGCAAGCGTATGTCACCACTAATAATACTTATGGCGCGAAAACGCTGTTTGCCACCTGGCCTGACTCGCAGGGCGAACTGTTGATTAACGTTGATATCGACATTGAAACCGCCGACTGGGAACCGCTGAAGCAGGACGCGTTGAAAACCAGGCAAGCGCCGGAGCAGATTATTTACCCGCTGGATGTAAAACCGTACCTTTTGCCGACGGCACATACACCAGTTGATGGGCTAGTTCTGGAAACCGCACGTAAAATCACCGGTAATGAGCAGGATCCGCTGAAAAAAGCACGCCTGATTTACGAGTGGGTGAGTAGCCATATGGAGCGCGATAACGACGTTATCGGCTGCGGCACGGGGGATGTAGCGGAGATCTTAAAAAGCGGTAAGCTCAAAGGAAAATGCACCGACATGAGCTCCGTTTTTGTGGCTCTGGCGCGTGCCAGCGGCATTCCGGCGCGTGAACTGTTTGGTATCCGTCTGGGCAAGGCCAATAAGCTCGAACGTTACTCGAAAAGTGCATTTGGCAAAGCAGACAGCGCAGGCGTTGCTGATGTGAGCGGTGGGCAACATTGTCGTGCCGAGTTCTATCTGGCCGGTTACGGTTGGTTACCTTGCGATCCTGCTGATGTGACCAAAATGCGTCTGGCAGAGAAAAAATCGCATCAGGACGCCGATGTCCAGGCGGTAAACACTTACCTGTTTGGTAACTGGGAAATGAACTGGGTTGGATTCAACTACGGGCGTGATTTCGAGCTGTATCCGGCAACGGAGCAGGGCGCGGTGAACAACTTTGGTTATCCTTATGCTGAAGTTGATGGCGACCCGATCAATTTCTATGATCCTAAAGCGTTCTCCTACAGCTATGTCGCCACAGAACAACGCTAAACGGGCGGGACTCACCCTGTTGACGGCTGCGGTAGCTGCCGTCACTGCGGGCTTATGCTGCGTTGGACCGCTGCTCTACCTGCTGTTTGGTATTTCGGCGGCGAGCTTTGCTGTTTTCACCAAGTTTGAGTTTTTGCGAACGCCTCTGGTGCTGCTATCCCTGGGATTATTACTGCATGTCTTCTGGCGGCTCTATTTTTCCAAACGGCTGTGGTGTTCAGGCTGGCTAACGCTGAGGCAAGCGCGCATGTTCTACTGGTGCGCACTGGCATTGATTTTGCCAGTGTTATTTTACCCAACGCTTGTTGCCTGGTTTTATGAGGTATTTGAATGAAGATCTTCACGTTAGTTGCATGCTTGCTATTACCGCTGTGGGCTCAGGCGGCAAACCAAAAAGTGGTGCTGGATATACAAAATATGACCTGCTCGCTATGCGTTATTTCGGTCAATCAGGCGCTACGTGAAACCGACGGCGTGATTAAAGCAAAGTCCTCCCTAAAAACCCGACAAGCAGAAGCGATAGTGCCAGAAAGTTTCCCAACCGATACTTTACTTAACGCGGTAGCGAAAACGGGCTATACCGCAACGCTCAACCGTATTGAACAACAGTAAATCACCTGCGGGTGGTTTTATTGTGTTTTCTCGGTATGATGCCCGGCGGCTTAGTGTTCTCTTTTGTGCGTTAACTTCCGGAATTCCCCTCGTTTCCTGTTAACCTGAACAGGCGGCAACTGTATGCCGCATATGCCCATTTGTATCTGTTATCCCTCCAGCCATGTAGGATGATCACAGGCAAGATTTTTTGACTAAGGAAAAGCGTTATGAAAACGGGACCATTAAACGAGAGCGAACTGGAATGGCTGGATGATGTACTGACTAAGTACAATACTGACAAGGCTATTCTGGATGTGTCAGAACTGGATGGTTTGCTGACGGCGGTGCTGAGTTCACCGTATGAAATTGAACCAGAGCAGTGGCTGGTCGCTATTTGGGGGGGCGCGCAGTATGTCCCTCGCTGGTCCTCCGAAAAAGAAATGACGCGTTTCATGAACCTGGCGTTTCAACATATGGCGGATACGGCCGATCGTCTGGATGAATATCCTGAGCAGTTTGAGCCGTTGTTTGGTTTGCGTGAAATTGACGAGCATGAACTGACCATCGTTGAAGAGTGGTGCTTTGGTTATATGCGCGGCGTTGCACTGTCAGACTGGTCCGCGTTACCGGACACGTTAAAACCAGCACTTGAGGCTATTGCGCTGCACGGTACGGAAGAGAACTTTGCGGTGGTTGAGAAATTGACACCTGAAGCGTTTGAAGAGAGCGTCGATGCCATCCGCCTTGCTGCGCTGGACCTGCATGCTTACTGGATGGCGCATCCTCAGGAAACGCCGGTCAAAGTACCGGTGAAAGTGGATGCCAAAGTAGGGCGCAATGACCCTTGCCCCTGTGGCAGCGGCAAGAAATATAAGCAGTGCTGTTTGCATTAACAGAAAGGGGCGAAAGCCCCTTTGTTTTAACCCACTTCTGGTAGTAATCCTGCTGCAATAGAAAACTGCACTGCTATCACCACAATGCCGCACAAAAATACTAGTGCCAGCGCCGGAGCACCGCCGGCTACGCGGTAGTTGGCCTGCGGATTATGTTTTCTGCTCTGCCAGGCCAGCATCGAGGGAATGAGCAGCGCCAGCACCGCCAGGGCAACGCCCGCATACCCTAATGCCATGACAAAACCACGCGGATAGAACAGCGCGAATGCCAGCGGCGGCAGGAAGGTCACCACGCCGGTTTGCATTCTTCCCGCTACGGTATTGCGGCGCTGGAAGAGGTCGGCCAGGTAGTCAAATAATCCCAATGCAACGCCGAGGAAAGAGGTTGCCAGCGCGAGGTCGGCAAACAGATGTACCGCCAGTTCGACGTGCGGCGAAGCCACGACTTCACGCAATGCCTGCAATAAGCCGTTTAAGCCTGCGTGGTTGGCTAAAAGCCCCATGAACGTTGTCGAGTTAATGCTGCCAAGCGTCGCCAGTTGCCAGAAGATATAGGCGACCAGTGGAATAGCGCTACCCGTAATAAACACCCAACGCAGTTTACGGATGTTACCGTTCATATAGCTGACGATACTGGGAACACTGCCGTGAAAACCGAACGAGGTGAAGATGACCGGGATTGCGGAGAGCGCCAGTCCCTGTTGCAGCGGCAGCGTAAGCAGGTTCACTTTATGGATATGCGGCATTAACAGAGCCAGCATCGCCACCAGGAAGATTATCTTGGCACTGAATAGCAGACGGTTGAACAGATCGACCAGCGAGGTCCCAACACAAACCACGCCTCCGGCAACAAAGGTGAACAGCAGTACGCCTGTTGTCGGGGATATATTTGTTCCGGTCCAGTCGCTGATGCTGGAGGCCAGCAGTTCACCTGCACCACTGATGTACGCCGCCGTCAGGGCATACATTAAAAACATCATACTAAATCCCGTTACCCATTGTCCGTAACGACCAAGATACCGTTTTGCCAGCGTACCCAGCCCGGTGTCTGCCGGGACATGTTGATATACTTCAAGCAGCAACAGCGCGGTGTAGCACATCAACGCCCAAAGACTGACTAACAATACCAACGTGACGCTAAACCCCACGCCTGCCGCAGCCAACGGCATTGCCAACATACCGGCACCAATCGTGGTTCCCGCCACGATAAAAATACTACCCAGGGTTCTGTTTTTCACGCTTTCCTCTGTCCCAGAGATAATCAACGGTTATATCTGCGGCGCAGGTTAAGGCAAAACGCTATGTTCGTCAAATCGTCGTTACAATGGTTGTACATTAATGTTTACGATATTTTTGACCATTAAGATGTATAACAAATGACATTTATCTGCGGATAAACCTGCGTTAGCGCAAAGCAGCGCCGTGCGGTTCACATTAGGCTACGGTCTTTATTGAGGAGGTAGTATGGAATCTATTCACGGTCACGAAGTGCTCAACATGATGATTGAATCTGGCGAGCAGTATTCAAATGCCAGCCTTGAAGCGGCGATTACGGCACGTTTCGGCGAGCAGGCACGTTTCCACACTTGTTCTGCGGCAGATATGACGGCAGGCGAGCTGGTGGCGTTTTTAGCGGCGAAGGGAAAGTTTATTGCAAAAGAAGACGGCTTCTCTACGCACGAAAGCAAGATCTGCCGTCACTGATTTTAATGGGTAATGATGGCGGGTTGCCTTCATTACCCCAAATTATTAATTCTGCGTATCAAGCGTAGCCAGTTCTTTATCGATGAAATAAAGACCTTCGCCGCTTTTCCCTGCCAGCGACAGCTTATCAATAACAGATTTAAATAATTTCTCTTCTTCATGTTGCTCGGCAACATACCACTGCAGGAAATTAAAGGTTGGATAATCCTGGTGGGTCATTGCCGCGTGTGCCAGCTCATTAATTTTCTGGGTGATCAACTGCTCGTGTTCGTAAGTGACACGGAACAGTTCATCCAGAGACGCATATTCAGCAAAAGGTGAAGAAACGGTATTAATACGCGGCAAGCTGCCGGTATCGGTCAGGTAATCGAACAGACGCTGCATGTGCGTCATCTCTTCCTGGGCGTGACGGCGTAAAAACGCGGCGGCACCTTCGAAGCTGTGATAGCTGCACCACGCGCTCATCTGTTGGTAGAGCAGAGATGAATATAATTCAAGATTCATTTGCTCATTCAGTTGGTCGATCATTTCTGTTTTCAGCATGGTTCTGCTCCACAAACATTATTATATATTGACGTGGCGTCACTATAATTTGTTATTTAATTATTTGCAAAAGGTAAAATAATAAAATTATTTATTAAAAATGCGAATGGGAATAAAACGCATTAACGATATTAAGCAGGGGATATAAATAATAAAGTGGTAAAAGACCAGCAAAAATGTGCTGGTCGGAAATATTAATAATTGAATGAGGGGGATTGCGATACCGCGACTCCATGACACTGCCAGGCGAGTGTAATTTTGGTATTTAAGCACAGAGAGCCTGCATATACGCTGCAGGTTGACACCGGCTGACCAAACGCTTCAGCGCTGGCATAGCCCAGGCGCTGACACTCTTTGGTGGCTGTTCCTTGGGTAACGTAGTCATCGGTACGTGCTGTTTGTAACATGGCCTGATTATAAGTCAGGCGAACCACACCAGTGATGGCGCTGGCTTCGCTGACCTGTGCCTGTTTTGTAATTGTGCATCCTGTCAGCACGAGCGGCAAAAGCGCTAGGATAAAGGTCTTCATGAGATCGCTCTGAAAGTTCGAAGATACACTATCATGGCATACAGAGGCCCTCATCAATGGCTTGAATAGCCCGAAGATCACCTGTGATTAATCACAACGAGGTCATTCGTTTGAGGCAATTCTGAACTGTTCAGACAAGAATGTGAGCGCAACTTTGTTTTTTAAAACTAAATTTCATTAAATTTGAAAGTGTGATTGCAAAATAGTAATGTGGCTGAATGTTATGACTTTCAGCGGGCTACCGCAGCGCATTCAGGAGAGTACAGAATGAAAATTGCATTGATGATGGAAAACAGCCAGGCAAGCAAAAACGCCATCATCCATAACGAGCTTAAAACCGTTGCGGATGAGAAAGGTTTTCCGGTCTATAACGTTGGGATGAGCGATGAAAATGATCATCATCTGACCTACATCCATTTAGGAATTATGGCCAGCATCCTGCTTAATTCCAAAGCGGTTGATTTCGTGGTCACCGGTTGCGGCACGGGCCAGGGGGCAATGATGTCACTGAATATCCATCCGGGTGTGGTGTGTGGTTATTGCCTCGATCCTGCAGATGCGTTCTTGTTCTCTCAGATCAACAACGGCAACGCGCTTTCTCTGGCATTCGCCAAAGGTTTTGGCTGGGGTGCTGAGCTGAATGTGCGCTATATGTTTGAAAAAGCGTTCACCGGGCGTAACGGCGAAGGCTACCCACCGGAGCGTAAAGAGCCGCAGGTGCGTAACGTCGGTATTCTGAATCAGGTGAAAGCGGCTGTAGTAAAAGAAAATTATCTGGACACGCTGCGCGCTATCGATCCTGAGCTGGTGAAAACCGCTGTATCGGGCCCGCGCTTCCAGCAGTGCTTCTTTGAAAACTGCCAGGACAAAGCAATCGAAGCGTTTGTACGCGAGGTAATTGGCTAAATCCTGTTGGCCCGGCAGCGTTCACCCTCCGGGCTACCTGTTCTTGTTCGATACTGCACTTCCTGCATCACGGGTGAGCCGCAGCGTATCCACCATACCTACCAGACAAATAATGGCAATAGCGACAAAGGCCAGCCGGAAACTGATCCCTGGAATATTGCCCAATGCCAGCCTTTCACTGACCACATCGCCAATGCGGATCCCAATAGCGGCTAAAGAAATGCCCAATCCTACCGCTAATTGTGTCGCTGTACTGAACAGCGTATTAGCGTAGCTCATTTGTGCCGCGGGGACGTCCGCGAAGGCAAGCGTGCTGACGCCGGTAAACTGAATTGAGCGGAACACACCGCCCAGATACAACACCAGCAAAATAACCCACACGGGGGTCTGCGGCGTAATTAATGCACAGGCCAGCAGCGCCAGAACGTTAAGCGCACCGTTAATCAACAGCAGTTTCTTAAAGCCCAGCCAACGTATCAACGGTGTGGTGGCCGGTTTAATCGTCAGATTGCCCACAAATACCGCCAGCACCAGCGAACCCGCGTGAAAAGCGTTCATGCCAAAACCTACCTGAAACATTAACGGCAGCAGAAACGGCACGGCGCTGATAGAGGCACGAAACAGCGATCCGCCATACATGGTGACGCGAAAAGTAGGGACGTTCATGGCATCAAGGCGAATCATTGGCCATGCGGCGCGACGAAAATGATGCAGGGCAAACAGAAATGTCACTGTTCCTAGCGCCAAAAGTCCGGCGGTCAGCCAGCCCTGAGGCTGTTGGGTTCCCAGTAACTCCATGGCATACACCAGGCTTACCATCGCAATAGAGGTTGCGATAAATCCCGTTATATCAAATGGGCGGCGCTCGTCGTCATGAATATCCGGGATAAAACGAAGCGCCAGCGCAATCGCCAGTATCCCGAGCGGTACATTGATGAAGAAGATCCAACGCCAGTTGGCATAGCTGGTAATGAATCCGCCAAGGGGAGGGCCAATGATGGGGGCGACTAACGCGGGCCAGGTCAGGGTCGCAATAGCGGTGATCAACTGATGTTTAGGCGTGGTACGCAATACCGCAAGTCGGCCAACCGGAACCATTAGCGCGCCACCTACACCCTGTAAGATTCGCATGGCGACAAAGCTCTCAAGGCTTTCGGACAAACCGCATAAAACCGAGGCGAGAGTAAATATCGCCAGCGCCAGGGTAAACACCTTTCGGGCGCCGAAGCGATCCGCAATCCAGCCGCTGGCGGGAATCAGCACCGCGAGGGTAATCAGATAGGCGCTGATACCTATGTTCAGGTCTACCGCTTGCACGGCAAAACTCTTCGCCATGTCGGGCAGTGCGGTGGCAATCACCGTGCCGTCAATAAACTCCATAAAGAAAGCCCCGGCAACAAGTAATGCAGCCGGGGATAGACCGCGTTTGTTCTCAACCGCTAAATGTTCACTCATGTTGTGTTTGCCATCTCAAAAGAAACTGACTGGATCTATTTTTATTTTCCAGCGCATTCGTAATGCATGCGCGGCTATCGTTTCGTTCGTTGAATAGGTACTATGACGACCTTTCTATAAGGAGCTCACTATGTCCCAAACACTGAATGCCGATCAGGAACTGCTCTCGGACGTTGTTGCCTGTCAGCTGGTTATCAAGCAGATTCTGGATGTTCTTGATGTTATTGCCCCAGTAGAAGTGCGGGAGAAAATGTCCAGCCAACTGAAAAGCATCGATTTCTCCAGCCATCCTGCGGGCGCCGATCCGGTTACTATGCGCGCAATACAAAAAGCAGTTGCCTTGATCGAGTTGAAATTCACGCCGCAGAATGAATCTCACTAAAATAAACCGTTGTTTCAGGTTTTAGAAAGGTTTTTTTGCGCCTCGCAGAATGAGAGGCGTGAGCGTAGAGAAAATTAAGCACCAGCCGGATAAGGTGCGTCGCATCGTTATCCGGCATTAACACGATGAAAATTGAAGATTAGTGATGTTGATAATTCACGACGTTCAGCAGATGCTTATCGGTTTGCGCCATGCACAGTCCCGCACGTTTAGCGCTGCGGACTTCATCAAGAATCGTTTGTAACAGCACGCCATCCTGCTGCTGCTCTTTTTCCAGATCGTGAAGAAAATCAATGGTTGTTGCATCATTCAAGGCTTCTGCTTCATTGGTCAAGCGTGATAGCTTGCTGTAACGCTGTTGGTATTCATCCAGCGTTTTCTGAAACAGTTCTTCAAGAGAAGTTAGTTCATCACCCGGAACATCAATAGCCTTGACGATGGGGTTAGCCCCGGCACTTTTCATAAAATTGAACATACGCATCATTTGAGTCACGTTACCTTGTGCCTGAGTGCGTAGAAAGGTTGCGGTGCCAGTCAGGCTGTGTTCGTAACACCATTCACTGAGATGCAGGTAAAGATTCGATGCGTAGAACTCGAGGTTCATTTGTGTGTTGAGTTTATGAACAATTCCAACTGCAGCCATATCAATATCCTTATTTCCAGAAAGGGGGATGTACGTTACTTACGTCAGTGCAACGGGCTGCCGCTACACATCACCTCTACGTACAATTAAAACTGTTAGCAGAATAAATCCGTTCCGCCGGTCCTTTAGTGATCACGAATTATATTCGCTCCCGATCGAGATTCAGCATAACTCCTGTTCCGACTTAAGAAAATCCTTAAATCTGCGTATTTATGATTTTTTACATATTGTCATAGCAATATTAGTGATTTTTCTGCTTGTGTATATAAGTGGTGTGAATATAAGAGATTGATATTTATGGGATTAAATCCAAGTATTAATATTGAAATGATGTTTCATATCACGAAATTGAATTTCACAATCAGGTATTGTCTCTCACCGGATGATTATCCGGCCTTGGGATGGAGAAATTTCATTATCGGGACGTGTCAGTGAACGTTATCTGCTGGCTAATTTTTTGCGCCAGATCAGTTTTGTGGAAATTAATAAAGCTAAGCGCCTGAATGATTCGGCATTTATGGTTTGGTGTATTTGGAAAAATCGAGGAGTGTGTATGAAAAAGGTTGCCGTGCTACTGGCACCTGGTTTTGAAGAGGCGGAAGCCATTGTTACCATTGATATTCTGCGCCGCCTGCAGATCGAAGTTGAAACACTGGCCTGCGCCGAGTCCCGTGCGGTGGTGAGCTATCATGACGTGCCGATGGTGACGGACAGCACGCTGGCTGCGCGTCAGACGGATCTTTACGATGCCGTTGTGTTACCGGGCGGGCCGCAGGGCAGCGTTAATCTTGCCGCCAGTAAGGCTGTCATCCAGTTTATCGCTCGCCATGACGAGGCAGGAAAACTCATTTGCCCGGTGTGTTCCGCGGCTGCGCGCGTGCTGGGTGGCAACGGCCTGCTGAAGGGGCGTCGCTACGTGTGTTCGGGGGATCTGTGGCAAAACGTAACGGATGGGGAATATATCGATGCGCCGATTGTGGAAGATGGCAACCTGATTAGCGGTAAAGGGTTAGGGCATATTTTCGATTTTGCATTGACGCTTGCGGCGCGTCTATTGGGAGATGATATTCCGGTTCGCGATCACGCTGATCACATTTATTACCGATGGTAATCATTTTCCCGAATACTCCGGTATTCGGGAACAAGGATTCGTTGGCTGATGTTATGGACTAATCTGCTATTCCTCTTTTTTCCCGTCGACAAAACCGCGTTTTTTTATGTCATTTCCCGCTGAATTTATGTACGCAATTACTGTAATTCTGTGGTGTGATGCCGCTCTCTTATGGAGAATCAATTTCCCGCTACAAATACTCTCAGCACTGGCATTGATCTTATCAATAAAAGGTAATGCCTTGTTTTACGTCCGAATTACAAAAAATCGTCTGATTTTACCCTACATAAAAGAACGTTAAAGCTGGAGTTAACCATGCACAAATTCACTAAAGCGCTGGCTGCCATCGGTCTGGCGGCCATTATGTCACAATCCGCTATCGCTGAATCCATGAAGCTCGGTTTCCTGGTCAAACAGCCGGAAGAACCGTGGTTCCAGACTGAATGGAAATTCGCCGATAAAGCCGGTAAAGACCTTGGTTTTGAGGTGATTAAAATTGCCGTCCCGGATGGTGAGAAAACCCTTAACGCCATCGACAGCCTGGCTGCAAGTGGAGCAAAAGGGTTTGTTATTTGTACGCCAGACCCAAAACTGGGGCCAGCTATTATGGCTAAGGCGCGTGGCTACGATATGAAAGTCATTGCCGTCGATGACCAGTTTGCCAATGCCAAAGGTAAGCCGATGGATACCGTACCGCTGGTGATGATGGCGGCAACCAAAATTGGTGAGCGCCAGGGCCAGGAGCTGTACAAGGAGATGCAAAAACGCGGTTGGGATGTGAAATCCACCGCCGTAATGGCCATTACCGCCAACGAACTGGATACCGCACGTCGTCGTACTTCTGGTTCAATGGAAGCGCTTAAAGCCGCAGGCTTCCCGGAAAAACAGATTTACCAGGTCCCAACAAAATCGAATGACATCCCCGGCGCATTCGACGCCGCTAACTCCATGCTGGTTCAGCATCCTGAAGTCAAACACTGGCTGATTGTCGGCATGAACGACAACACCGTGCTGGGCGGCGTACGTGCAACCGAAGGGCAGGGCTTCAAAGCGCCAAACGTGATTGGTATCGGGATTAACGGCGTTGACGCGGTTAGCGAACTGTCTAAAGGCGAAGCGACCGGGTTCTACGGTTCACTGCTGCCAAGCCCGGACGTTCACGGCTACAAGTCCAGTGAAATGCTCTACAACTGGGTAACGAAAGGTGCAGAGCCACCGGCATTCACTGAAGTGACGGATGTGGTGCTGATTACCCGCGATAACTTCAAAGAAGAGCTGGCGAAGAAAGGCTTAGGCGGTAAGTAACACAAATGCCGGATGTGACGTCAACGCGTCTTATCCGGCCTACGAATTGCGTCCTCAGAAGGCCGGATGAGGCAAAGCCCCCCTCCGGCATAAAGATCTGACTCACGGAGACGTTATGCAACAGTCTACCCCGTATCTCTCATTTCGCGGCATTGGCAAAACGTTCCCCGGCGTTAAGGCGCTGACGGATATCAGTTTCGACTGCTATGCCGGACAGGTGCATGCGCTGATGGGCGAAAATGGCGCCGGGAAATCAACACTCTTAAAAATTCTCAGCGGTAACTATGCGCCAACGACGGGATCATTGACGATCCGCGGACAAGAAGTTTCCTTCGCGGATACCACTGCCGCGCTCAGCGCCGGCGTCGCCATTATTTATCAGGAACTGCATCTCGTCCCGGAAATGACCGTTGCCGAGAATATTTATTTAGGGCAGTTACCGCACAAAGGCGGGATTGTGAACCGCTCGCTGCTGAACTATGAAGCAGCAATCCAGCTGAAGCATCTGGGCATGGATATCGATCCCGATACCCCATTGAAATACCTCTCCATTGGTCAGTGGCAGATGGTGGAGATTGCAAAAGCGCTGGCGCGAAACGCCAAAATTATTGCGTTTGATGAACCGACCAGTTCCCTGTCAGCACGTGAGATTGAGAATCTGTTTCGTGTCATCCGTGAGCTGCGCAACGAAGGACGCATCATTCTGTACGTTTCGCACCGTATGGAGGAGATTTTTGCTCTCAGCGATGCCATCACTGTGTTTAAGGATGGTCATTACGTCAAAACGTTCACGGATATGCAGCAGGTCGATCACGACGCGCTGGTGCAGGCGATGGTCGGGCGCGACCTCGGGGATATCTATGGCTGGAAATCCAGACCGTATGGCGCAGAGCGTCTGCGGTTGCATGAGGTAAAAGCCCCGGGCGTGCGTACACCAATCAGTTTATCCGTGCGAAGCGGTGAAATTGTCGGGCTGTTTGGCCTGGTGGGGGCCGGACGTAGCGAATTAATGAAAGGACTGTTCGGTGGTACGCGTATCACGGCGGGCCAGGTATTTATTGATGAACAGCCTATCGATATCCGTAAACCAAGCCATGCCATTGAAGCAGGGATGATGCTGTGCCCGGAGGATCGCAAAGCCGAAGGGATCATTCCGGTCCATTCAGTGCGCAACAACATCAACATTAGTGCACGACGTAAGCATGTTCTGGGGGGATGCGTGATCAACAACGGCTGGGAAGAGACCAATGCCGATCACCATATTCGTTCACTCAACATCAAAACACCGGGTGCAGAGCAACTGATCATGAATCTCTCCGGCGGTAATCAACAGAAGGCTATCCTCGGTCGTTGGTTATCGGAAGAGATGAAGGTGATTTTGTTGGATGAGCCTACACGCGGCATTGATGTAGGCGCCAAGCATGAAATTTACAACGTGATTTATGCCCTCGCAGCGCGCGGTGTGGCCGTATTGTTTGCTTCCAGTGACCTGCCAGAAGTGCTCGGTGTCGCCGATCGTATTGTGGTGATGAGAGAAGGCGAAATTGCCGGTGAGTTACTTCATGAACAGGCGGATGAGCGCCAGGCGTTGAGCCTTGCTATGCCTAAAGTCAGCCAGGCTGTAGCCTGAATAAGGAGAGTATGATGTCTTCCGTTTCTACATCGGGTTCTGGCGCAGCGAAGTCGGCGCTAAATCTGGGCCGCATTTGGGATCAATACGGTATGCTGGTGGTGTTCGCCGTGCTGTTCCTCGTTTGTTCCCTGTTTGTGCCAAACTTTGCCACCTTCATCAATATGAAGGGACTGGGGCTGGCAGTATCGATGTCGGGCATGGTCGCGTGTGGGATGCTGTTTTGTCTGGCATCCGGTGATTTCGACCTGTCTGTCGCATCTGTGATTGCTTGTGCTGGTGTTACCACTGCCGTAGTCATTAACATGACTGAAAGTTTGTGGATTGGCGTGGCTGCCGGACTTCTGCTCGGTATTCTGTGTGGCCTGGTGAATGGGTTCGTGATTGCGCGGTTAAAAATTAACGCCCTGATCACTACTCTTGCGACGATGCAGATTGTACGTGGTCTGGCTTATATTATCTCCGACGGTAAGGCTGTCGGGATTGAAGACGAGCGTTTCTTTACACTCGGTTATGCTAACTGGTTTGGTCTGCCTGCGCCTATCTGGATCACTGTCGTTTGTTTCATTGTCTTTGGTTTACTGCTGAACAAAACCACGTTTGGTCGTAATACGCTGGCCATTGGGGGCAATGAAGAGGCGGCGCGCCTGGCAGGGGTTCCGGTTGTTCGTACCAAGATTATTATCTTTATTCTTTCCGGTCTGGTATCCGCCATTGCCGGGATTATCCTCGCATCGCGTATGACCAGCGGCCAGCCAATGACCTCAATCGGTTATGAGTTGATCGTGATTTCAGCCTGCGTGTTAGGGGGCGTTTCGCTTAAAGGTGGCATCGGAAAAATCTCATATGTGGTGGCCGGGGTGTTAATCCTGGGTACGGTTGAGAATGCGATGAACCTGCTGAATATCTCTCCGTTCGCGCAGTATGTGGTACGTGGCCTCATCCTGCTGGCGGCGGTGATCTTCGACCGTTACAAGCAAAAAGCGAAGCGTACCGTTTGATGATTTAAACCCTAACTTTTTAGTCTAGCTTCTGCCCATCGCCAGCCGCTACCCGGCTGGCGATTGTTTTTCCAAATGGCGAGCATGGTCACACTGTCTATACTTATATCCGTCATACATCATCTATACGCCGCGATCCGCGTGGCGTTCTGACTATGATGAGGAGGATAACCGGGTGACAGCATCACTGATCTTACCCCCTGAACAATCTGTAAACTGTGCTTACTTTTTTGATCTCGATGGGACACTTGCTGAGATTAAACCCTTTCCCGACCAGGTCGTTGTCCCTAAGGCAATCCTGCAATGTTTACATCAGTTAGCGACGCATAATGCGGATGCGCTGGCATTGATTTCAGGGCGCTCAATGGTTGAGCTTGACGCACTCACTACTCCGTTTCGTTTTCCGCTTGCCGGAGTGCATGGGGCAGAACGCCGTGACATCAATGGTCAAACGCACATAGTACACCTGCCTGAAGGTATCGAGCGTGAAGCTGGGGCTTTATTACACGCAGCGTTAGTGACGTTACCGGGGACGACGCTGGAAACCAAAGGTATGGCTTTCGCGTTGCACTATCGCCAGGCACCCGAACACGAAGCTGCGCTGATTACCCTGGCTGAACGCATCACGCGCAGATGGCCGCAGCTTGCTCTGCAGCACGGAAAATGTGTCGTGGAAATAAAGCCTAAGGGCAGCAATAAAGGCGACGCGATAGCTGCATTTATGCAGGAAGCGCCTTTTGCTGGCCGGATCCCTGTGTTTTTCGGTGATGATCTGACAGATGAAACAGGATTTGCTGTGGTTAACCGCGCTGGCGGTATTTCCGTGAAGGTGGGGATCGGGCCGACGCAGGCGACATGGCGTCTGGATGGTGTCAGGGATGTCTGGCGCTGGCTGGAGCAAATTGACTCTTCGCAGCAAGAATCGAAAGCAACGAATAACAGAAGAGGTGGCTATGAGTCGTTTAGTCGTAGTATCTAATCGTATCGCCTCACCAGATGACAAAGGGAGCGCGGGTGGGCTCGCGGTCGGTGTACTGGGCGCGTTAAAAGCTGCTGGTGGTCTGTGGTTTGGCTGGAGTGGTGATACAGGTAATGAGGATAAACCGTTAAAAAAAGTCACGCGTGGCAATATCACCTGGGCCTCGTTTAATTTGAGTGAGCAAGATTACGAAGAGTATTACTGCCAGTTTTCAAATGCGGTTTTATGGCCCGCATTTCACTATCGACTGGATTTAGTTCAGTTTCAGCGCTCTGCCTGGGAAGGCTACCAACGGGTTAATGCCTTACTGGTAGATAAACTTCTGCCGCTGCTTGGCGATGACGACATCATCTGGATTCATGATTACCATCTGTTGCCGTTTGCCTGCGAGTTACGTAAGCGCGGTGTGAATAACCGCATCGGTTTTTTCCTGCATATTCCTTTTCCGACGCCGGAAATTTTTAATGCGCTCCCTCCACATCTGGCGCTACTTGAGCAAATGTGTGATTTTGATTTGCTTGGTTTCCAGACCGAAAACGATCGCCAGGCCTTTCTGGACTGTCTCGCAGCCCAGACTCGGGTGTCCACGCATAAAGATAAGCAGCACCTGGCATGGGGAAAAGCGTTTCGCACTCAGGTCTATCCCATCGGTATCGAACCTGATGAGATTGCACGACAGGCGTCCGGGCCGCTGCCGCCAAAACTGGCGCAGCTAAAAGCGGAGCTTAAAAATGTGCAGAATATTTTCTCCGTGGAGCGTCTGGATTACTCCAAAGGCTTGCCGGAGCGCTTTCAGGCCTACGAGGCCTTACTGGAAAATTATCCGCAGCACCACGGTAAAATTCGCTATACGCAGATAGCGCCGACCTCGCGTGAAGAGGTGCAGGCCTATCAGGATATTCGCCACCAACTGGAAACAGAAGCAGGGCGAATCAACGGCAAATATGGGCAACTGGGCTGGACGCCGCTTTACTATCTGAACCAGTACTTTGATCGTAAATTGCTGATGAAGATCTTCCGCTACTCTGACGTAGGATTGGTGACCCCGTTGCGCGATGGTATGAACCTGGTGGCGAAAGAGTTTGTGGCCGCACAGGATTCTGCTAACCCTGGCGTGCTGGTTTTATCGCAATTTGCCGGGGCGGCGAATGAGCTAACCTCTGCGCTTATTGTTAATCCTTATGACCGGGATGAAGTGGCAGGCGCATTAAACCAGGCGCTGACGATGCCACTTACCGAACGCATCTCGCGCCACGCTGAAATGCTTGAGACTATCGTTAAAAACGATATCGACAACTGGCAGGCGACGTTCATTAGTGATCTTAAAACAGTCACGCCGCGTCGGAGTCAATGCCAACTGCCAGACAATATTTCTTCCTGTTCTAAACTCGCATGAAGTCCTGGCGCTGTGTATTAATCTCCGGCTAGCGGAACCAGAAGAACGTCCACCTGGCTGGTATGAATCACGCTTTTCGCTGAACAGGAAGCGCGTGAAAAAAAACTGTGGTTATGGTTGCCGTAAATGACCAGGTCAATGGCGTATTTGCGGCATACATCCAGGATATGTTCATTCAGAGCCCCATAGGTAATAAAGGTATGCTCAATGGGGTATTCTGCTTCTTTGCTAAGTTTGTCGATAAAATCCTGAGTTTCTTCCTGCATGACTTCACGCAGGTCTTCCAGCATGGGAGCTGCAAACTGGTTATACAGTTCGGGGTCTGAGACCAGTGTAATCAGGCTAATTCGGGCGTTGACAGGGCGAGCGATAGAAACCGCCTTGTTTAACAACTGCTGACTTTCAGGGGTGGCGGCAACAGCAACAAGAATGTGCGAATAGCTCATAACTCGCTCCTTTTTTTCAAGAATTATGAGAGGGCTTTTCAGCTTTACTCAGCTTACTCCATACTGCAACGTTTCCTTCCTTCATAGTGTGAATGTCATCATGATTATTCATTAATTATTCTTATAAATAGAATAATCGATTCATATTGGTTGCAGATATGTTCAGGTAACTTAAGTAAAACCCACGGTTAATGAAAACAATGTGTTAATAAAAAATAAACATACATTAACATTTGCAAGGTCGTCACATCGCGGTATTAATTAATCGCTCTAAATATTTAAGTCATTGTTTATAAAGAATTTAATTAAAAAAGTTTTTTGAGTTAAATATGTGATCCAGCTCGCTATTTCACGGCGTGATATTAACGGTCGTGAACATAATACTATTCGCTTTTATTGCAAGAATATTCGTACATCAGGAATCGAAATGGATAATGGAAGGTTAAGAAATAAGCAAAGTAAAAGCCATGCTGATGGATTTATGTTAAGTGTTTGGCTGGTTTATGTGATCTTGATCACATATTCTTTAAATTCGCAGCATAGCTCCGTTGTATGTGTAACTGACGGCGGGTAGAGTTGCGTCGAATTAGGAAAAATCTTAGACATTTGTAAGAATTGATGTGAGCTTGTAAGGGACGCTGCCTTCTTAAAAGGGATTGTTTAGACGACGCGTAAGTGTCGTTACGCTGCTATGTATTTGACCTTTTGCTTTTTTTTACCGGGCCTTCCCGGCGACATCACGGGGTGCGGTTTTACCGCATGAAAACAATGTTGGTTATTATGGATGCAAATAATGCATACATCCGAGTTGCTGAAACACATTTATGACATCAATTTGTCATATTTATTGCTTGCACAGCGTTTGATCGTTCAGGACAAAGCATCTGCGATGTTTCGCCTTGGTATCAGCGAGGAAATGGCGGACACGTTGGCAACATTAACACTTCCTCAAATGGTCAAACTGGCCGAAACAAACCAACTGGTATGTCATTTCCGTTTCGACGATCACCAGACTGTTACTCGCCTGACGCAAGACTCCCGCGTTGACGATCTTCAGCAAATTCATACTGGTATCATGCTTTCAACACGCCTGTTAAGCGACATCGATGATGCAGCACGTAAGAAAAGGGCTTGATGATGAGCGAAAAAAGCATTGTTCAGGAAGCGCGTGATATCCAGTTGGCAATGGAATTAATCACATTGGGCGCCCGTTTGCAAATGCTGGAAAGCGAAACGCAATTAAGCCGTGGTCGATTAATCAAGCTGTACAAAGAATTACGCGGTAGTCCTCCGCCAAAAGGGATGCTCCCGTTTTCCACCGACTGGTTTATGACGTGGGAACAAAATATTCATGCGTCGATGTTTTGCAATGCATGGCAATTCCTGCTCAAAACGGGTCTCTGTAGCGGCGTGGATGCCGTGATTAAGGCGTATCGGTTATATCTTGAGCAGTGTCCGCAGCCTGAAGAAGGGCCATTGCTGGCGTTAACTCGCGCGTGGACGCTGGTACGATTTGTCGACAGCGGATTGCTGGAGTTGTCCCAATGCAATTGCTGCGGTGGGAATTTTATCACCCATGCACACCAACCCGCAGGCAGCTTTGCCTGTAGTTTATGCCAGCCGCCATCAAGGGCCGTAAAAAGACGTAAACTTTCCCAGAATGCTGCCGATATTATTCCACAACTGCTGGATGAACAGATCGAACAGGCTGTTTAACTGATACGGTGTGGATGAACACTCCAGCAGCGGTAAGCGATTACCGCTGCTTTTTTTTGTCCTGACCTTACGTTAATTGCCCGACTGCGCATCCTGTCATAGTCAATTGCGAAAGGATGATGTCGTGCTTATCTTATTAGGT
Source organism: Citrobacter sp. Cf132 (assembly GCF_030333885.1). Lineage (NCBI taxonomy): Bacteria > Pseudomonadati > Pseudomonadota > Gammaproteobacteria > Enterobacterales > Enterobacteriaceae > Citrobacter > Citrobacter sp. Cf132. The sequence goes on from NZ_JAOWFA010000057.1 coordinate 598,639, forward strand.
TACCTGGTTGTTATTGGTACAGTTTTCGGCGGTTACATGATGACCGGCGGACACCTTGGGGCACTCTATCAACCGGCTGAGCTGGTGATTATCGGTGGCGCGGGTATTGGGGCATTCATCGTCGGTAATAACGGGAAAGCCATCAAAGGGACGATGAAAGCGATCCCGCTGCTTTTCCGTCGTTCGAAATACACCAAAGCGATGTATATGGATCTGCTGGCGCTCCTGTATCGCCTGATGGCCAAGTCACGTCAACAGGGCATGTTCTCGCTTGAGCGCGACATCGAAAACCCCAAAGAAAGTGAAATCTTCGCCAGCTATCCGCGCATTCTTGCCGATGCCGTAATGCTTGATTTTATTGTCGATTATCTGCGCCTGATTATCAGCGGCAATATGAATACGTTCGAAATTGAAGCGCTGATGGACGAAGAAATTGAGACTCATGAGAGTGAGGCCGAAGTTCCGGCGAATAGTCTGGCGATGGTCGGCGACTCACTGCCGGCATTCGGGATCGTCGCGGCCGTTATGGGGGTTGTGCATGCACTGGCTTCTGCCGATCGCCCGGCAGCAGAGCTGGGGGCGTTGATTGCGCATGCGATGGTGGGAACATTCCTCGGTATTTTGCTGGCCTATGGATTTATTTCTCCGCTTGCCAGCGTTCTGCGCCAGAAAAGCGCTGAAACAACCAAAATGATGCAGTGCGTGAAGATAACGCTGCTCTCCAATCTGAATGGCTACGCGCCGCCGATTGCCGTTGAATTCGGTCGTAAGACTCTGTACTCCAGCGAACGTCCTTCGTTTATCGAACTGGAAGAACATGTTCGTGCGGTGAGAAATCCAACTGCGCAACAGACGACCGAGGACGCATGAAAAATCAGGCCCATCCCATTATCGTTGTAAAGCGACGCAAACATAAGAATCACGGTGGTGGGGCGCATGGCTCGTGGAAAATCGCCTACGCCGATTTTATGACCGCGATGATGGCCTTCTTTCTGGTGATGTGGCTCATTTCTATATCCAGCCCTAAAGAATTGATCCAGATTGCCGAATATTTCCGTACACCGCTGGCCACCGCGGTGACCGGGGGAAATCGTATTTCGAATAGCCAAAGCCCGATTCCAGGCGGCGGGGATGATTACACCCAGCAGCAGGGTGAGGTGAACAAGCAGCCGAATATTGATGACCTGAGAAAACGTATGGAACAGAGCCGCTTGAGCAAACTTCGTGGCGATCTCGATCAACTGATTGAATCCGATCCCAAACTGCGAGCGCTGCGTCCGCATTTAAAGATTGATTTAGTTCAGGAAGGGTTGCGGATACAGATTATCGACAGTCAGAATCGCCCAATGTTTAAGACCGGTAGTGCTGAAGTTGAGCCGTACATGCGCGATATCCTGCGCGCGATTGCACCAGTGCTCAACGGGATCCCTAACCGGATCAGCCTTTCCGGTCACACGGATGATTACCCTTACGCGAATGGTGAGAAAGGGTACAGCAACTGGGAATTGTCTGCCGATCGCGCAAATGCATCGCGTCGCGAGCTGGTTAGCGGCGGTCTGGATGATGGAAAAGTATTACGTGTGGTAGGTATGGCCGCCACGATGCGTCTGAGCGATCGCGGTCCTGAAGACGCTATCAACCGCCGTATTAGCCTGCTGGTTCTCAATAAGCAGGCAGAAGAGGCCATTTTGCATGAAAACGCTGAAAGCCAGAATGAGCCGGTAAGTGTCTTACAACGGCCAGCGGAACTCCCGCCGGTAAGCGTTCCCACATCGCCACCAGCCAATCCGAGGTGATAGCGTGAGCATGGATATTAGCGATTTTTATCAGACATTTTTTGATGAAGCTGACGAACTGTTGGCTGATATGGAGCAACACCTTCTTGATTTGGTTCCTGAAGCCCCGGACTCCGAACAGCTGAATGCCATTTTTCGTGCAGCGCACTCGATTAAAGGCGGGGCGGGCACCTTCGGCTTTACCATTTTGCAGGAAACGACCCATCTGATGGAAAACCTGCTGGATGAAGCGCGGCGTGGCGAGATGCAGCTCAATGCCGACATTATCAACCTGTTTTTGGAAACGAAAGATATTATGCAGGAACAGCTCGACGCCTATAAAAGCTCAGTGGAGCCTGATGCCGACAGTTTTGAGTATATTTGCCAGGCGTTACGGCAGTTAGCGCTCGAAGCGAAAGGTGAAACCGCACCGTCAGTTGTCAACTCAGCAAAACTGAGCGTTGTTGATAGCACCGCGATGCAGGAAGAGGCGGTTGCAAAGCCTGAACTCGCCAATGAAGAGAGCAAAAAACGCATTACTCTCTCGCGTCTGAAAGCCAGCGAAGTGGATTTGCTGGAAGAGGAACTGGGAAATCTGGCGACCTTAACCGATGTGGTAAAAGGAAGCGACACGCTGTCAGCTACGCTTGATGGCAACCTCGCAGAAGATGACATCATTGCAGTACTCTGCTTTGTCATTGAAGCTGACCAAATTGAATTCGAAACCGTCAGCGCAGCGCCCGCGACTGTTGAAACTGAAGAGGTAGCCGTTGTCGCGAAGCCGCAGCCGGTTGCCGTTGCGCCAGCGGTGAAAGCCGCCGCCAGTGACGCGCCACATGGGCGCGCGGAGCGTGAAAAACCAGCCCGCGCCAGCGAGTCGACCAGCATCCGCGTAGCGGTTGAGAAGGTCGATCAGCTCATTAACCTGGTCGGTGAGTTGGTGATCACCCAGTCGATGCTGGCCCAGCGATCTAACGAACTGGATCCCGTCAATCATGGCGATCTCATCACCAGCATGGGTCAGTTACAACGTAACGCCCGCGATTTGCAAGAGTCGGTGATGTCGATTCGTATGATGCCAATGGAGTATGTGTTCAGTCGTTTCCCTCGTTTGGTGCGCGATCTGGCCGGTAAGCTGGGTAAACAGGTCGAGCTGACGCAGGTAGGTAGCTCAACCGAACTCGATAAGAGCCTGATTGAACGCATCATCGATCCGTTGACGCACCTGGTGCGTAACAGCCTCGACCATGGTATCGAACTGCCGGAAAAACGCCTTGAATCCGGCAAAAGCCCAATCGGCAATCTGACGCTTTCCGCGGAGCACCAGGGTGGGAATATTTGTATTGAAGTGACTGACGATGGCGCTGGCCTGAACCGCGAACGTATTCTGGCCAAAGCTATCTCCCAGGGTATGCCGATCCACGAAAACATGAGCGATGACGAAGTGGGTATGTTGATCTTCGCTCCAGGCTTTTCGACCGCCGAACAGGTGACGGATGTCTCTGGACGCGGCGTGGGTATGGATGTGGTGAAGCGAAATATCCAGGAGATGGGCGGCCATGTTGAGATCCAGTCCAAACAGGGACAGGGGACCACTATTCGCATTCTGCTGCCGCTGACGCTGGCGATCCTCGACGGGATGTCCGTGCGTGTGGCGGATGAGGTCTTCATTCTGCCACTAAATGCCGTTATGGAATCGCTGCAACCGCGCGAAGAAGATCTCCATCCGTTGGCCGGAGGCGAACGCGTTCTGGAAGTGCGTGGCGAATATTTACCGCTGGTTGAGTTGTGGAAGGTCTTTGAGGTTGAAGGCGCTAAAACTGAAGCGACTCAGGGCATTGTGGTTATTTTACAAAGTGCAGGGCGTCGCTATGCGCTGCTGGTCGATCAGTTAATTGGCCAACACCAGGTAGTGGTCAAAAACCTGGAAAGCAACTACCGCAAAGTGCCAGGTATTTCTGCAGCAACGATCCTCGGCGACGGCAGCGTCGCGCTGATTGTCGATGTCTCTGCATTGCAGGGATTAAACCGCGAACAACGTGTGGCGATCACAGCCGCCTGATTGAGTGAGAAGGGAATAATATGACCGGTATGAGTAATGTAACTAAACTGGCCGGCGAACCGTCAGGTCAGGAATTCCTCGTGTTTACGCTGGGGGATGAAGAGTACGGTATCGATATCCTGAAAGTGCAGGAAATCCGTGGTTATGATCAGGTGACGCGCATCGCTAACACGCCTGCGTTTATCAAAGGCGTCACGAACCTGCGTGGTGTGATTGTGCCTATCGTCGACCTGCGCGTGAAATTTAGCCAGAGCGATGTGGATTACAACGAAAACACCGTGGTGATTGTGCTGAACCTGGGTCAGCGGGTGGTTGGGATTGTGGTGGATGGCGTTTCGGATGTGCTGTCTCTGACAACGGATCAAATCCGTCCGGCACCGGAGTTTGCGGTCACGCTGTCGACGGAATATTTGACGGGATTGGGTGCGCTGGGTGACCGAATGCTGATTCTGGTCAACATTGAGAAGCTGCTGAACAGCGAAGAAATGGCGCTGCTGGATATTGCCGCTTCCCACGTCGCATAATCGCCATAACTCATCCGGCCTACAATGATTGCTATTGTAGGCCGGATTAGCGTAGCGTATCCGGCAGATTTCCTTCTTACGCTTCCCGCTCAACCAGCTCAGGTTCTTCTTCCAGTAAACCTTCATCCTGCGCCAGCATCGCCGTTGCAATCCCATTACCTAATACGTTGATTGCTGAACGTCCCATATCCAGGAAGTGGTCAATACCCATCAGTAGCAGAATTCCGGCAACCGGAATATTGAAGCTTGGGATGGTTGCCGCCAGTACCACCAGCGCTGAACGCGGCACACCGGCAATTCCTTTGGACGCCAGCATCAGCGTCAGCATCAGGACGGTGATTTCTGCGAAAGAGAGGTGAATATTATAGGCCTGCGCGATAAACATGGAGGCAAATGAACAATAGACCATGGAACCGACCAGGTTGAACGAATAACCGATAGGCAGCACGAATGACACGATGTTGGGTGAGCAGCCAAATTTAGTTAATTGCTCCAGCGTTTTCGGATAAGCGGCCTCAGAGCTGCTGGTGGTGAATGCGACCAGAACCGGGTCTTTCAGCATGCTCACCAGGCGAAATACCTCTTTTTTCAGCATGACATAACCCACCGCCAACAGAACCAGGCAGGTCAGCAAAATCGCCACATAGTAGCCGCCGATAAACGATGCATAGTTAAGCAGGATCCCCAGACCCTGGGTAGAGATTACGGAAGAGATGGCGGCAAAAATTGCCAGCGGCGCGACGTACATCACGTAGCCGGTCACCTTCAGCATAATGTGGGAAACCACATCCAGCGCGGCAACCAGCGGAGCGTTAAATTTCTCTCCGAGCGATGCTCCACCAATACCGAAGAACATTGAGAACACCACGATTTGCAGGATCTCATTGTTAGCCATTGCCTCGGCTATGCTGGTTGGAATGGTATGTGTCAGAAAACCTTTCAGGCTCATGCCGCCTACGGCCAGACCGGTGTCGGTGGCTTCCAGCGGGATCGCAAGGTTTAACCCGCTCCCGGGTTGCTCAAGGGAAACCACAAACAGACCGACCAGAATAGACAATACAGAAGAGCTGATAAACCAGATCATCGCTTTGCCGCCCACGCGACCGATGGTGGACGTTTCCCCCAGGCGCATAATACCAACGGTCAGGGTGCTGAATACTAAAGGCGCAATCACCATCTTAATCAGACGTAAAAAGATGTCGGTGAGAAGCGTAATATTATCGGCCCAGGCGGTCACAACGCCGGGGGAGGCATAAGAGTGGATCACCGCACCCGACAGGATCCCCGCCAGCATGAAGATCACGATAAACAACGTGAGTTTGTTTGCATTTGCCACTAAAAAGCCCTCAGTAAGGATTTAACATTTATTGATCTGTTACTCATTTTTTATACTTATTAAGTGGTAACGAAGTATTCATCATATAAATTGGATTAAAGCGTAAACGGATACAACTTTTTTTAATTTTTTATCCATTTTGTTGTGGTATTTACGATACGTATGTGTGATCCAAATCACACAAAAAAGTGTATTTCAGCCAATCTGGCCGTGCTCACCGATGAGTATGAATGTTATTTGCATGATAATTATGGTGTTTTTATGTGAATAATTTGTGGTTGCTGCACACCCGTTTTACCTTCCCCTCGCCAGGCTTCACATCCCTTCAGGATTTCCTTTTTGCAAACGTAAAGTTATCTCTGCCACTGCCGATAACGTTGGTAACTCGTTTTCAGGAAGGTGCCTTATGTTTAACCGTATCCGCGTTGTTACAATGCTGATGATGGTGCTGGGGGTTTTCGCACTGCTACAGCTTGTTTCCGGTGGTCTGTTGTTTTCTTCATTGCAGCAGAATCAGCAAAGTTTTGTTATTTCTAACGATCTTCGACAGCAGCAAAGTGAACTCACCTCAACATGGGATCTGATGCTGCAAACACGAATCAATTTAAGCCGTTCTTCTGCGCGCATGATGATGGATGCGTCTAACCAGCAAAGCAGTGCCAAAAACGATCTGCTGAAGAATGCGAAAGCTTCGCTGGCGCAAGCTGAAACGCATTACGCAAAATTTAAAAACATCACACCGTTGCCGGAAATGGCAGAAGCCAGCGGCAACGTTGAGGAAAAATATCAGCAGTACCATGCGGCCTTGGCAGAACTGGTTCAGTTTCTGGAAAGCGGCAATATGGACGCCTACTTTGCGCAGCCTACGCAGGGAATGCAAAACGCACTCGGCGAGGCGCTGGGCAAGTACGCCAGCGTTAGCGAAAAGCTTTACGTTCAGGCATTTGATCAAAGCGCGCGGGATTACCATTTCGCCCAATGGCAGCTTGGCGTGCTGGCCGTGGTGCTGGTGCTGATTCTGGTGGTGGTCTGGTACGGCATCCGTCATACCCTACTTAATCCTCTGTCCCGTGTTATTGCCCATATTCGGGAAATCGCCAGCGGTAACCTGACCGCAACTCTTGCCGTTAGTGGTCGTAACGAAATCGGCGAGCTGGCCAGTACGGTTGATCATATGCAGCGCTCGCTGACGGAAACCGTCACTCTGGTGCGTGAAGGCTCTGATGCGATTTATTCCGGTACCAGCGAAATTGCCAGCGGAAACACGGACCTCTCATCTCGTACGGAACAGCAGGCGTCTGCGCTGGAAGAGACTGCAGCCAGCATGGAACAACTGACCGCAACCGTGAAGCAAAACGCGGACAATGCGCGTCAGGCCTCGCAACTGGCGAAAAGCGCCTCGGACACCGCGCAGCATGGCGGCAAAGTGGTTGATAGCGTGGTGAACACCATGCACGAAATTGCCGATAGCTCGAAGAAAATTGCCGACATCATTAGCGTCATCGATGGCATTGCCTTTCAAACCAACATTCTCGCACTGAACGCGGCGGTTGAAGCTGCCCGCGCCGGTGAGCAAGGCCGCGGCTTTGCCGTGGTGGCGGGCGAAGTGCGTAATCTGGCAAGCCGCAGTGCGCAGGCGGCGAAAGAGATTAAAGCGTTGATTGAAGATTCCGTTTCCCGGGTTGATACCGGTTCTGTACTGGTAGAAAGCGCTGGGGAAACGATGAACGACATCGTCAATGCCGTGACGCGGGTGACCGATATCATGGGTGAGATTGCCTCGGCCTCCGACGAGCAAAGCCGGGGGATTGATCAGGTTGCGCTCGCGGTCTCTGAAATGGATCGCGTTACGCAGCAGAACGCCTCTTTGGTACAGGAGTCGGCTGCCGCAGCGGCCGCTCTTGAAGAACAGGCCAGTCGCCTGACGCAGTCGGTATCGACTTTCCGTCTTGCGTCACGTCCGGCCTCGACAAAACCACGCGATACACGATTACCTGCAGCGCCGAGCGCATCCTATCCGCGCCAGAGCATTGAACAAGATACGAATTGGGAAACATTTTGACTGACAGTTAAACCGCGGCCAGTGCCGCCTGATGGGAGCGTTGATGTTTAATCGTATTCGAATTTCGACCACGCTGTTTTTGATTTTAATCCTCTGCGGTGTTTTGCAGATTGGCAGTAATGGCTTGTCCTTCTGGGCATTTCGGGACGGTTTTCAGAACCTGAATCAGGTCGAACGGAGTAATCAGCAACGCGCTGCGCTGGCCCAAACCCGCGCTGTGTTATTACAGGCCAGTACGGCCCTTAATAAGGCAGGGACGCTGACCGCCCTGAGCTATCCGCCAGAGGACATCAAAACGCTGATGACCCTCGCGCGCGACAGCCTGGCGCAGTCTGAATTGATGTTTAAACGCTTTATGGCGACGTCGGATTCGACGGAACAAGGCAAGGCGCTGTTTAGCGCGACGGAGAAAAGTTTCAACCAGTGGCACAGCGATCTCGCGCATCAGGCCACCTGGCTTGAAAACAATCAGTTGTCAGATTTTCTGACCGCGCCGGTGCAGGCGGCTCAAGATGCTTTTGATGCGAATGTGAATGCGTGGCAGAGCAACATCGACCGCGTGTTGCAAACGGCAGGAGAGCAGAGTCAGCGCAATTACCATATGTCGGGGGTGATTTTCGCCACCATGGTGGTCCTGGCGGCACTGCTCACCAGCGGTGCGCTGTTCTGGTCACGCAAGATGATTGTTCAGCCGCTGGCGATTATTGGCAGCCATTTCGACAGTATTGCCGCGGGGAATCTGGCACGGCCAGTAGCGGTTTATGGGCGCAATGAGATCTCGGCCATTTTTGCCAGCCTGCAGAAGATGCAAAAGGCATTACGCGAAACAGTAAATGACGTTCGTCAGGGCAGCTCAGCCATGCATAGCGGTATTTCAGAAATCGCGATGGGCAATAACGATTTATCTTCGCGAACCGAACAGCAGGCGGCCGCGCTGGCACAAACGGCGGCCAGCATGGAACAACTTACCGCCACCGTCGGCCAGAACGCTGATAACGCGCGCCAGGCGTCAGGAATCGCCAAAAGTGCGGCAGACACAGCGCATAAAGGTGGCGAGCAGACGTCCCGGGTTGCCAGCACCATGCATGAGATTTCTGCCAGCTCGCAGAAAATCGGCGACATCATCGGCGTGATTGACAGCATTGCCTTCCAGACCAATATCCTGGCGTTGAATGCCGCGGTCGAGGCCGCCAGGGCAGGGGAGCAAGGGCGTGGTTTTGCCGTCGTCGCTGGTGAAGTGCGTAATCTGGCAAGCCGTAGCGCGCAGGCGGCGAAAGAAATTAAAGGGCTCATTGAGGAGTCAGTCACCCGGGTGCATCAGGGCTCGCAACTGGTGGATATGGCGTCGCGCACGATGACGGAAATTGTCAGTTCGGTGACCCGGGTTAACGACATCATGGGCGAGATTGCCTCGGCATCCGATGAACAGCGCAGAGGCATTGAGCAGGTGGCGCAGGCCGTCAGCCAGATGGACTCAGTGACGCAGCAAAACGCCGGGCTGGTGGAAGAAGCCGCATCCGCCACCGGACAACTCGCTACACAGGCCGATAATCTTTCCGCCTGTGTCGCATTTTTCAAGCTTGAAGAGCAAACCGTAGCAAAACAAGAGTTGGCGCAGCCGCAGGTTGCGCCCGTTGTATCCTGAATGTGATTGAGAAGGCGCTATGACATCATCTCTGCCCACTGGGCAAACGTCATTATTGTTACAGATGACACAGCGCCTCGCGCTGTCTGACGCGCACTTTCGTCGGATATGTCAATTAATCTACCAGCGTGCGGGGATCGTACTGGCCGACCACAAGCGGGATATGGTTTATAACCGCCTGGTCCGCCGTTTGCGTACCCTGGGGCTGGATGACTTTGGTCGCTATCTGAGCATGCTGGAAGCTAACCAGAACAGTGCTGAGTGGCAGGCTTTTATTAACTCCCTGACTACCAACCTGACCGCATTTTTTCGCGAAGGGCATCATTTTCCGGTGCTGTCAGATCATGCTCGTCGGCGCAGCGGTGAATACCGCGTCTGGAGCGCGGCAGCGTCAACCGGAGAAGAACCCTACAGCATTGCGATTACGCTTGCCGATACCTTAGGTATGGCACCGGGCCGCTGGCGTGTTTTTGCCAGCGACATTGATACCGAAGTGCTGGAAAAGGCCAGAAACGGCATTTATCGCCTCGATGAGCTAAAGACGCTGTCACCCCAGCAGTTGCAGCGTTATTTCATGCGCGGCACCGGGCCGCATGAAGGGTTGGTACGCGTTCGGCAGGAACTGGCAGGTCATGTTGAATTTTCCAGCGTCAATTTACTGGATAAGCAGTACAACGTGCCAGGCCCTTTTGATGCCATATTTTGCCGTAACGTGATGATCTATTTCGATAAAACGACGCAGCAGGACATTTTGCACCGTTTTGTTCCACTTCTTAAACCTGACGGACTGCTGTTTGCAGGTCATTCAGAAAACTTTAGCAACCTTGTGCGCGAGTTTAGCCTGCGTGGACAGACCGTGTATGCGCATGCGCCAGGTAAGGATAAAGCATGAGTAAAATCAGGGTGTTGTCGGTAGATGATTCTGCATTGATGCGTCAAATCATGACCGAAATTATTAACAGCCACAGTGATATGGAAATGGTGGCGACGGCGCCGGATCCGTTGGTCGCCCGGGATTTAATCAAAAAATACAATCCCGACGTCCTGACGCTGGACGTGGAAATGCCGCGCATGGACGGCCTCGATTTCCTTGAGAAGTTGATGCGCCTGCGTCCGATGCCGGTGGTTATGGTTTCTTCACTGACCGGTAAAGGTTCTGAGGTCACGCTGCGGGCCCTGGAACTGGGGGCGATTGACTTTGTCACCAAGCCTCAGTTGGGGATCCGCGAAGGCATGCTGGCGTATAGCGAGATGATTGCGGAGAAAATCCGCACCGCATCGCGGGCAAAACTGGCCGCCCACAAACCCTTGGCGGCACCGACGACCTTGAAAACGGGGCCATTACTCAGTTCAGAAAAACTGCTGGTCATCGGCGCCTCAACCGGAGGAACAGAGGCAATTCGCCATGTACTCCAGCCATTGCCGCTTTCAAGTCCCGGTATTCTTATTACCCAGCATATGCCGCCAGGATTTACCCGTTCGTTCGCCGAACGTCTGAACAAACTGTGTCAGATTACCGTGAAAGAGGCAGAGGACGGAGAGCGCGTTCTCCCTGGGCATGCGTATATCGCGCCTGGCGACAAGCATATGGAGCTGGCGCGCAGCGGCGCGAACTATCAAATCAAAATTCATGACGGTCCGCCGGTTAACCGGCACCGGCCCTCAGTGGATGTGCTGTTTCATTCGGTGGCGAAACATGCGGGGCGTAATGCCGTTGGGGTGATCCTGACCGGTATGGGCAACGATGGCGCAGCCGGAATGTTAGCGATGAACCAGGCGGGTGCCTGGACCATTGCGCAAAACGAAGCAAGTTGTGTGGTGTTCGGCATGCCGCGCGAGGCCATCAATATGGGTGGCGTAAGCGAAGTGGTCGATCTTAGCCAGGTGAGCCAGCAAATGCTGGTGAAAATTAGTGCCGGACAGGCAATACGTATTTGAATCAGGAGTTTATTTTTATGGCGGATAAAGAGCTTAAGTTTTTGGTTGTGGATGACTTTTCCACCATGCGTCGCATCGTGCGTAACCTGCTTAAAGAGCTGGGATTCAACAATGTTGAAGAGGCTGAAGATGGCGTGGATGCGCTGAACAAGCTGCAGGCAGGGGGATTCGGTTTTGTTATTTCTGACTGGAACATGCCGAACATGGATGGACTGGAACTGCTGAAAACCATCCGTGCAGATGGTGGGATGGCTTCTCTGCCGGTGCTGATGGTCACGGCGGAAGCGAAAAAAGAGAACATCATTGCGGCGGCGCAGGCAGGCGCCAGTGGCTATGTCGTGAAACCGTTCACGGCGGCGACGCTGGAAGAAAAACTGAATAAAATCTTTGAGAAACTGGGCATGTGAGGGTGTGATGATGATGCAACCACAAATTAAACCTGCTGACGAACACTCTGCAGGGGACATCATCGCGCGCATCGGCAGTTTGACCCGAATGCTGCGCGACAGCCTGCGTGAACTGGGGCTGGATCAGGCCATTGCCGAAGCGGCAGAAGCAATTCCCGATGCCCGCGATCGTCTCGATTACGTTGTACAGATGACCGCTCAGGCGGCAGAGCGCGCGCTGAACAGCGTCGAAGCTTCGCAGCCGCACCAGGACGCGATGGAAAAAGGGGCCAAAGACCTGACCAAACGCTGGGATGAATGGTTCGAAAATCCGATCGAACTGTCAGACGCTCGTGAACTGGTCACCGATACCCGTCAGTTCCTTGGTGATGTGCCCGGACATACCAGCTTTACCAATGCCCAGTTGCTGGACATCATGATGGCGCAGGATTTCCAGGATCTCACCGGACAGGTCATCAAGCGCATGATGGATGTTATCCAGGAAATTGAACGTCAGCTGCTGATGGTTTTGTTGGAAAACATTCCGGAACAGGGCGCTCGTCCTAAACGTGAAAACGAAAGCTTGCTGAACGGCCCGCAGGTTGACGCCTCGAAAGCTGGCGTAGTGGCAAGCCAGGATCAGGTTGACGACCTGCTGGATAGCCTCGGGTTCTGATGAGTATTTGCCGGATGTGAGGCGTGGGCCTCTCATCCGGCTTACGCGCAATTCTGCTTAAAGCCATAAATCCCGTCTTTTTTACCGCTTACTCTTCCCATTGCTGGATAGCTGTTCTGGCATCATTCTCGCCTATATCTCTATCCAGGGTCTGATGCGTGGCAGAAGAAAGCGACGACGACAAAACAGAAGCCCCCACCCCCCACCGACTTGAAAAAGCGCGGGAAGAAGGGCAGATCCCCCGATCCAAAGAGCTAACCTCACTACTTATTTTGCTGGTGGGCGTGTGCATTATCTGGATTGGCGGGGAGTCGCTTGCCCGCAGACTGGCCGGTATGCTGTCGGCCGGATTACGTTTTGACCACAGTATGGTCAACGATCCAAACCTGATCCTCAGCCAAATCATCCTGCTGATTAAAGACGCGATGATTGCGCTGTTGCCGTTGATTACCGGCGTCGTTCTGGTGGCATTAATCTCCCCGGTGATGCTTGGCGGCTTGATTTTCAGCGGTAAATCCCTGCAACCCAAATTCTCTAAGCTGAATCCGTTGCCGGGCATTAAGCGCATGTTTTCCGCGCAAACCGGCGCAGAACTGCTCAAAGCGATACTGAAGTCGACGTTAGTGGGCAGCGTGGCCGGGTTTTATCTCTGGCACAAGTGGCCAGAGATGATGCGGCTGATGGCAGAATCTCCGATTACGGCGATGGGCAACGCCCTGGATTTAGTCGGCATGTGCGCGTTGTTGGTGGTGCTTGGCGTCATTCCGATGGTGGGATTCGACGTTTTTTTCCAGATTTACAGCCATCTGAAAAAGCTGCGCATGTCGCGCCAGGATATCCGTGACGAATTTAAGCAAAGCGAAGGTGACCCGCACGTTAAGGGCAAAATTCGTCAAATGCAGCGCGCGGCCGCTCAGCGTCGCATGATGGCGGATGTACCAAAAGCAGACGTTATTGTCACTAACCCCACGCATTATTCAGTGGCGTTGAAGTATGACGAGAACAAAATGAGTGCGCCGAAAGTTGTCGCTAAGGGGGCCGGGCTGGTTGCGCTGCGCATTCGTGAAATTGGCGCAGAGCACCGAGTCCCTACGTTAGAAGCGCCACCACTGGCGCGTGCGCTTTATCGCCATGCTGAAATTGGTCAGCAAATACCGGGTCAATTATATGCCGCCGTTGCCGAAGTGCTGGCATGGGTATGGCAGCTAAAACGCTGGCGTCTGGCTGGCGGCAAACGTCCACCACAACCTGAAAACCTTCCGGTGCCTGAAGCACTGGATTTCATGAACGAGAAGAATACTGATGGCTAATCTGGTCGCGATGCTGCGTCTGCCCAGCAACCTGAAATCCACGCAATGGCAAATCCTTGCCGGACCGATCCTCATCCTGCTGATCCTGTCGATGATGGTGCTGCCGCTGCCGGCTTTCGTCCTCGATTTGCTGTTCACATTTAACATTGCGCTGTCGATCATGGTACTGCTGGTGGCGATGTTCACCCAGCGTACGCTGGAATTTGCCGCATTCCCGACGATTTTGCTGTTTACCACATTATTACGCCTGGCGCTGAACGTCGCGTCGACCCGTATCATTTTGATGGAAGGACACACCGGCGCGGCGGCGGCGGGGAAGGTGGTTGAAGCTTTTGGTCACTTCCTGGTGGGCGGTAACTTTGCGATCGGCATCGTGGTCTTCGTGATTCTCGTCATCATTAACTTTATGGTAATCACCAAAGGTGCAGGGCGTATCGCCGAGGTTGGCGCGCGCTTCGTGCTGGATGGTATGCCCGGCAAGCAGATGGCGATTGATGCGGATTTGAATGCCGGTCTGATTGGCGAAGATGAAGCTAAAAAACGACGCTCGGAAGTGACCCAGGAAGCGGATTTTTACGGCTCAATGGACGGTGCGAGTAAATTCGTCCGTGGAGACGCCATTGCCGGTATTTTGATCATGGTGATCAACGTAGTCGGCGGTCTGTTAGTTGGGGTGTTGCAGCATGGTATGAGCATGGGCAGCGCTGCGGAAAGTTATACCCTGCTGACCATCGGTGACGGGCTGGTGGCACAAATTCCTGCTCTGGTTATCTCTACCGCGGCGGGCGTTATCGTGACCCGCGTGAGTACCGACCAGGACGTAGGCGAACAGATGGTGACCCAACTGTTCAGCAATCCTAGTGTCATGTTGCTCAGTGCGGCGGTTCTTGGACTTTTGGGCCTGGTTCCGGGCATGCCGAACCTGGTGTTTCTGATGTTTACTGCCGCATTGCTGGGCCTGGCCTGGTGGATGCGCGGTCGTGAGCAAAAAGCGCCAGATGAACCGCAGCCGGTGAAAATGCCGGAAAACAACTCCGTGGTGGAAGCCACGTGGAACGACGTGCAGTTGGAAGATTCGCTGGGAATGGAGGTAGGTTATCGCCTGATCCCAATGGTGGACTTTCAGCAGGATGGCGAGTTACTGGGGCGAATTCGCAGTATTCGTAAGAAATTTGCTCAGGATATGGGCTTCCTGCCGCCGGTGGTACACATCCGTGACAATATGGATCTGCAGCCGGCCCGCTATCGAATTTTGATGAAAGGGGTAGAAATTGGCAGCGGTGACGCCTATCCGGGACGCTGGCTAGCCATTAACCCGGGTACTGCTGCCGGGTCGCTGCCGGGCGAGAAAACGGTCGATCCGGCTTTCGGACTGGACGCTATCTGGATTGAAAGCGCATTGAAAGAACAGGCGCAGATTCAGGGTTTTACGGTGGTTGAAGCCAGTACAGTTGTCGCTACGCATCTAAATCACCTGATTGGCCAGTTTGCCGCTGAGCTGTTTGGCCGTCAGGAAGCGCAGCAGTTACTGGATCGAGTGTCGCAGGAAATGCCAAAGCTGACGGAAGATCTGGTGCCGGGCGTTGTGACGCTCACCACGCTGCATAAAGTGCTGCAGAACTTACTGGACGAGAAAGTACCGATTCGTGATATGCGCACCATTCTTGAAACGCTGGCGGAACATGCGCCGCTGCAAAACGATCCGCATGAGCTTACCGCGGTCGTCCGTGTTGCGTTGGGACGCGCCATCACTCAGCAGTGGTTCCCGGGTAATGAAGAGGTTCAGGTTATCGGTCTTGATACTCCGCTCGAGCGTTTGCTGCTGCAAGCGCTGCAGGGGGGGGGAGGCCTGGAGCCTGGGCTTGCAGACCGCCTGCTGGCCCAAACACAGGAAGCGCTGTCCCGGCAGGAAATGTTGGGCGCGCCGCCGGTCTTGCTGGTTAATCACGCGTTGCGTCCGCTGCTGGCGCGGTTTTTACGTCGCAGCATCCCGCAGTTGGTGGTGTTATCGAACATGGAGCTTTCCGATAACCGCCATATCCGCATGACGGCGACCATTGGAGGTAAATAATGCGCAAGTTACTGTGGTTGTTGTTTTTTCCTCTGGTGGCGCAGGCCGCCGGAGAAGGGGCCTGGCAGGCAAGCGGTATGGGGATCACCTTAAATTACCGTGGCCAGTCAGCCTCGTCTGCGCCTTTGGTTCCTGGCCAGCCGGTCTCAGGCTTAATGACGCTGGTAGCCTGGCGCTATGAGCTGAATGGCCCCACGCCCGCAGGTCTGCGGGTGCGTTTATGTTCTCAGTCCCGTTGTGTCGAGCTGGACGGGCAAAGTGGGACCACCAACGGGTTCAATAATGTTCCGGCCATTGAACCGATGCATTTTGTCTGGGAAGTCCCCGGCGGTGGTCGCCTGATCCCCGCGTTACGCATTCAGAGCAATCAGGTGATTGTGAACTACCGTTAACACCCTCCGTCATTCAGACCAGCAGTTGAAACTGCTGGTTGTTTCAACATTCCAGCCTCTCATTCAATTAAATAGAAACGCAGTTTTATAAAATAGGTGACGTACGTTGCCGGACTCTTTGTATTGTTGCCATTTCACGAATCCTTCTGGCAGAAATAGAAAGGTTTCGCTTCCTGTTTGCTTTTACTGTGCCTCTATAAGGATGCCCATTGTCAAAGCGAGGATTGCGGGGCCTCCCAAATACAGCTGCTGCGCCGCAACAGGGGCAGGTCACAGCATTGAATCCGACATTGACAGAGGTTAAGTAAATGATTGTTTACCCGGTTAAACATAGCCCGTTGTTGCGCCAGCCAGAACATTTTATTGCCAGGGATGAATTAAAAACGCTGATCAAAAAGGTGACGCATAACCTGGTCAATATTCATGACGAAACTGGTGAGTTCTTGCTGCGTCTGGACGATGGACGCGTAATTGATACCAAAGGCTGGGCGGGATGGGAGTGGACGCACGGCGTCGGCTTGTACGGGATGTATCAGTACTATCTGCAAACCGGCGATGAAACGATACGCGATATCATCGATAGCTGGTTTGCCGATCGCTTTGCTGAAGGTGCAACCACCAAAAACGTTAACACCATGGCGCCATTTTTAACGTTGGCGTATCGCTATGAAGAGACGCGTAATCCAGCGTATCTACCGTGGCTCGACAGCTGGGCTGAGTGGGCAATGCATGAGATGCCGCGTACCGAGTTCGGCGGTATGCAACACATTACGCTGGCGGAAGAAAACCACCAGCAGATGTGGGATGACACGCTGATGATGACGGTTCTACCGCTGGCGAAGATTGGCAAGTTACTCAATCGCCCTGACTACATCGAAGAGGCAACGTATCAGTTCCTGCTGCACGTGCAAAACCTGATGGATAAAGACACGGGGCTGTGGTTCCACGGCTGGAGCTATGAAGGAAATCATAACTTTGCCAATGCCCGCTGGGCGCGTGGCAACAGTTGGTTAACTATCGTGATCCCGGACTTTCTCGAATTACTTGATTTACCAGAAAACAATGCCGTTCACCGCTATCTGGTACAGGTCCTGAACGCACAAATCGCGGCGCTGGCGAAATGCCAGGATGAAAGTGGGTTGTGGCATACCTTGCTGGACGACCCGCAGTCGTATCTGGAAGCATCGGCAACTGCCGGATTTGCTTATGGGATCCTCAAAGCTGTACGTAAACGCTATGTTGGGCAAGAGTATACGCTGGTGGCCGAAAAAGCCATTCGTGGCATTGTGCAGCATATTTCACCGGAAGGTGAACTGCTGCACACCTCGTTTGGCACCGGGATGGGACACAATCTCGATTTCTACCGCAACATCCCTCGGACTTCTATGCCTTACGGACAAGCGATGGCGATGCTGTGTCTTACCGAATACTTGCGTAAGTATTTTTGATATCGGTATTCGATGGCGCTAACGCTATCGGACCTGATGGTTGAGTCGTCACTGTGTGTACCGTGTTGTCCTGCGGGGCAAAGAGATGATCCATGATTTGACGCATAACCGGCGCGGCGGTGACACCATCGCTGCCGCCGTTTTCCAGAATTAACGCCACCGCGACCTTCGGGTTCTTATAGGGCGCAAATGCGGTATAGAACACGTGGTCGCGCAAGCGGACAGGGATCATCTTCGCATTGTAGGTCTGATTTTCTTTCAGGCTAAAGACCTGCGAGGTGCCGCTTTTCGCCGCAATGCCGTAAGGTGCTGTGTGAAAGAACTTATAACCTGTACCATTTGGTTCATTCGCCATGCCGAACATCGCCTGACGCACCAGTCCCCAGTAGGGTGACGAGGCTGAGGCGATTTGTGACGGTGCTTCTGGAGCCTGATACGGCGTGAAGGTTTTGCCATTTTCTTCATCGAGTAGCAGGTGAGGGACGATAACCTTGCCGTTGTTAATCAGTGCGACCATGGCTTTGACCATCTGGATAGGAGTGGCAATCCAGTAGCCCTGGCCGATGCCAACTGAGATAGTATCCCCCTGATACCAGGCTTTTTTATGCACTTTTTGCTTCCATTCACGGCTCGGGAGCAGGCCGTTATACTCCTCATCAAGATCGATGCCGGTCGGTTTACCGTAACCAAACTGGCTGAGCATGCTGTTAATCCGGTCGATCCCCATCATATACGCTACCTGATAGAAGAACGTATCGGCAGACTCTTCTATCGCTTTGGTGACATCCAGCATACCGTGGCCTGTTTTTTTCCAGTCACGGTAATGTCGCTCGGTGCCGGGTAGCGTCCAGGTAGGAGCACCGAAGAAACTGGTCTGCGGCGTGATCACACCGTTTAGTAATGCTGACATCGCCATATACGGTTTGACCGTTGAAGCGGGGGGGTACAATCCCTGTGTGACGCGGTTGATTAATGGCAGGTCTTTATCCTGGAGTAGCTTGTTATAGTCCTGATAGCTAATGCCTTTGACAAACGGATTAGGGTCATAGCTGGGGTTTGAGACCATCGCCAGTACAGAACCGTCGTGTGGATCTTCAACCAAAACGGCGGCACGCTGGCCAGCCAACAAGCTCTCAATATATTGCTGTAAATGTAAATCCAGCGTCAAATGGATATTTTTTCCGGCAACGGGCGGCACATCTTTGAGCAGGCGTACGATGCGTCCGTGGTTATCTACTTCCACCTCCTGATAACCGGTCTTTCCATGCAGTTCATTTTCGTAATAGCGCTCAATACCTTGCTTACCGATATTGTGATCGGCGGCGTAGTTCTCTGCCTGACCCTTTTGATCCAGTGCTTTCAGGTCGTTGTCATTGATTTTTGAAACATAGCCAAGGACATGTGCCAGCGCCGCGCCATAGGGATACTGGCGGTCTTCGTAGCTATTGATGTTGACACCGCTAAAATGAAACTGGTTTACCGAGAAACGGGCGATTTCCACATCGGTAAGCGCATTTTTTAGCACGACCGGACGATAACGGCTGCTGGCTTTTAGCTCATGGCGAAACTGCTCAATATCATCAGGAGTGAGGTCAACGATGGGCGTGAGCTGCTGGATCAACGCATTCATATCGCTGATTTTATAAGGCGTAACGGAAATATCGTACCAGGTGACGTTGCGCACCAGCGGGATGCCGTTGCGATCGTAAATCATGCCACGTGTGGGGGCGACGGGTAGCATTTTGATGTCGTTTGCATTCGACCGGGTGGTGTAATACTGGTGCTGACAGATTTGTAAGTTATACAGATTGTAAATCAGGATGCCAAAACAGATGACCACCAGGCCAAAGGCCACCAACACACGCCGCTGAAAGAGTTTTTCTTCCGCCTCAAAATCTCTGAATGTCATTGACCCGTACCCGATTAATTCGCCGCCTAATGATACGGAGGCTTAAACGGGATGACAGGCAAAAAATGTTCCATATCTCTAGGGAAATGTGTCATTCCTTGTGGGCTGTTACAAATTACAGTGAACGTCGCCGCTTCTCGTAGGCCTGATTGCGCTGCCATGAGAACGGGTCAGGGAAAATAAAAAAGCCCGCGACATAGCGCGGGCTTTCACATTACTTGAGGTAATTACATACGTTCTACGGTTTCGATACCCAGTGTATCCAGACCCAGCTTCAGGGTTTTCGCCGTCAGCTGTGCCAGTTTCAGCCGGCTGTTACGAATATCTTCGTTTTCAGCGCTGAGGATAGGGCAGTGCTCGTAGAAGCCAGAGAACAGACCGGCAACGTCGTACAGGTAAGCACACATCACGTGCGGTGTACCTTCACGCGCAACGACGGTCAGCGTTTCTTCAAACTGCAGCAGACGCGCAGCCAGCTGAGCCTCGCGATCTTCGTTGATAATCACCTGCGCATTTGCCAGCGCGCTTTCGTCGATATCCGCTTTACGGAATACGGACAGTACGCGGGTGTAAGCATACTGCATGTACGGCGCGGTATTGCCTTCGAACGCCAGCATGTTGTCCCAGTCGAAGATGTAGTCGGTGGTACGGTTTTTGGACAGATCCGCGTATTTCACTGCACCGATACCGACCGCATTTGCCAGCTTTTCCAGCTCATCGGCAGGCATGTCCGGGTTCTTCTCCGCGACCAGACGACGTGCGCGCTCCAGCGCTTCATCCAGCAGATCGGCCAGTTTAACCGTGCCGCCAGCGCGGGTTTTGAACGGTTTACCGTCTTTGCCCAGCATCATACCGAACATGTGGTGTTCCAGCGGCACCGAATCCGGCACATAACCAGCTTTACGCACGATGGTCCAGGCCTGCATTAAGTGCTGATGCTGACGAGAGTCGATGTAATACAGTACGCGATCGGCATGCAGGGTTTCGTAACGATACTTGGCACAGGCGATGTCGGTTGTGGTGTAGAGATAGCCGCCATCTTTCTTCTGAATGATAACGCCCATCGGTTCGCCTTCCTTGTTTTTATACTCATCAAGGAATACGACGGTAGCGCCTTCGCTTTCAACAGCCAGGCCTTTGGCTTTGAGATCGGCCACGATGCCAGGCAGCATCGGGTTGTACAGGCTCTCGCCCATGACGTCGTCACGGGTCAGGGTAACGTTGAGGCGATCGTAGGTTAACTGGTTCTGTGACATGGTAATGTCGACCAGTTTACGCCACATCTCACGGAAGTATTCGTCGCCGCCTTGCAGCTTCACGACATAGCTACGAGCGCGTTCCGCGAAGGCTTCATCTTCGTCGTAATGTTTTTTCGCGTCACGGTAGAAACCTTCCAGGTCAGCCAGCGCCATCTCTCCGGCATTTTCCTGCTGCTGTTTTTCCAGCCATGCGATGAGCATACCGAACTGAGTTCCCCAGTCGCCGACGTGGTTGGCGCGGATAACCTTGTGACCAAGGAATTCCAGCGTACGCACCGCCGCGTCACCGATGATGGTGGAACGCAGGTGACCAACGTGCATCTCTTTCGCTACGTTAGGCGCGGAGTAGTCAACCACGACGGTTTGTTTAGTCGGTTGGGTGACGCCCAGACGATCGGAAGCCAGCGCCTGCTGAACGTGCTGCGCCAGAAATGCCGGGTCGAGAAAAATGTTGATAAAGCCCGGGCCTGCAATTTCAACTTTGCTGGCAATCCCGTTGAGATCCAGATGAGTCAGCACCTGCTCAGCCAGTTGTCGCGGCGCCATACCCAGTTTTTTAGCGACAGCCATCATGCCGTTAGCTTGATAGTCGCCGAACTGTACTTTTGCTGACTGACGAACCTGTGGTTCGCAATCTGCAGGCGCGCCTGCAGCAATCATGGCCTGACTGACTTTTTCTGAGAGAAGAGCCTGAATATTCACCGGAATACCTTACATTTATGAAGCGGTCTAAAATTCACCGCACCAGTTTAAGAATTAAGGGCGGGAGTATACTGCAAATGCCCGTTGCCGTCAGCATTGTGTGTACCGCCAGTAGCCTGAAATATAAACCATGCAATGGCGTAAATTTATCCATGATGTGTTCGGAGAAAACAGCGGTTGGATGGCGCAGCGCAACAGAGTAAATTAGCGACTTTGAACATGGATATGAGCTTTTAATATGGCGAACTGGCAAACCGTTGCAGAACTACAGGATATTTCTGCAGATTTACCGCATTTCACGCAGGCATTAACGGAACTTTCTACCCGTCTTGGGCTGGATATCACAGGCCTGGAAGCCGATCACATTTCCTTGCGTTGCCATCAAAATACCACTGCAGAACGCTGGCGTCGTGGGTTTGAACAGTGCGGTGAATTGTTGTCAGAAAACATTATTAACGGCAGACCTATTTGTCTTTTTAAACTGCATGAGCCGGTTTGTGTGCAACATTGGCAATTTTCCATCGTCGAACTGCCGTGGCCGGGCGAAAAACGTTACCCGCATGAAGGCTGGGAACATATTGAAATTGTTCTGCCGGGTGAGGCACAAACGCTGAATGCGCGAGCGCTGGCGCTGCTTTCCGATCACGGTCTGAGTCAACCTGGTATATTTGTGAAAACCAGCTCGCCAAAAGGAGAACGTGAACGTTTACCGAATCCGACGCTGGCGGTTAGCGATGGTAGCGTGACGATTAAATTCCACCCGTGGTCGATTGAAACCATTGTGGCAAGCGAGCGTCAGGAGTGAGCATGACTATACTGGAAATCTGCTGTTACAGCATGGAGTGCGCGCGCACGGCGCAGCAAAACGGCGCGGATCGTATTGAGCTTTGCTCGGCACCCAAAGAAGGGGGCTTAACGCCTTCACTGGGCGTCTTGCGTTCTGTTCGCCAGCACATTTCGATTCCCGTCAATCCCATTATTCGTCCACGTGGAGGCGACTTTTGTTACACCGAAGGTGAATTCGCTGCAATGCTGGATGATATAGCGATGGTCAGAGAACTGGGGTTCTCAGGGCTGGTGACCGGCATTTTAGATGCGAATGGCGATGTCGATATGCCGCGCATGGAGAAAATAATGATCGCCGCCGGTTCACTGCAAGTCACTTTTCATCGTGCCTTTGATATGTGTGCTAACCCACTCAATACGCTTAAAAAATTAGCTGATTTGGGCATCGCCAGAGTACTCACCTCCGGGCAAAAATCAGATGCGGCGCAAGGTTTAACAAAAATAATGGAACTTATTGCGCAGCCTGGTGCTCCAATCATTATGGCCGGAGCGGGGGTTCGCGCCTCGAATTTGTCCCTGTTCCTTGATGCTGGGGTGCAGGAAGTCCACAGTTCTGCCGGAGTATGGCTGGCTTCACCAATGCGTTATCGCAATTCGGGGTTGTCGATGTCTTCGGATGCGCAGGCGGATGAGTATTCTCGCTATGCGGTAGACGGGGCGGCGGTTGCTGAAATGAAAGCAATCATTGCACACCATCAGGCCAACTGATTTTACCGTTGCATCATGTCGCCCAATATGATGCTTGCTCGTACCAGGCCCCTGCAATTTCAACAGGGGCCTTTTTTTATCCTTTTATGCCTGATGGCGGCGATGCCTTATCAGGCCTACGAAATTTGTAGGCCCGGTAAGCGTAGCGCCACCGGGCAATCCATTACGGTTTACGTGCAATCAATACCGCACGCAGTGGGGCAGGGTAGCCTTCCACCGTCTTGCTGTGGTCGTTCGGGTCAAGGAAGTCGGCCAGCGATTCGGTAATCATCCATTCGGTGCGGCGCTGTTCTTCGGTAGTGGTCACACATACGTCGGCAATGCGCACATCAACAAACCCGCATTTTTCCAGCCAGTTTTTTAGCGCCAGTGCAGACGGGATAAAGTAAACGTTACGCATCTGGGCGTAGCGATCGCCCGGCACCAGCACGGTATTTTCATCGCCTTCGACAACCAGCGTTTCCAGTACCAGTTCGCCATCTTTAACCAACTGATCCTTTAACTGCCACAGGTGTTCCAGCGGCGAGCGGCGGTGATAAAGCACGCCCATGGAGAATACGGTATCAAAGGCGTTGAGCGCCGGAAGCTGTTCAATACCCAGCGGCAGCAGATGCGCGCGCTGGTCATTGCCCAGCAGTTTACGCACCGCCTCAAACTGGCACAGGAACAGTTGGGTCGGGTCGATACCGACCGCCAGATGTGCGCCCGCGCCAATCATGCGCCACATGTGATAGCCACTGCCGCAGCCGACATCAAGAATGGTACGTCCGGTGAGATCAGACAAGTGCGGCAGGACGCGATCCCACTTCCAGTCGGAACGCCATTCGGTATCGATGTTGACGCCGTACAGCGAGTACGGTCCTTTACGCCATGGCATCAGGTTACGCATCAGGGTGTCTATGCGTTTAAGCTGACCTTCGCTGAGCGGCTCTTTGCTTTCTGCGGTAACGCTATGCATTAAGTCCAGACGATGCGGCGTTAGCTCGGGCAGAAACTCGACGGCGTTTGACCATTGTTTAAAAAGACCGTGCTGATCGCGCTGCCAGGCAGCGATTTGCGCCGGAAGTGTTTCCAGCCAATGGGACAGATGATTTTTGGCAATCAACTGATAAAAGTTACCAAAATCGATCATGCGCTAACCTCAGCTTTCAACGCCACCAGAGAGCCAAAGTTGAAGCACTGGAACCACAATTCGCTGTGCTCAAAGCCGGCCTGATGCAGTCGCGCTTTATGCGTTTCGACCGAGTCGGTGAGCATCACGTTCTCCAGCATGCTGCGCTTCTGGCTGATTTCCAGTTCGCTATAGCCATTGGCTCGTTTGAAGTCGTGGTGCATGTTGAACAGCAACTCGCCTACGTTCGCGTCTTCGAAGCTGAATTTTTCAGATAGCACCAACGCGCCACCGGGATTCAGCCCCTGATAAATCTTATCCAACAACGCCTGGCGCTCGGGTGGCTCAAGGAATTGCAGGGTAAAATTCAGCACCACCATCGAGGCATTTTCGATAGTAATGTTGCGAATATCGCCTTCGACAACCTCAACCGGAGTCGGTGCTTTATAAGCGTCGATGTGACGACGGCAGCGCTCAACCATCGCCGGGGAGTTATCGACAGCAATAATTTTGCAATTCTCGTGATGAATATTGCGACGCACCGAGAGCGTCGCCGCGCCCAGAGAACAGCCCAGATCGTAGACCTGCGTGTTGGGTTGTACGAAACGTTCGGCCAACATGCCAATCATAGAAATAATATTGGAATAGCCAGGAACGGAACGCTGGATCATATCCGGGAAGACTTCAGCTACCCGTTCATCAAAGGTCCAGTCACCCAGACTGGCGATAGGCGCAGAAAAAAGCGTGTCGCGGTGAGACATAACGTAAAAATCCGGGAAAAATAAAGTGGCGTATTGTGCGCTAATGCAGGGAGAAAACCAACTCCCAGGGCATATACCAAAGATTCGCCAGCACCATTAGCAACAGCGAACACCAGGTTGCGCTCATGCCTGAACGGCGCCAGCGGAAAAGCCGGTGGTGGAATCCGTAATAATGCATCAGTCGTCCGGCAATCAACATCAGCCCGCAAAGATGCACCATCCACGTCTCTGCGCCGTTCATTTCCATAAATAACAGCAGCACTAACGCGACGGGAATATATTCCACCGCGTTACCGTGAATGCGGATAGCGCTTTGCAGTTCGCTAAAACCTCCATCGCCATAGGCAACGCGATATTGCATGCGCAGGCGAACAACGTCAAAGGAGAACTTTATTAACAATAACGCACCCAATACGGCATAAAGCGCGCTTACCATACAAACTCCCTTTTAAAATGGCTGCTGGCATTGACTATGATAGGTGGCATTTTCAGAAAAGAGAAGATTGCTGTGGAATAGACGGTGCTGATCCGATCTCTGGCAGAGCATTGCGTAAATCTGCCCATAGCGTATCGACAAGCTCCGGGGCCTGCGCGATGTCCGGCGTATGCAAAAACAGATACGGCGTCGTGGTGTGATGCCATAGCGACAGCTTGGTCAGCCAGACGGCAAAAAGCGCGCTGTTTTGTGCCATATCATCGCTACCGATAAAGCGTACCATCGGATGGTTTGCCGTCACCACCGCATGCACCGGAACCTTCGGTTTCTTGCGCTGGGCGTCACGTATCGCTTCGGTATGTGGGATTGCGGCATGTACCGGGCGGCTGTCCAGAATCACCCGGTTTACTCCACGCTCGTGTAACCCGCGATTAAATAGCTGTTCGGCTTCGCCTTTGGCAAAGAAGTCTGGATGGCGAACTTCCACACCGTAGGTAAAGCATTTGGGGAGCGCATCGAGAAACTGCCACAGGGCAGGCAGGTCGCGTGGGCTAAAAGTCGCGGGTAATTGCAGCCAGTATTGTCCAATGCGCGATTCTAGCGGCGACATGCGCATAAAAAATTCCTGTACCAGGTCATCACAATTCCGCAGCGCGGCCTTATGCGAAATGGTCGCCGGAAACTTAAAACAAAATCGAAACGTATCGGTGGTCTGTGCCTGCCAGCGGGCAACAATATCGGCTTTAGGCAGCGCATACAGCGTGGTATTGCCCTCCACGCAGTTAAAGTGGCGGGCATACTCTTCAAGGCTTGTGATCCCCAAACGCACCCATTTTGGATGCGACCACTGGGGTAAACCGATATAGATCATAGCGCTTGCAAAATCTCCTCCACGCTGCGAACGCGCGCAATGCGGGGGAAAATGTGAGTCATGCTACCCTGGTGTTGCTCAGCACTGGCGGCGCTACAGGCATCCTCTGCAATGATAAGACTGAAACCCAGCTCCCACGCATTTCGCGCCGTCGACTCAACGCCAATGTTCGTAGAGATGCCGCACAGGACGATGGTATCGATACCCCGGCGACGCAGCTGTAATTCCAGATCGGTGCCATAGAAGGCTCCCCACTGGCGTTTGGTTACTTCGAGATCGCTGGTGCATTTACCCAGAGCAGCCGGGTAATTCCACCAGTTTTCGGGCAACGCTTTTGCTGGAATCTGAGCATCTACTGGTTGTTTCAGCGCTTCGGCGTAATCGTCAGACCACCCGACGCGCACCATTACCACCGGGGAACCGTGGGTACGGAATTTTTCCGCCAACTGCGCGGTGCGGGCAACCACAGCGTGTGCCGTATGAGGTCCGCCAGCGAAAGGCAGGATCCCTTCCTGTAAGTCAATCACGACAAGGGCAGTTGTTTTTGCGTTCAGTTCCAGCATGTTCACTCCAGTAAAAAATAGAATTCCGTTACACCTTAAGCGCGAATCAGTGTGAAAGGGGCGACAATTTTTGTTATTTTTTGTGAGATTACGCAATGCCCGTCCAGGAAACAGGCGTACAGTCAGTACCGGACTAAGAGTCTATCCCAGTAGGCTCTTATCGTGCGGCAGAATTTCCAGTATAATAGCCGCCTTTTTTCATTCAGTTGTGACATTCAGCTAAAGCTGCGACTTCGTCATCTGCGAGACAGGTGACAATCCGCCTGCGGCAAAGTTAAGGGATATCTCATGCGTACAGAATATTGCGGACAGCTACGTCTGTCCCACGAGGGGCAGCAGGTGACTCTGTGTGGTTGGGTCAACCGTCGTCGTGATCTTGGTAGCCTGATCTTTATCGATATGCGCGACCGCGAAGGTATCGTGCAGGTATTTTTCGATCCGGACCGTGCGGACGCGTTAAAGCTGGCCTCCGAACTGCGTAATGAGTTCTGCATCCAGGTTACGGGCACCGTGCGTGCGCGTGACGCGAAAAACGTCAACGCCGAGATGGCGACGGGCGAAATTGAAGTGCTGGCCTCCGATCTGACCATCATCAACCGTTCAGACTCGCTGCCGTTGGACTCTAACCACGTCAACACCGAAGAAGCGCGACTGAAGTATCGCTATTTAGATCTGCGTCGCCCTGAAATGGCGCAGCGCCTGAAAACGCGTGCCAAAATTACCAGTCTGGTGCGTCGTTTTATGGACGACCACGGCTTCCTCGACATCGAAACACCGATGCTGACCAAAGCGACGCCGGAAGGCGCGCGCGATTACCTGGTACCTTCTCGCGTACATAAAGGTAAATTCTACGCGCTGCCGCAATCACCTCAGTTGTTCAAACAGCTGCTGATGATGTCTGGCTTTGACCGCTACTATCAGATCGTAAAATGCTTCCGTGATGAAGACTTACGTGCTGACCGTCAGCCTGAATTTACCCAGATCGACGTTGAGACTTCCTTCATGACCGCACCGCAGGTGCGTGAAGTGATGGAAGCGCTGGTGCGTAATCTGTGGCTGGAAGTTAAAGGGGTGGATCTGGGTGATTTCCCGATCATGACCTTTGCCGAAGCTGAGCGTCGTTACGGTTCCGATAAACCAGACCTGCGTAACCCGATGGAGCTGGTTGACGTTGCCGATCTGGTGAAAGACGTTGAGTTCGCAGTGTTCTCTGGTCCGGCAAACGATGCGAAAGGCCGCGTAGCTGCTCTGCGTGTACCGGGCGGTGCCGCACTGAGCCGTAAGCAAATTGACGATTACGGCAACTTTATTAAGATTTACGGCGCGAAAGGTCTGGCTTACATCAAAGTCACCGAGCGTGCGAAAGGTCTGGAAGGTATCACCAGCCCGGTTGCTAAGTTCCTGAACGCAGAAATCGTGGAAGCGATTCTGGCGCGTACCGGTGCGCAAGACGGCGACATGATTTTCTTCGGTGCCGACAACAAGAAAGTGGTTGCCGACGCGATGGGCGCGCTGCGTCTGAAACTGGGTAAAGACCTGAACATTACCGACGAAGCCAAATGGGCGCCGCTGTGGGTTATCGACTTCCCAATGTTTGAAGACGATGGTGAAGGCGGACTGACCGCAATGCACCATCCGTTCACCGCGCCGAAAGATATGACAGCTGCTGAGCTGAAAGCTGCGCCGGAAGACGCGGTTGCTAACGCATACGATATGGTTATCAACGGCTACGAAGTGGGCGGCGGTTCCGTGCGTATTCACAACGGCGACATGCAGCAGACCGTATTTGGTATTCTGGGCATTAACGAGCAAGAGCAGCGTGAGAAATTCGGCTTCCTGCTGGATGCGCTAAAATATGGTACACCACCGCATGCGGGCCTGGCGTTTGGTCTGGACCGTCTGACTATGCTGCTGACCGGTACTGACAACATTCGTGACGTTATTGCTTTCCCAAAAACCACTGCTGCAGCGTGTCTGATGACTGAAGCGCCGAGCTTTGCCAACGAAGCTGCGCTGGCGGAACTGAGCATTCAGGTTGTTAAGAAGGCCGAGAATAACTGATATGACATACAAACAGCCTGTCTCGGTGTTAGTCGTGATTTATGCAAAGGACACCGGGAGAGTGCTGATGTTACAGCGACGCGACGATCCTGATTTCTGGCAGTCGGTCACCGGCAGCCTTGAAGAGGGTGAAACCGCGTCGCAAGCCGCTATGCGCGAAGTAAAGGAAGAGGTCGCCATTGATGTTGCATCTGAGCAACTGACCTTAATTGACTGTCAGCGCACGGTGGAGTTTGAGATTTTTAGCCATTTACGTCATCGCTATGCACCGGGAATTGAACGAAATACTGAATCCTGGTTTTGCCTGGCACTTCCCTCAGAACGAGAGATCGTGTTCACCGAACATCTGACCTATCGTTGGGTTAATGCGGTTGAAGCCGCCCAATTAACCAAGTCGTGGAGTAACCGGCAGGCGATTGAAGAGTTTGTAATTAACGTCGCCTGAAAAGGCGCGCTTTTTGGAGATATTATTTATGGCAGGTCATAGTAAATGGGCCAACACCAGACACCGTAAAGCAGCGCAGGATGCTAAACGCGGTAAAATTTTCACCAAAATAATTCGTGAGCTGGTGACGGCGGCAAAACTCGGCGGCGGCGATCCGGACGCTAACCCGCGTCTGCGTGCAGCGGTTGATAAAGCGCTGGCTAACAACATGACCCGTGACACCCTGAACCGTGCAATCGCGCGCGGTGTGGGTGGTGATGAAGATTCCAACATGGAAACCATCATCTATGAAGGTTATGGTCCTGGCGGTACAGCCGTTATGATTGAATGTCTGTCTGACAACCGTAACCGTACTGTTGCGGAAGTGCGTCACGCGTTCACGAAAACGGGCGGCAACCTCGGTACCGACGGTTCCGTGGCTTACCTGTTCAGCAAAAAAGGCGTGATCTCCTTTGAACAAGGCGACGAAGACGCCATCATGGAAGCGGCGCTGGAAGCAGGTGCTGAAGACGTGGTGACCTTTGACGACGGCGCAATTGACGTTTACACCGCGTGGGAAGAGATGGGTAAAGTGCGTGACGCGCTGGAAGCGGCGGGTCTGAAAGCGGACGCGGCTGAAGTGTCTATGATTCCATCCACCAAAGCAGATATGGATGCAGAAACAGCGCCGAAGTTGTTGCGTCTGATCGATATGCTGGAAGACTGCGACGACGTGCAGGAAGTTTACCATAACGGCGAGATCTCTGATGAGGTTGCAGCTACCTTAGAATGAGGTGGCTGTACCACAACCTGACAGGAGGTGCGTGATGTCTATCATTCTCGGCATTGACCCGGGGTCGCGCATCACCGGTTATGGCGTTATTCGTCAGGTCGGCAGACAGCTGACCTACCTCGGCAGCGGTTGTATCCGCACCAAAGTCGACGATCTCCCGTCACGTCTGAAGTTAATTTACGCGGGCGTGACGGAAATCATCACCCAGTTCCAGCCGGACTATTTTGCCATTGAGCAGGTCTTTATGGCGAAGAACGCTGACTCGGCGCTAAAGCTTGGACAGGCACGCGGCGTGGCAATCGTTGCGGCGACCAATCAGGATCTACCGGTCTTTGAATACGCGGCCCGCCAGGTAAAACAGACTGTGGTGGGGATCGGTAGTGCGGAAAAAAGCCAGGTCCAGCATATGGTGCGCACGCTGCTAAAACTCCCGGCGAATCCGCAAGCGGATGCCGCGGATGCGCTGGCGATTGCTATTACCCACTGCCATGTCAGTCAGAATGCCATGCAAATGAGCGAGTCGAGGCTGAATTTGGCGCGAGGTCGATTACGTTAGTGACAAATGAGGCTGGATATCTATCCAGCCTTTTTTTATGATAGCGCATTACCTTTTAGCCCTTAACGCAGGAGCGTCACGTGATAGGCAGACTCAGAGGCATCATTATTGAAAAACAACCCCCGCTGGTCCTTCTGGAAACGGGTGGGGTAGGCTATGAAGTGCATATGCCGATGACCTGTTTCTACGAGTTGCCGGAAGCCGGGCAGGAAGCGATTATCTTCACCCATTTTGTGGTGCGTGAAGACGCTCAACTGCTGTATGGCTTTAACAACAAGCAAGAGCGCACGCTGTTTAAAGAGTTAATCAAAACCAATGGCGTGGGGCCGAAGCTGGCGCTGGCGATCCTCTCCGGAATGTCTGCGCAGCAGTTTGTTAATGCCGTTGAGCGCGAAGAGCTTGGCGCGTTAGTGAAATTACCGGGCATTGGTAAGAAAACCGCAGAGCGTTTGATTGTTGAAATGAAAGACCGCTTTAAAGGCCTGCATGGTGACCTCTTTACCCCGGCGGCGGATCTGGTTCTGACCTCTCCGGCCAGTCCGACAACGGACGACGCCGAGCAGGAAGCGGTTGCTGCGCTGGTGGCGTTGGGCTATAAACCACAAGAAGCCAGCCGCATGGTGAGCAAAATTGCCCGCCCTGATGCCAGCAGTGAAACCCTGATTCGTGAAGCGCTTCGCGCGGCATTGTGAGGTAAAGGATGATTGAAGCAGATCGCCTGATTTCGGCTGTCAGCACGACCCCTGAAGACCTGGTGGATCGTGCGATCCGCCCTAAATTGCTGGAAGAGTATATTGGCCAGCCTCAGGTCCGTTCGCAAATGGAGATTTTTATCCAGGCGGCGAAGCTGCGTGGTGACGCTCTCGATCACCTGCTGATTTTCGGTCCTCCAGGTCTTGGTAAAACCACGCTTGCCAATATTGTCGCCAATGAAATGGGCGTTAATCTGCGCACCACGTCCGGTCCGGTACTGGAAAAAGCGGGTGACCTGGCGGCAATGCTTACCAACCTTGAACCCCACGATGTGCTGTTTATCGATGAAATCCATCGTCTTTCACCGGTGGTGGAAGAGGTGCTGTATCCGGCGATGGAAGATTATCAGCTGGATATCATGATTGGTGAAGGGCCGGCTGCACGTTCGATCAAGATCGATCTGCCACCGTTTACGCTAATCGGGGCGACGACGCGCGCCGGGTCGTTAACGTCTCCGTTGCGTGACCGTTTTGGTATTGTACAGCGCCTGGAATTCTATCAGGTGGCTGATCTGCAGCACATTGTAGGACGCAGTGCGCGTTTTATGGGCCTGGAAATGAGCGATGAAGGCGCGCTGGAAGTGGCACGCCGCGCTCGCGGTACGCCGCGTATCGCCAACCGCTTATTACGCCGGGTACGTGATTTCGCCGAAGTGAAGCATGACGGCACGATTTCAGCAGATATCGCCGCTCAGGCGCTGGATATGCTCAATGTGGATGCGGAAGGATTTGATTATATGGACCGTAAGTTGCTGCTGGCGGTTATCGACAAATTCTTCGGCGGACCGGTCGGACTGGATAACCTGGCAGCGGCGATCGGGGAAGAGCGTGAAACCATTGAGGACGTGCTTGAGCCATATCTGATTCAGCAAGGTTTTCTGCAGCGTACGCCGCGTGGACGTATGGCAACCGTACGCGCCTGGAACCATTTTGGCATTACGCCGCCACAGATGCCTTAATGCATGATGTCGCTACGCTCACCAGGCCTGGGCGATTTTGTAGGCCCGGTAAGCGCAGCGCCACCGGGCAACGCATGCTTAGCTCGCTTGCTTTTTCATCATGCTGAAAATAAACAGCAGCGCGGCACACAGCACCACGGAGGGACCTGCCGGGGTGTCATAGAAGGCCGAGAAGGTCAACCCGCCTGTAACCGCTATCATTCCCACACCAACGGCAACACCTGCCATCTGTTCCGGCGTACGGGCAAAGCGACGGGCGGTCGCCGCAGGGATAATAAGCAGCGAGGTGATAATCAACGCCCCGACAAACTTCATCGCCACGCCAATCGTTAACGCCGTAACCAGCATCAGCAGCAGCTTCACGCGTTGCAGCTTCACGCCATCGACAAATGCCAGATCCGGACTGATGGTCATCGACAGCAGGTTACGCCACTGCCAGAACAGAATCGCCAGAACAATAACCACGCCGATGGCGATGGAGATAAGATCTTCAGGCGTCACGGCGAGCAAATCACCAAACAGGTATGCCATCAGATCCACACGGATGTTGGACATCAGGCTGACGACAACCAGCCCCAGCGACAATGCACTATGCGCCATAATGCCCAGTAAGGTATCGATCGCAAGGTGAGGGCGCTTTTCAAGCCATACCAGACCGCCAGCCAGCAACAAAGTGACGGCGATAACCGCATAGAAAGGGTTTACATCCAGCAGCAGGCCAAAGGCGACTCCCAGCAGCGAAGCGTGGGCCAGCGTATCACCGAAATAAGACATTCGACGCCAGACCACAAACGAGCCGAGTGGGCCAGCAGCACAGGCCAGCATGATCCCGGCTAACCAACCGGGTAATAACAATTCAATCATGAGTGACCATTTCCCCGACGTAAGACGATACGACCCTGTAAATCGTGGCGGTGATTGTGATTATGACGGTAAATTCCGAGTTGTTCGGCGCCGCGTTGCCCGAACATTGAGATGAATTCCGGGTGCATGGAAACCATTTCCGGTGCACCGGAACAGCAAATATGATGGTTCAGGCACAGTACTTCATCGGTTTTGGCCATCACCAGATGCAGGTCATGGGAAACCATCAGTACGGCGCAATCCAGTTCACGTCGCAACTGGTCGATAAGGTCGTACAGTGCGACCTGCCCATTGACATCTACGCCCTGGGTCGGCTCATCGAGCACCAGTAGCTGAGGTTTATTCAATAAAGCACGGGCTAACAGGACGCGTTGCGTTTCCCCGCCAGAGAGCTTTTGCATCGGCGCATTCATCAGATGTCCGGCCTGAACGCGCTTCAGTGCCGGAAGGATATCCTCTTTTTTGGTGCCGGGACGTAAGCGCATAAACCTGCTTACCGTCAGCGGAAGCGTAGTATCGAGGTACAGTTTTTGCGGTACATAGCCAATCCGCAATTGGCCATTACGCTTGATAACTCCCTCATCAGCCGCTACCAGTCCTAATACAACGCGTACCAGCGTAGACTTCCCGGCACCATTTGGGCCGAGAAGCGTTAAAATTTTACCGGGTCGAAGTTCAAGCGATACGTCAGACAGGACGCGGCGTTGACCATAAGAGACCGAGACATTTTCCAGTGAAACCAAAGTCGTCATATCAATTTTAGTCTTGCAGAAGTTATAGAATGTTATAATATCACATTTCTTACATTCATTACGATGATTGGTCGCATTATGTTACATAAAAATACGCTTCTTTTCGCAGCATTATCCGCTGCTCTTTGGGGTAGTGCAACACAGGCAGCAAATGCTGCTGTGGTGGCCTCGCTCAAGCCGCTGGGATTTATTGCTTCGGCCATTGCGGACGGGGTAACAGACACTGAAGTTTTGCTGCCTGACGGGGCTTCCGAACACGACTATTCACTGCGTCCATCAGACGTAAAACGCTTACAGGGCGCGGACTTAGTCGTTTGGATTGGACCTGAGATGGAAGCGTTTATGGAAAAGTCAGTCAAGAATATTCCTAACGCGAAACAGGTAACGATTGCGCAGCTCAATGACGTGAAACCGTTACTCATGAAAGGTGCTGACGACGACGATGACGATCATGGACACAATGATGCTGGCAGTGAAAAAAGTGACGAGCATCACCATCACGGCGATTACAACATGCATCTTTGGCTTTCCCCAGAGATAGCGCGGGCCTCAGCGGTTGCAATCCATGAAAAATTAGTGGAACTTATGCCGCAAAGTCGAGCCAAACTTGACGCCAACCTGAAGGATTTTGAGGCACAATTAGCCGCAACCGATAAGCAGGTAGGTAACGAGCTCGCACCGCTCAAGGGAAAAGGTTATTTCGTTTTTCATGACGCCTATGGCTACTACGAAAAACACTACGGACTAACACCGCTTGGTCACTTTACCGTGAACCCTGAGATTCAACCTGGTGCGCAGCGTTTACATGAAATAAGAACACAGTTGGTTGAGCAAAAAGCAACCTGCGTTTTTGCTGAGCCACAGTTCAGGCCAGCGGTCGTTGAAGCCGTCGCGAGAGGGACATCCGTTCGAATGGGAACGTTGGATCCGCTCGGTACGAATATCAAACTGGGTAAAACAAGCTATTCAGCGTTTTTGAACCAATTAGCCAACCAGTATGCGAGCTGCCTGAAAGGAGATTAATGAGGAAGTGAATACGTGCAACAGATAGCCCGCTCTGTCGCTCTGGCATTTAATAATCTGCCGCGACCCCATCGTGTTATGCTGGGGTCGCTTACCGTACTGACATTGGCCGTCGCCGTCTGGCGGCCTTATGTTTACCATCCCGATTCTGCACCCATCGTTAAAACTATCGAGCTGGAAAAAAGCGAGATTCGTTCACTGTTGCCTGAGGCAAGCGAACCTATTGATCAGGCTGCACAAGAAGACGAAGCCATTCCACAGGATGAACTGGATGACAAAACGTCTGGTGAAGCCGGTGTGCATGAGTATGTCGTCTCCACAGGCGATACGCTGAGCAGTATTCTGAATCAGTACGGCATCGATATGGGCGATATCAGTCAACTCGCTGCTTCCGATAAAGAGCTGCGTAATCTGAAAATTGGTCAGCAGCTTTCATGGACCTTAAGCGCGGAAGGTGACCTGCAGCGTCTGACCTGGGAAGTATCCCGCCGTGAAACCCGTACTTACGATCGCACTGCGACGGGTTTCAAAATGAGCAGCGAAATGCAGCAGGGCGATTGGGTTAACAGTCGTATCAAAGGCACGGTGGGCGGAAGCTTCGTCGCCAGCGCCAAAGATGCCGGGCTGACCAGCTCTGAAATCAGCGCAGTGATTAAGGCCATGCAGTGGCAGATGGATTTCCGCAAACTGAAAAAAGGCGATGAGTTCTCGGTGCTGATGTCTCGCGAAATGCTGGACGGCAAGCGCGAGCAAAGCCAACTGCTGGGCGTGCGTTTACGTTCTGAAGGCAAAGACTATTATGCCATCCGTGCTGCAGACGGTAAGTTCTATGACCGTAACGGTACCGGGCTGGCGAAAGGCTTCATGCGTTTCCCGACGGCGAAACAGTTCCGTATTTCCTCGAACTTTAACCCGCGTCGCCTGAATCCGGTGACTGGACGCGTAGCGCCGCACAAAGGTGTCGACTTTGCGATGCCACAGGGGACGCCGGTACTGTCGGTGGGCGATGGTGAAGTGGTTGTAGCGAAGCGTAGCGGCGCTGCCGGATACTATGTTGCGGTTCGTCATGGTCGCACCTACACCACGCGTTATATGCACCTGCGTAAGCTGTTGGTGAAACCAGGTCAAAAAGTGAAACGTGGCGATCGTATCGCGCTGTCAGGTAACACCGGACGTTCAACGGGGCCGCATCTGCACTATGAAGTATGGGTTAACCAGCAGGCCGTGAACCCTTTGACGGCGAAACTGCCGCGTACAGAGGGTCTGACCGGCTCGGATCGCACCGATTACCTGGCGCAGGTGAAAGAGGTTATGCCTCAGCTACGTTTTGATTAATTAGCACACTGACAAAGCCGGTACGCTATGCGTGCCGGCTTTTTTATTTTGTACGGCGCACGGTGCGCCGCTACACTATCAGCAGATTTACTTTTCGCGGCACCAGACACTGGAAGAGCATGGAAACGAAAAAAAAGAATATTGAGTATATCCCTGAGTTTCACAAATCATTTCGCCATCCGCGCTACTGGGGCGCCTGGCTGGGGGTGGCGGCGATAGCTGGGATTGCGTTAACACCTGCGTCATTTCGTGATCCTATTCTGGCAAAACTCGGACGGCTCGCCGGAAGACTGGGAAAAAGCTCCCGTCGCAGAGCATTGATCAATTTATCCCTCTGCTTTCCTGAACGTAGCGAAGCTGAGCGTGAAGCCATTGTTGATGATATGTATGCAACTGCGCCTCAGGCGATGGTCATGATGGCTGAATTAGCAATACGTGGCCCGGAGAAGATTCAAAACCGTGTTGACTGGCAAGGCCTGGAAATCATCGAAGAGATGCGGCGCAACGATGAAAAAGTTATTTTTCTCGTTCCACATGGCTGGGGTGTAGATATCCCGGCGATGCTGATGGCGTCCCAGGGACAGAAAATGGCGGCGATGTTCCACAATCAGGGGAACCCGGTATTCGATTACGTCTGGAACACGGTACGCCGTCGCTTTGGTGGTCGTTTGCATGCGCGTAATGATGGCATCAAACCGTTTATTCAGTCTGTCCGTCAGGGATATTGGGGATACTACCTGCCGGATCAGGACCATGGGCCTGAACACAGCGAGTTTGTCGATTTTTTTGCTACCTATAAAGCAACGTTACCGGCGATTGGACGTCTGATGAAAGTCTGCCACGCGCGCGTGGTACCGCTGTTCCCCGTATACGATGGGAGAACGCACCGCCTGACGATCCATGTTCGTCCACCGATGGATGACATCCTGACGGCGGATGACCACACCATTGCCAGACGGATGAACGAAGAGGTGGAGATTTTTGTCACGCCTCATGTCGAACAATACACCTGGATTCTGAAACTGCTTAAGACACGTAAACCCGGCGAGATTGAGCCCTATAAGCGCAAAGATCTCTATCCGAAGAAATAAAAAAAAGCCTCTCAAACGAGAGGCTTTTTTACATTTAAGCGACTTATTCTACGGTCAGGATACGCGTGGTATTGGTTGAGCCAATGGTGCTCATCACATCGCCCTGGGTCACGATCACCAGGTCACCAGAAACCAGGTAGCCTTTATCGCGCAGCAGGTTCACCGCTTCATTGGCGGCAACGACGCCGTCAGTTTCGCTGTCGAAGTGAACCGGGGTGACACCGCGGTACAGGGAGGTCAGATTCAGCGTACGCTCATGACGGGACATCGCGAAAATCGGCAGACCGGAACTGATACGAGAAGTCATCAGCGCAGTGCGACCGGACTCCGTCATTGCGATGATAGCGGTGACCCCTTTCAGGTGGTTAGCAGCGTACATCGCTGACATCGCAATCGCTTCTTCAACGTTATCAAACTGCACGTCAAGGCGGTGTTTAGAGACGTTGATGCTCGGGATCTTTTCAGCGCCGAGACAGACGCGCGCCATTGCCGCGACGGTTTCCGCCGGGTACTGACCTGCTGCTGTTTCTGCAGAGAGCATCACGGCATCGGTGCCGTCGAGGACGGCGTTAGCCACATCCATCACTTCCGCACGAGTCGGCATTGGGTTGGTAATCATCGACTCCATCATCTGCGTAGCGGTGATGACCGCACGGTTCAGCTGGCGCGCGCGACGAATCAACGCTTTCTGAATACCTACCAGCTCAGGGTCACCGATTTCAACACCCAGGTCGCCACGGGCTACCATCACTACGTCAGAAGCCAGGATGATGTCATCCATCGCATTCTGGTCGCAGACGGCTTCTGCACGTTCTACTTTGGCGACAATTTTCGCATCGCAACCGGCATCACGCGCCAGACGGCGGGCATAATTCAGATCTTCGCCGCAGCGCGGGAAGGAGACAGCCAGATAGTCAACGCTGATTTGCGCTGCGGTAATGATGTCGGCTTTGTCTTTTTCGGTCAGGGCTTCAGCAGAGAGACCGCCGCCCAGTTTGTTGATGCCCTTGTTATTGGATAGCGGGCCACCGACGGTGACTTCGGTGAAGACTTTCATGCCCTGAACTTCCAGCACCTTAAGCTGTACGCGACCGTCGTCGAGCAGCAGGATATCGCCAGGCACGACGTCAGCAGGCAGCCCTTTATAATCAATACCGACTTTTTCTTTGTCGCCTTCGCCTTTGCCGAGGTTGGCGTCTAACAGGAACTTGTCGCCAACGTTAAGAAATACTTTACCTTCTTTAAAGGTGGATACGCGGATTTTAGGTCCCTGCAGGTCACCCAAAATAGCTACATGACGTCCCAGTTTTGCGGCAATTTCACGGACTTTATCTGCCCGCAGTTTGTGATCTTCTGGAGAGCCGTGGGAAAAGTTCATACGTACGACGTTCGCACCCGCGGCGATAATCTTCTCAAGGTTGTTATCGCGGTCAGTTGCCGGGCCTAACGTGGTAACGATTTTGGTTCTGCGAAGCCTTCTGGACATGTAATACTCCGTTGACTGAAACAACTTGGTGTTGCGTGAACATTGATCCGGCCGTTCTCAAACATTAACGGTAAATGAACAACCCGGATGATAAAAGGGTAGAACATTGTTATTGCTTTTAGCGGTCATCACTCTTGATGAGTAATTCTTTATCAAAACGCGATTCCTTGAGCGCTTCCTTGACACGCTTCAAGTTATCTCTAAATTTTGCCCCTCGGCGCAAAGTAAATCCTGTAGCCAGCACATCTATCACGGTCAGTTGAGCAAGTCGAGAGACCATGGGCATATAAATGTCAGTATCTTCCGGTACATCGAGGGTAATTGCCAGCGTGGCTTCCCGCGCCAGTGGTGTACCGGGAGAGGTGAGGGCGATAACCATGGCATCGTTTTCCCGCGCTAACTGCGCCAGTTCAACCAGACTTTTGGTTCTTCCGGTATGAGAAATAAGCACAATGACGTCGTCGTCGCTACAATTCATACAACTCATGCGTTGCAGAACAATATCGTCGGAATAAATTACCGGCACGTTAAAGCGGAAAAATTTATTCATCGCGTCATGCGCTACCGCGGCGGAAGAACCTAAACCAAAGAAGGCAATTTTCTTCGCCTGGGTTAATAAATCTACCGCCCGGTTTACCGCCGCGTTATCCAGCGACTGGCGAACGTGGTCGAGGCTTGCCATCGCTGACTCGAAGATTTTCCCCGTGTAAGATTCTACGCTGTCATCCTCATCCACATTGCGATTAACATAAGGGGTGCCATTTGCCAGACTTTGCGCCAGATGCAGTTTAAAATCAGGAAAGCCGCGGGTGTCCATGCTGCGACAGAAACGGTTCACCGTTGGCTCGCTGACATTCGCTTCTACAGCAAGTGCGGCGATGCTTGAATGGATTGCCCGCTCGGGAGAGGCAAGAATAATGTCGGCGACTTTACGCTCTGACTTGCTCAAATGTTCCAGTTTTAACTGGATTTTTTCCAGCATATTCATGATGTAGGTAGACTCATGGGTCATGGGCAAAAACGATTTCAGCGATACGGGGAAACCGATACACAATTTAGTGTATAGATATTACCCCTGCTAATGCAGCAACGGGGCAAAATGGACAGAATAGTTGTTGTTTTTTTTCATTACATGATCGGAGTCGGATTTTCATACTTCGTCATGGGTACGAAAAATACGACTTTTTTATCCATTTTGATGGGTTATACGCCAATAAAGCGGCTGTTCGCGGTAACAG
Organism: Citrobacter sp. Cf132; assembly: GCF_030333885.1. Lineage (NCBI taxonomy): Bacteria > Pseudomonadati > Pseudomonadota > Gammaproteobacteria > Enterobacterales > Enterobacteriaceae > Citrobacter > Citrobacter sp. Cf132. The sequence goes on from NZ_JAOWFA010000057.1 coordinate 638,764, forward strand.
CACGGCTGGATAAGCGTTTACGGTTTCCGGATTCACGTAAAAGCAGTACAGTGCACTGTAATAAAATTACAACCAGTGTCTGGCAAAAGCACCAGGCACTTAATTGAGGAGAATGACATGGCGGTAACGCAAACAGCCCAGGCATGTGACCTGGTCATTTTCGGTGCGAAGGGCGACCTGGCGCGACGGAAATTGCTGCCTTCCCTGTATCAACTGGAAAAGGCCGGCCAGATTAACCCGGAAACCCGTATCATTGGGGTTGGGCGTGCCGACTGGGACAAAGCAGCTTATACCAAGGTTGTGCGCGAAGCGCTCGAAACCTTCATGAAAGAAAAAATCGATGAAGGTTTATGGGAGACCCTCAGCGGTCGTCTGGAGTTTTGTAATCTGGACGTCAATGATACCGCCGCATTTAGCCGTCTGGGTGAAATGCTGGATCAGAAATCACGTACCACTATTAACTATTTCGCGATGCCGCCAAGCACTTTTGGCGCAATCTGCAAAGGTTTGGGTGAAGCAAAGCTGAATGCTAAGCCTGCCCGCGTGGTGATGGAAAAACCGTTAGGAACGTCACTGGCAACATCGCGCGAAATCAACGATCAGGTCGGCGAGTATTTCGAAGAGTGCCAGGTTTACCGCATCGACCACTATCTCGGCAAAGAGACGGTACTGAACCTGTTGGCACTGCGTTTTGCCAACTCCCTGTTTGTGAACAACTGGGATAACCGCACTATCGATCACGTAGAAATTACCGTGGCGGAAGAAGTGGGCATTGAAGGGCGCTGGGGCTACTTTGACCAGGCCGGTCAGATGCGCGACATGATCCAGAACCACCTGCTGCAAATCCTATGCATGATCGCGATGTCTCCACCGTCCGATCTGAGCGCTGACAGCATCCGTGATGAAAAAGTGAAGGTACTGAAATCACTGCGTCGCATCGATCGTTCGAACGTGCGAGAAAAAACGGTTCGCGGTCAGTACACCGCCGGTTTTGCCCAGGGCAAAAAAGTTCCGGGATACCTGGAAGAAGAAGGTGCGAACAAGAGCAGCAATACGGAAACGTTTGTGGCAATCCGTGTGGATATCGATAACTGGCGCTGGGCGGGTGTTCCATTCTACCTGCGTACCGGTAAACGTTTACCGACCAAGTGCTCTGAAGTCGTGGTTTACTTCAAAACGCCTGAGCTGAACCTGTTCAGAGAATCCTGGCAGGACCTGCCACAGAACAAGCTGACCATCCGTTTGCAGCCTGATGAGGGTGTCGATATCCAGGTCCTGAATAAAGTGCCGGGCCTGGATCACAAGCATAACCTGCAAATTACCAAACTTGATCTGAGCTACTCCGAAACCTTCAATCAAACACATCTGGCCGACGCTTATGAGCGTCTGCTGCTTGAAACGATGCGCGGCATTCAGGCGCTGTTTGTGCGTCGAGATGAAGTTGAAGAAGCATGGAAGTGGGTCGACTCTATTACCGAAGCCTGGGCAATGGACAACGACGCACCGAAGCCTTATCAGGCCGGGACCTGGGGACCGGTTGCCTCTGTGGCCATGATTACCCGTGATGGTCGTTCCTGGAACGAATTCGAGTAAAATATCATCTAGCCCATAGGTGTTATTTTACCGGTAACATGATCTAACACAGATTGTAGAATAATTTTTGCACTTTTAAGCCTCGCGTGGATTCACCCGCGGGGCTTTTTTTATTACACTGCCTGAAACGATTTTGCCCCTGAGCTACGGATAACAAGCGATTCAGCTGTTTTTAACCCAACTGAAACACATTGTTTTTCCAACGCTCTGACAGATAAATTTTAGGAGCCTCTATGAATCCGAATTTGTTACGCGTAACACAGCGTATCGTCGAACGTTCTCGCGACACACGTTCCGCCTACCTTGCCCGTATTGAACAAGCGAAATCGACTACCGTTCATCGTTCACAACTGGCGTGCGGTAATCTGGCGCATGGTTTTGCTGCCTGCCAGCCGGATGACAAGGCTTCGCTGAAAAGCATGCTGCGTAACAATATCGCGATCATTACCTCCTATAACGACATGCTTTCCGCGCATCAGCCGTACGAACATTACCCGGACATCATTCGTAAAGCGCTGCATGAAGCCAATGCGGTAGGCCAGGTCGCTGGCGGTGTTCCTGCGATGTGCGACGGTGTGACCCAGGGACAGGATGGGATGGAGCTTTCGCTGTTGAGTCGCGAAGTGATTGCTATGTCGGCTGCTGTGGGACTCTCACACAATATGTTCGACGGCGCGTTATTCCTTGGCGTGTGCGACAAAATTGTCCCGGGTCTGGTGATGGCGGCACTGTCATTTGGTCATCTGCCTTCGATCTTTATTCCCTCCGGCCCGATGGCTAGTGGTCTGGCGAACAAAGAAAAAGTGCGTATCCGTCAGCTGTATGCTGAAGGTAAAGTCGATCGTATGGCGCTGCTTGAATCCGAAGCTGCGTCTTATCACGCACCGGGTACCTGTACGTTCTATGGCACGGCAAACACCAACCAGATGGTAGTGGAGTTTATGGGGATGCAACTGCCTGGATCCTCATTCGTGCACCCGGATGCGCCGCTGCGCGAAGCGTTGACCGCCGCTGCGGCTCGTCAGGTAACGCGTCTGACCGGCAACGGCAATGAATGGATGCCGATCGGTAAAATGATCGATGAAAAAGTAGTGGTCAACGGTATTGTCGCGCTGCTGGCGACCGGGGGCTCCACTAACCATACAATGCACCTGGTCGCAATGGCGCGCGCGGCCGGTATTCTGATTAACTGGGACGACTTCTCCGATCTGTCCGATATCGTGCCGCTGATGGCGCGTCTGTACCCGAATGGTCCGGCAGACATTAACCACTTCCAGGCGGCGGGTGGCGTGCCGGTGTTAATGCGTGAACTGCTTAACGCGGGTCTGCTGCATGAAGATGTGAACACCGTTGCCGGGTTTGGTTTATCGCGCTACACCATGGAACCCTGGCTCAACGAGGGTGAGCTGGACTGGCGTGAAGGTGCGGCGAAGTCGCTGGACAACAACGTGATAGCCACCTTTGACCAGCCTTTCTCCCACCACGGTGGCACCAAAGTGCTGAGTGGAAACCTCGGCCGCGCAGTGATGAAAACGTCGGCGGTACCGGTAGAAAATCAGGTGATTGAAGCGCCCGCGGTTGTTTTCGAAAGTCAGCATGATGTATTACCTGCCTTCGATGCGGGACTGCTCGACCGTGATTGCGTAGTGGTTGTGCGCCATCAGGGACCAAAAGCAAACGGAATGCCAGAATTACATAAACTCATGCCGCCACTTGGTGTATTATTGGACCGTTGTTTCAAAATTGCGTTAGTTACCGATGGACGACTTTCAGGTGCTTCAGGTAAAGTGCCTTCAGCAATCCATGTAACTCCAGAAGCCTATGATGGCGGGCTGCTGGCAAAAGTACGCGATGGCGACATCATTCGTGTGAATGGACAGACAGGTGAATTGACGCTGCTGGTTGATGAAGAGGAACTTGCTTCTCGTCAGCCTCATATTCCTGACCTCAGCGCATCGCGCGTGGGCACAGGCCGTGAAATGTTCAGCGCGTTGCGTGAAAAGCTGTCCGGTGCGGAACAGGGCGCAACCTGTATCACTTTTTAAGACTTATTTTGTAATCAGGCGAGAGAAAACTCTGATGAAAAACTGGAAGACAAGTGCAGAAGCAATCCTGACCACTGGCCCGGTTGTACCGGTTATCGTGGTTAATAAACTGGAACACGCAGTGCCGATGGCAAAAGCGCTGGTTGCAGGCGGCGTGCGCGTTCTGGAAGTGACCCTACGTACCGCATGTGCGATGGATGCCATTCGCGCGATCGCAAAAGAAGTTCCGGACGCTATCGTTGGTGCAGGTACTGTACTGAATCCACAACAGCTGGCTGAAGTTACCGAAGCCGGTGCACAGTTTGCTATCAGTCCGGGTCTGACCGAGCCGTTGCTGAAAGCCGCAACGGAAGGCACTATTCCGCTGATCCCTGGTATCAGCACCGTATCTGAACTGATGCTGGGTATGGACTACGGTTTGAAAGAGTTCAAATTCTTCCCTGCTGAAGCAAATGGCGGTACTAAAGCGCTGCAGGCGATTGCGGGTCCGTTCTCACAGGTCCGTTTCTGCCCAACCGGTGGTATCTCTCCAGCGAATTACCGCGACTACCTGGCACTGAAAAGCGTGCTGTGCATCGGCGGTTCCTGGCTGGTTCCGGCAGATGCGCTGGAAGCAGGTGATTACGATCGCATTACCAAACTGGCTCGTGAGGCTGTTGAAGGCGCGAAGCAATAATTGAGCAAAATGCCCGGTAATCACTACCGGGCCTGCGAATCTGTAACGGGCCATTCGGCCCGTTTTTTTATCCAGTAACTTTCACCTGTGCGGCCGCGTCTTTCGCGCGTATCACCGCATCTTCAATGCTCTGTGCTGTGGCCAGCACAACGCCCAGACGACGGCTCCCGTCGATTTCCGGTTTGCCAAAGAACCTAACTTGCATACCCGCACCTACAGCGGCCTGCACGTTATCAAACGTGATATTCTGACTGGTAAGTTGCGGCAGAATAACAGCGGAAGCAGAAGGCCCATACTGGCGGATTTCGCCAACGGGCAGACCGAGAAATGCACGTACGTGCAGGGCAAACTCAGACAGATCCTGCGAAATTAAGGTCACCATACCCGTGTCGTGAGGGCGAGGGGAGACTTCGCTGAAAATCACCTCATCACCGCAGACAAACAGCTCCACACCAAACAGTCCGTGACCACCCAGCGCCAGAACCACCTTGCGGGCAATCTCCTGCGCGCGCGCCAGCGCCAGTTCACTCATCTGTTGCGGCTGCCAGGACTCGCGATAATCGCCATCTTCCTGTCGATGTCCAACCGGCGCGCAGAAATGCACGCCATCAACGGCGCTAACGGTTAGCAGGGTGATTTCAAAATCAAAATTCACTACGCCTTCGACGATAACGCGTCCGGCACCAGCCCGACCGCCCTGTTGAGCATAGTCCCAGGCTGCAGCGAGCTGATCGGCTGAACGGATAAAGCTTTGTCCTTTACCGGATGAACTCATTACCGGTTTCACGATGCAAGGGTAGCCGATTTCAGCGACGGCTTCGCGAAAGCGGACTTCACTGTCAGCAAAGCGGTAAGAAGAGGTCGGTAGAGACAATTCTTCGGCGGCGAGGCGACGGATTCCTTCCCGGTTCATGGTCAGTTGCGTTGCTCTTGCACATGGCACAACACGCTGGCCTTCCTGCTCCAGTTTTACCAGCATATCCGTGGCGATCGCCTCAATTTCCGGCACGATATAATGTGGTTTTTCACGCTCGACGAGCTGGCGTAATGCTTCGCCATCCAGCATGTTGATAACGTATGAGCGATGGGCAACGTGCATGGCTGGCGCGTCGGGGTAACGATCCACGGCAATGACTTCCACACCCAGGCGTTGACATTCAATTGCTACTTCTTTACCCAGTTCTCCCGAACCTAATAACATCACTCGCGTTGCTGCTGGACGCAGCGCTGTGCCTAATAACGTCATAAATTAATCCCCTGTTTTATCTGGGCGCAGTATATACGAAAACGTTTGCGTCTGTCTTTATTACCAGGTTGATTTCAGGGCTTAAAAAGAATATACTGTACATAAATACAGGTAATTTAAGAGGCTGCAAAATGGCGGTTGAAGTTAAATACGTAGTCATTCGGGAAGGTGAGGAAAAAATGTCGTTTACCAGCAAAAAGGAAGCCGATGCGTATGACAAAATGCTGGATACAGCAGATCTGCTCGACACATGGCTGGAGCAATCGCCGGTAGCGCTTGAAGACGAGCAGCGCGAAGCGCTTTCCCTGTGGCTGGCTGAGCAAAAAGATGTGCTGAGCGCCATTCTGAAAAATGGCAAGCTGCCTTCGCCGCAGGCTGTCGAAAACGATGCGCACGCTGGGGATGATACTCAGGCTGCCTGAAACGACTTGCGCTCCTGACGTTTTGTACCATGCTTTTCCCTGAATCATTGTGCAATCCCTGACGTTATTTCACGTTGCTACAGGCAATCTGAATGACGAAGGGGAGATTAAGGAGAAAAGAATGTATAAAAAAAGAACGTTATTGAGCCTGCTGCTGCTGTCTGCCAGCGTATCTGTATTTGCGGCAAATATGGAAAGCAAAAACGTCCAGTTCCCCAAGTGTGAGGGACTGGACGCTAACGGTATTGCGGCGAGCGTGAAACGTGATTATCAACAAAATCGCATCGCGCGCTGGGCTGACGATCAAAAGCGCGTCGGGCAAGCCGATCCTGTCGCCTGGGTAAACACGCCCGATATTACGGGCAAAGACGGGAAATGGTCAGTTCCCCTGACTGTTCGCGGTAAAAGTGCGGATATTCACTATCAGGTAAAAGTCGACTGCAAAGCCGGAACAGCGGAGTATCAGCCGCAGTAACGGAGGTATTTGCACATCTTTTGATGACCTGAACACTTCCTGACATCCCCTCGGGTACGCTTTGATGATTATTCGTCTGTACTTGAGGGGCAAAATGGCTAACTGGCTAAATCAACTACAATCTCTTCTTGGGCAAAAAGCTTCCTCCGCGTCATCTTCTGGCGAGCAAGGGCTGAGTAAACTTCTGGTTCCAGGCGCGTTAGGCGGTCTGGCAGGATTACTGGTTGCCAACAAATCTTCTCGTAAATTACTGAGTAAATACGGCACCAGCGCGCTTCTGGTGGGCGGCGGCGCGGTTGCCGGGACTGTGTTATGGAACAAGTACAAGGATAAAGTTCGCGCAGCGCATCAGGATGAGCCGCAGTTTGGCGCACAAAGCTCACCGCTGGATGAGCGAACCGAACGTCTGATTCTGGCGCTGGTTTTTGCGGCGAAAAGCGATGGCCATATTGATGCCAAAGAACGTAGCGCCATTGAGCAGCAGCTCCGTGAAGCGGGCGTGGAAGAGCAGGGCCGCATTCTGATTGAACGCGCCATCGAACAACCGTTAGACCCTCAACGACTGGCGCATGGGATCCGTAACGAAGAAGAAGCGCTAGAAATTTACTTCCTCAGTTGTGCGGCGATTGATATCGACCACTTTATGGAACGTAGTTATCTCAATGCGCTGGGCGATGCGTTGAAGATCCCGCAGGATGTTCGTGAAGGCATTGAACAGGATCTCAAGGAACAAAAACAGGCGTTACCGGGTTAATTACTTACCGCTAAGGCGCATGTTTCGCTTGCATCATTGCTGTCTTTTGCCACCCTTATAGGATGTTTAAGCAAAAGAACAATGACATGCTACCAAAAGCTTCTCGTATTCCCCACGCCATGACGCAGCATGGCGATACTCGTGTTGATAATTATTACTGGTTGCGAGATGACACTCGCTCGCAGCCAGAAGTGCTGGATTATCTGCAACAAGAAAATGCGTATGGCCGTCAGGTTATGGCCTCGCAGCAGGCTTTGCAGGATCGCGTCCTGAAAGAGATTATCGACCGTATCCCGCCTCAGGATGCTTCTGCCCCCTATGTGAAGAATGGTTATCGCTACCGGCATATTTATGAACCGGGGTGCGAATATGCCATTTATCAGCGTCAGTCTGCCTTCAGTGAAGAGTGGGATGATTGGGACACTTTGTTGGATGGGAACCAGCGCGCGGCACACAGCGAGTTTTATACGCTGGGAGGGCTGGCGATATCACCGGATAACACCATCATGGCACTGGCCGAAGATTATCTCTCTCGCCGGCAATATGGCGTGCGTTTTCGCAACCTGCAAAGCGGCAACTGGTATCCGGAAGTGCTGGAAAACGTCGAAGCGGATTTGGTATGGGCGAATGATTCTCAGACTTTCTATTACGTGCGCAAGCACGAAACGACGTTATTGCCGTATCAGGTCTGGCGACATACAGTCGGCTCGCCATCGTCACTGGATGAGCTGGTGTATGAAGAAGCCGATGACATGTTTTATGTCAGTCTGCATAAAACCACATCATTGCATTATGTGATTATCCACATTGCCAGTGCGACCACCAGTGAAGTTTTGTTGCTTGATGCAGAACTGGCAGATGCCGAACCGTTGGTCTTTTTAGCGCGACGCAAAGACCACGAATACAGTCTCGATCACTATCAGCACAATTTTTATCTGCGCTCCAACCGTCAGGGGAAAAATTTCGGCCTGTACCGTACCCGTGTTCGTGATGAGCAAGCCTGGGAGACGCTGATCCCACCGCGTGACAACGTGATGCTGGAGGGCTTTACGTTATTCACCGACTGGCTGGTGGTAGAAGAGCGGAAGCGGGGCTTAACCAGCCTGCGGCAGATTAATCGTAAAACGCGCGAAGTGGTCGGGATCGCCTTTGACGATCCGGCATATGTGACCTGGCTTGCCTATAATCCAGAGCCGGAGACATCGCGCCTGCGCTATGGCTATTCCTCCATGACTACCCCGGACACATTGTTTGAACTGGATATGGACACCGGGGAACGTCGTGTGCTTAAGCAGACGGAGGTCCCCGGATTTGATGCGGCGAATTACCGTAGCGAACACGTATGGATAACGGCACGTGATGGCACCGAGGTTCCGGTTTCGCTGGTTTATCATCAAAAGTATTTCCTGAAAGGAAAAAATCCGTTACTGGTTTATGGCTATGGCTCATATGGCGCCAGCATGGATGCCGATTTCAGCAGCAGCCGTTTAAGCTTACTGGATCGCGGCTTTGTTTACGCCATTGCCCATGTGCGTGGCGGTGGTGAATTAGGACAACAGTGGTACGAGGACGGTAAGTTTCTGCGCAAGAAAAATACTTTTAATGATTACCTCGACGTCTGTGATGCGCTGCTAAAAATGGGCTACGGCGCGCCTGAGTTATGTTATGGAATGGGAGGAAGCGCCGGGGGAATGTTAATGGGCGTCGCCATTAATGAGCGCCCGGAACGCTTCCATGGTGTTATTGCTCAGGTGCCGTTTGTCGATGTGGTAACCACAATGCTCGATGAATCAATTCCCCTGACGACCGGTGAGTTTGAAGAGTGGGGTAATCCGCAGGACGAAGAGTATTACACCTATATGAAAAGCTACAGCCCGTATGACAATGTAACCGCGCAGGCGTATCCGCATCTGCTGGTCACGACGGGATTACACGATTCCCAGGTGCAATACTGGGAACCAGCAAAATGGGTGGCAAAACTGCGTGAGCTGAAAACGGACGATCGTTTGCTGCTACTTTGCACGGATATGGATTCCGGACACGGCGGTAAATCCGGGCGTTTTAAATCTTACGAAGGTGTGGCTCTTGAGTACGCTTTTTTGATTGGACTGGCGCAGGGAACACTGCCTGCTCAGGCGTGATCCAAATAGTGTTTTAGCGTTAATCGCAGTTCCGGGCTCATATTATCAAGGTTATTAAATAACCAGCGCAGATAGCCCGGATCGCGTTCAGCCACTTCTGATACCGGTTTTCCGCGGTACTTACCAAAAGTGAAAGTAGTGAGTAACGCGGGACGGCCGGTGATATCGACCATTTGATCGGCTGTCCAGCCTGACGTCTGCATGATGTCGATCAGGAGTGCCGCAGTGATATAGCAGTCGTACAGGGCGCGGTGATGGTGGAGACCCGCTGGCGTCTGGACACTCAGCTTGCGCGATTTATACAGCGCCATGTTGCTGTATTTGATCCCCGGCCACAAACGGCGGGAGAGCTTCATGGTGCAAATCCACTCCCCGGGCATATCGGGTAATACGCGGCGGTCAAAGCTGGCATTGTGCGCCACGTACCACTCGCTGCCGTAATACTTCGGGATGACGTCTTCAATCCACGGCTTATCGGCCACCATTGCTTCAGTAATGCGATGGATAGCCATCGCCTGTGGGCTGATGGGGCGGTCAGGGCGTACCAGGTGGCTCATTGGGTTGACTATTTTTCCGTCAACCACATCGACAGAAGCAATTTCAACAATGCCTCCCTGTAGACCACAGGTTTCTGTATCTATTATGCGCAACATGCCATGCTCCTGACCCAAAACGACTAGCGTAATGGAATGATATCACCTTGCCAACCCCGTGGCGTGCGTTGACCGGTTAACAGCAAAGAACCGCTGTCTGCGCGAACAATCAATCGGCCTCGCTCATCCCATAACGCGCTGCTGCCACGCGCATTGGCCATTAATACAGCTATGGCAAACTTATGCGAGAAACTCTGTAGACGAGATGTGGAGGAGAGCAATTCGGGTTCGCTAATGGACTGACTACTGGTAAACAGGGAGTAAGCCGGGTCGATATCGATACCTTCCGGCTGGCTATCCACTACGCTAATGGCATTTTGCTGTCTGGCAATACAGGCTCCGTGACTTTGATGAAACGTTAAGGGCGAGGTCATCCAGGGAGAAAAGAGCGCGATGCCTTTTACGAACCGGTTGTTATGTTCCACCGGTAGTCCCGCAATGATTGTCATACGATAAATCGCGGCGGCATGGGCGAGAGGTTCTAACAGCGCTTCATCGGGTGGGGCAGGAAGCGCGTCATGTTCATCAACACAACCTAACAAGGAGAGGGAAGGAAAAACCAGCAATTCACATTGGCATTGGGCGGCTGCCTGAATGAATTGCAGGTGATGTGCGACATGCTCGGTAACTGAGGTGTGAAGAGGTTCGTACTGCGCTGCTGCGATTTTCCAGTGTGACATAATGATTTCCTTTTCATAGTGTCTACAATCATCCTGAAAGTATAGATTAAGAATATACTTATACTGTAGCAGCCATCATGTAAGGAATCGTAACGTAGTATAAGTTTTATTTAACTTTAGGCTCGTAAGGTAAACGTGAAAGGGAAACGGATGCCAGTCGGTGCGCGATGAGTCTTTCGCGAAACCAGTCGCGTAAATGTTCGGGCTGTTCGCGTTCAACAACTTCGGCAACAACCGGCATGTTGTATCGCTCCTTGAATGCCACTCCCGCGGCAGCCAGATCGACATTGACCTTATCCATTTCCGCTTGCTCAAGTTTGGCCAGATTGATGTTCATGGGCTTCTCCTTTTCTCTGTCTTTCGGCGCGCAAAGTTACTAAGAGTGTGCATTAATGGCAAGACCGAAATGATGATTCTCGACTCGATCATTGTAGAAGGTTATTCTCTATAGATTAGACATAACAAAAAGGAATAGTTGAAATGGCTTCATCTGCATCTATGCTTCGCAGCGCTCTCATCGTACTCGCCAGCGTGCTGGCAACGCCCGCCGCCCTGGCGCATGCCCACCTCACAAAACAAAGCCCGGCTGCTAATGCCGAGGTTGCGGCATCTCCTCAGGCGTTGACGCTGAATTTTTCTGAAGGCGTAGAGCCGGGATTCAGCGGCGCAAAGCTGACAGGTCCAAACAAAGAACAGATCAAAACGGGCAAGGCGTCACGCAGTGAGCAGGACAAAACGCAGCTGATTGTTCCGCTTGATCAAACACTTGAAGCAGGAAAATATACGGTCGACTGGCACGTTGTTTCCGTGGATGGTCACAAGACGAAGGGGCAATATACCTTTAGCGTGAAATAACTGATGCTGGCATTTACCTGGGTTGCATTACGGTTTATCCATTTTACCACTTTGATGCTGGTGTTTGGTTGTGCGCTTTACGGCGCATGGCTGGCTCCCGTTTCGGTTCGTCGTTTAATGATGCGTCGTTTTTTGCGTCTGCAACGGCATGCCGCAACGTGGAGCTTTATCAGCGCGACGCTGATGCTGGCGATCCAGGGTGGGTTAATGGGCTCAGGCTGGCGGGATGTTATCTCTACAGATGTATGGGGCGCGGTGTTGCAAACGCAGTTTGGCGGCGTCTGGTTATGGCAGATTATCCTCGCGCTGGTCACTCTGGTGGTGGTTATTATCGTACCGCGTAGCATGCCGCGACGGCTGTTAATGCTGACGATTGCGCAGTTTATTTTGCTGGCTGGCGTAGGGCATGCGACGCTGCATAGTGGTATTACTGGGGCAATCCAGCAGGTTAACCATGCCTTGCATCTGATATGCGCCGCCGCCTGGTTCGGTGGCCTGCTACCCGTACTTTACTGTATGCGAATGGCGCATGGCCGCTGGCGAGAACAGGCCATCAGCACCATGATGCGTTTCTCCCGCTACGGGCATCTTTTTGTTATCGGTGTTTTACTTACCGGTATTATGAATGCGCTGTTTATTGTCGGTTTTTTTGTTCCCTGGCACATGGCTTACGGGCGGCTGCTTTTGTTAAAAGGTGCCCTGGTCATGCTAATGGTGGCGATTGCGCTGGTGAATCGGTATGTTCTGGTACCACGCATGCAGCAGGATAACCGCGGCATGACTCTCTATTTTATTTGGATGACCAAGCTGGAATGGGGTATAGGAGCCGTTGTGCTGGCAATTGTCAGCCTGTTCGCAACCCTTGAACCTTTCTGATTGATGGACTGGCGAAACGCATGAAAAAAATCATTATCTCTTTATTACTCCTGGCAAGCTCCGGAGCCGCGCTGGCTGCGCCGCAGGTCATTACCGTCAGCCGTTTTGAGGTTGGCAAAGATAAGTGGGCGTTTAATCGGGAAGAGGTGATGCTGACCTGCCGCCCGGGTAACGCGCTGTATGTCATCAATCCCAGTACGCTGGTGCAATACCCGTTGAATGATGTTGCCAGACAGCAGATGGAGAGCGGAAAAACCACGGCAAAGCCGATCGAGATTATCCAGATTGATGATCCGGCGAAACCGGGCAAAAAAATGAGCCTGGCACCGTTTGTGGAGCGTGCAGAAAAGCTCTGCTAATTGTCAGATGTAGTGCTCTGATTTCCAATAAAAAACCGCAAGGATCTCACACGAGAACTTGCGGTTTTTGCGTTTGGATGCGTAACAAACGTCCTTTTTTTCCGGCCACTTTAGTCGCGGACTGGAAAACCTGGCGCTGTCATCTATTCTTAAATGGCAGGGTAACTTAGCCTGCATTAATGCCAACTTTTAGCGCACGGCTCTCTCCCAAGAGCCATTTCCCTGGACCGAATACAGGAATCGTATTCGGTCTCTTTTTATTTGGCGAATGCGATGCCATCCAGGGCAAAACACGTCTTATCGCATGCTGCATTCTCCATAAACCATACCATACTCCTGCCCTCGATCGTCCAGGCTTTTTTACCATCATTGCTAAAATTATAACCAGGTACCCTTGTACTCTGGAGGCGACATGGGACGACCTGACAATATCTATCAACGAATCGACGGTACACAGTGGCGTCACGTCTGGGTGGTTGGGGATATCCACGGCTGCTTCTCGATGCTGATGGCTAAACTGCGCCAGTACCGTTTTGATCCCTGGCAGGATCTGCTGGTTTCAGTGGGGGATGTTATCGACCGCGGACCAGACAGTTTGCGTTGTCTGAAATTATTGCGTAAACGCTGGATTGTCGCGGTCAGGGGGAATCATGAACAGATGGCGCTGGACGCGCTGGCGACGGGGGATCAATTCATGTGGTTAATGAATGGTGGTTCGTGGTTTGCGCAGGCGGAGCAACCGGCAGCGAAATTCGCTCTTGAAGAGTGTTGGCAATTACCCTGGATTCTGGAGCTGCACTGTCAAAACGGCATACACGTTATTGCTCATGCCGATTACCCGGATGATGATTATCAGTGGCTAAAAAAGATCGATTTACAGCGTGTGCTGTGGGATCGTTCGAGATTAATGAACAACGGTTGTGGGATTCGCGGTGCGGATCACTTCTGGTTTGGCCACACGCCGTTGCGCCATCGGCTGGATCGCGAGAATCTGCATTATATTGATACCGGTGCTGTATTTGGCGGCGAGTTAACGCTGGTACAACTGCAATAATCAAAAATCGCTGTATTCCTGGGCCGGGTGCCAGAAACTATCGATGTAGTCATCCGCGGGTAAACACCCTCCGTTACGAATACGTTGATCGTCCATCGATATCAGGCACTGCTGCTCAGTTTTGTAGACATCAACCACGATATCTTCACAACCGCCATCCAGGTAGCACACAAAAAGAACCAGCGTGAACATTCCATCCTCAAATGGTAAAGCCATAGCTGTAGTGTAGAAGATGTTGATAGATGAGGGAAATTGACCAAGAAATAACCCGTCTGGCGACGGGTTCTTTTTGAATCAGGCAAGGCGCATGATCCAGGCATCTGACTTACGATCGTAGTGTTCGCGAAATAGTACTGAATGTTCTCCGTTCAACAGGGCCGGGACACTGGTATCGGCATCCCAGGCATCCAGTTGCATACATAAATCCGGGTCGGATTTACACGGAATGGTTAACGTTCGGTCCCCCGGCGATTCGCCATGTAACTCGGCGTCGTCGATTTCAAAAGCGCCAATGCGCACACTGGTTTTCATCATCGTGCTCTCCGTTAATTTGCTAATTGTGGTACGACCAGTTAGGTCGTCCATTTTTCAGCGTAGTCAACGTTAGCAAAAGCGCCAGTAAAAACGTGCGTTATCCCGTAAAGAGTTTGCCATCCCGGACAAGATCGCGTGGGTAGCTATTCTTCAGTCGCGATCCAATACGTTTTGCCAGACCGATAGGCTGATGCTGGAATGTAACCAGTACGTCGTCACTCGTCGGTGTGGCTTGTGGGTAGACATCCCGGCCGCGGTACCACTCTTCAGCTTCGGCAAGCGTCAGTTCAAACGCATGGCTGTGATTTGGGTTGGCGAGCGCGATGACGGCTTCATGCTGCCAGCGGTAGCCTTTATTGTGCGTTTCGGCTAATTTGACGCCGAGTCGGGAAAAGCGGACTTTGCCGATCAGTGACTCAATTTCTGTTGGGAACAGCCAAATCTCTTTATCGCGCTGCCACAGGCGTAAATTATCTTCCCACTGCAGTCCACAAGCGCTCGCGGCTTGCGCGATAAGCGCGGACTCGCGTCCTTTCAGCGGGCTAAACGGGAAGTTACCGACTTTATATGTCGGCGCAGGTAGTGGAGGGATGGCGGCTGTTTTGCGCAAACGCGCAACGAAGAAACCTTCGCAATCGTAAATTTGCGGAAACACATGCAGGAATCCTTCCGGCGTCAGGGCGCGTTCGGCCTGTGGAAATAAATCGCCGAGTGGTAAAAACTCGACGGCGTCCGGGTAGGTTTCAATCAACCACCGCATGATATTTTCATTTTCGTCACGATTAAGCGTACAGGTCGAGTAAACCAACGTGCCGCCGGGGCGCAGAGCGTGAAAGGCGCTGTCGAGCAGTTCGCGCTGAGTTGCGGCAATTTCCAGATTACTTTCTGGCGACCAGTTTTTTAGCGCATCGGGGTCTTTACGCACTACGCCTTCCCCGGAACACGGGGCGTCCAGCAATATGGCATCAAATGATTCCGGCAACGCAGCGCCAAATACTCGTCCGTCAAAATGGGTCAGGGCGACGTTGGCTATCCCGCAACGGCTGATATTGGCATGCAGGACTTTGACGCGACTGGCAGAAAATTCATTCGCCAGAATGGCGCCTCGATTATTCATTTTTGCGGCAATTTGCGTGGTTTTGGAGCCAGGGGCTGCCGCGACATCCATTACGCGTTCCGGGGTATTGCCTTCGGCAAACAGCGCAGCGACTGGCAGCATTGAGCTGGCTTCCTGAATATAAAACAGGCCGCTTAAATGTTCTGCTGTGCTACCGAGCGGCACTAACTCATCTTCATCGCGTTCGATCCAGAAACCTTCAGCACACCAGGGAACCGGAGTGAGAGACCAGTTGTAAGGTGCTGTCAGTGTGAGGAAATCGGCAACGGAGATTTTCAGCGTATTGACGCGAATGCTGCGGCGCAACGGGCGCTGACAGGCAGCGAGAAAATCATCAAATGAGAGCGTGGAAGGCATTGCTTCACGCATTTTAGTCAGAAAGGCGTCGGGAAAATAAGCCACTTGGTACCACCGGCAAAAAAACAGGTGCGCAGTGTAGCATAAGTGCTCCGGCGCGAGTACGCCGGAGCAAGTGGAGAGATTATCGTGGCAGGGCTGTTCCCCATTCACGCCACTCTTTCGGTTCGCTTTCGAGCAACAGGAAGTGTTTACCTGCCTGCGCTTTAGGAGCCAGCGGTGTACCTGGTGGAGTCGCGAAGGCGATGCCGCCGCGGATGAACTGATTGAAGGTACCGGTCTTCACGACACCGCCGGTCAGGCCGAAGTCAAGATTGTAGCCGGATGCCAGCCAGAACACGGAGTTGTTGCGCACCAGATGCTGATAGCGCTGGCTAATGCGCATGGCAACCATCACACGATCGGAAAGCGAGCCCAGCGTCAGCCCGGTGACGGTCCCCACTTCAATACCTCTGAACAAAACTGGGGTTCCGATATTCAGTGAACCTGCTTCCGGTGCTTCCACCACAATACTCAGACCATCGAGGTAACGAGAGTCGGTAATGGTGGCTTCCTGCAGCTCAAAATCACGGCGCGGATTACCGCGTCCGGGTTCAACGTTGATGTACGGCTGCAGGATTGTATCCAGATGCTCCACGCCAGCTGCCGAAATTTGCGGGGTGATCACGGAGAAACGGGTACCGCTTCGCGCGAAGGTCTGCACGTATTCCGGGTACAGAACCGCTTTTGCCTGCACTTCGTTACGGGCGGTGATCAGCTCAAGCGTCTGAATCTGGCCGATATCGATTCCCAGGTAGCGAATCGGCATGCCAGCAGCGAGTTTACCGGCATCGAACGCATGCAGCGTTATCTGGCCGCCTACCGCACGCGCGGCGGTTTCCGAAGCATATAGAATACGCTTGTCGCCTTTGCGTTGGCTGGCGCTGGCACCGCTTAAATTATCGAAGCTAATTGCCCCTTTGAGCGCGCGTGAAAGGGGAGATGCCTGTACGGTTAATCCGCTGCCGTTAAGCTGAACTTTTGCTCCGCCTTCGGCCCAGAACACGCTGTTGCTGGTCAACAGGTTGCGATATTCCGGTTTAATATGCAGATCGATATCAAACGCATCGGCGCGAGGACGAACGCTGATCACTTCACCGACCTCGAATTTGCGGTATAGAACCACCGAGCCGGCCTGCACATCAGGCAGCGTTTCGGCGCTCAGGCTGACCGTGGTGGTTGGCAGATCGCTCAGGCTGTTTTCAATCGCTTTTTCCAGGTTGGCATACAGCGGGTAGCTTTTTTTCATTTCCCCCTTCGTACCGGGCAAAATACGAATGCCGCCGCTGAGCCACTCGCTGGCGCTGGCGCCAAGGAACTCCACGCCATCAAGTCCGACTTTAACGTCCACGCGACTGTTGACCACGAACTTACTGTCACCTTGCACCAGGTCACGATGCTGCGGTTCGATGGCAACGGTAAATGAAACGCCTTTGCTGGAAAGCGTGCGCTCAATCACCTGACCGACCTGTACGCCGTGGAGAATCAGCGGCTGGCCAGCATCAATACCGTAACTTTCCGGTGCGGTGAGCGTAAATGTCATGACCCCTGGATCGTGTAACAACGACTTCTCTGCGGGGATAACCACAAACTGGCTACGCGGCTCGCCTTCGCCGGGGACCAGTTCAAACGTTTTACCCGTCAGCAGTGAGCTGAGATTGGCATCGTTTAACGATAATTTAGGGCTGTGTAATTCAATCCGCGTGTTGTCGCGCAGCAGCGTTACGACGCTGGGGTCGACAGTCATTTCTCCAGTCACTTTACCGCCTGGATTTAAATCCAGTTTGGTGAGTTGGCCGACTTGTAATCCTTGATACATCAGCGATGTTGAGCCCGCTTTGAGTCCGTCCCCGCTGGGTAAGTCAAGCTTGACGATCACCCCGCGCTGGCTGTGCGCGAGATCCTGATATAAACCAAACGTGTCGTCGGCTGCGGCGGGTTTTGAGTCTTCAGGCGAATCAAAAGCAATGGCGCCATTGACCAGCGCGGCCAGACTCTCCAGTTTGATCTTCGCGCCGCTGAGGCTGACATCCGCATTCACACCGGAGACGTTCCAGAAGCGGCTGCCCTTTTTCACCAGATTGGTAAACCGACGTTCAATCAGCACGTCGATAGTTACGCCTTGATTGTTGGGGTTGATAGTGTAGTCATACACCCGGCCCACCGGAATCTTACGGAAATAAACCAGCGAACCGCTATTGAGCGAACCGAGGTCAGGCGCCCGCAGATGCAGCATCAAATCGCCATTATCCAGACGGTATTTGGGCTGCGTGTCGAGGGCAACAAAATGATCTTCTTCCTCGCCGGTGCCGGGCATCATGCCGATATAGTTACCACCAACCAACGCATCCAGACCCGAAACTCCGGCCAGCGACGCTTTCGGCGTGACCAGCCAGAACTGGGTATCTTTGCGCAGTGCATCTTTCATGCTCGATTTGATGCTGACGCGGACTTCAATTTTACGCAGATCTTTGCTGAGGTTGATATCCTGCACCGTGCCCACTTCAACGCCCTGATAACGAACGGGCGTGCGTCCTGGTACAATGCCGTCCGCGGACATGAAGTCAATGGTTACGGTATTGCCGCGATCTTCATAGCTTCCCCAGATAAGCCATCCTGCGATCATCAGCGCAATGAACGGCAGCAGCCAGAATGGAGAGATACGGCGTTTTGTTTTAATCTGCGCTTCAGTCTGCGAAGCGGGCGTTTCCTGACTCATGTGCATCCCAAAGTAAGCGGCTGTCCAGCCATTCCACAGCAAGAATAGTCAATATTACCGCCGCGCCGAAATAAAACGCAGCCGGTCCCATAGTAAAAGCAAGTATCTGATCGCGATTAATCAGCGACATGGTTAAAGCGATAACAAAGAGATCCAGCATCGACCAGCGGCCAATCCAGGTCACCATACGCAGCAGTTTTATGCGGGTACGCAATCCTTGCTCGCAGTTAAAATGGATGCTGATGAGCAACGTAAACATCACAATTACTTTGGTGAATGGCACCAGAATACTGGCGATAAAAACGATCGCCGCCACGCCGACGTTGCTGTTTGCCAAAGACATTATGCCTGACAGGATAGTGTCTTCCTGCCTACCACCGTTGACATAAATTACCGAGATGGGCAGCAGATTAGCAGGCAAAAGCAGGACAATCGAGGCCAGTAGCGCCGCCCAACACTTTTGGATACTTTGATTCCTGCGCCAGCGCAGCGGGATATGGCAACGAGGGCAGCGACCCCGAGCGTCCGGATAACCTGTAAAGTGACAACCGAGGCAGACGCGGAGCTTTTCATCAGGGCGACGGGCTGGTCTTTGCGGGTAAAATCGGTCCCAAAGCTGCTCTACGTTGAGGTGCGACAGCGTCAAAATACTGAGGATCACCAGCGCAATAAAAGCAAACAGCCCCACACCGGGTTGCAAAAAAGCATAGTCCTGAACTTTGATCGACGCGACGCCAATGCCCACAAGATAGATATCGAGCATCACCCACTCTTTGAGCCTTTCCAGCATCAGCAGCACCGGGCGCAGGTTCATCCCAAGAATATTGCCAAACCACAGATAAGCAATTGAGGTCACGAGAATTAGCGGCGCGCCAGCGACGCAAAAAAGCACGAAAGAAGCAGTGAGGGGATCACCTTGTCGGGTCATTTGCCAGATGCCTTGCATAACATTGGCATCAATGCGCACGCCTAATAAATAGATGTGCAGGAGTGGCTCTCCCCAGGCAAAGGGCATCAGCAGCAACATGGTGAAAGCCATTGCCGCAAGTCGCGTTAATGACCAGTCGCGTCCGTCACGAATTTTTGCCTGGCAGCGTGGGCAAAAGGCACTTTGGTGCGAACGCATTTTAGGCAAGCTAAATATCAGGTCACATTCAGGGCAGCGATGATAATGTGCACGAGGTAGTGCCTCACCGATGGACCTGATGGCTATTTTTTTAGTTGGCGTGATGCGTGGTGTCGTTAAGGCCATGTATCGCGAATCAAATTGTTGAAGTAATGTTATCTTAACTCATGACGGGAATGATCTTGAGCATTAACGCATTTAATGTTTATTTTAGTAGGCTGCAGTTTTAAGTAAGACAACTAAGTGATTACATAATGAACAAAATAGAGCTATACACGGATCTGAACCGTGATTTTCAGGCATTGATGGCAGGTGAAACCAGTTTTCTGGCAACGCTGGCGAATACCAGCGCATTGTTGTACGAGCGTCTTGCAGAAGTGAATTGGGCCGGTTTTTACCTGCTTGAGGACGATACGCTGGTGCTTGGTCCCTTCCAGGGCAAAATTGCCTGCGTGCGGATCCCGGTAGGGCGTGGTGTGTGCGGTACAGCAGTGGCGCAGAACCAGGTTCAGCGTATTGAGGACGTACATGCTTTTGATGGGCACATTGCTTGTGATGCCGCCAGCAACGCTGAAATCGTCCTGCCAATCACCGTCGAAAATCAGATAATCGGCGTGCTGGATATCGATAGCACGGCGTTTGGCCGCTTTACTGAGGAAGATGAACAAGGTCTGCGTACACTGGTGGCACAGCTTGAAACCGTGCTTGCAACGACGGATTACAAAAAATTCTTTGCGCACGTCGCAGGATAATCAACGGATAACGTAGCAATTACTGATGACGTCATTATAATGTCGCCTGTTCATGCCTGCGCTTGTTGGCTACGTCCGTTGTAATCAGGAAATTTCATGGAAAATCAACCTAAGTTGAATAGCAGTAAAGAAGTCATCGCGTTTCTGGCCGAACGCTTCCCGCAGTGTTTTAGTGCGGAAGGCGAAGCGCGCCCACTGAAAATTGGCATTTTTCAGGATCTGGTAGAGCGTGTTGAGGGCGAAATGAACCTCAGCAAGACTCAGCTCCGTTCTGCCTTACGTCTCTATACTTCAAGCTGGCGCTATCTGTACGGCGTTAAATTGGGCGCAACGCGTGTTGATCTCGACGGCAACCCTTGTGGTGAGCTGGATGAACAACATGTTGAACATGCGCGCAAACAGCTGGAAGAAGCTAAAGCCCGTGTTCAGGCGCAACGCGCAGAGCAACAGGCGAAAAAACGCGAAGCGGCTGCTGCTGCCGGTGAAAAAGAAGGCGCAACGCGTCGCGAGCGTAAGCCGCGTCCTGCACCGCGTCGTAAAGAAGGTGCAGAGCGTAAACCTCGCGCTGAAAAACCAGCAGCAAAAGCACCGCGTGCTCCTCGCGAAGAACAGCATACCCCGGTATCTGATATTTCAGTACTGACGGTAGGGCAGTCTCTGAAGGTGAAAGCAGGAAATAATGCGATGGATGCCACCGTATTAGAAATCACCAAAGATGGCGTCCGTGTACAGCTGAATTCGGGTATGTCTTTGATTGTACGCGCAGAACACCTGGTGTTCTGAAACGGAGGCCAGGCCTGGCATGAACACTTTTTTTAGGCTTACTGCGTTAGCTGGTCTGCTTGCATTAGCAGGCCAGGCACTTGCTGTGGAAGATATCACGCGTGCCGATCAGATCCCCGTTTTAAAGGAAGAAACCCAGCATGCGACGGTAAGCGAACGTGTGACGTCGCGTTTTACGCGATCACACTATCGCCAGTTCGATCTGGATCAGGCGTTTTCGGCAAAAATTTTTGACCGCTATTTGAATTTGCTCGACTACAGCCACAATGTGCTGTTGGCGAGCGATATCGAACAGTATGCAAAAAAGAAAACGGTCCTCGGCGATGAACTGCGCACCGGCAAGCTGGATGTCTTTTACGATCTCTATAATCTGGCGCAAAAACGCCGATTTGAACGTTATCAGTACGCATTAAGCGTACTGGCACGTCCAATGGATTTTACCGGTAACGACACGTTTAACCTCGACCGAAGTAAAGCGCCGTGGCCGAAGAGCGAAGCAGAGCTAAATGCGCTGTGGGACGGCAAGGTTAAATTTGACGAACTCAGCCTGAAGCTGACCGGTAAAACCGATGCGGAAATTCGCGAAACGCTGACGCGCCGCTACAAATTTGCGATTCGCCGTCTGGCGCAGACCAACAGCGAAGATGTGTTCTCACTGGCGATGACAGCGTTCGCCCGTGAAATCGACCCGCATACTAACTATCTCTCTCCGCGCAATACCGAGCAGTTCAATACTGAAATGAGCTTGTCTTTGGAAGGTATTGGCGCGGTTCTGCAAATGGATGATGACTACACCGTCATTAACTCCATGGTGGCAGGTGGTCCGGCAGCCAAGAGCAAGTCGATCAGCGTTGGCGATCGTATTGTCGGCGTCGGGCAGACGGGCAAGGGCATGGTCGATGTGATTGGCTGGCGTCTGGATGACGTCGTGGCACTGATCAAAGGACCTAAAGGCAGCAAGGTACGCCTTGAAATTCTGCCTGCCGGTAAAGGTACCAAGACGCGCACCGTGACGCTAACGCGTGAACGTATTCGTCTCGAAGACCGCGCCGTAAAAATGTCCGTGAAAACCGTTGGCAAAGAAAAAGTTGGCGTACTGGATATTCCTGGCTTCTATGTAGGCCTGACTGATGATGTCAAAGTCCAACTGCAGAAACTGGAAAAACAAAATGTCAGCAGTATTATCATCGATCTGCGTACTAACGGTGGTGGAGCACTGACTGAAGCGGTTTCGCTTTCCGGTCTGTTCATTCCTTCCGGCCCGGTGGTTCAGGTTCGTGATAATAACGGTAAAGTGCGTGAAGACAGCGATACCGACGGCGTTGTGTACTACAAAGGCCCGCTGGTGGTATTGGTCGATCGCTTCAGCGCCTCAGCATCAGAGATTTTCGCTGCGGCAATGCAGGATTATGGCCGAGCGTTGATCGTTGGTGAACCGACCTTTGGGAAAGGCACCGTCCAGCAGTATCGTTCCCTGAACCGTATTTACGATCAGATGCTGCGTCCGGAATGGCCAGCGCTGGGTTCTGTTCAGTACACGATCCAGAAATTCTACCGTGTAAACGGTGGCAGCACGCAGCGTAAGGGCGTTACGCCGGATATCATCATGCCGACAGGTAATGAAGAAACTGAAACCGGCGAGAAGTTTGAAGATAACGCACTGCCGTGGGACAGCATTGATGCTGCGACCTACACTAAGTCAGATAATCTGACGCCGTTCGGACCTGAATTGCTGAAAGAGCACAATGCACGTATTGCGAACGATCCTGAGTTCCAATACATCATGAAGGACATTGCGCGTTTCAATGCGATGAAGGATAAGCGCAACATCGCTTCTCTGAATTACGCTCAGCGTGAAAAAGAGAATAACGAAGATGACGCAATGCGTCTGGCGCGTATCAACGATCGGTTTAAACGTGAAGGCAAACCGCCATTGAAGAAACTGGACGATCTGCCGAAGGATTACCAGGAGCCGGATCCGTACCTGGATGAAACGGTAAAAATCGCGCTCGACCTGGCGCATCTTGAGAAAGAGAAGCCAGCGGAACAGCCCGCAACCAGTCAATAACCTCGAACAGGCACAAGAAATTGTGCCTGTTTTTTTAACAAGTGCATGAAGACGTCAGCCTGATACGATAAAATGTAAAGTTGTGTCTTTCTGGTGACTTAGCACCTATGGATGCTTGAAAATAGTCATAAGACCCATACGATATGGGTAATCGCATAGTGCGTTTTGTTAAATTGAGGTTAAAAGAAAATTATGATGCGAATCGCGCTCTTCCTGCTGACGAACCTGGCTGTGATGGTCGTTTTCGGGCTGGTATTGAGCCTGACAGGGATCCAGTCAAGCAGCGTTCAAGGCTTGTTGATCATGGCACTGCTGTTTGGTTTTGGTGGTTCCTTCATTTCGCTGCTGATGTCCAAATGGATGGCGTTAAAGTCCGTTGGCGGGGAAGTGATCGAACAGCCTCGCAATGAAAGAGAACGCTGGCTGATGAATACAGTTGCGAATCAGGCCCGCCAGGCCGGGATCGCTATGCCACAGGTTGCAATCTACCACGCGCCAGATATTAACGCGTTTGCGACCGGTGCCCGCCGGGATGCCTCGCTGGTGGCTGTAAGTACTGGCCTGTTGCAAAACATGAGCCCGGATGAAGCCGAAGCGGTTATCGCGCATGAGATCAGCCACATTGCCAATGGCGATATGGTGACCATGACGCTCATTCAAGGGGTAGTAAACACCTTCGTTATCTTTATCTCACGTATTCTGGCGCAAATTGCCGCTGGCTTTATGGGCGGAAACCGTGATGAGGGTGAGGGTAGCAACGGTAACCCGTTGATCTACTTCGCGGTGGCGACGGTGCTGGAACTGGTGTTTGGTATTCTGGCGAGCATCATTACCATGTGGTTCTCACGTCATCGTGAATTCCATGCGGATGCAGGCTCAGCGAAACTGGTGGGGCGTGAAAAAATGATCGCCGCGCTGCAGCGCCTGAAAACCAGCTATGAACCGCAGGAAGCGACCAGTATGATGGCGTTCTGCATCAACGGTAAATCCAAATCGCTGAGTGAGCTGTTTATGACTCACCCCCCGTTGGACAAACGTATTGAAGCGCTGCGCAGCGGTGAGTACCTGAAATAATCTGCAGCAGACAACAACAAAAAGCGCGTCGACAGACGCGCTTTTTTTATGACTGAACTCGCGGTTGTGTAATACGTAAGCCACTTACGATTGCGGCCAGCGAAGCCAGAATACCCGCTGTTATCAGCGAGACGTGCGTTCCACTGCCACCAAACTGATTTAGCATCAGCGCAACCAGTGCGGCCCCGGTACTCTGACCCAGTAAGCGCGCTGTTCCGAGCATACCGCTCGCGCCTCCGCTACGATCGCGCGGCGCGGAGGTGATGATGGTGTGATTATTCGGTGACTGGAACAAGCCAAAACCCGCACCACACAAAATCATTGGCCAGATGATATTAAAATCGGAAGGTGATGCGGGCAGTAACACCAGAGAAAACAGCCCACAAGCCATTACTGCCATGCCCAGCGCGCCAAGCAGACCTGCATGAACACGTTCAATCAAATATCCCGCCAGTGGGGCCATCACCATGGTTGCCAGCGGCCACGGCGTCAGCAGCAGGCCCGTTTCAACTTCGCTGCGTCCGAGAACCGTTTGCATAAAAAAGGGCAGGGAAACCATCGCCAGCATTTGTGCGCTGAATGAACAGATTGAGGTGCAAATAGAGAGTGAAAACAGCGGAATACGTAGCAGATCAACCGGTAATAACGGTACTGGCAATGCGAGTTGGCGGCGGATAAAGAAAAACCCTACTACGAGAAGCCCCACAAGTTCAGCACCAATCAGTTTTAGCGACTGTCCCTGTGCAAATCCGCTGAGTGCCGTGATCAACAAACCGAATGTTAAGGCGTTCATTATTGCGCTGGGCAGATCAAAGCGCGGTTTATTGCTACGTGATGAATTGGGTGGCAAAAAACGCATAGCCAGCAGCAGGGCGATGATCCCCAATGGAACGTTAATTAGAAATAGCCATTTCCACGAGGCAATAGAAAGAATTGCCGCCGCAATAGTCGGACCCGCTGCCGAGGATACAGCCACGATAAAGGAGTTAATACCCATCCCGCGGCCAAGCTGGCGCTGAGGATAAATGAGTCGGATCAATGCCGTATTAACGCTCATCAGCGCCGCGCCGCCAAACCCCTGAGCCACGCGCGCTAACGTCAGCATATGCAGCGAGTCAGACAAGGCACAAAACAGCGATGCCAACAGAAATACGACCAGACCACACTTATAAATGCGTCGGTAGCCAAACATATCACCTAAAAAAGAGAGCGATAACAGCGAAACAACGATCGCAATTTGGTAGGCGTTCACAATCCAGATTGAGCTGGCGGGTGAGGCCTGAAGATCGGTGGCGATAGTGGGGAGGGCAACGTTCGCTATTGCGCCGTCGAGTACTGCCATAGAGATGCCAATAACAATGGTTAAAATTGCGCCATATCGCTGGGGCAATGGCAGACCATCGGTCTGAGTTTTTTCCATAGGAAGTCAATACTGTTGGAATTTATGATGAGAATAATAATTTTAGCATTGATATTCAGGCGTTAGGTCGCAGATTTGTAACTAAGTAAGCAAAGAGCGATTGCGAGGGCTGATACGTGAAATTATAATAAAAACCGGTTCTGATTTTTATAAAACACTCGAAAGGGGTGATAAATGGCAATCGCAGATCTGGATAAACAACCCGATTCTGTATCTTCCGTGCTGAAGGTTTTTGGCATTCTGCAGGCGCTGGGTGAAGAGCGCGAAATTGGTATTACCGAGTTGTCGCAACGCGTCATGATGTCAAAAAGCACCGTTTATCGCTTTTTGCAGACCATGAAAACGCTGGGTTATGTGGCACAAGAAGGGGAGTCTGAGAAATACTCACTGACCCTGAAACTATTCGAGCTGGGTGCTCGCGCGTTACAAAACGTCGATCTTATCCGTAGCGCTGATATTCAGATGCGCGAACTTTCGCGCCTGACCAAAGAGACAGTGCACCTTGGTGCACTGGATGAAGACAGCATCGTCTACATCCATAAAATCGACTCTATGTACAATCTGCGCATGTATTCTCGCGTAGGTCGCCGTAATCCGCTGTACAGCACGGCTATCGGTAAAGTTCTGCTGGCATGGCGTGACCGCGATGAAGTGAAGCAGATTCTGGATGGTATTGAGTACAAGCGCAGCACCGACCGTACTATTACCAATACTGATGAGCTGTTGGTATTGCTGGATAAAGTACGCGAGCAGGGCTACGGTGAAGATAACGAAGAACAGGAAGAAGGTCTGCGCTGCATCGGTGTACCGGTGTTTGACCGTTTCGGTGTAGTGATTGCAGGCTTGAGTATTTCATTCCCGACGCTACGTTTCTCAGAAGAACGTTTGCACGAGTATGTGGCGATGCTGCATACGGCTGCGCGTAAAATTTCAGAACAAATGGGTTATAACGACTATCCGTTCTAATCTGATGTAATAGCGTCAAGGTAAAAACCCCAGGTATTTTTGTATCTGGGGTTTTTTATGAACAGTCATAACGTTAGTTGGTGCAAATAACGTAGCGGATGTATTGCTGCTATATTAACCGTTATCAATAATGACTGTGCTTTTTCTTAACAAGGGACAATCCGACAGGCCAATGATACCGCTGTTTGTGTGGACGTATTGCGCGGTGCTGGTTCCGCGGGCGGTCAGATACTGGCATTGCAAGCCCAGGCCCGCTGCATTCTCCTTACTTCCAATCAAAATTCCGTAGCCACTCAGTAATAAACCGATCCAAACCAGAGCTAACAACACAATAGCGCGGATTATCAGACGCATTACAACCTCTTATCTTTTCTCGTTATTATTAGATTAGCCTGTACATGAGATGAAACAAGTGAATCATTCCTAAAAAGATTGAATGCCGATACAGTTAACGCTGGGTTTAGGTAACGCATGATAATTTATAGGCATAAGATGTTGATTCGAAGAGTGGAGCTGGAGTGAAAAAAATTCGCTGGGTAGTGCTGATAGTTGTCGTGCTGGTATGCATACTGATGTGGGCGCAAGTGTTCAACATCATGTGCGATCAGGATGTACAATTTTTCAGCGGTATTTGTGCCATTAATAAATTTATTCCCTGGTAAGCGCATTTTTGCCACAGTTGATTACCTTCTTGTGCGGCAGTGGTAAACTACGCTGTCTACATTGAGGTGGTGAAATGAACGAAATTTTGAATTCTGGCGCGTTGAGTTTGGCGTCTTTGGCTGTATCGGTGGTGATTCTGGTTGTCGGGCTTGTACTGTGGTTTTTCGTCAATAGGGCAAGTTCGCGTACTAATGAGCAGATTGAGTTGCTTGAAGCATTGTTAGATCAGCAAAAAAGACAGAACGCATTGCTCCGTCGCCTTTGCGAAGCTAACGAACCTGAAAAATCGGCAGAGCCTGCTGTGGTCACAGCGAAGGACGAAGATGATGACATCATCCGCCTGGTAGCTGAGCGGTAAAAACGGTATGACAGGGTGAGGATCTGTTGCTTACGTTCTCAGATGTTTCATCCTGTCGCCAACATGCCAGATTATTTTCTTCTGCACATGTCGTGTAATTAGCACTCTGATTCTCGTGTTAACTCAGTATTTTCAGATGCTCCAGCCAATTAATATATTATCCCCGGTCTGATATAAATATAATTTCCCATACGATAAAAATATGATTATGTCATTTTTGTGATAGCGATCGTCTTATTAACAGCGAAACGTTTCTCTTACTTTTTTTGTGCATTGTCATCATTCTTTCATTATTTTGGTGCAAAAGCAGAAGGCAGATCTCATTTTTACGCTTGTGACATTTTATGCATTACTAAGCATAAAAAATGATATTCGGCACACCCTGTAACAGCTAATCTGGAACAACCGAAGCTATTGAGCTATGGTAGAAATGTCCCGGCTATGGCGCAAGCCTGGCGGGGGGTGGGGCGAGCGGCGGGAATATAACACCACTCGCTGTGGCGCATAACTGTGCAGTTGCTGTTTGATGAACGACAGGATTTGTGCGACCGATCGAGACACGTTTAAAAATGGCTTGCCATTATTAACGTTGTATGTGATAACACGTTTTGGGTTAAACGAGGTACAGTTCTGTTTATGTGTGGCATTTTCAGTAAAGAAGTCCTGAGTAAACACGTTGACGTTGAATACCGCTTCTCTGCCGAACCTTATATTAGTGCCTCAAGCAGTAATGTCTCAGTTTTATCTATGTTATGCCTGCGGGCGAAGAAAATACTCTAAGGAATTTTGCAAATGGCAAAGATTAAAGGTCAAGTTAAGTGGTTCAACGAGTCTAAAGGTTTTGGTTTCATTACTCCGGCTGATGGCAGCAAAGACGTGTTCGTACACTTCTCCGCTATCCAGGGTAACGGCTTCAAAACTCTGGCTGAAGGCCAGAACGTTGAGTTCGAAATTCAGGACGGCCAGAAAGGTCCGGCTGCTGTTAACGTAACAGCTATCTGATCGACACCACTGATTTGAAGCGCATATGCGCAACCATCTCAGATATAAAGCCTCGCCTATGCGGGGCTTTTTAATTCAAAATACGTCTAAATATTTCTAAATGCCCTCCCATTAGCGCTTTGTTGCAAAGGCGTGATGTTCGTAGCATAGTTTTCCCCGCTTTCTTACGACATTTCTCGTTAAATCAGACACCTGAAAAACTATCTTGCTGGAGTTCAGGTGAAAAAGAAAAACGACGGCGACGCGCGCAATTTTACTCCCGTACGTTTTGCCCTGCTTTGTGTGGCAATATTATTGAGTCTGGGATTGCTGCTGGGTCGGGTTGCATGGCTGCAAATTGTCACGCCGACAAGTCTGGTGAAACAGGAAGACATGCGTTCATTACGTGAGGTAACTATTGCCTCGCCGCGCGGGATGATTACCGACAGAGAAGGGCGACCGCTGGCGGTAAGTGTTCCGGTTAACGCCGTATGGGCCGATCCTAAGACCATCATCAGCAAGGGAGGCGTGGGTTATAACGAACGGTGGCAGGCTCTGGCAAGGGCTCTGCATCTGTCACTGAGTACGCTGGCGGAACGCGTTAACAGTAATCCTGGCGGACGTTTTATTTACCTGGCACGACAAATTTCCCCTCAGCAGGCTGAGTGGGTCGATGATCTTAATCTCCCAGGCATTAACCTGCGCGAGGAATCCCGCCGGTTCTATCCTGCTGGCCACGTAGCGGCGAATCTCATAGGTTTTACCAACATTGATGGACAAGGCATTGAAGGGCTGGAAAAAAGCTTTAATAACCAGTTGATGGGTAAACCTGGCTCCCGTCTGGTACGTAAAGACAAATTTGGCCATGTAATCGAGAATATCACCGAAGTCACGCCTGTTCCTGCACACCAATTACAGCTCAGCATCGATGAGCGCCTGCAGACGGTCACCGAAGATGCGTTGGACAATGCCGTTACGTGGAATAAAGCGGAATCAGGAGCCGCAGTGCTGGTCAACATTGCTACCGGTGAAATACTGTCCATGGCAAGCTTTCCTGACTTCAACCCCAATAACCGTGAGGGCGCGGTACTGGATGATTTTCGTAACCGTGCAATAAGCGATACGTTTGAACCCGGTTCAACCGTTAAACCGCTGGTGATCATGACTGCACTCCAGCAGGGGATAGTACAACCGGACAGCGTGATTGATACCCATCCTTTTTACCTTGATGGACATCGCATTCGCGACGTCGGATTTTACCCGGAGCTGTCGTTGACCGGAATTTTGCAGAAATCGAGCGATACCGGCGTGTCGCACCTTTCACTGGCTATGCCTGTTCAAAAGTTGCTGGATACCTATAAGAGCTTTGGTTTTGGCGATCCAACCGGACTGGGATTAACCGGTGAAAGTAGCGGTTTAATGCCTCAACGCCGCTACTGGAGCGATTTGGATCGCGCGACCTTTGCATTCGGCTATGGATTAATGGTAACGCCGCTGCAGTTGGCGCACGTATATGCAACCATTGGTAGTTTTGGTATCTATCGACCCCTTTCGATTACCCGTATTGACCCGCCGGTAATCGGTACCAGAGTGATGCCGGAGGCGCTGGTTCACCAGGTTGAACATATGATGGAAAGCGTCGCGTTACCCGGTGGTGGGGGAACTAAAGCCGCGGTCAGAGATTATCGCGTGGCGGTTAAAACAGGAACGGCAAAGAAAATTGGTGATGACGGTAAGTATGTCGATAAATACGTGGCCTACACGGCAGGCGTTGCGCCAGCGAGCGACCCGAAATTTGCACTGGTGGTCGTCATCAATAATCCGCAAAACGGTGCTTATTATGGCGGGGCTGTCTCTGCGCCTGTCTTCAGCCAGATAATGGGAGATGTCCTGCGTCTGGAGAACGTTAAACCGGATGGCATGCCTGCCGACTCTGATCATCTGCTGGTGATGCACGGCAGTAACGTATCCTCGCCGTCGCTGTAAGTTATTTTCCCTGGGCGCAATTCGCGTTACACTTGCGCCCTTAAGTCACCTGCCGGAGTTGTCATGTCGTTTTCCTGTCCTCTTTGCCACCAGCCTCTTACTCAAGCGAATAACAGTTTTGTCTGCCCCGGGCGGCACCAGTTTGACGTGGCGAAAGAAGGGTATGTCAACTTACTGCCGGTTCAGCATAAGCGGTCGCGCGATCCGGGTGATAGCGCTGAAATGATGCAAGCCAGACGGGCATTTCTTGATGCAGGGCACTATCAACCGTTGCGTGATGCGATTGTGAATGTGCTTAAAGAAAAGTCGAATTCAGAAGATGCAGCGATCCTGGATATTGGCTGTGGGGAAGGGTATTACACCCATGCGTTTGCCGACGCGCTGGCGGGCTGTACAACCTTTGGTCTTGACGTCTCCAAAGTGGCAATTAAAGCCGCAGCCAGACGCTATCCGCAGGTGATCTTTTGCGTTGCCTCCAGCCATCGTCTGCCGTTCGCAGACGAGTCAATGGATGCAATCATCCGGATCTATGCGCCCTGTAAAGCGCAAGAGCTGGCTCGCGTGGTTAAACCGGGTGGATGGGTGATCACCGCCACGCCGGGACCGCGTCATTTAATGGAACTGAAAGGGCTGATTTATGATGAGGTGCGTTTGCATGCGCCCCATACTGAGCAACTGGACGGTTTTGTTCTGCAACAGAGCATTGCGCTGGGATATCAGATGCAGCTTCAGGGCAGCGAGGCCGTTGCGTTACTGCAAATGACGCCGTTCGCCTGGCGGGCAAAGCCGGAAGTGTGGGAAACGTTAGCGGGGAAAACGACGTTTGACTGCCAGACCGACTTTAGTATTCATGTCTGGCAGCGTCTGAATTAACCGTGGAAGTGTGCCCAGAGGATCTGGGCACCGATACCAATCAGCACCACCCCACCCAAAATTTCAGCTCGTTTGCCCAGCATTGGGCCAATGAAACGACCAATCATCATGCCGAGCGTGGACATAATCAATGTGGCGCAGCCGATGGCCAGCGCTGTGGCAATAATGTTGACCTGCAGGAAAGCCAGACCCACCCCGACGGCCATTGCGTCGAGACTGGTGGCAATGGCGGTGGTAACCAGCAGCCAGAAACCGTGGCGGCGCTGCGGTTCTTCCTCTTCATCGCCGTTGTCGCGAAAACCTTCGATTATCATTCGCCCGCCTAAAAAGATCAGCAGAATGAAGGCGATCCAATGGTTCCACTCCAGCACGAATTTGCTGGCCAGCATCCCCATGCCCCAGCCAATCAGTGGCGTAAGCGTTTCAACTGCGCCGAATATCAGTCCGGTGCGCAATGCTTCAGAAAATTTGGGTTTATGCAGGGTGGCGCCTTTGCCAATTGATGCGGCGAAAGCATCCATCGACATGCCGAAAGCGAGAAGAACGGTAGCGGTGAGATTCATAACAGCGTCCTGACCGGGGTATCCATAAAACACATCACTGCCCCCAGTAACCATGCATACAAGCTGGAATCACTGTAAATACAGCGCCATTCAAATATGCATTGCAGTTGATGTGCCTATGGTCTCGCCTGACTAAACCTGTAAGTTCAGTCCGTACGCGCCACGTTTTTCAACGAGTATGTTGACACGTACATTTCCGGAGTCTGGAAATCGGCTACTCCCCAACGACGGGCGCAACCTTAACATATTTTGAGAATATAAAACAAGAAACGCAGAAATAATATTTGACTTCTAGTTGAAAACGATTTTCATTTAGATTTATTTATAAATAAAACGTTAAAATAAATAACATTGAGGACAATAAAATATAGCCTTGGCTATGTTTGCTTTTACACTGATATATAAAAACATAGTTCAGGCTATATTTATAAGCTATTGATTTGAAATTAATAGTTTATATATCCTCTCAAGATCGTCTATATTTCGTACGCGAATCAACAATCTTCGATGTTCTAATTGCATCACCAATACACCGTCTTCAGATAAATTCATCTCTTTAATGCGGTTATATTCAATCCAGACGTTGGCGAAGAAAAAGCCTTTCTGCTTGAAGATGATTTTTGGCGTACGGATCCAGAACAGATACAAACCCATCAATACCAGTGCACATAATAACCATGTGGTAAATTGCGCGCCGTGGCTGGTGATGTTGTTGTAGATAAGAATAGCTACCAGGCCAAGGAAGATAACGCTGTCGACTCTGCTGCGGGGAAGCAGGGCGACAGTAAGCAGAGTAGGGCCATTACGGCGGGGCATGATGAACTGATCGTAAATGGCATACGCCAGCAGCGAAAAGATAAATAGAACCAGCACCAGGTCCGTGATAGTCATGAATCCTCAACCCTCTAAATAGAAAAACCGGGGGCAAGCCCCCGGTGATGTACAACAGTTTTACAGGCCGAGCAGTCCGACAGCGTAGCCCGCGATACCGATGACGAAGAAGCCAACGATGATCCACAGCGGGTTCACTTTCTTACGCAACAGCCACATACAGGCGAATGTCAGCAGCAGAGGAACCAGACCCGGCATCAGCTGGTCAAGGATAGTCTGCACAGTGGTAACACGAGTCTGACCATCCTGACCGGTGATAGTAGAAACCACCAGTGGAATGTTTACGTGCGTCCACTTGTTAACCAATGCCCCCATGACAAACAGGCCGAGGATTGACGCCCCCTCAGTCAGTTTCTGCAGGAAGCCGCCGCCCATATCTTTAACGATATCGACACCTTTACGGTAGCCATATGCCACACCGTAATAACGGGTTGCCAGACGAACCAGGTTAAACAGAACGAAGAACAGCAATGGCCCCAGCAGGCTGCCGCTCATCGCGATACCTGCGCCGAGCGCGGCGAATACTGGGCGAACGGTACCCCAGAAGATCGGGTCGCCGACGCCTGCCAGCGGACCCATCAGACCAACTTTGATACCGTTGATGGCACCATCGTCAATCTCTGCGCCGTTTGCACGCTGTTCTTCCATCGCCAGCGTAACGCCCAGTACTGGAGCCGCTACGTACGGATGAGTGTTAAAGAATTCCAGGTGACGCTTAATCGCTTGCTTACGTGCGTCGTTGTTTTCCGGGTACAAGCGGCGGATAGCCGGCACCATGGAGAAACAGAAACCCAGCGCCTGCATACGTTCGAAGTTCCATGAACCCTGAAACAGGTTAGAACGAATGAACACGCCACGAATGTCACTCGGAGTGAGTTTTTTCTCGGTGGTAGTTTTAGTCATATCAACCATTTCGCTCACCTGCTAGTCCAGTTCGTTATCGAGATCGTTATTGCCAGCCGCCGCAGCAGGTGCACCGGCTACGCGGTTATATTTCGGGCTCAGCTGAATGTAGAGGATCGCCATTACTGCGCCAATCACGCCCAGAGCAACCAGGTTGAAGTTAGTAAATGCCGCGGTGACGAAGCCGAGGTAGAAGAATGGCATCAGGTAGCCTGCGCGCATCATGTTGATGACCATCGCATAACCAACCACCACGATCATACCGCCTGCGATGTTCAGACCGCCGGTCACGACTTCCGGAATGGCGTTAAGCATGCTCTGAACTTCACTGGTACCAACAGAAATCGCTACGATTACCGCTGGGATAGCGATACGCATAGCCTGCAGGAACAGAGAGGATACATGCAGCCAGGAGAGTGCCGTCAGGTTACCGTTTTCGGCCGCCTTATCCGCTGCGTGCTGGAATGCTACGGTGATAGTACGAACGATAATGGTCAGTACCTGGCCTGCGGCTGCCAGTGGGATAGCCAGCGCGATACCGGCACCAATGCTTTGGTGACCTGCGATAACCAGAACGGTAGAGATAATTGAGGCCAGTGCGGCATCTGGTGCAACCGCAGCACCGATGTTCATCCAGCCCAGGGCGATCATTTCCAGGGTACCACCGATGATAATACCGGTTTTCATGTCCCCGAGAACGGCACCAATCAGCGTACAGGCCACCAACGGACGGTGGAACTGAAATTCATCGAGTACCGACTCCATACCCGCGATACATGCGACGATGAACACCAGCACAATCTGAAGAGTGGTAATCTCCATTGTACTTCTCCTATTGCTATACAGACTTAAGTGTGAAAACTAAGTAAATGCCAGGAAATTATTTCACCTTGGCAATCAAATCCATCATTTTCAGTTTCTGATCGGTAGAAACCTTACGTGCCTCAAGCTCAATACCGCGTTCGTTGAGTTTCTTGAAGGCTTCGATGTCTTTGTCATCGACAGAAATTGCGTTGTTTACCTGCGTTTTACCCTGACGGAAAGCCATACCGCCAATGTTTACGGAGGTAATTTTCACACCACCTTCAACGATACGTTCTACGTCGGTTGGGTTGGTGAACAACAGCATCACACGCTCACCTGCATATTTAGGGTTGTTGTAGACGCGGATCATTTTCGCGACATCAACCACATGCGCCGTCACACCCGGAGGTGCTACCTGAGTCAGCAGCGTTTTACGCACGGTATCGGCGGCAACTTCATCACTGACGACGATAATGCGTGTTACGTTGGTTTCTTTGGTCCAGCGAGTTGCCACCTGACCATGGATTAAACGGTCATCAATACGCGCCAGGCCGATCTGCATATAATCGTTCGGACCCATCGGTTTGGCGGGAGCTGCTGTTTTGGGTGCTGCTACTGGGGCAGGAGCGGCTTTCTCAACCGATTTGGCTTTCAGCGCTTTCACGCCTTCGCTACCGGTTTCAACTGCCAGTGCCACTAATTCATCAAAGCTCGGGTTGTCATCACGCGCCATGAAGGTTTCAACCAGCATGGGAATGTTCACACCGGCGATAACTTCGTAATGCTCTTTATCGACGACAATGCGGCTTGCAGCGTTGAACGGGCTGCCTCCCCATGTGTCAACGAGAAACAGCACGCCTTTACTGGTATCGAGTTTTGCCAACTGAGCGTTGTACTTTTCGATCAGCGTTTCGGCATTTTCGCCTGGAACGAAATCGATCCAGCCGACATTTTCCTGCTCGCCTAACAGCATTTCTGCCGTCTTAAGTAACTGCTCTGCAGCCCAACCATGTGTGCCTATTACAATAGCAATGGTCACTTGCTACCTCCTTTATTATCGTTAACACATCAACGTGAAGATGTATTTGAATCGTCGTCCGCAATCGAATCGATTCAGATAAGGGTTACAAAGAAAAACCTATGATTTTCGTGAATTATTTTAGATATCGAAAAAAATATTTTATGTGATGAAGATCCGTAATTTAACTTCCGATTTAAAGAAATTTCGAAGGGTAAAATATCTCCGAAACAACTTATTGCAAAGGAAGGTAAATCTTTGCTAAAAACCGCTTCTCTCTGTTATGTTTAGCATCTGTTTAATTACTCAGGAGTATAGGGCAGTAGCCCACCATATGGATCGTCACCGACGTCATTTCACCTTCAGGCCGTATCAAGCCTGTCAGATTGGCACTTTTTGCCACAAATTTTCTCTGCATATCGCTTTAACGCCTGAGATCCTCAGCGCGCAGTTTGGTCATTCCTTAAGCAGGAGCTTGTCATGGAATTATTAATGGACCCGCAGATTTGGGTGGGTTTGCTCACGCTTGTCGTTCTTGAAATTGTTCTGGGTATTGATAACCTGGTCTTCATTGCGATCCTGGCTGATAAGCTGCCGCCGAAACAGCGAGATAAAGCGCGTTTAATCGGTTTGTCACTGGCACTGATTATGCGTCTGGGCCTGTTGTCCGTGATTTCGTGGATGGTGACGCTGACAAAGCCGCTGTTCACGGTAATGGACTATGCGTTCTCGGGGCGCGATCTGATTATGCTGCTGGGGGGTATCTTCCTCTTGTTCAAGGCTACGACAGAGCTGCATGAGCGGCTGGAAAACCGTGAACATGATACCGGGCAGACGAAAGGGTATGCGAGCTTTTGGGTTGTCGTAACGCAGATTGTCATCCTCGATGCAGTGTTCTCGCTGGATGCTGTGATTACGGCGGTCGGTATGGTCAACCATCTGCCAGTGATGATGGCGGCAGTAGTGATTGCCATGGCCGTGATGCTGTTGGCCTCTAAGCCGCTGACCCGATTTGTGAACCAACATCCGACGGTGGTGGTGCTGTGTCTGAGCTTCCTGTTGATGATTGGTCTGAGCCTGGTTGCCGAAGGGTTTGGCTTCCATATTCCGAAAGGCTATCTGTATGCGGCGATTGGCTTCTCAATCATCATTGAGCTGTTTAACCAGATTGCCCGTCGTAACTTTATTCGCCACCAGTCGACGCTGCCATTGCGTGCGCGTACTGCCGATGCGATTCTCCGTCTGATGGGCGGTAAACGTCAGGCCAGCGCGCAGATGGAATCCGACAATCCGGTACCGGTTCCCGTCCCGGAAGGCGCATTTGTAGAAGAGGAACGCTATATGATCAACGGCGTACTCTCACTGGCGTCGCGTTCATTACGCGGCATTATGACGCCTCGTGGGGAGATTAGCTGGGTTGATGCAGACCTGAGCGTGGAGGAAATTCGCGAGCAGTTGCTTTCGTCACCTCATAGCCTGTTCCCAGTATGCCGTGGCGAACTGGATGAAATCATCGGTATCGTGCGTGCTAAAGAGCTGCTGGTGGCGCTGGAAGACGGTGTGGATGTGGCGGCGATTGCCTCTGCTTCTCCGGCTATTGTTGTTCCGGAAACGCTGGACCCGATCAATCTGTTAGGCGTTCTGCGTCGTGCCCGCGGTAGCTTTGTTATCGTCACTAATGAGTTTGGCGTAGTACAGGGTCTGGTCACGCCGCTGGATGTATTAGAAGCCATCGCCGGTGAGTTCCCTGATGCCGATGAAACGCCTGAAATTATAGCTGATGCAGGCGGTTGGTTGGTCAAAGGCGGTACCGATCTGCATGCGTTGCAACAGGCGCTGGACGTGGATACGTTAGTGAATGAAGACGAAGACATCGCTACGGTGGCAGGTTTAGTCATTGCGGCTAACGGTCATATTCCTCGTGTAGGTGATGTTATCGAGGTCGCGCCGCTGAGCATTACGATTGTCGAAGCGAATGACTATCGTGTGGATTTAGTTCGCATTGTTAAAGAACAACCCGCTCACGACGAAGACGAGTAACCGGGTTTAGCGAAACGGCATGACGGGCATACTGTGTCGCCCGTTATGCCGGGTGGGCGGCGGCGTGCTGCCCGCCAGCCATTTTGGAAAATCGCGTAGCGGCATTGGCTTGGCATACAGAAAACCTTGCAATAAATGTACGCCGTGTCGGCGCAAATGCTGAGCTTGCGCCTGTGTTTCAACGCCTTCCGCCACCAGTTCTATATTCAATTTTTTCCCCAAAGCGATAATGATGTCTGTGACGGTTGAGTTCACGGCGTCTGTTCCTATTGCCGAAGTAAATGATTTATCGATCTTCAGCACATCCGGGCGGAGCTTTTCCAGCCAGGAGAGCGAGCTATTGCCGGTGCCGAAATCATCAATCGCCAGTTTTACGCCAAGCCGATTTAATTCACGTACGATCCGATAATCCACATCCAGTAACGCATCGCGTTCGGTCAGTTCGATAACCAATTGCTGGATTGGGTGCTGGCTGAACCAGTACTGATTAAGATCTTTTAGCAACGTGCCGTTACGAAAATGGCTGGCGGCGACATTAATCCCAATATGAAACTGGCTGCTCATTGGGAAGACGTGCCGCTGCTGAATGGTTTCTGCGATGACATGACGGGTAAGCGGTACAATCAGGTTGTGCTCCTCAGCGATGGGAATAAACACTTCCGGAGAGATCCAACCCTGGCGTGGGTTATTCCAGCGTAAAAGGATTTCCACGCCCATGCATTGCTGGGTTTGCGCATTAAGCAGCGGCTGGCAAAACAGCTCGAATTCCCGAGCAGCTAGGGCCAGATTAATCTCCCATGAGAAACTCATTCTGCTGGCGGTAGCCAGCCATGCCAGATAACCCACTAATAAACTTAGGATCACCGCCAGCGGCAGCTGTGTTGGCAGGTGTTTTACCGCCAACTCACTGGGACCGGGGCCGGTGACGCTAATGGTAAACGGGAAATGTTGAGATGAAAGCTGGTAGCGTTTTTCATCATTTAGCTTAGGCAGAGTATCGACAACACCTTGATCATACAGTAGATGCCGATTACCAACGGTTAAGCTGGCATCGGTGATCTGCGGCGGCTGGGGTTCAAGCAACATAGACGACAATAAGTCAATATTGACGATTTCCAGCACGCCATCTTCACCATCGGCAGAGGACGGATACCACTGAGTCAGAATCGGACTGCCTTTAATCAACGAATGGTCGGTAGACAGCAGCAGTTGCGGTTCTCTGCTGGGTAATTCGGGCTGCAGTTGACTAATGGGAACATTACGATAACCAAAAATGCTGGAGCAATAGAGGATCCCGCTTTGAATCAGATTAATAGAACGTACCGTTTGCAACCTTGCGGCATGTTTGCTTAAGGGTAAACGCGCCACTGAGCAGGGGAGGCCAATCAACGGCAGCAATACATCCCGTCCGGTCTGCAAGGGTAAAAGCACGTCATCCAGTTCTTCTACAGCATGGTTGGCAAAGGTGACGATATTTCGGTGATTTAAATTACGCTCCGAAATAAATCGGACAGTTAATGTGAGGATGAGCGTCAGTAGTGCACATACTGTGCAGACGATTAAGCGATTCCGGCGATAATTTTTAATGATCCGTTGTGCTGTTTGCATGCGGGCCGCCCGATAAGCCGTTGGTCACAGAAGCCAACAGCAACAGAGCAAGTGTAGTGGGGAAAATTACAGTAGACGAGGGAGAGGGGGCAAATTCGCCCATCCGTCGCAGATGGGCGAAAATTAAGTATTAGTCACATTGAACTTTGATCGCCAGGCCACCGCGTGACGTTTCGCGGTATTTGGCGTTCATGTCTTTACCCGTTTCGTACATAGTCTCAATGACTTTATCCAGCGAGACGCGCGGCGCGCTGGTACGGCGCATTGCCATACGCGCAGCGTTGATCGCCTTCACTGAAGCAATTGCGTTACGCTCAATGCACGGAACCTGTACCTGACCGGCAACCGGATCGCAGGTTAAACCGAGGTTATGTTCCATGCCGATTTCAGCAGCAACACACACCTGCTCCGGGCTTGCGCCTAACAGTTCAGCCAGACCCGCGGCAGCCATGGAGCAGGCTACGCCCACTTCACCCTGACAACCTACTTCTGCACCAGAGATAGAGGCGTTCATTTTGTACAACGCGCCAATCGCACCGGCCGCCAGGAAATAGCGGGTATAGATATCCGGGCTAACGGACTCAATGAAATGATCGTAATAGGCCAGTACCGCAGGCACGATACCGCAGGCACCGTTGGTTGGCGCTGTCACTACGCGACCGCCCGCGGCGTTTTCTTCGTTAACGGCCAACGCAAACATGTTCACCCAGTCGATCACGTTCATTGGATCGTTGGACAGCTTATCGCTGGAAACCAGCATACGACGCAGGGCTGAAGCACGGCGAGGAACGCGCAGCGGACCCGGCAGCACACCTTCGGTGTTCATGCCACGATCGATACATGCCTGCATGGTTTGCCAGACGTGGCCAAAGTACTCTTCAATCTCTTTCTTACTGTGCAGCGCAAGTTCGTTCTGCATTGCCATGCCAGAGAGAGACAGGCCGGTGCTGTTGCAATATTCCAGCATTTCAGTGGCGGATTTGAACGGATAAGGCACGCTGACCTCGCCCGAGGCATCCTGACCAAAATGTTCTTCATCAACGATGAATCCACCGCCGATTGAGTAGTAGGTTTTGCTATAAATGACGGTTTCGCCATTGTACGCATGGATCTGCATTCCGTTTTCATGCAGCGGCAGGTTGCCGTTGTGAAAACGCATCCCGTCATTCTGCGGGAAATCCACTTCGTGCTGACCCTGCGCAAGCAGCAGGCGTCCACGCGTTTCTACGTCGCGGATAAATCCGGGGATGCTATCAATATCCACGGTAGCAGGCTCATTGCCCGCCAGACCCATAATAATGGCGATATCGGTGTGGTGACCTTTACCCGTGAGCGACAGTGAACCATACACGTCGACGGCGACACGAGTAACGCTGTCCAGTAATCCTTTTTCGACCAGGTCATCGACGAACTGTTTACCCGCCTTCATAGGCCCTACGGTATGGGAAGATGAGGGACCAATCCCCACCTTAAACATGTCGAATAGACTAATCACGATAATACTCCTACAGGGCGACTGGGCTTTCCAGTAACGATGTTATAACTGCGCATAGTGTAAGAGGGAACGCGGCGATCGGCTTAACTATTCACATGAATTAAACTAATAGATAACCGCGGTTTTACTAATGTTGTGACCTGAGTTTCAAGTTGTCTATTGTGTGCGTAAAGATAAG
Source organism: Citrobacter sp. Cf132 (assembly GCF_030333885.1). Taxonomy (NCBI): domain Bacteria; kingdom Pseudomonadati; phylum Pseudomonadota; class Gammaproteobacteria; order Enterobacterales; family Enterobacteriaceae; genus Citrobacter; species Citrobacter sp. Cf132. The sequence goes on from NZ_JAOWFA010000057.1 coordinate 679,909, forward strand.
TATAGTCAGGGCTTGACGCCAATTTGCAGCGCCAGCTCACGAATTATTCCGGCAGTCATTCCCCAGACGAAATATTGCTCATACCAGGAAAGCCATACGCGATGTGAATCGCCACGACGGTAAATATCCAACGGGTGGTAACGACCTAAATGCAGGGCCTGGGCCAGCGGCATTTCGAACACTGCGGAAACTTCATCTTCACTGGCGCGATACGGCAGATTAGGCGGGATAATGCCTACCACAGGGGTGACCTGGAAACCGGTCACGCTGTCGACAGGCGGCAGAACGCCAATCACTTCTACGCATGAAGGTGGGATCGCCACCTCCTCCTGCGCTTCGCGAAGGGCGGCGGCAATTAACGAGGCATCACTGCTATCCACCGCCCCACCGGGGAATGCGACCTGTCCGGCGTGCTTGCGCAGGTGAACGGAACGCTGGGTTAACAGCAACCCCGGCTGTGGGCGACGCACGACGGGGATCAGTACGGCGGCCTGGCGCTGGTTTAACGCGGCATGATTGACCTGCGGGCGCAGGAGTTGAAAGCGCGATAAAAAATCATCAAGCGTCAGGCTGCTGTATTCCACGTGTCAATTCTCCAGTTGGTGCAAAATGCGATTCACTTTATCAAATGTTTCCTGATATTCAGCGTCTTCCTGACTGTCTGCAACAATACCACCGCCTGCGGAGCAATAAATTTGTCCGTTTGTGGCTGTCAGCGTGCGAATGGTAATGCTGGTATCCATATTGCCGCAAAAGCTCAGATAACCAATGCTGCCGCACCAGGCGTTGCGTCTTTGCGGCTCCAGTTCGTCGATAATTTCCATCGCCCGCACTTTCGGCGCGCCGGTAATAGAGCCGCCGGGGAAGGCGGCGCGTAGCAGATCGGTGGCGTATAATGACTCTGGCAGACGTGCGGTAATGGTGCTGACCAAATGATGAACGGCAGGGAACGGTTCGACGATAAACAGCTCCGGAACCTGTACCGAACCCGGTACGGCAACGCGGCCAATATCATTACGCATCAAATCGACGATCATCAGGTTTTCCGCACGATCCTTCGGCGAATTCGCCAGTCGCCGGGCCTGCTCACGATCGGCATCGGTATCTCCAAGCCTCGGTAGCGTGCCTTTAATCGGACGCGTCTGTATGTGCTGGTTTTCCAGCAGAATAAATCGTTCCGGCGAAAGGCTGAGGATTGCACCTTCCTCAAGACGAATAAATGCACTAAACGGGGCGCGGTTGGCGTGATTGAGAGTGACAAATGCCTGCCACTCATCGCCCTGGTAATGCGCCTGAAAACGCTGGGCAAGATTGACCTGGTAACAGTCTCCGCTGTGCAGATAATCCTGCACCTGGCGGAATTTTTCGCCGTACTGAGCACGGCTCATATTAGACTGCCACGCCGAAGTTAATGTAAACGGCTCACGCGTTGGCGGTTGTTGCGCGTCGAGCCATTTCAGGCGAGCCTCGACATCGGTATGGCTGAGCAGCGATACGGTCTGCAACTGGTGATCGACAATCAGTGCCCAGTCGTAAATGCCAACGGCCATATCCGGCAGCGTAATATCGCGCTCTGCAATAGTGGGCAGAGATTCGAAGCGTCGGCCAAGATCGTAGCCAAACAGACCTAACGCACCGCCCTGAAACGGCAGGTCGGGGTGATATTCGGGGTGAATCTTGTGTGCGGTTAGTGCGGAATGTAATACCGTCATGGGATCATCAAGCGAGCACGTGGTTGCGTGCCCGTCCTGCACTACGGTCTCTGTAGCTCGCGTAACAAGCGTGGTGACGGGATCCGCCACCAGAATATCAAAGCGGTTATGCGGATGGTCGGCTTGACCCGAATGCAGCAGCATCGCCCAGGGCAGATGGCTTAATGTCGAAAAATAGCGTTCAGCGGCGTCCTGACGCCAGGGTAATGTGATTACTGCGGGAGATAACGTCTTCATCAGTCCTGACTCGTTGCTACTCTACTGGCTAACTGCCCGGTAGCATGAAATAATTAGCGCAGACAATTTAGCAGGAGTTAACAATGTTTGCAGGTTTACCTTCACTCAGTCATGAGCAGCAGCAAAAAGCGGTAGAGCGTATTCAGGAGCTGATGTCGCAGGGGATGAGCAGCGGACAAGCCATTGCTCTTGTTGCTGAAGAGTTACGCGCCAGTCATACCGGCGAGCGGATCGTGGCGCGTTTTGAAGATGAGGACGAATAACGCCGCTTAAACTGCAGCGATAATCTTAATCTCAACTTTGTATTTCGGGTTCATCAACCCGGCCTGAACGGTACAACGTACCGGCGCGTGACCCGCAACAACCCACGCGTCCCAGGCTTTGTTCATGGCGGCAAAATCGTTTTTGTCTGCCAAAAACAGGGTGGCATCAAGAATACGTGACTTGTTGCTGCCTTGTTTTTCCAGCACCGCATCAATTTGCGCCAGCGTATTTGCCGTTTGCTCAAAAGCGTCTGCATCCAGATTTTCCGGCACGCCGGTGTAATACAGCGTGTTGTTGTGGATAACCACGTCGGACCAACGCGCTTCGGCATCAATGCGCACAATCGTCATAAATCATTCCTCATTTACGTGTTTTCAAATGGCTTTGGGTTGCGCCAAGACTGCCATAATGTTGTGCCCACGTCACCTCTTCAACTGGCGAAAGAGCTGCTGGCCTGACATAATCCCTGTTCAAATGAACAGGGGGCAGTGTGACGGACGATTTTGCAGCAGACGGTCAGTTGGCTAAAGCGATACCGGGTTTTAAACCGCGAGAACCACAGCGGCAGATGGCCATCGCCGTCAGTCATGCCATCGAAAAATCACAACCGTTGGTGGTAGAAGCCGGAACCGGGACGGGTAAAACCTATGCTTATCTTGCCCCAGCGCTGCGTGCCGGAAAGAAGGTCATTGTCTCCACGGGCTCGAAGGCGTTGCAGGATCAGCTATACAGCCGCGATCTCCCGACCGTCGCTAAGGCACTAAAGTTCACCGGTAAACTGGCGCTGCTGAAAGGGCGTTCAAACTATCTGTGCCTTGAACGTCTTGAACAGCAGGCACTCGCGGGTGGTGACTTGCCGGTACAAACGTTAAGCGACGTCATCCTGCTGCACTCCTGGTCAAATCAAACCCTTGATGGGGACATCAGCACCTGCGTCAGCGTGGCGGAAGACTCTCAGGCCTGGCCGTTGGTCACCAGCACTAATGACAACTGTCTGGGCAGCGACTGCCCGCTGTATAAAGAGTGTTTTGTCGTGAAAGCGCGTAAAAAAGCGATGGATGCGGATGTCGTCGTGGTTAACCACCATCTGTTTCTCGCTGATATGGTGGTAAAAGAGAGCGGGTTTGGCGAACTGATCCCGGAAGCTGATGTAATGATCTTCGATGAAGCGCATCAGCTACCGGATATCGCCAGCCAGTACTTTGGTCAATCGCTCTCCAGTCGCCAACTGTTAGACCTGGCGAAAGACATCACCATTGCCTATCGCACCGAGCTGAAAGACACTCAGCAGTTGCAAAAGTGCGCCGATCGCCTTGCACAAAGCGCTCAGGACTTCCGCTTGCAACTTGGTGAGCCGGGCTATCGCGGAAACCTGCGGGAACTGCTGGCCGACCAGCGCGTACAGCGCGCGTTTTTGCTGCTCGATGACACGCTGGAGCTATGTTATGACGTGGCGAAGCTGTCTCTTGGGCGTTCGGCGTTGCTGGATGCCGCGTTTGAACGCGCCACACTTTACCGTGCGCGCCTGAAGCGTCTGAAAGAGATCAACCAGCCAGGCTTCAGCTACTGGTATGAATGCACCTCCCGCCATTTCACTCTCGCGCTGACGCCGCTCACTGTGGCGGATAAATTCAAAGAAGTGATGGAACAAAAGCCGGGCTGCTGGATTTTTACTTCCGCGACGCTGTCGGTAAACGATGACCTTCATCATTTTACCGCGAGGTTGGGGATTGAAGATGCCGAGTCGATGTTATTGCCGAGTCCATTTGATTACACGCGCCAGGCGCTGCTGTGCGTGCCGCGTAATCTCCCGCAAACCAACCAGCCGGGGGCTGCGCGCCAGTTAGCATCCATGCTGCGACCTATTATTGAAGCGAACAACGGTCGCTGCTTTATGCTGTGCACTTCGCACGCGATGATGCGCGATCTGGCGGAACAATTCCGCGCCACCATGACGCTTCCCGTTCTGCTGCAGGGCGAAACCAGTAAAGGGCAACTGTTACAGCAGTTTGTCAGCGCAGGTAATGCGCTACTGGTTGCCACCAGCAGCTTCTGGGAAGGCGTGGACGTGCGCGGTGATACGCTGTCGCTGGTGATAATCGACAAACTGCCGTTTACCTCGCCGGACGACCCGCTGTTAAAAGCCCGAATGGAGGATTGTCGACTGCGCGGCGGCGATCCGTTTGAAGACGTCCAGTTGCCGGATGCGGTCATCACCCTGAAGCAGGGGGTAGGGCGTCTGATACGTGATGCCGACGATCGCGGCGTGCTGGTGATTTGCGACAATCGTCTGGTTATGCGGCCATACGGCGCCACCTTCTTGGCGAGTCTTCCTCCTGCGCCGCGGACGCGTGACATAGCTCGCGCGGTTCGCTTTCTTGCCATACCAACGACTGAGTAATTTGTTACGGAGTGTGGTAAGATGCGCGCCAAATTTATTGATCTGATCACAAACACCCATGCGAATTCTGGCTATCGATACCGCCACAGAGGCGTGCTCTGTTGCCCTGTGGAATGACGGTACTATCAAGGCTCACTTTGAGCTTTGCCCACGAGAACACACCCAACGAATTTTACCGATGGTTCAGGAAATCCTGGCCGCTGGCGATCTCACGTTAACCGATATCGACGCCCTGGCGTTTGGTCGCGGTCCCGGCAGTTTCACCGGCGTGCGTATCGGTATTGGCATTGCTCAGGGGCTGGCGTTAGGCGCAAACTTACCGATGATCGGCGTCTCCACCCTGGCGACCATGGCGCAGGGCGCCTGGCGTAAGTCGGGCGCGACTCGTGTACTGGCGGCGATTGACGCGCGAATGGGCGAAGTCTACTGGGCCGAATACCAGCGTGATGACAACGGCAACTGGCACGGTGAAGAAACCGAAGCGGTGTTAACCCCCGAGCAGGTACATGAGCGTTTACTGCAGCTTTCTGGCGAGTGGGTAACTGTTGGGACGGGGTGGCCAGCCTGGCCTGAGCTTGGTAAAGACAGCGGTCTGACGCTCAGCGATGGTGACGTGCTGCTTCCTGCGGCTGAAGATATGCTGCCTGTCGCCACGCAAATGCTGGCTGCGGGTAAGACCGTAGCGGTCGAACACGCGGAACCGGTTTATTTACGTAACACCGTGGCGTGGAAGAAACTTCCCGGTAAAGAATGAATCTTAGTAGTACATCCCCGGTTAATTTTCATAGACGTCGGTGCACAGCGTTGTGAACAGGCCGGGGCAGAAGCTAAGAAAAGGGAGTCGCAATATGGCGGTGCAAAAGCAGTTATTGAAAGGTGTGTTGGCGGGGGCCTTGGCGTTAATGCTTAGCGGCTGCGTCACCATCCCGGATGCGATTAAAGGTTCGAGCCCGATGCCGCAGCAGGATCTGGTGCGGGTGATGAATGCGCCGCAGCTGTATGTCGGACAGGAAGCGCGTTTTGGTGGCAAAGTGGTGGATATTCAGAACCAGCAGGGAAAATCCCGTCTGGAAATTGCCACCGTTCCGCTCGATAGTGGTGCGCGTCCAGTGCTGGGTGAAGCCTCTCGCGGGCGTATATATGCTGATGTAAATGGCTTCCTCGACCCGGTGGACTTTCGCGGGCAACTGGTCACCGTCGTCGGCCCGATTAGCGGTACGGTGGACGGAAAAATAGGTAATACGCCGTATAAATTCATGCTGATGCAGGTAACCGGTTATAAACGCTGGCATATTACTCAGCAGATTGTCATGCCGCCTCAGCCTATCGACCCCTGGTTCTACGGTGCGCGTGGCTGGCCTTACGGTGGCTATGGCGGATGGGGCTGGTACAATCCCGGCCCGGCACAGGTTCAGACCATAGTAACAGAGTAACTCTTTGTTTTATTGGTAAAAGAAACAGCGGCCTGTCCGCTGTTTCTGCATTAACGTGGATATAAGAAAAATAAATAGTGACGTGCTTCGCAACCTTGTCGTTGTGTAATAAACAAACTGGTACGCTGAGTTAATATTATGTTAACAGTTTGTTTATTGTCTGGGGTTGTGATGACGACGAATACGCATTTTAGAGGTGATGTATTGAAAAAGGTTTGGCTTAACCGTTATCCCGCTGGTGTTCCTGCGGAGATCAATCCTGACCGTTATCAATCCCTGGTGGAACTCTTTGAACACTCAGTAAGACGGTATGCCGATCAGCCCGCGTTCGTAAACATGGGGGAGGTGATGACCTTCCGCAAGCTTGAAGAGCGTAGTCGTGCGTTTGCCGCTTATTTGCAACAGGGGCTCGGGCTGAAAAAGGGCGATCGCGTCGCGCTGATGATGCCGAATCTGCTGCAATATCCGGTCGCACTGTTTGGGATTTTACGTGCCGGCATGATCGTCGTGAACGTAAACCCGCTGTACACGCCTCGCGAGCTGGAACATCAGCTCAACGATAGCGGCGCGTCGGCGATTGTCATCGTATCTAACTTTGCCCACACGCTGGAAAAAGTAGTCGACAAAACGTCTGTGCAACACGTGATCCTGACGCGTATGGGCGATCAGCTGTCCACCGCCAAAGGGACGCTGGTTAACTTCGTCGTCAAGTATATCAAGCGTCTGGTGCCGAAATATCACCTGCCGGATGCCATCTCGTTTCGCAGTGCGCTGCAAAATGGTTATCGCATGCAGTATGTGAAGCCCGAAGTCGTGTCGGAAGATTTGGCGTTCCTGCAATATACTGGCGGGACAACCGGCGTGGCGAAAGGCGCGATGCTTACACACCGCAACATGCTGGCTAACCTGGAGCAGGTTAATGCCACCTATGGCCCGTTGCTGCATCCGGGTAAAGAGCTGGTGGTAACGGCCCTACCGCTGTATCACATTTTTGCGCTAACGATGAACTGCCTGCTGTTTATTGAGCTAGGTGGTCAAAACCTGCTGATTACTAACCCGCGTGATATTCCGGGGCTGGTAAAAGAGCTGGCGAAGTATCCATTTACCGCGATGACTGGCGTCAATACGCTGTTTAACGCGCTGCTGAATAACAAAGAGTTCCAGCAACTGGATTTCTCTTCACTCCACCTCTCGGCAGGCGGCGGAATGCCGGTTCAACAGGCGGTAGCTGAACGTTGGGTGAAGCTGACAGGTCAGTATCTGCTGGAAGGCTACGGCCTGACGGAGTGCGCGCCGTTGGTAAGCGTCAACCCTCACGATATCGACTACCACAGCGGCAGTATCGGGTTACCGGTGCCTTCCACCGAGGTCAAGCTGGTGGACGACGACGACAACGAAGTGCCGCCGGGAGAACCGGGGGAGCTCTGCGTGAAAGGCCCGCAGGTGATGCTGGGCTACTGGCAGCGACCAGACGCCACTGACGAAATCGTCAAAGACGGCTGGCTGCACACCGGCGATATTGCAGTGATGGATGATGAAGGCTTCCTGCGTATTGTCGATCGTAAGAAGGACATGATCCTCGTGTCCGGCTTTAACGTCTATCCGAACGAAATTGAAGACGTGGTCATGCAACATCCTGGCGTGCAGGAAGTGGCTGCGGTTGGTGTTCCGTCCGGCAGCAGCGGTGAAGCGGTAAAAATTTTCGTGGTGAAGAAAGACGCCTCGTTAACCGATGAAGCGCTGGTCACTTTCTGTCGTCGTCACCTGACGGGCTATAAAGTACCGAAGCTGGTGGAGTTTCGCGATGAGTTGCCGAAATCTAACGTCGGTAAAATTTTGCGACGAGAATTACGTGACGAAGCGCGCGCCAAAGTGGACAATAAAGGCTGAGCGTTAAGTCAGCCAGCAGAAAACGCCGGGTAATCCGGCGTTTTTTTTGGCGCAAACCTAAGAGAGCACGATTTGAATTATCAAATGATCACCACGGACGACGCGTTGGCCACGCTGTGCGAAGCCGTCCGTGAATTTCCGGCGATAGCCCTGGATACAGAATTTGTTCGCACGCGTACCTATTATCCGCAGTTGGGGCTGATCCAGCTGTTTGATGGCAAACACGTTGCTCTGATTGATCCGCAGGGGATCACCGACTGGTCGCCGCTGCGCGATATTCTGCGTGATACTGCCATCACCAAATTCCTACATGCAGGTAGCGAAGATCTGGAAGTGTTTCTCAACACTTTTGGCGAACTGCCGCAGCCGTTGATTGATACACAAATTCTGGCTGCTTTTTGCGGTCGTCCGCTGTCGTGGGGCTTTGCCGCGATGGTGGAAGAGTTTACGGGCGTGGCGCTCGACAAAAGCGAGTCGCGTACCGACTGGCTGGCCAGACCGCTGACCGAGCGTCAGTGTGAGTACGCGGCGGCTGATGTCTGGTATCTATTACCGATCACCACAAAACTGATGGTCGAAACTGAAGCCAGCGGCTGGCTGCCAGCCGCACTGGACGAATGTCGCTTAATGCAGCAGCGTCGCCAGGAGGTTCTGGCACCTGAAGACGCATGGCGCGACATCACCAACGCCTGGCAACTGCGTACCCGTCAGTTGGCCTGCCTGCAACTGCTTGCCGACTGGCGACTGCGTAAAGCTCGTGAGCGAGATCTGGCGGTGAACTTTGTGGTGCGTGAAGAACACCTGTGGTCGGTCGCTCGTTATATGCCGGGCAGTCTGGGTGAGCTGGATAGTCTGGGACTTTCCGGCAGTGAAATTCGCTTCCACGGCAAGACGCTGATCTCCCTGGTAGAAAAGGCACAGGCCTTACCGGAAGAGTCGCTGCCGCAGCCGCTGCTGAATTTGATGGATATGCCAGGCTATCGCAAGGCGTTCAAAGCCATTAAGACGCTGGTTGCTGAAGTGAGTGCGGAACATAATCTTAGCGTCGAGCTGCTTGCTTCGCGTCGTCAGATTAACCAGTTGCTCAACTGGCACTGGAAATTAAAGCCGCAGCAGACTCTGCCGGAGCTGATTTCCGGTTGGCGTGGCGAGTTGATGGCAGAACGACTCAACGCGCTGCTGCAAGAATACCCACAGTAGAAAACCTAAAAAAACGGGAGCTGGCGCTCCCGTTTTTAATCGGATTTGAGTTAGCGACACAGTGCCTGACGAATGGCTTCACCTACCTGTTGGGTGGTGGCGAAGCCTTTCATATCTGGCGTTTTCGGGCCGCTGGCAATGATCTGCTCAATTGCCGCCAGAATACCGTCGTGGGCGGCTTTATAGTTGGTATCACCGTTGCCAAGGAAGTCGAGCATCATGGCTCCAGCCCAGATAGTCGCTATAGGGTTGGCGATATTCTGACCGTAGATATCCGGGGCCGAACCGTGTACCGGCTCGAACAGGGACGGGAAGGTGCGTTCCGGATTTAAGTTGGCAGAAGGCGCAATGCCAATCGTTCCGGTACAGGCTGGACCGAGATCGGAGAGGATGTCACCAAACAGGTTGGAAGCAACCACGACGTCAAATCGCTCAGGCTGCATGACAAAGCGGGCGCACAGAATATCAATATGCTGTTTATCCCAGCGGATCTCAGGATAGTGTGACGCCATCGCTTCGACGCGTTCATCCCAGTAGGGCATGCTGATGGCCAGCCCATTGGATTTGGTCGCCGAAGTCAACGTTTTGCGTGGGCGACTTTGTGCCAGTTCAAAGGCAAAACGCAAAATTCGGTCGACGCCACGGCGGGTGAAGACCGACTCCTGGATCACCATCTCGTGTTCAGTACCTTCGCTCACGCGTCCGCCGAGGGCAGAGTATTCTCCCTCGGTGTTTTCGCGTACGACGTAGAAATCAATGTCGCCAGGCTGCTTGCCAACCAGTGGGCAAGGAACTCCCGGAAACAGGCGCACCGGTCGCAGGTTGACGTACTGGTCAAATTCGCGGCGAAACTTAAGCAGCGAACCCCATAATGAGATGTGGTCAGGCACGGTGTCCGGCCAGCCAACCGCGCCAAAATAGATAGCATCGAAGGATTGCAACTGCTCATGCCAGTCATCGGGCATCATTTTGCCGTGATGGGCGTAGTATTCGCAGCTGGCCCATTCCATTTGCTCAAAGCTGAGCGACAACCCCCAACGCTCGGCGGCTGCCTGCAAAACATGAATGCCCTCAGGCAGGACTTCTTTACCAATGCCATCTCCGGGGATAGCGGCGATACGCCAGGTTTTCTTCATAGCAGCTCTCACTTGTGCGCCATCAAAATTGACTTTCCCCTTATCCTATAATTGACTGATTAATAGTTAATCCCCCTAACTGGTGAAACATAAAACACAGATCATGAATAATCTGCCGCTGCTAAATGATTTACGCGTCTTTATGCTGGTTGCCCGTCGTGCAGGATTTGCCGCTGTTGCCGAGGAACTGGGCGTATCACCGGCTTTTATCAGTAAGCGCGTTGCCCTGCTGGAGCAAACGCTGAATGTAGTGCTGCTGCATCGAACCACGCGGCGCGTAACCATCACGGAAGAGGGGGAGCGGATCTACGAATGGGCGCAGCGGATCCTACAGGATGTCGATCAAATGATGGACGAGCTTTCTGATGCCAGGCAGGTCCCGCGGGGGATGCTACGTATTATTAGTAGCTTTGGTTTTGGCCGCCGGGTGGTCGCTCCGGCGCTGTCGGCACTGGCAAAAGAGTACCCGCAGTTAGAACTGCGGTTCGATGTGGAAGATCGTCTGGTGGATATGGTGAATGAGGGCATCGATCTTGATATTCGTATCGGGGATGATATCGCGCCGAACCTGATTGCCCGCAAGCTGGCGACTAACTACCGTATTTTGTGCGCCTCGCCGGAATTTTTGACGCAGCATGGGACGCCGAAGCAACTCAACGATCTTGCCACTCTTCCTTGTCTGGTCATCAAAGAGCGCGACCATCCGTTTGGTATCTGGCAAATGCGCAATAAAGAGGGCGCGCATTCGATTAAAGTTACGGGACCTCTGTCGTCTAATCATGGCGAAGTGGTACATCAGTGGTGCCTTGATGGGCAGGGAATAGCCCTGCGGTCATGGTGGGACGTTTGCGACAACATTGCCAGCGGAAACTTGAGACACATATTGCCCGAGTATTATCAACCAGCAAATATTTGGGCGGTGTATGTTTCCCGGCTGGCGACGTCGGCAAAAATCCGTATTACGGTCGAGTATTTGCGCCGCTATTTTACCGAAAACTATCCAAAGTTTACTTTGGAATAAAAGTGCAACAGGTTGGTAAGAAACAGAAAATAAAAAAGGCAGAATAATCTGCCTTTTTTGTAACGATGACTCTCTGAGTAAAGCCGTTATTTAGATTCTTCGGCTTCAGGCAATGTCACGTTAAGTTCGAGGATAGAAATATCGCCGTCTTTTTGCTCAAGTTGTACAGTCACCATTTCAGGATCAATTTGTACATACTTGCAGATAACCTCGAGAATATCTTTCCTCAACTGCGGTAAATAATGTGGCTCGGCGTCACTACGACGGCGTTCCGCAACAATAATCTGCAGTCGCTCTTTAGCGATGTTCGCTGTGCTCTTTTTCCGCGAGAGAAAAAAATCCAGTAATGCCATAACTTATCCTCCGAACAGGCGTTTGAGGAAACCTTTCTTCTCTTCTTCAATGAAGCGGAAAGGACGTTCTTCTCCCAACAGACGGTCTACGGTATCAGCATAGGCTTTACCGGCGTCAGCATTGATGTCGAGAATAACCGGCTCACCCTGGTTAGACGCGCGCAGGACTGACTGATCTTCAGGAATCACGCCAACCAGCTTGATTCGAAGAATTTCCAGTACGTCTTCCATGCTCAGCATGTCACCTTTATTTACGCGGCCAGGGTTGTAGCGCGTCAGCAACAAATGCTCTTTAATCGGATCTTCACCGTTTTCCGCACGACGAGATTTCGACGCCAGAATACCCAGAATACGGTCAGAGTCACGTACAGAGGAAACTTCCGGGTTAGTGGTGATTATCGCTTCATCGGCAAAATACAGGGCCATCAGCGCACCGGTTTCAATACCCGCCGGAGAGTCGCAGACAATGAAGTCGAATTCCATCGTTTTCAGGTCGTCCAGAACTTTCGCGACGCCTTCACGCGTCAGCGCGTCTTTATCGCGAGTCTGTGAGGCCGGAAGAATAAAGAGATTTTCGGTACGCTTATCTTTGATTAACGCCTGATTTAACGACGCATCGCCCTGAATAACGTTGACGAAGTCATAAACGACGCGGCGTTCACAACCCATAATCAGATCGAGGTTACGCAGGCCGATATCAAAATCAATAACGACAGTTTTCTTTCCCTTCTGGGCCAAACCTGTAGCGATGGCCGCGCTGGAGGTGGTTTTGCCAACGCCCCCTTTACCCGAAGTAACAACAATAATGCGTGCCATAGAAATTCCTTGTTAAAAAGGGATCAATTCAACGGTTGAACTGTCAAAGCGTTCTCTGCTAATTGCAGACGTGCCGCTTTGCCATAAAATTCTGCTGGGATTTTATCACTCAGCCAATAAACACCTGCGATAGACACCAGTTCTGCCGTCAGATGGGTACAAAAAATTTGCGCTTCCCGATCACCGCTAGCGCCTGCCAACGCACGGCCTCTCATCATTCCATAAACATGAATATTGCCATCAGCGATAAGCTCTGCGCCTGCACTGACGTGGCTTGTAACAATCAGATCACATTGTGGTGCATAAATGCGCTGACCGGAACGAACCGGCACATTTATTAATCGTGTTTTTGTGATGGGAGTAACGTTTTGCGGCGGAGCAACGTGAGTCGGGGCCTCAACGGGCGCAGGACGAATAGCTTTTTCTTTACCTTCAGTCAGTAAAGGAAGACCCATTTCGTCGATTTCAGCCTTGAGTCTGGCGTCTTTGCATCCGCTAACGCCGATAATGCGCAATCCAGTAGACGCGACAACTTTCTGCAACGCTGACCAGTTTACTGGGCTTTCAAGACCACTCACGTTAACCACGACGGGAGCATGTTTTAAAAAAGCAGGTGCCTGCGCGATTTTGTCTTCCAACGCCTGACGAATAACCTCGGGTTCTGCTTCATGTAAGTGAACCACTGATAAGGTGAAGCTACTGCCTTTAAGCTCGATTGGCGTGTTTGACATCCTGGCCTTACTCAATTTGCTATTTATCATCCCCAGCGCGGGGTGATATTCCGAAGACTATAAGGCATGTTATAGTCAGTATTATATTGAGGCAAGCCACCATTCCGTGAATTCAGAGTAAAAGATATGTTTTGTGTGATCTACCGAAGCAGTAAACGTGACCAGACCTATTTATATGTCGAAAAAAAAGACGATTTCTCGCGAGTTCCTGAAGAACTGATGAAAGGATTTGGTCAGCCGACGCTGGCAATGATGTTGCCGCTTGATGGCCGTAAAAAGCTCGTTAATGCCGATCTGGAAAAAGTAAAACAGGCACTCACCGAGCAGGGCTATTATTTACAAATACCACCACCGCCAGAAGATTTACTTAAACAGCATCTGGCTGCGGCGAAACAAAATACACCAGACGCTAAACGTTAAACTGCATCCGGCAGCAGCACGCCCCATCGATGCAGTACCTGAAATCGATAACTACGTTAGGGGAAAATAATGTATCAACATCATAACTGGCATGGTGCTCTGCTGGATTATCCGGTGAGTAAGGTGGTTTGCGTAGGGAGTAACTATGCCAACCATATTAAAGAGATGGGTGGAACCCCTCCGGAAGAGCCGGTGTTGTTTATCAAACCGGAAACTGCGCTGTGCGATTTGCGCCAGCCGCTGGTGATCCCTTCTGATATGGGTTCAGTTCACCATGAAGTTGAGCTGGCGGTACTGATTGGCGCGACCCTACGTCAGGCGACGGAAGAACATGTGCGCAAAGCCATCGCGGGCTATGGCGTCGCGTTGGATCTGACCTTGCGTGATATTCAGGGCAAAATGAAGAAAGCGGGGCAGCCGTGGGAAAAAGCGAAGGGTTTTGATAACTCTTGTCCGCTGTCGGGGTTTATTCCGGTGGCCGAGTTTAACGGCGATCCGCAGGATACGATTCTGGGGTTAACGGTCAACGGTGAAACACGCCAGCACGGCTCCACAGCGGATATGATCCATCAAATCGTTCCTTTGATTGCCTATATGAGCCGTTTCTTTACTCTCAAAGCGGGCGATGTTGTGCTGACGGGGACGCCAGCGGGTGTTGGGCCGTTAAACAGCGGCGATGAGCTGGCCATCAGTTTTCATGGTCAAACGCTGACGACACGCGTGCTGTAATCTCTTCTTGCCGCCTTTTCGGGCGGCAAAACTTGCAACAGCGTGCCAGACTGGTTATAAGGTGCAGCTTTATTGCAATAGCGGATACCCTGATGAGCGACATACCTTTCTGGCAAAGTAAAACCCTGGATGAAATGACCGATGCCGAGTGGGAGTCATTATGTGATGGGTGTGGTCAATGCTGCCTGCATAAGCTGATGGATGAAGACACCGACGAAATTTATTTTACCAACGTCGCGTGTAAGCAGCTCAATATCAAAACCTGTCAATGCCGTAATTACGAACGCCGATTCGAATACGAGCCTGACTGTATCAAACTGACGCGCGATAATCTGCCTACCTTTGAATGGCTGCCGATGACCTGTGCTTATCGTCTGTTAGCGGAAGGTAAAGGGCTGCCGGAGTGGCATCCACTGCTGACGGGGTCCAAAGCGGCAATGCACGGCGAGCGTATTTCAGTACGTCATATTGCGGTGAAAGAATCGGAAGTGCGTGACTGGCAGGACCATATTTTGAACAAACCTTCATGGGCGGACTAAGCCGCCCATCAATTAGCAGGCGTAAGGGCTTAAGACTTTTTCGCCTGATACATCTCATCTCCATGGTTGTCATCTTCAACCCAGAAATTGATGTTGAATTGGGCGTCGTCGCTTAATTCAACGCGATGCCAGTACTGCGGCGGGCTGGTCGCGAACTGACCGGCATTAATCACCACTTTTACTTCAGGCTCTTTTGCGTCTTCATTGGCAAAACCGTAATACGTTACCGTACCTTCCATCACACAAAGCTGGCCAAAAACGCCTGCTGCAGTGTTATGGTGAGAAAGAAGTGCTGCGGGGACATTGTCTTTGGTAAAGAAGGGAGTAGAGCGTTTAACTTTCCAGTTTGCCGGGATGCGTAAATGGGACATAAGACATCTCCTTGGTGTGGTATCTATAAGATGTATTTAATATACATCTTATAGATACCAGCAGGCAATGAATTTAAGCCAAAAAAAACGCTCCCGAAGGAGCGTCTCTGTTAGCGACCGAAGAGGTCACGTTTTTTCGGTTTGAACGGCTGTGCTATCACCACCAGCACGGCGACTACCATGTAGGCGGCGAAGATCCCCAACAGCCACTGCGGCATTTCCAGGGTTAAAAAAGACCACTGGCGCTCAGCACAGTCACCGGACGCTAAAAACACCTGCGGCAGCCATTTGTCCAGTGGCAGCCAGCTTGGGAAGCGTGCGGCAAAATCACAGGTCATAAACGGGGACGGGTGCAGCTGAATCATGGTGTGCTCATATGCTAACTGAAGTCCGCGCCAGGCACTGTAAATCCAGATTATCATCGCCACATAGCGCAGCGGTGTTTTTGGTGCAATAGCACCCACCAGCCCTGCACCCATCACGCCAAATAATGCGCTACGTTCGTAAATACACAACACGCAAGGTTTTAGCAGCATGACGTGCTGGAACCACAGCGCAACGAGCTCCAGCGCAAAGGCGGTTAACGCCAACAATAACCATGCCCCACGACCTCGGGAGCACTGGTTTAAAAATCGCAACATAATCATTTCCCTGCAACATGCGTAGAGACCGCAGTTTAAACCAATTCACTTTATGCGCCACTAGCGGGAATTGAAAATTTGCGTAATCGGATAATTATCATGCAAAAAGTCAAACCGGGCAGTGATTTGCCCGGTTAATTGTTATGAAAGTGTAGCTAACCAGCCCGTTTGGGTCATCCACTCGGTCACCGGGACAAGCGTGAACTCGACGCAAAGCAGACCGACGAGCGTCAGGACGAGAGTATAAGGCAGAGCCATCCACACCATGCGACCATACGAGAGGCGAATTAACGGCGCCAGTGCAGAGGTCAGCAGGAACAGGAATGCAGCCTGGCCGTTTGGCGTGGCCACCGAAGGCAGGTTGGTCCCGGTATTGATCGCCACCGCTAACAGCTCATACTGATTGAGGCTGATGGTCCCCTGTTCCAGCGCGGCTTTGGCCTCGTTAATGTAAATGGTGCCGACAAATACGTTATCAGAAATAGAAGACAGCAGGCCATTGAAGAGATAGAACAGCGTCAGTTGGGCATGTTCTGAGGATTGCAATACGAACTGAATGATCGGCGAAAAGAGCTGTTGATCGATAATCACCGCAACAACAGAGAAGAACACGGTCAGCAGGGCGGTGAAGGGCAGCGACTCGGTAAAGGCTTTACCTATTGCATGTTCGTCGGTGACTCCTGTCAAGGAGGTTGCCAGAATGATGACCGACAAACCGATCAATCCTACTTCTGCCAGATGCAGGGCCAACGCAACTACCAGCCAGACGCCAATAATCGCCTGGACAATCAGTTTGATTTTGTCCTGGCGGGTACGTTGCTGGCGGCTCTGATCGTCAAACTGTTGCAGGACATCACGGACGGTCTCCGGCAGCGTTTCGCCATAGCCAAACCAGCGCAATTTCTCGACCAGTACACAGGTTAACAGGCCGCAAATCAGTACCGGGACGGTAACCGGCGACATGCGCAGGAAGAAGTCGCCAAAATGCCAGCCAGCCGCTTTGGCGATAATCAGGTTTTGTGGCTCGCCCACCATGGTCATCACGCCGCCTAACGCCGTACCGACACCCGCGTGCATCATCAGGCTACGCAGAAAACCACGGAACTGCTCAAGAACGACCTTATTGTGCTGATCGATATGGCTGTCATCGAGCATGTTGTTGTCTTCCGCGCGGGAAGAGGCAACGCGATGGTAGATGCCATAAAAACCGACCGCAACGCTGATTACCACGGCCACGACGGTCAGCGCATCAAGGAACGCCGAGAGGAAAGCGGCCGCAACACAAAATGCCAGCGACAGCAGCGTTTTGGAGCGAATAGTGAGTAGCAGACGCGTGAAAATAAACAGTAGCAGCTGCTTCATAAAGTAGATGCCTGCCACCATAAACATCAGCAGCAATAACACCTCAAGGTTTGCGGCAACCTCTTCACGAACATGCGTTGCGCTGGTCATACCAATAATGACAGCTTCGATAGCCAACAGCCCGCCAGGCAGCAGTGGGTAGCATTTTAACGCCATCGCCAGCGTGAAAATGAACTCGGCCACCAGCAACCAGCCGGCGATAAAGGGGTTGATGAAAAAAATAATCGGGTTAACGACTAAGAAGACAAGCAGTGCAAGTTTGTACCAGTCTGGTGATTGACCTAAAAAATTGCGCCACATCGCGCGGCCCCATGATAGCTCCATGGTGATTTCCCTACCTTTAAAAATGAAATCATATTTTTATGTTTGACCGCAAAGCTTAGCGGGAGGAGGGAGTACAGGCAAGCTATTCACAAGACTGGCAAGGTTGGCTGTACTGTAGCGTTATTTGGAAAATGAAGCCTTGATCCACTTTTTCTTCATTGCGTCAGCTATCAGCTAAGATACCCATCTGGTATGATGTGTGTAACTATGTTTTGCTGTGTAATGGAATTTTTACTATGGTCATTAAGGCGCAAAGCCCGGCTGGGTTCGCGGAAGAGTACATCATTGAAAGTATCTGGAATAACCGCTTCCCACCTGGCACTATTTTGCCCGCTGAACGTGAACTCTCCGAACTTATTGGGGTGACACGTACCACGCTACGCGAAGTATTGCAGCGTCTGGCGCGAGATGGCTGGTTGACCATTCAACACGGCAAACCGACGAAGGTAAATAACTTCTGGGAAACTTCCGGGCTGAATATTCTTGAAACGCTGGCGCGCCTCGATCACGAGAGTGTTCCGCAGCTGATTGATAATCTGCTGTCTGTGCGTACCAATATTTCGACGATCTTTGTTCGTACTGCGTTTCGCCAGCATCCTGATAAAGCACAGGAGGTTCTGGCGACGGCAAATCAGGTGGCTGACCACGCTGACGCATTTGCCGATCTGGACTATAACATTTTCCGCGGTCTGGCCTTTGCCTCCGGCAATCCGATTTACGGTTTGATCCTCAACGGTATGAAAGGATTATATACCCGCATTGGCCGCCATTATTTTGCCAACCCGGAAGCGCGCGCGCTGGCGCTGAGCTTCTACCACAAGCTGTCAGAACTCTGCGAGCAGGGTGCTCATGAGCAGGTGTATGAAACGGTGCGCCGCTACGGTCACGACAGTGGCGAGATTTGGCATCGTATGCAGAAGAATCTGCCGGGCGATTTGGCGATTCAGGGCCGTTAATCGCTCAAAGCCGGATGGCGACGCCAAAGCGTCTTATCCGGCCTGGAATGCATGCACTTCGTAGGCCGGATAAGGTGTTTACACCGCCTCCGGCAATAAGATTTACAGACCGTTCATCCTTGGCGGACAACGCTCCAACAGCTCCACGCTGCCATCTTCATTCTGCTGCTCCAGCATCACATCAAAACCCCAAAGCCGGTGTACATGCTTGAGCACTTCTTTGCGTCCTTTATCCAACGGTGCGCGGTTATGCGGAATATAGCGCAAGGTGAGCGAACGGTCGCCACGCAGATCGACATTCCAGATTTGAATATTCGGCTCCAGGTTGCTCAGGTTGTATTGCGACGACAACCTGTTGCGGATCTCACGATATCCTTCCTCGTTATGAATCGCAGAAATCTCCAGATAGTTGTGACGATCGTCATCCAGCACGGTGAACAGGCGGAAATCGCGCATTACCTTCGGTGACAGGAACTGGCTGATAAAACTCTCATCTTTGAAATCGCGCATCGCGAAATGCAGGGTTTCCAGCCAGTCGGAACCCGCTATATCCGGGAACCAGTATTTGTCCTCCTCGGTCGGCGACTGACAAATACGTTTGATATCCTGGAACATGGCAAACCCCAGGGCATAAGGGTTTATCCCGCTATACCACGGGCTGTTGTAGGGTGGCTGAAATACCACATTGGTATGGCTATGCAGAAACTCCAGCATAAACCGTTCGGTGACTTTACCTTCATCATAAAGGTGGTTCAGGATGGTGTAATGCCAGAAAGTGGCCCAGCCCTCGTTCATCACCTGCGTCTGTTTCTGCGGATAAAAATACTGGCTGACCTTGCGTACAATGCGCAGCACTTCGCGTTGCCAGGACTCCAGCAGCGGGGCGTTCTTCTCCATGAAGTACAGCAGGTTTTCCTGTGGCTCAGAGGGATAACGCCGGGCTTCCGCCACGCTTTTCTCTTCCTCTTTCTTCGGTAGCGTGCGCCACAACATATTGACCTGACTTTGCAGATACTCTTCACGACTTTTCTGCCGGGCTTTCTCTTCCTGTAGGGAGATTTTTTGCGGGCGTTTGTAACGGTCAACGCCGTAGTTCATCAGCGCATGACAGGAGTCGAGGAGCTTTTCGACTTCATCCACCCCGTAGCGTTCTTCACACTGGGTTATATAGTTTCGTGCGAAGATTAGGTAATCGACGATGGAACTGGCATCCGTCCAGCTACGAAACAGGTAGTTGTTTTTGAAGAAGGAGTTGTGTCCGTAGCAGGCATGCGCCATCACCAGCGCCTGCATGGTGATGGTGTTCTCCTCCATCAGATACGCGATACACGGATTGGAGTTGATAACAATCTCATAGGCCAGTCCCTGCTGACCATGCTTATACAAGCGCTCGGTTTCAATAAACTTTTTACCAAACGACCAGTGAGGATAGTTGATCGGCATCCCGACGCTGGAGTAAGCGTCCATCATCTGTTCGGAGGTGATCACCTCGATTTGGTGCGGGTAGGTATCCAGTCTGTAGAGTTTCGCCACGCGGTCTATCTCTGCCAGATAGACATCCAGCAGATCAAACGTCCAGTCGGGTCCATCGCTTAACCGTGTGCTGTCCTTGTTCATGGAATCAATCGTAGCCATTCGCGCACCCTCATTGTTGGCGGCACTCTCTGTCTGGAGTACCTCATTTCAAGCATAGATCATGGTGTTAAAAAACGTGCTGCGGCAGAAATTTTTTCTTTGCGATTTCTCGTTAGCGAGGCGTTGAAAAACGGCATTGCCGCAAAATTTTATGCTGGATAAAAATAACGCACAGCAGGAGATGCCAAAGCAGAGAGTTCCCCGCCATCACCGCTATATGTGAGATAAGTCACCATAAAAAAGCCATATGTTGAATAATATTTTCAACTGAGTTATCAAGATGTAATTAGATGATTGTTCTTTTACTGTTAACGGAGTGGCTATGCGAGTTGTCATACTGGGAAGTGGTGTCGTTGGCGTGACCAGCGCCTGGTACTTAAGTCAGGCTGGACACGATGTCACCGTCATTGATCGTGAGCCCGGTCCGGCACTGGAAACCAGTGCGGCGAACGCGGGGCAAATATCTCCAGGTTATGCGGCACCATGGGCGGCACCAGGCGTACCGCTTAAAGCAATCAAATGGATGTTTCAGCGCCACGCTCCGCTGGCCGTTCGTCTTGACGGAACCCAGTTCCAGTTGAAATGGATGTGGCAGATGCTGCGCAACTGCGACACCAGCCACTACATGGAAAATAAAGGACGCATGGTGCGACTGGCGGAATACAGCCGTGATTGTCTGAAAGCGCTGCGCGCCTCTACCGGTATTGAGTATGAAGGACGTCAGGGCGGAACCCTGCAACTGTTCCGTACCGCTCAACAGTATGAGAACGCCACTCGCGACATCGCCGTGCTCGAAGACGCTGGCGTGCCATATCAGCTCCTGGAAGCAAATCGTCTGGCGGAAGTCGAACCGGCACTGGCAGAAGTAGCGCACAAACTGACCGGCGGTCTGCGTTTACCGAATGATGAAACCGGCGACTGCCAGTTGTTTACCCAGCGTCTGGCGCAGATGGCGGAGCAGGCGGGCGTTAAGTTTCGCTTTAACACCCCGGTCGATAAGCTGCTGAGCGATGGTGAGCAGATTTATGGCGTCCAGTGCGGCGAAGAGATTATCAAAGCCGATGCCTATGTGATGGCGTTTGGTTCGTATTCCACGGCGATGCTGAAAGGGATCGTTGATATCCCGGTCTATCCGCTCAAAGGCTATTCGTTGACTATTCCGGTAGCGCAAGACGACGGTGCGCCGGTTTCTACTATCCTTGATGAAACTTACAAAATCGCTATTACCCGCTTTGACAATCGTATTCGGGTTGGCGGCATGGCGGAGATTGTCGGTTTTAATACAGAGCTGCTACAACCTCGTCGTGAAACGCTGGAAATGGTCGTACGCGATCTCTTCCCGCGCGGTGGTCATGTGGAGCAGGCAACCTTCTGGACCGGACTGCGTCCGATGACGCCGGACGGTACGCCGGTGGTGGGGCGCACCCGCTTTAAGAATCTGCTGCTCAATACCGGCCACGGCACGCTGGGCTGGACCATGGCCTGCGGTTCCGGTCAGTTGCTGAGCGATATCCTTTCTGGCCGTACGCCAGCCATACCTTATGACGATCTGAGCGTGGCGCGTTACAGTCCGGGGTTTACCCCCTCTCGTCCACGACATTTACATGGCGCACATAACTGATAAGGACGTGAGATGACCCGCCCGATACTGGCCAGCATTGACCTGCAGGCGTTGAAACAAAATCTGACCATTACCCGCCAGGCAGCGCCGGACGCTCGCGTCTGGTCGGTGGTGAAAGCCAATGCATATGGACACGGCATTGAACGCGTCTGGAATGCGCTGGGCACAACCGATGGTTTTGCCATGCTCAATCTTGAAGAGGCGATAACCCTGCGCGAGCGCGGATGGAAAGGCCCGATACTCATGCTGGAGGGTTTTTTCCACGCTGAAGACCTGACGGTATATGACAATTATCGACTGACCACCTGTGTACACAGTAACTGGCAGCTAAAAGCATTGCAGAATGCCCGCCTCAAAGCACCGCTCGATGTTTACCTGAAGGTGAACAGCGGTATGAACCGGCTTGGGTTTTTACCGGAAAGAGTTCCAACGGTCTGGCAACAGCTGCGGGCGATGCCCAACGTCGGCGAAATGACGCTGATGTCGCATTTTGCAGATGCAGAGCACCCGGAAGGTATCCAGGAAGCAATGGCGCGTATTGCGCTGGCAACAGAAGGACTGGAGTGCAGACGGTCACTGTCGAATTCGGCCGCCACGCTGTGGCACCCTGAAGCGCATTATGACTGGGTTCGTCCGGGCATTATTTTGTATGGCGCGTCGCCTTCGGGACAATGGCGGGACATCGCCAACACCGGCCTGAAGCCAGTGATGACTCTGAGCAGCGAGATAATCGGCATACAAACGCTGAAAGCTGGCGATCGGGTGGGTTACGGTGGCCGTTACACCGCCAGCGGCGAGCAGCGCATTGGAATAGTGGCGACCGGCTATGCAGACGGTTATCCGCGCCATGCGCCAAGCGGAACGCCTGTGCTGGTGGACGGTGTACGTACCGGGACGGTGGGGACAGTCTCAATGGATATGCTGGCGGTAGATCTGACACCGTGCCCGCAGGCAGGGATCGGGACACCGGTAGAGCTGTGGGGCAAAGAGATTAAAATTGACGATGTAGCTACCTCAGCAGGAACGGTGGGCTACGAGTTGATGTGTTCTTTGGCGCTGCGCGTACCGGTTGTGACGGTGTAACTTTTGTTTGCCGGGTAGGGCGCTGCCGCCACCCGGCAAACAACATCCTCTTTACTCATCCTCGTCTTCAGCAACGCGAACACCGACCTTCAGCACTGCATTATCTTCCTTCTCGGCCACCGTCCAGATCATGCCAGCGAATTCCACCTGGTCACCGACGACCGGCGCGGCACCAAGCAGATGCTGGACAATTTCACCCAGCGTTTGCTGCTTATCACGATACTCTGTGCCATCATCCAGGCCATAAATCAGCGCCACATCGGCATATTTCGCGCTGGCTTCCAGAATAAAATCACCGAAGAAGCGCTGGTCTAACGACACTGGTGGCGACTGGCTGAATAGCTTGCCGAGAGCGGGGAGATCGCGCTCGCGACCAATAACACACAATACGTCGCCTTCGCGCAGACGTGTGCTGCCGGAGGGGTGAAACAGCACGTTGTCACGAAACAGGGCGGCTATTCGCGTTTCTTCCGGCATATGCAGGTCGCGCAGCGCGGCACCCACACACCACTTATCTGCGCTGAGCTGATAAACAAACTGCTCCCACGGGTTATCTGGGTGAATATCGAGACCAATGCGCGAAACGGGCCAGCCGACAGGAGGGACCACCACCTTGGCTT
Source organism: Citrobacter sp. Cf132 (assembly GCF_030333885.1). Lineage (NCBI taxonomy): Bacteria > Pseudomonadati > Pseudomonadota > Gammaproteobacteria > Enterobacterales > Enterobacteriaceae > Citrobacter > Citrobacter sp. Cf132. The sequence continues at coordinate 703,404 of NZ_JAOWFA010000057.1, forward strand.
TTTTCGCGGCCCATGAAAGTGACGTTCCCTGAAACAGCAACGAGATCAGTACCACGAAGAAGGCGACGTTAAAGAACAGGCGCGCGTTCTCCAGTCCCGCCATCATTGGGAAGACGGCGAGGATGATCGGCACCGCGCCGCGCAAACCCACCCAACTGATGAAAATACGCTCGCGCAGATTAAAGCCACGAAACGGCAGCAGTCCGGCGAAGACCGAAAGCGGGCGGGCAATGAATATCATCCACGCAGACAAAATCAGCGCAGGGATTGCGATAGGCAGCAGGTCGGACGGCGTAACCAGCAGTCCAAGCACCAGGAACATGGCGATTTGCGCCAGCCAGGCCAGACCGTCGAAGTTTTGCAGAATACCAAATCGGTTGCGGATGGGGCGATTACCCAGCAGGAAACCACACAGATAAACCGCCAGAATACCGCTGCCTTCCAGCGCAGTGGTCAGGGCAAAAATCAGGATCCCACCGCTTAACGCCAAGAGTGGATACAGTCCGGCAGGCAGAGAAATGCGGTTAATCATCTGCTGGAGCATATATCCACCGCCAAGACCGATAGCGATTCCTAAGCCAAACTGCTGGATAATGTGCACCGCGAATATCCAGCTTAATCCGGTCTCGTGATTTTGGATCATGGCGATGAGTGTGATGGTCAAAAACACGGCCATCGGGTCATTACTACCGGATTCAATTTCCAGCGTAGAGCCAACGCGTTCGTTAAGTCCCTTACCGCCAAGCAGGGAAAAGACCGCCGCGGCGTCAGTTGAACCAACAATCGCGCCAATCAGCAGCCCTTCGATAAGATCCAGATGAAACAGCCATGCGGCCATCATGCCAGTGAGTCCGGAAGTAATCAGCACACCGACCGTCGCCAACGATAGCGCCGGGCCTAACGCAACGCGAAAAGAGCTGGCCTGAGTGCGCATGCCGCCGTCGAGTAGGATAACCGCCAGTGCCAGGTTACTCACCATGTAGGCGAAAGGATAGTTATCGAAAGGTATGCCGCCAATACCATCCACACCCGCTAACATACCGATAGCGAGAAATATCACCAGAATTGGGATACCGAGACGTGATGAGAATGAACTGAGTAAGATACTGCAGGTGACGAGAACGGAACCCAAAATAAAAAGGCTAATAATTGCTGCGGCATCCAACGTTCGGTTACTCCTGAATTACGCTGTTTCGTATTAATAAACCCTACCATAATAACGACAGAAACAGCGTTTTACTTAGCCCCATTAGCCGCTTTTTTTACGATTTTAGTACCGGATGCCCACTTAAAGTGAGCTGAGTGCTGTTTTTATCGTTTTTCAGCACCGCTCTGGCTCCCAGCGGCAGGGTGACGGTGCGTTGTTCATGGCCAAAATCGAGGCCGCCGATCAACGGAACGGACAGCCTGGTGCGCAGAAAATCACAAACTGAATCAAGATTGTAACCCGCGTCGTAATCATTCGGCGCGCTGCCGCTAAAACTGCCGAGGATAATGGCGTTTTGCTGGGCCAGTATTCCCGCGTGGTACAGTTGCAGCAGCATGCGCTCGACACGGAATGGATGCTCGTTAATGTCTTCCAGCACCAAAATGCCGTTTTTGATGGCCGGCATCCACGGTGTACCCATCAGCGAAATGATCATCGCCAGATTTCCGCCCCACAGTGTACCTTCAGTCGCGCACTGCGGACCGTCACCCTGCCATTCGAGGGTAAATTGGGCATTACGCAATGCTTGCCAGAAATGGTGCTCGGTGAATGTGTTCATCTCCTCGGCACCGAAGTTGGCCGCCAGCATCGGGCCGCTGAAGCTAATCACATTCCCTTGAGCCAGTAGACCACACTGGATCGCCGTAAAATCGCTGTGCCCACACAGCAGCAGCGGATCTTGTTGCTGGCGGGCTGCCAGCCCTTGCCAGTCAATATCTTCCAGTAAACGGCTCGCGCCATAGCCGCCACGTACCGCCATCACAATGGTATCGGGGGTTTTCAGATTAACGAGCGAGTTCACATCAGCAAGCCTTTCTGCTTCTGTACCCGCAAAACGCTGGCAGCGGCGCGCAATGACCGCTGAATTATCGACCTGATGACCGGCCTCAGTAAGACGTGCAAGCCCACGTAACGCAGCCTGCTGATTGATACAGTAGCCCGACGGGGCAATTAAGTGAAACCGGGACATGGCATTTCCTTGCTACAACTAAAACCAAATGTATATCATGCCGCGTAGGTATGTCGTTGTCACCTCAGCGACAGGTTCCGGCTATAAGGATAGATGACGTGAAATTGAGATGGTTTGCTTTTTTGGTTGTATTACTTGCGGGCTGTAGTTCAAAACATGATTACAAAAACCCGCCGTGGAATGCTGAAGTTCCGGTTAAACGCGCAATGCAATGGATGCCGATCAGTGAAAAAGCCGGTGCGGCCTGGGGTGTCAGTCCACAATTGATTACCGCTATTATTGCCATTGAATCAGGCGGTAATCCGAATGCGGTCAGTAAGTCTAATGCGATTGGTCTGATGCAGTTAAAAGCCTCGACTTCAGGCCGCGATGTTTATCGTCGCATGGGATGGAGCGGAGAGCCGTCGACCAGCGAGTTGAAAAACCCCGAACGCAATATATCCATGGGGGCCGCATACCTGAGCATTCTGGAGACCGGGCCGCTGGCAGGGATTGAGGATCCGCAGGTGATGCAGTATGCGCTGGTAGTATCGTACGCTAACGGAGCGGGAGCATTGCTGCGAACGTTCTCTTCCGACAGGAAGAAAGCCATCAATAAGATCAACGATCTCAGCCCGGATGAATTTATTGAACATGTTGCGGACAATCATCCGGCGCCGCAAGCTCCGCGCTATATCTGGAAGCTTCAGCAAGCGCTGGATGTAATGTAATTCAGGTGATGTTAATCGCGCACTTTGTTCGACTTTTCCCGGGCCTCGCGCTCAAGGGAAAAAATAATCCGCTGTAAGTTCCGCTCCACCGCCGGGCCGACGTTGAGAAAACGAAAGCTCAGGCGGGGAGTGGTAATGGTTTCGTTTTTACTGTCGATAACTTTGCGTTCGCTAATGGAAATAAGCTGGGCGTCAACGTGATACACTCCCCATTGTTCCATGTTCAGTTCAACCTGCGCGAAGCGTATACCTTCTACCAGTCCTTCTGGTTTTGCCGTTTCTAACAGCCCGCCCATACCGCCAAGCGACAAATCGAATAAGCGAAAGCACAGCGTGCTGTTGTCCGGCATTTTTGCCGTGCAGCGATAGGGAGGATGCAGCGGAGCGCCGATGCGGAAATATTCCCGACGCTGAACAAACCACAGGGAAGGCGGCAAGGATGAAATAAACGCTGGCAGTTGCTGATACTCACCTTTTTTTAACTGTGGCAGGGTGAATTCTACTTTGGCTCCCTGCGTTTCGGCGATAATCGAGATCTGACTGGCCCGCTGTACGGCCTGGTTTTCATATTCCTGGCTACCAAAATCCATGACCAGCTCGTCCGGGCTGACGGCCAGAACTTTGCTGATGAACTGGCCGCCCGACCAGGAGATACGCAGTGGAACCTGCTGCGATTTTAAGTCCCGAAGTACACCTAACACCGCTAACGGATTTTGCTTCAGGAACTGCTCATTGTAGTTACTCACACCTAATGACTCCCGGATGCCTGGTTTGTCGTTGGATTATCGGCATCAATCAACGGAACTTAATACAAATGGATGAAATTTTTTACCAACGCCAATGAATTAAGTCTGCGTGAAAACAGCATATAGCGATGGTTTGCCTATACTTTAAAGGCTGGCGCAAGAATGTCTTGCGCGTGCGTTCACTGGAAAGAGGGCCTGAAAATGGGAATTATTGCCTGGATTATTTTTGGTCTGATTGCGGGGGTTATCGCCAAACTGATTATGCCGGGGCGCGATGGCGGTGGATTTATCCTGACCTGTATTCTCGGTGTTGTCGGTGCTGTGGTCGGTGGATGGCTGGCAACGATGTTTGGTATCGGCGGCGATGTCAGCGGGTTTAATCTCCACAGCTTCCTGGTGGCCGTGGTCGGCGCGATTGTTGTGCTGGGTGTCTTCCGACTGGTGCGGCGAGATTAATCGAACGGCCCCCGCGGGGGCCGTTTCTCTGTATTGCTAAGTCAGAACTGATACTCAATCCCCGCCCAGTAATTACGGCCTTCTTCAATAAATCCTTCACTATAAACGTACTGCGTATCGAACAGGTTATTGACCGACGCGTTAACGCTGAATCCGTGACCGATGGCGTAGTCAGCGCGTAAATGGGTAATGGCGAAACCAGCGGCTTTCTGTGAGCCGTCGCTATTGCTATAGCTCGACGAACGGGCCTCTTCTGACAGCGTAATACTGAGCGGATCCCATGGCTTCAGCGTCATCCAGGCAGTCAGGGTTTGCGTTGGCAGGTCGGTAATCTTGCCGATGTCGCTGCGTTTGACGTCTGCATGAATAAGGCCGTAGCTCAGACCGACATCCAGCATATCAAAGACTTTACCTTTAACGCCTGCATCCAGACCGGTGTAATCCACCCGGCCACTGTTCTGATTCTGGATGGTGTCGGCATCAATATTGTGTGAAAGGATGGCGTCGCTGATGCGGTTGTAATACACGCTGGCTTCGAATCCCCAGTTCTGACTAAGTGACCCATTCCAGGTCAGATCCACGCTGCGGGCGCGTTCAGGTTTAAGCTGCGGATTGACCAGCGCCACCTGGTTATAGGCCGGTTTTGAGGTCGTGTAGCGTTCTTTCAACGTAGGGAAACGCGTTCTGTCAGAATAGGACAGCGCTAATGTGTCTGCATTTTCGAAGTGATATTTGGTCATCATCTGCCAGTTGAAGGCCGACTGATTGTTGTCATCATAGTGGGTGACGCTACCATTTTTTTCGTGCTTCATGCCTTCCAGACTGTCACGCCAGTCATAGCTTATTCCCGCCACTACATCGACATTATCCGCCGCCGCCCACTGATATTCACTGGCAACAGACCAGGTACGGTCTTCGTAACGGTCGTAAGCCGCATTCGGTGCGCCTTTCTCGCGGTGAACATCATCCTTCCAGTTTACGGCGAAAGAGAGCAGGTCGTTTTCACGCATATCCGCAGCGAGCTGCAGGCCAGCTCCATCGCTATAGTCTGAATAATGACTGTAGTTGCCTTTTTTGTTTTTCAGATCGGCAACTGAGTTGTACATCATCAACGTATTTTCAAAGGTATCGCGATACAGACGGCTTTTCAGAGTGAAACGATCGCCCAGATGGGTGGTGCCCTGATAGTAATAGCTCTCTTTATCGTACTGTGGCCATTGCCAGTAGCGTGATTTCTGACTGCTGGTTCCGGCATATGGTGGGTTATCTTTTTCACCGTCCTGATTTATATAGGTCAGGACATATTCATCATCGCCGCGAGGGGTAAAGCCCAGCTTCACGATGCCGCGTTTATCATCGGCGGACGAGTTGGCAATCTTGCCGTGACTACCCGCAACCGGATTGTCCACGCCTTGCGGTAAGCCAAGGAAATCCTGCTTCAACTGGCTGCCGCTGAGCTGGATGTAACCCAGATCGTTACTGGCGCCAAATGAAGCGTGCATATCGTGAGCGTTGTCTTTGCTACGACTCCAGCCCTGGCGATAACCGATGCTGCCTTCAATTGGTTTGGTGGGCTTTTTGGTGGTGATATTAATGGCACCGCCCATCTGGTTAGGCCCTTGTAGCAGAGATGAGTAGCCTTTGGATACTTCAACTGAAGCGATATCGGATGTCAGAAAACGGCCTAAATCGAGGTTGCCGTCATAGGGGATGTACACCGGCACACCGTCAAAAAAGACGGGAACCTGACGGCTGTCAAAACCGCGTACTTTCACCTGCTGCTCATTGCGGTTGCCCGACTTTTGCAGCACCACGCCGGGGACGACGCTTAGCGCCTGCGCCACGTTTTGTTTATCCAACTGTTGGATCGTTTCCTGGCCGAGAACCGTAGTGGTTGCCGCAGAGGCCGGGCTTGACCAGACGGTCATGGTTTCGCTTTCTTGCCCAGCAAAAGCACTGTGCGCGAAAGCAAACGACAGGGCTGTGTAAAGACAACTTTTGTTGAAATTCATTATTGTTAGTCCATTTTTTAATGTTATATGCCACGTGCGTCCGGGCTCAGGTTAACTTTGATATCCGCAGGTGGAGCGTAATAAGGTGCGGAAGTGATAAAGAGCCTGATGCCACAGTCGAGATAACCCGCCAGCGAGGCGAGGGTAATGCCGCCAGTCAGCGCCAGCGTGCAATGGGGGGCCAGTGAAGGTGCCAGGCGGGCAATGTCTGTCGCCTGCTCAGGGGTGAATTTGTCGAGTTGCAGAATATCGGGCGCGGCGCGTAGCGCGGCTAATGCTTCATCTGGCGTATCCGCCTCGACGACGATCTTTTTTTCTGGCGCATGGCTGCGTAAGCGCGCAACCGCGTTTGTCCAGTCGTTTGGGTTGGTAAGAAAACGGCGGTGATTAGCGAACAGCAGCACCGTTTCGGCGCATCCTCCGCGATGAATAATGCCCCCGGCGGCGAGTATTGCCTGAGTCGCCAACGAACGCGTGCCGGGAATGGCTTTGCGGGTGCAGGCAATCTGCCCATCAGGATAGCGTTGGCGCAGTTGGCTCAACATGCTCTCAAGATAGCCCGAAACTCCGCAGCTCCACTCCAGGACATTTTGTACCGCTTTCCAGCCCTGGTGCAGCGCCGCCGCATTCCCATGCGCACAAATCAATCGCTGTCCTGCACTTACCTGTTCACCATCGGCCACCATGTCGCTGACTGTCAGCCCTAATGACGTCAGCATTTGTCTGGCAACGGCGGTGCCGCTAACACACCCGCCCTGGCGATGGTAAAACGCCATAACGCCCGGCTGTGCGCCAATTCCCAACGCGCGGGTAGTCAGATCGCCGCCCTGAATATCTTCCAGCAGCAGCGCGTCGGTTTGCGCCTGCGAAAAGTAGATCATCGCAGTGCCTCCCGCGGCACACTGTCCCACCAGATAAGCGCCCAGTCACGGCTGGCGGGGGCAATCGCGCGTGGATCCTGCTGCTGATACCAGGTTTCCAGACGTTCGACCTCGTCGGCGCTTAGTTCGCCCATACTCCAGCGCACGTTTTCCAGAAAGCGCGTCCAGGTACTGTTGTCCTGCTGACAGTTGGGGCCGCGGATAAAATCAACGTGCGCGTGGATCCCCATCTGATACAGGACATTAAGCGCATAGATATAGTTGGGAAGTTCAATCACCTCGCGGCCCAGCGCACGTTGAATGGTGGGGGAAACGAAAGATGAACTGACGAGATGGGTGGTGTAAACCCGCAGCCGGGCCTGATTATTCAGTTTGGTCATCGCCTGGCGCATATCGGCAACCAGCGTAGAGCGCGAGGCGACGGCGATATCGCACTGGGGTAAATCATCCCAGTGTTCTTCCCAGGCCCGCTGCACCCACTGTACGTGACGGGCGTTCATTTGCACAGCGCGGCGGGCAGCAACGCCAAGCATTCCCTGGCTGTAATCTACGCCGTAAATTATTGGTATCTTTTTAGCCAGCGCCAGCGAGACCGTACCGGGACCGCAGCCCATATCAAATAGCGACTCCGCTCCTTGCAGGTCGATTTTCCCCAACAGCTGTAGCAAATAGCTGTCGGTTAATGAGGCGCAATTCTCCGCCATTTTTTCCGCACGTTTATCCCAGTGCTCCGGCTTTTTCTCGGTTCTGTTCGCCAGTTGTAACTGTTTACGGTAAAGATCGGCAAAATCAATGTCGTCAATGAGCATTCTTATTCCTTAATTGTGAGAGCCAAAGAGGTGGTGGGCAATTTGTGACGGTGTAACGTGATACAGCGCAGCCAGGCGATCGGTGGCGAGCTGGTGTTCAGGAAGCCCCTGCGAAACCTCACCGTTCGGTTCAACGCGTACCACGCTGTCGGCGATTGCCCGGGCGTGCAACGGATGATGCGTAGACATCAGCAGGGCCATACCCGAATTTTTCAGCGTCACCAGCGTGTCGAGCAGACGGATCTGATGCCCAAAATCCAGGCTGGAAGCGGGTTCATCCAGCAACAAAAGGCGCGGACGTTGCGCCAGCGCGCGGGCAATCAATACCAGTTGGCGCTCTCCGCCGCTCAGAGTGTTCCAGCGCCGGGGCGCCAGGTGAGAGATCCCCAGCATCGCCAGTTGTTGATGAGCAATTTCGTGTTCTTTAGCCCCGGGAACCGCAAATGCCGCCAGTTGCGGGGCCAATCCCATCATCACCATGTCCAGTGCGCTAAAGGCAAATGCGCCGTCATGCGCCTGAGGGACCCAGGCAATAGTGGCGGCGCGTTGCCGATCGTTGAGATGATTTATGGCGATGCCATCAAGCAAAATGTCACCGTGAAGCGGCGAAAGAACGCCGAGAATGGTGCGCATCAGGGTGGTTTTTCCGCTACCGTTGGCACCAAGCAGACAACAAACGGAGCCGGGCGAAACCTGAAATGAGACATCGCGTAGCACGGGCTGGTTACTGTGGTATCCCAACGACGCATGGCGGACGGTCAGTAGCGTCATGGGCGATTTCCCCGTAGCAAAAGCAGCAAAAAGAACGGTGCGCCAATAAATGCAGTCAAGATCCCCAGAGGAATTTCCGTGCTGCTAAGCGTACGGGCGAGGGTATCGGTGAGCAGCAGCAAAATGGCGCCGACTCCCATGGAAACCGGCAGCAACTGCTGGTGGTTATTGCCACTGAGGAGTCGGCCGATATGCGGCACAACCAGCCCAATCCAGCCGATGATGCCCGCGATGGCGACGGTACAGGCGGTGATTAACGTTGCGCAGACGATCAGTCCCAGACGCAGTCGGGCGACGTTGATGCCAAGCGATCGTGCTTCATCATCCGACAGGGTGAGCAGGTTCATGCGCCAGCGCAGCAGCAATAGCGGGACCAGTCCAGTGAAGATCAGCGGTGCTGAGAACCACAGATCGTGCAGCGTAATCGTTGATAAACCGCCCAGCAGCCAGAAGGTGATAGACGGGAGTTGGGTATACGGGTCGGCCAGCGTTTTGATGAGTGAAATTCCCGCGCCGCATACCGTGCCCAGCGCAATTCCGACCAGCACCAGCGTTAACACCGGGTCGTGACGCTTGACTCGCCGGGTAATCAACCAGACACCGGCGACCACGAATAAACCGCCGGTGAACGCATACAGCTGAATGAACAGGATCGGTAATCCGAACAGTATTGCCGTACAGGCACCTAAACCGGCACCCGCCGCCACGCCGAGGATATCCGGCGAGACTAGTGGGTTGCGGAACATGCCCTGATAGGTGGTTCCTGCGCTTGCCAGCGCCGCGCCAAGCAGCAATGCGGCCAGAATGCGCGGCAGGCGGATTTGCCAGAAGACGATTTTGTCCTGCATCGGGACGTCATCAGTACCTGTAATAAGATTCACAACCTGTTGTGCATCCAGGCGGTATGCGCCCGATACCGCGGCGACGCTCGCGCAAAGCACCACCGCAGCAATCATCAGAAAACCGAGGGTAGATGTTTTCATCAGACTGCCACCAGACGTTGATACTGTGCATCGCTTAGCGTGGTATGCCAGAACAGTTCGCTGTAGCGCTGCATATCGGCTTTAAAGCTCTTGTTAACCTGCGGTTCAAGCCAGGCGTGCAGGCGGCGTAACCCCAGTAAACGGTTGATGCCAGGAGGTGCATCCAACCAGCCAAACGGCAGACCGCTGAGAAACAGAATGCGCCGGTCAGCAACCGCTTTGACTCCTTGCCAGATCGGATCTTCTCGTAGGTGCTGCGCTGTCATCGCATCCTGCACCAAAATAATATCGGGCTGCCAACTGAGCAGATTTTCCATTGAAACCTGTGTGAGCCCCTGTCTTCCGGGGATGTGCGCCACATTCTGTAGCCCCAGCAGTTCTGCCGCTTCGGTATGCAAAGAACCTTGTAAACCTGTCTCCAGCCCTCTGGCACCGCGCGCGGCATAAAAACGCAGATTCGCTGCAGCTGTATGCGAGAAAGCTATTGCATTATCGATAAATCGACGGGCCAGCGCGGCCTGCATTGCGGTACGCGAGACGACGCCCAATGCTTCACCGGCTGCGTGCAACTGTTCTGGGGTATGGCGCAGTTCGCCGTTAATCAGCAGCCAGGGAATGTGAGTTTGTGCGCTCACTTGTCTGGCCTGAGAAAGCCAGGTTTCATCGGCATTGCCGCAGTCAACAACCAGGTCGGGTTTAAGCGCCAGTAACGCTTCAAGTGATAGGGTACTGGCGCGTCCTGCCAGCCTGCCCAGTTTCGGCAATGCCCGAATATCATCGTGGAACGGGATGGCGGTCTGGCGAGATAAATCAAAGGAGGAAAGCCCTACCAGTTTTTCCGGCGCGACGGCCAGCAGCAGCATGTCAGCGGGCGCCCCCGCGCTGACCACGCGTTGGGTTATATTCGGCCCTGGCGAGCCTCCAACGGCAACGGTTAGCGGCGTTTGCGCCAATGCGGGAAGATGGCGTAGCAGCAGTGCAGATGCCACGAGTTGGGCAAACATCCGTCTTGTCAGTGCCATTATCAGTATCCTGAAGGTTACAAATTCGCTATATATTTACATATACAGCGAATAAAAACATGTTCAGAATCAAATTCTCACGGATGAAAACACCGGATACCCCATAAGGGCTAGAGGGGATAGAGGCAGCTTAAATAGAGAAAAATCCGCGACGAAGCGCGGATTCGGGGGAGTAAAACGGCTCAGGTAATGACGTTATGGCGTCGGTTGAGTCTGTTTTTTAGGCTCGGCTGGTGGTGTACTTGTCGGTGTTGGCCGCGATGCGGGTACGCTGTCACAGGGCTTCTCTTTGGCGCAGATCAGGTCAAGCATTTTTAGCGTGACGCCGTTGGTCCAGCCAAAACCATCCTGCAATGGATATTCCCCGCCACCACCGCCGGTGCCGGTGGTGCTCACGTCATATTTTTCAACCAGCTTTTTCTCTCGATCGTAGGTGTGCTGCACATTGGTAAGGAATCGCCAGGTCACATCCATCGCAACGTTATCCTGACCGTAATTCTGTAACCCGGATGCTGCGACCCACTGGAGCGGGGCCCAGCCGTTGGGGGCATCCCACTGCTGGCCGCTTTTCACCGACGTGGTAGCAAGGCCGCCCGGTTGCAGCAGATGTGCCTGGGTGGCTGTGGCGACTTTACTGGCGCGATCTTTTGCCGCCGCATTGACATACAGCGGGAACAGGGCGGCGGCCGTGAGCTGATTGCGTACTTTATGGCTTTTCAGATCGTAGTCGGCATACCAGCCTTCTTTGTCGTTCCACAGGTACTTTTCGATCCCTTTTTGTCGGGCATTAGCGAAGCCATCGTACTGCGCCGCTTTGGCATCATCACCGGCAGCCTTGCTGGCGAGGGCGATCATTTTTTCCATTTTGTACATCAACGCATTGAGATCGACCGGAACGATGCTGGTGGTGCGCAGAGTGCCCAGCTGATTAGGATTGTCCATCCAGCGGGAGCTAAAATCCCAGCCGGACGCAGCCGCTGAACGCAGGTCGCGGTAGATTTCTGTGGAAGGGCGATTGGGGTTGCTTTTAGCGGTGGCGATATCCTCGACCCAGGACTCTGGCCTCGGCGTATCGCGGTCATCCCAGTAGCGGTTCAAAATGGTACCGTCATCCAGTTTAACCACGCGCTTATTTTGCTGACCGGGCTGGAGTGTTTCGACGCCTTCCATCCAGTAACTGTACTCTTTGAGCATCTGCGGGAGGTATTTTTTCAGCGCGTCATTCCCGTCGTGCTGCGCCAGCAGTTCAACCATAAAGGCAAAGAACGGCGGTTGCGAACGGCTCAGGTAGTAGGTGCGGTTGCCGTTAGGAATGTGTCCCCAGGAATCAATCTCATAAGCGAAGTTTGCCACCATGTCCGAGACCTTATCCCAGTGATTGCTTTCGGCAAGCCCCAGCATGGTGAAATAGCTGTCCCAATAATATATTTCGCGAAAACGCCCGCCAGGCACCACATACGGCTCTGGAAGTGGCAGTAGCGAGTCCCATTTTTCAGCGTCAGTTGTCGAGCGGGTGAGGACCGGCCACAGTCCGTCAATATGTTCGCGTAATGATTGCCCGGCCGGGGGAACGTATTTCTCGCCTTCTTTCGGCAAGGTGAAATTCACCTCCACAAAATGGCGTAAGTCGAATCCGGACTGATTTTTCTGCATCCGGTAATCGGCAAGGATCATGAGAGGATCGCTGTTAGGCACCGCGTCAGCAAAGGTTTTCTGGTCTGGAAACAGTTTAGCTGTTTGTACATCGTTAAACAGAGGTCCAAGCAGGATATCTGGCGGCTGCGTTGTAGCGGCTGGCGCGTCTTCTGCATTGACGGCAAAAGAGGAAAGGGCAAAAAAGGTACTGGCGAGAGTCAGTTTTATTGCAACAGAAAGCAGGCCTGGATGGCGAGTTGCAGGCGTTATCATCGGTTAATCTCCTTAGCGGTGTGCCGAAGTAGCGGCATTTACCATGAGAAAACCTTAGTTCAGGATCGACCGTTGCGCGTGATCGACACCCCATTTTGCGAACAAACAGACATTTCCCGACGCGAATAGGGAAGAAGCACACCCTTTGTCGAAAAGGGTGTGCTTCGGTATCAGTTTGCGCGGGTTATCCGCTGTGTGACACAGTCAATGGTCAGAGTATCGCCCATCTTTATGCTATCGAGAGCAGCGCCTTGCTGACACATCCAGCACAGACCCATTTCACGAGCGATAATCGCCGGATGAGAGGCTTCGCTGCCGTCCCGCAGGCAGATACCTTTGATGGTCTTCGGATCGAGTTGCAGTACCGTAGACGGATAAATGACATCAGCGACCAGGATAGTGGGGCGCAAGAACGCGGGAATTTGTGCGCTCTCTCCCGTCAAATGTTGCAGTGAACGAGACAGCAAATCTTCAATATCAATGTATCGCGCCTGCAGATAAGGGTCATCGAGCTGTAAATACTGCTGGCTGAGATCGCTCAGCACCTGATGCCAGGCCCAGGCGGCGCTGCATTGTTTTTCACGCATTACATCGCAGGCCATTTCAAACAGTTCAGGATCGTCCAACAGCGTGTGGTGACCGGAGAAGATGGCGGCGATATCTGCGGAATATCGTTCTTCAGCAAGAGCGGTGAGTTTGCTCAGATCGTTCAGCGTACTTTGGATGGCGGTCTGTAATCGCTGCTGCTCAGCCTGCAGTGATGCGGCGGACTGCGGGTTTACCTTTGGCGAGAACGGCGTGTGACAAAATGCCGTCCCCGTGACTTTTGAGGGAGCCAGAGTTGCCTTGTTATCAGTATGCGCGGGCTCGAGCGATTCACCAAAATTCTCTGCCGCCAACTGTTTAAATGCGGCCAGCGCATCCTCTGCCTGTTCGCCCTTAGCAATCAGGCGTAGCGTGTCATTACAGCGCACCTGCAGCAGGGCTATTTGATTCAGGCTATCAGGGACCACACACTTGCCGTTTTTCTCCAGCCACATGTCGGCGTTAAAACCAGACAACGCAGAAACCAGCCGCGAAGCCGGGCGGACGTGGATGCCGTTAGGGTTTTTCACCACAATGGCAACAGAACGGGCATCAGCGTCGGGAGACAGTTCTGCGGATGCGGGTTTCGCTGCGGATGGCGAAGGTAAACCCAGTTGTTCACATTTGGCGTCGAGGGCGCTCATGGCATCACGGATGACCCGATCGATATCAGCACCCGCTGCGGCGCTAACCGTCGCGGCCAGTGTGCCTTCAACCAGTGGTGCTGCGCATAAACGCACTTTGGCGGCAATGTTAGGGTCGAGCAGTTCCAGCGCGGTTTCCGCACTCAGTAATGCACTACCGATATCCATCATCACCAGCACGTGGTCCGTATCGGCCACAGACTCGATGGCTTCCATCACCTTAATCGGATCGGTGCCAATCGGATTCTCAGGATCGTCAATGCCTGCGGCAATGGCGATTTTGCAACCATCACCCATTAACATCTGCCGGGCCAGCACGCCGACGCCTTCGCCCAGTTGGGCGCTGTGAGAAACAATAACCAGGTTTACCATCGCTTTATCCTTACTCTCTGGACGCCTGAGCCAGCATTTGCATCATAAACATGACCGACGTTGCGCCGGGATCCTGATGCCCAATGCTGCGCTCACCTAGATAGCTGGCGCGGCCTTTGCGAGCCTGCATGGTGATGGTGCTTTGCGCTGCGACTTCCGCTTGTTGGCTTGCCGCTTCCAGTGCCGCCTGGACGCTCAGCTTCTGTTCGCATGACTGGCGTAAAGACTCCACTACCGGCAGCCAGACGTCGCACATGGTTTTATCGCCAGGTTCAGCCTTACCGCGGCTAATCACACCTTCTGCGCCATCACGAATCATTTGATACAGCTCTTCAAGCGTCAGGCTTTGATGAGCCTGAGTCACCTGGGCGGCGCGGATAAAAAACGTGCCAAACAGCGGTCCACTGGCCCCGCCGACGCTTGAGAGCAGCACCATACCGGTGTTTTTCAAAATAAAGCCGATGTCTTTGTCCGCGATGGACGGCAGCTTTTCAACGACTTTGCTGAAACCACGATGCATGTTCAGACCGTGGTCGGCATCGCCGATCTCCCGGTCAAGTCCGGTGAGAAAATCACTTTCAGTGGTGAATATTTCACCGCAGCGATAGAGCCAGTTAACAATCTGTGTTCTGTTGAGGGACATCATGAATCTCCTTATTTACCCCAGTTGAGAGCAGGGGTGTGAACCGGTGCATCCCATAAGTTCAGCGTTTCGTCATCCACCTGTAACAGGGTGATGGAGAAGCCGGTCATATCCAGAGAGGTACAGTAAGAGCCGATCAGGTTGCGCTCAATGACGATGCCTGCATCCTGGCAACGGCTTTCGAGGCGGTTATACACGCCGAAGAGTTCAGACAACGGCGTCGCACCGAGATTATTGACCAGCGCAATAACCCGATCGCCACTTTGTAACGCACGTTTGCTTTCTTTACCTTCATGCCACGCGCCCTGGACGTTGTCCCAGTGGCGGAGCGTACGGCTGTAGTTACCGTTTTCCAGCAGGGTATCGAACATTTCATCAACGGTCTGATCGAGAGAGGTGAAGGTGCGGCGGTCAATGCCCGGTTCCCCGTGGATACCTACGCCAAACTCCATCTCGTTATCCTGTAACGTGAACGACGGTTGTCCGGCTGCCGGAACGGTACAGGCGCCAATGGCTATGCCAATGGAGTGGCCCTGGTTATTCAGCTTACGACCCAGCGCAGCACAGGCTTCCAGCGAGTCACCGCGTTCGGCGGCCGCGCCGACCAGTTTTTCGATCAATACGGTATTAGCCACACCACGGCGTCCGGCGGTATACAAACTGTCTTTCACCGCCACATCGTCATCCACCACCATGGTGGTGACCTTGACGCCGCTTTCGTGCAGCAGCTCGGTAGCGGTTTCGAAATTAAGAATGTCGCCGGTGTAATTTTTGATTATCAGCAGCACGCCTTCCCCGCCATCAATTTGCATGGCGCATTCGAACATTTTATCCGGCGTGGGGGAGGTAAAAATCTCACCCGGGCAGGCGCCGGAGAGCATGCCCTGACCAATGTAGCCGCAATGCATAGGCTCGTGCCCGCTGCCGCCGCCGGAAAGCAGCGCCACTTTGCCCATCACCGGTGCATCTGCGCGGGTGACATACACTGGGTCCTGATGCAGTGCCAGGGAAGGATACGCTTTCGCCAGTCCGGCGAGTTGTTCATTCAGTACGTCTTCAACACGGTTGATCAATTTTTTCATTATTTATGCTCCGCAGACAGTCCTGGATGGCTGCCAAATTTGGGCAGGCATCTGATGTAGGGTATCGGTTTGTACAACGCCACGGCGACCGCTCGCTGCCGATAAGGTAATTTTGCACACGGGTTTGCAAAAGAAAATTGCTGTGAAGAGCGTTTCAATACGAAACATAGCAGCATAATAATGTTCCGTATTGGAACGTCATGGTGCATAAAACAGCGAAAGTGAGAGGTCGGGCGGTATTTGTGCGGAAAGTTTTTGAACGATTTTTTATGGAAAACAAACCACCTGCAGAACAGGTGGTTTGTAGGCATGGTCGATTTCGGCGTTAGCCCGGATAAATTCCGCGATCTTTTCGTGCCAGCAGAATGCGTTCGCAGGCAACGATGTAGGCTGCGGTACGCAGGGAGCAGGATTTCTCAGCTGCTTTTTCCCAAACATGCACCATCGCATCAGTCATGATTTTGTCCATGCGATTGTTGATCTCTTCTTCACTCCAGAAGAAGCTTGCCATATCCTGAACCCATTCGAAGTAGCTGACGGTTACGCCGCCGGCGTTACAGACCACATCAGGCACAACCACGATACCACGGCTTGCCAGCACATCGTCGGCATCCGGATAGGTTGGGCCGTTAGCGCCTTCAAGTACCAGTTTACAGGTCAAGGTTTCCGCACGGTGACGGGTGATCTGACCCTCGAGCGCGGCCGGAATAAGAATATCCATATCCAGGCTCCAGAAGGCCTCGCTGGCGATGGTTTCAGCGCCCGGGAAACCGGCAATCTGTTTGTGCTCTAACTGCCAGGCAGACAACGCGGTCATGTCGATACCTGTGGGGTTAAACAGCGTAGCGGTGTGATCCTGAATCGCGACCACGCGTGCACCAGCTGCCGCGAACAGTCGGGCGGCTTCGCTGCCGACGTTACCAAAACCTTGCACTGCAACGCGAGCACCTTCAACTTCGATGTTGGCACGGCGCGCGACTTCCAGACCGCTGACGAAAACGCCGCGACCGGTGGCTTTATCACGACCTAATGAACCGCCAAGGTGAATAGGTTTACCGGTGACCACGCTGGTCACGGTGGTGCCGTGGTTCATGGAGTAGGTATCCATCATCCAGGCCATGACTTTTCCGTTAGTACCTACATCCGGCGCAGGAATGTCTTTCTGCGGCCCAATGATAATACCGATTTCGCTGGTATAACGACGAGTTAAACGCTCCAGTTCGCCTTCAGACAGCGAGAACGGATCGACGCGCACTCCACCTTTGGCACCGCCGTACGGCAGGTTCAACGCTGCGCATTTGATGGTCATCCAAGCGGACAGGGCCATCACTTCATTAAGATCAACATCAGGATGATAACGCACACCGCCTTTGCCCGGCCCGCGGGAGAGGTTATGCTGCACGCGATACCCTTCAAAATGACGGATAGTGCCGTCATCCATCTGCACCGGGATATCGACAATCAGCGCGCGTTTTGGGTGGCGCAGGGTATCCACCCAATGGGAAAGTTCGCCCAGGTAAGGGGCCACACGCTCGATTTGTTGCAGGTAGGTATTCCAGGCAGATGTGCTGCTATCTGAAGCGTAAGATAACTTATCCATGATAAACCTTAGTTATAAAAGTAATATGTTCTTAATTTGGCCGTGGTATACAGTGAATCTCACCATATAAACCTAAATTTAACATTTTTTTCATAGAAGGGCCTGCCCGACCAGCACGAATTATCGCCATGATTAGTATGGACTTTAACTTGCGATTGAATAGTTATTCTTTGTCTTTGCTTGTATTTGGGTTGTTTTGCAGAGTGCGTAATTTAATATGCAGAATATATAAAAATCGTAATTTGTAAGATTTATGACGCACCTCTAAAAGTAAATAATTTGATAACAAAATGTATTTGCTTTATTGCGGTTAAGCTGAGGTCAGTAGGTTACGGCGATGGTAACGGTATCGGCATAGTTGTCTGGCGTGTAGTTCGCGCTGGGGACGGTGGCGTAAACCGGGTAGGTAGTTGTTGTCCCCGTACCGTTGCCCGCGACGGTATTGAGTGATGTATTGCCCCAGACCGTACCGGAAGGACCTGGCGTCGAACTAAGCTGGTAGGGGACTTTATCCGTATTTGACCCCGTGCCCGCCATCACGCCGCTGCCTGCCGTATTACCGTTGGAGGGCTGAAGCCCGATGGTGTAAGGCGTGTTATTGGAACATGCTACGCCCACGGTATTTGAAGCCGTAAGGTTACGCCCGGTCGCCCTGGCTGGCGCAAAGCTAATATCGGTTGCAGAGGTGATATTGCACTGTTTGCTTACGGTCGCCGATACGGTGAAAGGCAGCCTGGCAGCAATGGTATCGCCACAGGTTGTTGGCGGGAAAAGCAATCCGGGATTGAGAGTGACAAGGGCTGTTGCCGTCGTATAGTTATCCTGATAATTTCCGGGGACGGCTGCGGTTTGTGGTGTGACGATCTGCGCCGATACCGTGAGTGAACCCGTCACTGGAGTCAGATTCAGCAGGTTAAGCTGTACCATGGGAAAAGTGGTTCCCGACTGATACTGGCTGCCCCAAACTTTGGTGCGCCCGCTGTCCTGGTAAAGCTGGTATGCCAGTGTACTGGCAGGCGTTCCGCTTAATGACATATTTCGCGGTGTCACCTGGCCGCTGACGGCCGAGGCGCCAATATTAAAACAGAGATTGATCCCTGCCAGCGCGTCACCAAGCTCTTTGGTGCAGGTGTAACTGAACGTCATTGATGACGTTGCGCCTGTTGCAGACAGTGGATTGACCGAACCTAAATTTATGGGTTGAACATTGCTCACCGAACAGGTTACCGCATGGCTAATTGCCGGACAAAAAAGTACGGCAGCGATGAGTAGCAGATGTCTTAACCTCATGAGCGCACTCCTGTTAGTGTGGGCGACAAACCAGTGGGCCTATTTGCATAATCCCCTTTGCTGACACGGGATAGTCAAATTGCACGCGACAACTACCGGTGTCCGTATCAACGCGCAGCGTGTTGTGCTGTTCCAGGGTGTCGAACCAGGTCATCCCATCAAAACCAACGGCAGACGACTGTCCTTTTCCGTTGATGGCGTAAGCCATGCTGCCTTCAGGAATTGGCTTACCCTGATTGTCGACGAGGATAACCTGCGCAGCACGTACGGGGGTGATGCCAAAACTAACCAAAGTACCGGAACGATCTGCAGGCGTGGCATTCGTCTCAACGCGTGCGATCCGCATATTGGTGGGGAGATCCATCGGGTCAATACTGATCAGGTTTTTTTGATAACTGTTGAGCGGCGTGACCAGCAGTAGTCCCTGGTCATCGCTGCGACCAATCAGGTTATTTTGCAGTTTGACTGGAACATCAGGCACGCCGTCAGTTGAGACGACGGCAAAACCATTGTTGATTTCCCTTGCTGCAAACAAGCCGCCTCCCATGGTCACCAGCGATCCGGTTGCGCCTGCGTAGCCGTAATGGTTATCTGGTAAACGGCTGAATCCCGCGTACGCTTTACCATAACGCCCCAGATATCCTACTTCTCCCTGGCCACTTTGTCGGGAAGCCTGCTGACTGGCGGCCAGATTCCAGCCCCAACCGCCATCGGCAGGCGGCGTCTTGCTGGCGTTGAGCTGATAGCCGGTTTCATCGTTGGTGCGTTGTAGCGTGCTGCTGGCGCTCAGATTGTTATCAGTGGTAATCGTTACCATCAGATAGAGACTGCGATCGCGGTTATCGTCAATGTTCTGGTTGAATCCGGCATTCAGTGAGATGTTGTCTGTAACGGATTTGAACCAGCTGACGTTGGCGTAGCGCACCGCATTTTCGTGTGGATAACGAAACTGCAGGTAACTCAGGCTGACATTTCCGGCAGATTCCAGCGAATAGCCAATGACCGTGTTGCTGTTAAGCGTTGGGGGCGGCTCACCATAATGGGTGGCGACATCGCGGTAATCGCCAGAAGTTGCCGTGGTACTGGTACTGAAATTAAACCGTCCGCCGGACCAACGATAACCAAAGCTATACAGAAATCCGTTCTGCCCTGAATCGCTACTTGCGGCAAGTGATGTCGAAAATGTGCCGCTGCGGGTTCCCGGGATCCAGTCGTTACTGAAGCCTGCGTTAATTAGTCCGTCGCTGGTTTCTGCGTGAGCCCCGGCGGTCAACGTATTGCTAAACCCGCGACGCCACGTAGCGCTCAATACCGGTGCGCTGGCATAGTCAAAAGAGGAATAACCATAATTTTCGCGTACCGTGCCCAATTCTGCCGACCAGGCGGTTAATCCTTCCCGCAGGAGTTGTTGATCGTTGTAGAACGAAAAATTTTGTACGCTCGTTCTGCCCAACGCATCTGTCATCATCACCTGACCCGTTCCCGCGCCGCTGATGTTAGGCATGGTGTTGATCTGAAAACTACCTGCGGGGACTTCTCCGTTGTAGTACCTGACACCGTCCACGTACAGCTCAACGTTTGATGGCAACGTCGCGGATCCCAGATATGCAGGGAGCGGGGTGGTTGGCATATAGGGCTGTAAACCAAAATCGGTGCCTATCTGAATGCCGCCGATACGCGTTGGTCGGGACCAGATGAGTGAGCTTGTCAGGGTATCGCCAACGGTTAACGCCAACATCGTATCAGGAAATGAGGTACGCCAGTTGGTATCAAGGCGCTCAAAACTGTTATCGGCGTATTCCTCGGTGGAGTACTGCGTCAACTGGGTGGTGCTGAGCACGCCGGCAGCATTGAAGGCGCGAAGTTCACTGAAGGTATTTATTACGCTCTCATCCCCCTGCTGGGTATAGATATCATAATTGAGCAGCGCTCCGCGTGATGTTGTCGCCGTTGGCGCGGTTTCGATAGGCGAGTTAAGCTGCGTGGTTGCAAGTTCGAGTGAACTAAGTGGCGCAGTAAGCGAGAGCGTTTGCAACTGAACGTTGTAGTCAATGGTTAACTGGGGGATATCGTTCAGGCAGACGGCGTTAGTGGCGTCTGGAGCAAAGCGAAAGCCCATTTTACTCAGGGTATTAGCTCCCGCATAAAGCTTTCCATTATCGTAGCCAAAATGTACCAGCCCAACGGGATTCCCATTTAAGGTGACATCGAGATACAAATCGACTCCCGTAATTTGTGAGGTGCTATTAATAACGCCATTCTCACTCTGGTTATTATTCAGCGTTTGTGCGCAAACCATTCCCGATATTAATACTCCATTGAGAAAGCAATATTTCACCAGAAGCCAGAATCTGTTACAGATCTTGTACTGTTTTTTGGCCATTGATTGTGACTTCAATTTTCCCGCCATAATGATTATTACTGGCCGACGGGGAGACTATCCAGCGCATTGTTGAGCCTGGTAAAACGTAGCCTAATAGTCCGGGTGTAATGACTTTTTTAGTACCGTCAGGGCTTATAAATGTTGCAGCAGATAACTGTGCATGCCCATTTCCCTGATTACTGACTTCAATGAATTTTTTGCCATCCAGTTGTTGTAATTTCCATTGCAGTTTTGCCTGCGTTTGTGCCGCTGATGTTGGTTGAATGAAAACGGGAACGGAATAATGCAGCACAAACTGAAGCTTATTTTTTTCTACTTTTGCAGGAGGTAACTCATCTATCGACAAACGATAAGCGTCTTCGGCATGTGCCGAGGGAGGGCTTGTGCGAATAACTCGAATCAACTGACGTTCTCCAGGGGCTAATGCCAACATCGGCGGGCTTATCACCAGCCCCTGAGAGGGGGAAAGTTTGTTGTCATAAGCACTTTGACTCCAGCGAAAAACCCGAACCTGGGCATTGAGCACATTCTCACCCGCGTTACTCAACCAGATACCATCGGCATTTTGCGTCGCTTGCAACGTTAACGTGACCGGGGCTATTTGCAGCCCACTGGCAGTGGCAAGGTTGGCGCTCGCAACCATCCCTAACAGGCATGCGCAGGCACACTGCTTAACAGGCAGTTTTACTCTCATATAGCTTCCTGAAGTTAGTAGTTAACGTTAACCGTTACCGTGTCGGCATAGTCGTCAGGAGTGAAGTTGGCGCTCGGTGCGGTGGCATAAACAGTAAAAGTTTGCACCAGGCCGGTCCCTGTCGCTGCTACGCCATTCCCAGGTGCGGTGTCGGTGGCGGTATTTCCCCATACCGGACCTGTTGCTGACGTGCGATTTAGCTGATAGGGCACTTTATCGGTATTGGTAGCAGCGTTAGCCACAGAGGACATTGCGCCCGAGCCCGTCGTCGTCCCTCCATTAGCGGCCGACGGCGCCAGCCCGATAAAATAGGGCGTGGTTTTTGAGCAATTAATTGAAATAGTGTTGCTTGCACTGGTATTTGTCGCCGTGGTATTCACCGGACCAAGTGTGATATTTGAAGCCGAACCCGCAGTCACGGTACAGGCCTTTTGAATCGTCATCAGCACCTGAAATGTTCCGTTAACGGTTGCTGCATTTGCCACAGAGATAATGGAAAAGGCGCAGCAACAAAGAATTAAGCGTTTGTCTAAGACTAGAGCCATATCCTTTACCTTTTTCAAATAACCACATTTATTACTTTAGAAAAACAATAATGTGGCACAAGAAGACATAATTTAACCCTAGAATAAGTATTAGGTGTACGCCAGTTGATCTAATGAATTTTACTTAGGAAAAAGGTGATGTCGTCGACAAAAAAATAATACCAACGGGTGAGTATGTTGTTTTGTTTTTATGCTATGGCGGGTGTTAAGTCAGGAGAATAGGGGGCAACATATTCCTTGGATGGTACTCAAAATAACCACCCAAAAAATGAGAGTCGTATGATTTATCTTACACGTATTACGTATTGGCTACGGGCTGTGGAAAATGACCTTATAACCTTGCTCATTCCAGTGTTGTAGCAGTTCATTTTGTCTGCGGGTTGGCGCGATACCGGTCCAGACAAAAAGCGTTTGCCCAGGGAAAAGTTCAGGTCTTGGCGATTCAATGGGTTCAGCCAGAACGGCAATATGCCAACCAGATTGCGATAAACGCCAGGCTTCGAGCCACAGACGGGTTCTGTCTTCAACATCCCAGGCCAGCAGGAGAGCATCCTTTCCTGACTTGCGCCGCGTTTCAGACAGCAGTGTTGCAACATATTCAATCAATGCGCCATCAAGCATGCTGTTCATTATGCGGGATGTATTATGGTCAAGTATCAGCCGTTGACGTACGGGAAGATAAACGTGATCAATCAGCGCATCTACGGGGTGAACGCGACCGAGTGCGGTAATTTTGGCTCGCAGCTTCGGTGGATGTGCCATGCGAAGAATGCTCATCATCTCTTCTTGTAATTGATTCCAGTCGTCGTCAGCTTGACGGGTACTGGTTTCCAGCAATGCCTTAACTTTACCAACAGGTATGCCATTGCTAATCCAACGTTTTATTTCTTCAATACGCTGAATATCTTCTTCATCAAAGAGTCGGTGGCCACCTTCACTGCGTTGAGGTTTGAGTAAACCGTAACGTCGTTGCCATGCCCGAAGGGTGACAGGATTTATCCCGCAACGTTCTGCGACATCCCCAATGCTGTAATAAGCCATAGTTCCCCCGGACACTCCTGATTCTCCGTCACCGATATGCGGTTCCTGCTACTTTGTACAACATTCATCAAATTGTACAAAACATATATAAGATTCTAGCAAAATTAAGATTTACTTTACTATCATGCAAGGAGTAAATGCTGTTTTTTTATGTTCAGCATGAGGGCGGTTGTGGTGATTGTTTATTTATAACAATGCGTTAGTTATTTTGACGCTGAGAAATCATTTTTCTCTGGCCATGCAACAGATGGAATACCATTCAGGCAGGCTTGTGCAAAAAGGTTACCCTGGAAGATTTCAATGCCCGCGGATTCAAGCCACATCCACTCTTCGGGTTTTTCAACGCCGACTGCGGAAATCATAATTTCCAGTGACGCGCAGCATTTGATAATTGCCTGAATGATAGCCTGCCGCGGTCCACTTTTATGCACATCCGTGATCAGCTCGCGGCTTATCTTAATTCGGTCGGGTTGAAAACGAGACAGAAGCTGAAGCCCGGCAAAACCTGCCCCAAAATGGTCTATCGCCACACAGATCCCCGCAGCCTTGAGTGACTTCACGGCCTGCGCGAACGTATCAAAGCGAGAAATAACTTCACTTTCGGTAAACTCTACAATGATTTGTTCAGGCACTAGCCCGTGCGCAGCGATTTCGTTTATAAGAAAGCTGACTGCATTGGGTTTGTTTACCAGGGTCATGGGGAGCAGATTGACTGACAGCATTTTGTCGTTAAGTCCCAGCGCGCTTGCCATTGCAAAAGCAGTCTTTTTGCTCTGCAGATCCGCGGTATACAGTTCCTCAGGATTTAAGTTGTCAAAATAAGTTGCGGGCGTTTCACCGTCTCTACCACGAATAAGTGCTTCCAGAGCAATGACGCGTTGCGACATAGGATCGATAATTGGTTGAAAAGCAAAGCTGAAATCTATATCGGATGGGAGTGTGTTTTCATCCAGGAGAGTACAAGAGTTGTTGGCAATAAAACTCCAGCAATCCGGCGCTGGTATTTCAAAATAGCTCGATTTTTCCGTCGCAAGGACAAATGTGCGGAAAAACTGTAACGCCCTGTCATCATAGGTGAGCTGAAATTTTGATGTTCCCTTATTCAGCACAGCTTGCAGAACGTCATTGCGTTCATGTTTTTGTAGATCAAATAACTCCATTCCCACTTTTCCGAATCTTCTCGCAGGAGCGTAATCACACATCAGCTCAACGATATTGTGGTGCCGTGGATCGTTACAAATACAACAATAAATCTCTTTTACCTGCTCCTCAGGGCCTTCAAGCAGTTGGAAAAAGTGGTGACCGTTAAAGAGTAAGATTCCCGTAACATCAGATCGCCTGTTTTTGATATTTGCGGCTGTCACCATATCCTCAAGCGCTTTGAGGGGGGCGTCATCACGTAGATGGCTGCGGTAAATAATGGTCGTGAGCATGGACAGTCCGGGAATAAGGGAGAGGAAGATATATGACAGTATCAGACAACCCAGGTTATGTCCTGATTTTAATACATTATTCTAACTTTAATTTCACAATTGAACGGTCTGATTAAGATGAAACTTAGCCATGTTACGACGTGGTTTGTACAGTGATCCTAATGTTTATATCAATCGATACAATTATAACTAATTGATTTGTATCATTTAGCACATTTTGGTAAAAACAAATTAATCTTGTTGTACACATTTTTGGTACAACTTTGCTACTGTTATAAAACTTAATATTCACCAGCATTTTGATACAGGAGCATGACATGCAGCAGCATAACGTTCGCACTGATACTGCAAGCGCGATTTCTCGTTACTTTGCAAAGGCGCATCTGCCAACTCAACAGGAAACATTGGGAGAAATCGTCACTGAGATACTCAAAGATGGACGTAATCTGAACCGCAAATCACTTTGCACTAAGCTTTTGTGTCGTCTTGAAAAAGCATCAGGGGAGAAAGAACAAAAACATTACAATGCGTTAATTGGTCTGCTCTTTGAATAAAATAAACCCCTTATATGATAGGGGTAAGTAGTGAAGGCGTTATGAAGAAAACTGATAGTGAACGCTTGAAACATGAAATTACAGGTTTGGCTGTGCTAGAAATTCTGCGAATGCATAGAGACGTTTCGTTAGCTGCAGTGATTAAGCAATTGCGACTTATGCAGGCCAGTGAAATAGATGGCACACGCAAGCAATTAATTGACAGCGTTATCAATGATTTTACAAACATTAATCCGGAGAAAATAAGCAGAAAACCGGATAAAACCAGAGATGAGAGTGCATTCAGTGCCAGCAAAAACCCTAAATTACATTAAAGATAATCTTCCAGACTATACAAGCGAGGTTACCATGCTCCATGAAATTAATGTCCACAACGTAATGACGGATAAAGCTTTATCAAGTTACTTCCATAATGCAGGTGAGCTATTAGCAGATGAGTCTGTGGTATTGGGGCAGGCGGTAACAAATGTAATTCTGGCAGGTGATAATGTTAATAATAAAAACATCATTTTAAGCCTGATTGGTTCTCTGGAGTCAACTGTTGACGTTGTCCAGGCAGATGTTATCAGAAAAACCCTGGAAATAGTGTTGCGCTACACAGCTGACGACGTTTAATAAGTCTTCATATTAACAAAATATGTACAGTACCCTTGTTATATGCTGAAAGCCCTTATGCTAAGCATTTTTTGAATTAAGACTATACATAGCACCCCTCTAAATCAATTATGATTTTTCATTGAGGCCATAATGATGAACATCGTTCAGGAACATACTCTAAACGCAGAGTTATGGATTGATGATATTTTTGTCAGGCAAGGGTTAATGAATATTCTTGCAGATATCATTTTTGAAGATGACAATGCGCGACTTGTATTCTTTACCGCGAATCACTTTGAGGCGGTAAAAAAGCAAAATTACAATCTGAAAACGCATCGTCTGGTATTGCTGATTGATGGTCATTTGTATCAGTATCTTAATGATGTTTCGCTTTACAGACTACCAGTAGATATCGGAGTTGCCTCAATCAAACAATTTATTGTTGATATTACTCGTGCTGGTGGTAATCACGAGAATCAATCGGATTCAAATATCTCATTAACCGCGAGAGATAAATATATTTTAACGCAGTTAGGAGAAGGTCGAACTATTTTTGAGATATCCGCATTGTTAAATCTACACTTAAAAACGATTTACCAGGCCCGGCAGAATCTGATCAAGAAGCTTGGTTGTTCTGGGCTGATTGATTTTCAGGGAATACTGCGAGCGCAAATATTCCGCAACTGGCTGGAACATGCCTGAGTAAATCGACAGTTCGTACTTACTGTTGAAGGGGGACGACAGGGCTAATGGCCCTGTCGCGATATTAATAAAACTTCGCTACTCAGTCACCAGTTCATTGATACCCTTCTGCTGATGATGCTTTTTACTCAGCGAGAAGTAGCCAAATATTAGTGTTATTACCACGATGCTCGCCATAATCAGGAAGATTTCCTGATAGCCCACTTTATCAAACAACTTACCGACAGGCAGCGACAGCACGATGATGCCAATGGAACTGGCAATATTGAAGCCAATAAGATATATCGTTGACGACAGGCGCTTATCAAAATTCGCTACGCTGAATTTAAACACTGAAATAACAAACAGTGGGACCTCCAGCGCATGGAGCATTTTAATCAAGGAGATAATATATATATCGGTGAACAGTGCTGAACCCAGGATTCGACAGGTCATGATTGTTCCACCCAGCAGCAATGCGGATTTAGGCCCGATGCGGTTAATCAGGAACGGAACCAGCGCCATACCGACGGCCTCCATAAAGACTTGTACCGAGTTGAGGTAGCCGTATACGCGTGGTGCCAGTTCGGGATCGTCAAATAAGCTGGCGTAAAACACCGGGAACATCTGCTGATCGTAGATGCTATAGAACGACCAGGTGCCGACGACAAAGATAACGAAAAACCAGAACTGCGAATCTTTAAAGATGGTGAGAAAATCCTTTCGGGTCAGCGCGTCTGGCTCGGGCGAACGTGTATCCGCGGATGCCGGGGCCGGTGCGTCGGTTTTGAACACCACGTTAATCACCAGGAATAACACCCCCATGACCGACACGCACCAGAAGTTAATGTGTGGGTTGATGCTGAAGAAGATACCGCCAACAAAAGTCCCTGCGGCGTAGCCAAGCGATCCCCACAAGCGGGCGGTGCCGAATTCAAAGTTGAATTTGCGGCTCACTTTCTCGACGAAGCTTTCCACCAGACCGCAACCGGCGAGATAGCCAAGGCCAAAGAAAATGGCGCCTAGCACCATGCCAAGCTTGAAGTTGGAGACCAGCAGCGGTTCATAAACATAAATCAGGAACGGACCGCTGAGCGTGATGACAGTCCCCATCATCCAGATAAGGGGTTTGCGGGTACCGAGCTTATCCTGCATAAAACCGTAGCCCAGCATAAACAGCATGCTGAAAAACTGGTTTACGGCATACAGCATTCCCAGCTCCGTTCCGGACAGGCCAAGTTTAT
This sequence comes from Citrobacter sp. Cf132, assembly GCF_030333885.1. Classification (NCBI taxonomy): domain Bacteria; kingdom Pseudomonadati; phylum Pseudomonadota; class Gammaproteobacteria; order Enterobacterales; family Enterobacteriaceae; genus Citrobacter; species Citrobacter sp. Cf132. The sequence continues at coordinate 731,267 of NZ_JAOWFA010000057.1, forward strand.
TTTTTAGCCATATTGCATAAAAAGACCACCACAACGACCAGGCGGCAAAGAAAAAGAGCAGATACCCGGATGAGTATCGATATTTATCATTACTGAACGGCATATTTATCTTCATGATTTTTCCAATCCAGATCAGGTCATTGTAAGGTCTTTCTAATACGACATAACAGTGCGCTTTATTACGGGGTAATCGTTCTCCGTAGCGACGGTTGTGACTGAATAAAGCTGCTCAGGTGTTGGCTGTCGGGAAACGCGCTTAGCGCGCCACGCCGGGTGGTCGCCAGAGCACCACAAGCGCTGGCCTGCTCGATAAGCGGAAGTAGCGTTGACGTCGATGTGGGCCAGCCTTCTCCGGCGAGTGCCGCCAGCAGCCCGGCCATAAAAGCGTCACCGGCGCCGGTGGTATCGATGCTGTCGACGAGATAGCCGCTTAAAGTCAGCCTGTTGTTCTGCCAGAAAACGATAGCGCCGTCGGCACCGCGGGTTATGACTTTCAGGCGCGCGGGAAAATCAGCCAGACATTCGCAGGCGCTACTGAGACAGTCAGTTTGTGTTAGCCACAGCAGCTCTTCTTCCGACATCTTCAGAATGTCGCTCTGCCGGGCAAACTCGCTGACAAGGTCAAACATCTGCGTCTCGTTGCTCCACATCTGCGGACGCAGATTGATGTCAAAGCTCAGCGTACCGCCGGCCTGTCGCAATGCGTCTATTGCCAGGGTGAGGGTGGCGCGGCACTCAGGGGCAACCAGCGCCAGCGAGCAGAAGTGCAGAATGTCGGCACCAAAGTCGGGCAGGCTCGCCGGGCTGAGAAATTGATCGGCAGACGGATTAACCAAAAACTCAAACTGCCGCTCACCGTTGGGAGCTAGTGAAACCAGTACGGTACTGGTGTGCTGTTGTGCATCAAACTCCAGACTTCCTGTATCCACCTGCGCTGTTACCAGCGTCTGATGCAGAAAGCGGCCAAAAGTGTCATTGCCCACACGGCCGATAAAGCCGCTGTCATGGCCGAGGCGGGCGACGCCGATGGCCACATTGAAGGGCGCGCCTCCCGCACAGGCTTCAAACTGCATATTGTCGCGCGGTAGCAAATCCACCACGGCATCTCCAAGCGTCCAGATTGTCATTATTTTTCCCCAAAGCAGTGAGACGGGTGGTTAATTGGCGGCGAGCGGCCAGGCATGCCCGTTATTAAAAATGGCGTGTCCGTTCTGGCTAAATAAGGTCAGTTGGCGATCGTCCGGTTCAGGATAAATACGGCTGCTGAGGGTGTACTCGCCGTGATTAACAAAGACCTCTACCGACGAACTATCGATAAATAGATGTAGGTCCAGCACATCATTGGCGGGCAGCGGTATGCTACGGCAGCCCGACAGGCCGTGTTGCGGATAGCGGCGTTCAAGCACCAGACGCTGTGCCTGGGTATCGACGAAGACGCGCAGCCCGTCACCCAGCGCGATGCCATACTGTTCAGCATGGCTGCGGGCGATATCGAGGCTCAGTTCGACCTCGAGAGCATGCGCCTTTTCTTCTACCATCAGGGTGCGATTGTTCAGGTCACTGACCGGCCAGACATGAAGCTGACCGCGTAATGCCTCCAGCTCTTTGACCGGGTTCATGCGCAGCCGCAGATCTGCATCGAGCGTCACTTCCCGGGGAAGAGTAAGCATGCCAGCCCAGCCGTCGGCCTGTTCTGGCATCGGCGACTCCCACATGGATAGCCAACCGATCACCACGCGGCGACCGTCCGGAGTGATAAATGACTGAGGGGCGTAAAAATCATGCCCGTGATCCATCTCCTGGAAGGGTTGGGTAACGTGGAACTGATGGTTATCCTGCCATTCGCCGACCATATAGCCGCTCTGGAACAGGTTACGGTAATCGTATCCGTCCGCGGCGATGCCCTGCGGCGAGAACATTAAGACGAGTTTATCGTTCAGTGGGAAGAGGTCCGGACACTCCCACATGTAGCCCATGCCGTCATCGGCCTGGGCGAGCGTACTGGCAAACTGCCAGTGCTGCAGATCCTGCGAGCGATAGAGCTGTACTTCGCCCACGTCATCGACCCGGGCACCCACCGCCATGTACCAGCTGTCTCCCTCTTGCCAGACTTTCGGATCGCGAAAATGGTGTACGCCTCGCGGGGTATTCAGAATCATGCCCTGGCGTTCAAAGTGAATCCCGTCGGTGCTGGTAGCCAGGCACTGTACCTGATACAGGTTTTCCTCTTTCGCTTCGCCGTCGAATTTGTGCCCGGTGTAGATCAGGGCCAGTTTATTGCCGTCAACCACCGCTGAACCGGAAAAACAGCCGTCTTTATCTTCTGGTCCTTCTGGCGCCAGTGCTATCGGCAAGTGCTCCCAGTTCACCATGTCGCGGCTGCGCGCATGGCCCCAGTGCATTGGCCCCCAGACCGGTTGCCACGGATAGTGCTGATAGAACGCATGGTAGTAACCATCGAACCAGGACAGGCCGTTAGGGTCATTCATCCAGCCCGCCGGAGGGGCGAGGTGATAGCGCGGATACCAGCGCGGATTGATACGATCTTTTTGCTGGTTTAGGGCCTCGTTGGCCGCGGCGAGTAATGCTGTCATTTGCTTGTCCCTGTCAGTGAATTGAGCAAAAGATAACGTTAACATTCTCGGTTTTCTCGCGGAATTGATGGTAATATCGATGTTAATCACAAAAGTTAACGTTAACATTTTGCGAGTGTTATCAAGATCGCATTTTCAGACCCGGAAGGGTGAACGCCGTCAAAGGAGAGGGTATGGCATCTTTAAAGGATGTGGCGCAACGGGCTAACGTCTCGTTAATGACCGTATCGCGAGCGATTAACGAGCCCGAACGACTGCGGCCAGAAACCTATAAAAAGGTGATGGAAGCGGTAGATGCGCTGGGGTATGTCTCCGATCTCTCCGCGAAAAAAATTCGTGGCGCGAAAACCACGGCTAACACTATCGGGGTGTTAGCGCTGGACACCATGACCACGCCGTTTTCCGTGGAGATAACGCTCTCTATCGAAGAGACCGCGCGGGCGCACGGTTGGAATAGCTTTGTGGTGAATATGTTCAGCAATGACCAGCCAGAGAAAATGGTGGATCTGCTGCTGGCGCATCGCCCTGACGGCATTATCTACACCGCGATGGGGCTGCGTCAGGTTCCGGTGCCGGAAAAGCTGCATAAGTATCGCTGCGTGCTGGCGAACTGCGAAAGCATCAGTGGCCCTTTTCCCACCTATATTCCTGATGATGAGCAAGGGCAATATCTTGGCGTGAAAGCGCTGTTGGCCGCAGGCTATCGTCGGCTGCTGTGCATACACCTGCCAAAAGGGATTGTGGCCACCGATCGCCGCCGGGCGGGAATGGAGCGCGCCTGTCGTGAAGCGGGCGTAGACCCTGATGCCATGTTCCACCACTATCTTCCGGCGGGCGAGAGTCACCATATTGATGCGGCGGAGATTGCCGGGCATTACCTGAGTGGCACGCGTCCGATGTTTGATGCGGTGGTATGCGGTAACGACCGCGTGGCTTTTGTTATCTACCAGGTCTTGCTGGGGCGAGGGCTGCGCATTCCGCAGGATGTTGCCGTACTGGGCTATGACAACATGGTAGGCACCGGCGAGCTGTTTTTGCCGCCGCTATCCACAGTACAGCTGCCGCATTATGAAATTGGCCGTCTCAGTGCACTGCATCTTATCCAGGGGCTCGATCACCGCGATACCGTGCGGGTAGACAGCCCCTGGCTTCCGCGCGCCTCAATATGATTAACCAAATCGCTTCCTTTCATCAACCTGAGGAATGAGTGCATTATGTGGAGGGAATCGCCAATTTGCTGGTGGATGTTACAAAGCTGAAACGTGGAGGTACTGTTAAGTCACTGTTTAGCGCACAAGGCTCAAAGTTGGGTCGTGTATTAAACGCTCGCCGAAATTTTGGGTTTCAATAAAATAACCGTTATTTATTAATGTTAACGTATCAACACATTGTAAATTTGGCTTAGTGGAAGAGATAGCCGTTAGCCAGTTTGTTGAGTATGTATGCAGGCGGTCTTTTGGCTGTATATCTCTGGTAGTTACTCTTGACGAGGAGAGCTTTTTGCCCCTAAAAATTGCCCAATGCGACTAACGGTCAAATAAATTGCCGATTTCTCTAAAAAAAATGATCAACGTGCCGATACACTGACAGGATATGTCAGCATTTTATATATAATTCATGTCAGGAAAACAGAAAAGTAGGTGCTTATGGCTGATTCAGCAAGGAGTTGCTCAGCAGAACGTTTAGTCGATATCCTAATAGAGCTACAAACTTGTGGCGTTGTGAATCGCTATCAGTTGATGAAGAAATTTAATATCACTGAACGAACGGTCTATCGTGATCTTAATATGCTTTCCTCCTTTATTGAGGGGTGTGGTGGCGGAGAGTATCGATTGATACCGATTCGAGCGCAGAATAATAGCGCCTATGCCCTTCATGATCCACTGGCAAAGCTGCTGGACGCCGACGCGGTTTTTCCTGACAGAGATGAGGATTTTTGGCTTAGCTTAGAGAAAAGAGCTGCAGAACAGCATGTTAGAGTTCAGTTTGGTCGTCCTGAGCATTCAGTCAGAAATGATTTGCGAAAGTATTTTAACTTATTAGAAAAAGCGATTCAGAAAAACAGCGTCTGTCATATTTTATATAAAGACAAAACGCGCACCGTTCATCCTTATAAATTAGCTAACCAGAAAAATATTTGGTATCTGCAGGCGACTGAGGACGGGAAACTAAAGTCTTTTTCGTTAAGTAAAATTCGGTGGTTGGATATCCGGAAAGAGCATTTTGCTGTCGATACACCCACACTGTCATTAATTGATGAGCATCGCGATCCTTGGGTGAGTGAAGAGACGTTTGAGGTGCGGGTGCGTATTAAACACAGTATTGCTGGCTACTTCTTAAGACGAGACTTACTGCCTCAGCAAGAATTGATTCGCGAAGAGAATGATGGCGTGACTTTGCTTTGCAAGGCAGCACATGAGAATCAAATTATTCCACTAATTCTATTCTGGTTACCGAATATAGAAATTCTGGAACCAGAATGGTTGAAAAAAACGGTCATCAACTTACTGCATAACTACATCACTGGCGATCGCGACTCAGTTCCTGTTCAGGAATGTGATGCGTAGCGGGTAACAACGACTTATTGCACAGGAGATTATTATCTATGGCATTACCATTCATTATTCTGGGCGTCGCGGCAGCGGCAACGGCGTTTGGCGGCAAAAAAGCTTATGATGGCTATCAGAAAAAATCGGAAGCTGATGATGTATTAGATCGCGCGCAGCGTCGCTTTGATAAGCATAAAGAGAGCTTTGATCTGGCAAATGAAACAACGTCGAAAAAACTGGCCGAACTGGGTGAAAAAGAGCTGGAAATCGGTAAAGATTTCAATGAGTTTAAAACGATTGCCGACGAACTGCTGGCGCGTATGGCGAAAGATGGGCATAAAGATCTTCGTCTGAAGGTACCACAGCATAACATCAATAAAATTCAGAACCTGGCGATTTCCGCCACGGAATACCTGACGACGGTCGTCGGAGCCGGGGTTTCTGGTGCTGCCGCTGGTTTTGCCGTGTACAGCGGCGTGATGGCGTTTGCCGCAGCTTCTACCGGTACGCCGATCGCCGCCCTGTCTGGTGCGGCGGCGTATAACGCCACAATGGCGGCGATTGGTGGTGGTTCCCTGGCCGCAGGTGGTTGGGGGATGGCGGGCGGCGCGATGGTGCTTGGCGGTGCAGTGGTGGCTCCGCTGATTGCTATTGCGGGCTGGGCTTACGATAGCCATGCCGAAAAGGCGCTTAACAATGCTTATCAAAGCTCCCGTGAAGTGACCGCGGCGGTGGAAAAAATGAATGCGGCTGAAGCGCAGCTGACGAAGGTGCAGCAGTATGTAAATAGCATTTATGAATCAATAACCCGTATGCATAGCGTCTTTATTCAGCATTACTTTGAGCCGCTGAAAGCGATGCACGCCATCATTGTTGAACGTCATGAGAAGAATATCACTACCGAGATTAGTGAGTCGGAAGAGATCATGGCGATTATCGACCATGGTTATGAATTAGCCGCCATCATGACCGACGTGATCACCACGCCGCTGTTCAAGCCGGTGACGCAGGAAAACGGTGAAGCCATTATCGAAGATGGGGTGATCCAACTGCAGACCGACAGCAATGGTATGAACCTGCTGAACAAAGAGATTCTGGACGAAAAACTGGCGGCTTCTGCTTCTGAGTTTGACGCATTTTCTTCTCGTATTTAATCGACTCGCCGGGCGAATCTGCCCGGCATTGCTATGGGCGAGCACAATGAACACAGCCAGGTTTGACTGGGGTGAAGAGTTACATCAGACGGTGGTCAAGAGTCTGACCACCTCTTTTGGGTTGGATTTTCTCTTGCTGGAGGATAAACACGGCGGCGATGTGAATACCATTCATAACGCTCGCGAGGGAGTGTATGCTACCGATGCTGAGCGTCAACGGTACGAGCAACGTGAAGGGTATGATTCTCATCATTACCATAGCCACGAAAACTACATTGCCACCAACCGGGCGGGAAAAAAGGCGCACGAGGCCGGTACGTTGACCGATACCTACACCGGTGAGAAATTTGCGGCTAATGATAAAAAGAACCTCGACCATATTATTGCCGCCCATGAAATTCACAACGATCCAGGGCGTATCCTTGCCGAATGCGATGGTGCCGATCTGGCTAATGATTCATCAAATCTGACCTTCACGAATGAGTCGCTGAATAAGGCGAAGAAGGCGAAAACGATGGATGCCTTCGTGCAAACGCTACAAGAACAGCATGCTGTGACCACGCAGGAAATTGCCCGTTTGCGCAGCCAGCCAACGCTTTCCGAGCAAGAGCAAAAACAACTGAATAAGCTGGAAAATAAAGCCGCCGCCGATTTTGAACGGATGAAAGAGGCCGACAAAAAGGCGCGGGCAAAATACAACAGTACGATCAATGGGGAATATTACACCAGCAGCAAGTTTGCGAAGAATGTCGCCACCGCCACAATGAACAATGCATTTCGCATGGGAACGCGGCAGATGTTGGGGCTGGTTCTGGCAGAGACCTGGTTTGAGTTCCGCGAGCGTATTCCCGTGATGTTTGAGAAGCATCGTCGTTCATTCGATGCCGGAGACTTCCTGCAAGATGCGGCGGAGGCATTACGCGCAGTCTGGCAGCGAGTGCAGGGTAAATTCAGCACTTTCCTGACGTCCTTTAAAGACGGTGCCATCGGTGGCGTGCTCTCCAGCATTACGACGACGCTCTTCAATATCTTCTTTACGACTAAGAAGATGATGGTGCGCCTGATTCGTGAGATGTGGAACAATTTGGTACAGGCCTTTAAAGTTATGGTCTTTAACCCTGAGGGGTTAACGCCGGGGCTGCTAGCTAAAGCGGTGAGCAAGCTGGTGGCTGCAGGTGTGGCCGTGGCTGCTGGAGTGGTGGTTAATGATGCTTTAGCCAAGATGCTCGTCTTTCCTTTTGGTCCGGAACTGGCCGCGTTCTGCGGTGCGCTGGCGACAGGTATTCTGACGCTGGTAATGAACTACTTCCTGGAACACAGCGCATTGATGAAAAAGGTCTGGGCGTTTCTGGATACGTTTAAAGATAAGTATCAAAAAGCACTAGAGTATTATCAGCAGGTGAATGTTGAACTCGATCGTTATCTACTGGAGCTTTCGGCGTTAGAGTTTGCTATTGATACGTCTGCGTTATCGCGTTTCTCGCTGCATCTTAACGCGGTGAATAGTGAAATTGAGCGCGGTTTGTTGCTGCGTGCAGAGGTTGAGCGCCGTAATATTACGCTACCGTTTGAATCAGGGAATACCCGCTCTGTGCGTAGCTGGTTAAGTAAGCTATGACGCTAACGCCCGCGTTTCCCTGTAACCAGTGCGGCGCTTGTTGCCGCCACGTCGATCGCGCCAGTGAAACGCAATTTCTAGATCGCGGTGATGGCATTTGTCAGCACTATCAGATGGAGACAAAGCTGTGTGCGATTTATGAAACACGTCCGCTTATTTGCCAGGTAGAGAAGCAGTATCAGCTTAACTACCAACAGCAATATAGCTGGCAGGAGTTCATTACGCTTAATCGTGAAGCGTGTTTAATTCTGGAGAAACTGTAGGACGGTGTGCTTCACGAAGGAGCCAGTGTCAATATGTACTCATTTTTGACGGTGTTGTGACGAGATGAGTTGAGACATTACGAAATAAAAAATCCACGCAATTGCGTGGATTTTTTAGCTTTTTGCGATTCTTATGAGATGTGTTGAGATCTCATGAGACAACAAATTTTATTTAGACGTTGAACAGGAAGTTCATGATATCGCCATCTTTGACGATATAGTCCTTACCTTCGGCACGCATTTTCCCAGCTTCTTTCGCACCTTGCTCACCTTTATAGGTGATGAAATCTTCAAACGCTATGGTTTGTGCGCGGATAAAGCCTTTCTCGAAGTCGGTATGGATTTTACCTGCTGCCTGCGGAGCCGTGGCACCGACAGGAATGGTCCATGCACGGACTTCTTTCACGCCAGCGGTGAAGTAGGTCTGCAGGTTCAGCAATTCGTAACCAGCACGGATAACGCGGTTCAGGCCTGGCTCTTCCAGACCCATTTCAGCCATGAATTCTTCACGATCAGCATCATCGAGTTCTGCGATGTCAGCTTCAACGGCAGCGCAAACGGCAACCACAACAGAACCTTCGGCAGCCGCGATTTCGCGCACTTTGTCGAGGTACGGGTTGTTCTCAAAACCGTCTTCGTTGACGTTAGCGATATACATGGTTGGCTTCAGGGTCAGGAAGCTCAGGTATTTGATGGCCGCTTTGTCTTCGTCAGTCAGCGTTTTCAGCGCGCGCAGCATGCCGGCGTTTTCCAGCTGTGGCAGGCATTTTTCCAGCGCAGCCAGTTCCGCTTTAGCGTCTTTGTCACCGCCTTTGGCCTTCTTCTGCACACGATGGATAGCACGCTCACAGGTATCCAGGTCAGACAGCGCCAGTTCGGTATTGATAACCTCGATGTCATCAGCCGGATCCACTTTGTTATTAACGTGGATGATGTTGTCGTTTTCAAAGCAACGCACCACGTGGCCGATAGCTTCGGTTTCACGGATGTTCGTCAGAAACTGGTTACCCAGACCTTCACCTTTGGACGCGCCTTTTACCAGACCTGCAATGTCGACGAATTCCATCGTGGTAGGCAGGATACGCTGTGGTTTGACGATTTCGGCCAGCTGATCCAGACGCGGATCGGGCATCGGGACAACACCGGTGTTCGGCTCGATAGTACAGAACGGGAAGTTTGCCGCTTCAATACCCGCTTTTGTGAGCGCGTTGAACAGGGTGGATTTGCCTACGTTTGGCAAACCGACGATACCGCATTTGAATCCCATGTTTAAATCACCTTAATCTTTTGATATTCAACCTGTTATGGAAAACAGATTGTAGAAATGTAAATAACTTTGCCTATTATACACAGCACGCGAGAAAAATGCCGCACATCACTGCTTATTGCGCTTTAAAGGTGTGTAACCGGCTCGTAGCTTTGGTCAGGCCATCTTTGAACAAAATCTCGGTACAACGTGCCGCTTCGTCAATCGCTTCATCAATTAACTTCTGTTCTGAAACAGGCGGTTTGCCTAAAACAAATCCGACAACTTTGTTTTTATCGCCCGGATGGCCAATTCCAACGCGTAAACGATGAAAGTTGGGGTTATTACCTAATTTGCTAATGATGTCTTTCAGGCCATTATGTCCGCCATGACCTCCGCCAAGCTTAAATTTGGCGACGCCAGGAGGCAGATCTAATTCATCGTGCGCGACCAAAATTTCATCTGGGTTGATACGATAAAAACTGGCCATCGCGCCGACGGCCTTGCCGCTAAGGTTCATAAATGTGGTCGGTACCAGCAGACGGACATCTTCACCTTCAAGCGTTACTCGGGAGGTGTAACCGAAGAATTTCGGCTCATCGCGCAGGGGGGCGCGTAATCTCTCTGCCAGTAGATCTACATACCATGCGCCTGCATTGTGTCGCGTTGCCGCATACTCTGCGCCGGGGTTCGCCAGGCCGACAATCAATTTAATCGCCACGTGTTTTGTCCTGAGTGTTTCGATAAACGACGTGTAGTTTACTGTCTGACGGTGCGCTTGACAAAAAACTGCGTGCTTATCGCCAAAAGCTGAATAATTGCACAAAGGAACTATTAGAAAATGAGTATGTTCAGTGGCTTATTTGTAAAGTTTTGTTGCATGAGTGTTTGTAATTGTGATCGCTCCCGCACTTGCGAACGGCAGTGTTGTCTATACTTTACACATAAGGATTAGGGGTATTCCCTGTAACAACCCAAAGTTCCGGAGGTGACACATGAAACGCAAAAACGCTTCGCTACTCGGTAACGTGCTCATGGCTTTAGGGTTGGTGGTAATGGTTGTGGGTGTGGGTTATTCAATTTTAAACCAGTTGCCGCAATTTAATCTGCCGCAGTTTTTCGCACATGGTGCGGTGCTCAGTATTTTTGTTGGCGGTATTCTCTGGTTAGCAGGTGCCAGAGTGGGTGGACACGAACAAATCAGTGACCGTTACTGGTGGGTACGTCATTATGACAAACGCTGCCGTCGTGGTGACACCAATCACCGTCATAACTAAATCCTCCCTCTGTTGAGAGGGCGGTGGTCAGAATGAAGAGCCCCGGTTATAAAACCAGGGCTCTGCTTGTTTATGATCATTGCTTAAACTGGATGCGACAGAATAAGAGAAGAATTATTCGAATAACCGGTAATGTAATGCTCTAATCGCGCTGTCTGCATCGTCAGCCGGTAACAGGATGCACAGGTTGTCGTTCGATGCTCCATGGCAAATCATTCGTACCGTATGCTCTTCAAGCCAGGCAAAAACGTCTTTGCAAACTCCCGCAGCCTGTGTGAGTTGATTCCCCACCAAAGTGACCAACGCCAGCCCGGTTTCCACTTCCACACGACAGTGGGAGGATAATGCGGTAAACAATGCGGTGGTCAGCACATGGTCTTCACCTGAGGTTGCATGAGTGGCGTCCAGCGCCAGCGCAATACTATTCTCTGAGGTTGTAACCAAATCCACCGTGACAGCGTGGCGAGCCAAAATGGCGAAGGACTGCGCCAGGAAAGAGCAGGAAGGTTGCTTCTCCAGACTGTGTAACCGCAACAGCGTCTGTTTACGACGCACGGCGAGCGCACGATAGCGAGGTGGATTATCGGTGGTGTTGTGCACCAACGTACCTCCGGCGGCAGTATCCTTACTTGAGCCAACAAAGACCGGAATGCTTTTACGCATTGCCGGGAGTAGCGTAGCCGGGTGGAGGACCTTCGCACCGTAGGCGGCCATATCGCTGGCCTCGGAAAATGAGATATGGTCGATTCGTTTGGCCCGCGGCGCAATGCGTGGGTCGGTGGTGTAGATCCCTGCGACGTCGGTCCAGATGTCAACGCGTGTGGCGTGAAGCGCCTCACCGAGAAGCGTAGCCGTGTAATCACTACCGCCGCGTCCAAGCGTTGTGGTGTGTCCTGCGGCATCACGCCCGATAAATCCCTGAGTCACCATAATCGCTTGCTCAAGACGAGGGCGCAGGTGAGTCTCCACCTGGTGGTGCAGTGTGCCAAGCTCGGGTTCGGCGCAGCCGAAGTTCGCGTTAGTACGCATCACGCAGCGGGCGTCAAACCACTCGGCCTCGGCCTGCCGTTCACGTAAGACTTCAGTAAACAGTAGTGAGGACATCAGCTCGCCATGGCTGACTAATTCATCGCTTAACGCATCAGACGGTGAAACCATCGCCGTTTGTGCAAGACGATGTATATTGTTGAGAAGATTATCGATTTCCGTGCTGATAACGGAAGGCTGCTTCAGGCGGGAAATAATGTTGTATTGGATGGCGCGTAAAGTCTCAAGCTTATCTAATTGTTGATGCGTTTCCAGACCTTCAGAAAGCTCGACCAGTAAGTTTGTCACGCCTGCTGAAGCAGACAAAACGACTAAACGGACATCTTGATCAGCAAGGACAATGCTGGCGCTTCGGTTCATCGCATCAAAATCAGCGACGCTGGTGCCGCCAAATTTGGCAACGACGGATGGTGGATAAATGCGAGTCATAACAATCTCATATCAGGGCGCCATAAAAGTATGGCTAGAAAATTTTCATTCTCGGCATAAGGGAACAAAGTTCACCTTACGAAATGTCCGCCCGCGAACATTTCTGCTGACAACCCAGGGTATACCTGTTGTCGATAACGAGTGTCGCCTGTACGCGTTACCGGGTGCTGCGCATTAATTTTATTTACAAAGCCTGCAAATAAGCGCGCCATACTAAGTGATTTATATTAAGGGATCGACTTTTTTATTCGATTTATAGGCAAATAAGTGAAAAATCATGTCGTAACAAGAAAGTGCCTACATTATTAATGGTAAAAACGTGTAAAAAAATAATAAAAACATGAAAATCTCATGGTTTTTATTACATTGTCTGCGTTGCAATTAGCGACAACATTGTTAATTAAATAGCTATATTTCTTTAGGATTTAGTAATGGTAGATAGTCTTTGTGCTTTGATTTTTAAAGGGAAAGTTGTTATTTCTGATGCAAAAAAATAAATGATTGAGTCCTAAGCTAAAACAACATATATTAGCCGCGCTTTTTTACAGGTAATCCTTATAACCATTTATTCAATCAGGCGTTAATCTACACCTGGTTGTAGGAGTGATATGATGACGGATAAAGTCCGTATTGATACTTTAAGTGCTAATTCATTACCACAGAGCAATGATACCTTTTTAGCAAGACAGGCTGAGTTTGAATCTAATGTCCGCAGCTATCCACGTAAACTGCCATTAGCAATCGCTAAAGCGCAGGGCGTCTGGATTACTGATGTAGAAAATAATCAATATCTTGATTGCCTGGCAGGTGCCGGAACCCTGGCGCTTGGTCATAATCATCCTGAAGTGCTGCAGAGCATTCAAAGTGTCATCACAAGCGGCTTACCGTTACATACGCTTGATCTTACTACCCCATTAAAAGATGAATTCTCATCATATTTACTTTCTTTATTACCGGGCCAGGGCAAAGAATATTGCCTGCAGTTCACCGGTCCGTCCGGTGCAGATGCTGTTGAAGCGGCGCTGAAGCTGGCGAAGAAAGTGACCGGCCGTTCCAGTATCATCAGTTTCTCCGGCGGCTACCACGGGATGACCCACGGCGCGCTGTCCGTGACCGGCAACCTGTCACCGAAAGAAGCCGTCAGCAACATGATGGCGGAAGTGCAGTTTATGCCATATCCGCATCAGTACCGCTGCCCGCTGGGTATCGGCGGGGACGCTGGCGTCAAAGCATTAACCTACTACTTCGAAAACCTGATCAACGACGTTGAAAGCGGCGTGCGTAAACCGGCTGCCGTAATCCTCGAAGCGGTGCAGGGCGAAGGTGGCGTGAATCCGGCTCCGGTCGAATGGCTGCAACGCATTCGTAAAGTAACCCAGGAACACGGCATTCTGCTTATCATCGATGAAGTTCAGGCTGGTTTCGCACGTACCGGTAAGCTGTTCGCTTTCGAACACGCTGGCATTGAGCCAGACATCATTGTGATGTCCAAAGCGGTTGGTGGCGGTCTGCCACTGGCGGTACTGGGCATTAAAAAGCAATTCGATGCGTGGGCTCCGGGCCACCACACTGGCACCTTCCGCGGCAACCAACTGGCGATGGCGACCGGTCTGACAACGCTGAAGATCCTCAAAGACGACAAGATTGCCGATAAAGTTGCCGCCCAGGGCGAGTGGCTGAAAGGCAAACTGACTGACCTGCAGAAACGCTACCCGGTTATCGGCCAGGTGCGTGGTCTGGGCCTGATGATCGGCCTGGAAATCGTGAATCCGAACGAAGCGCAGGATCATATGGGTTGCTACCCGGCTGATGGCGAGCTGTCTGCGTTGCTGCAGAAGAAATGCTTCGAAAACGGGCTGATTCTGGAGCGTGGTGGCCGCAACGGCTGCGTGCTGCGTCTGCTGCCGTCTCTGCTGATCACCAACGCTGAGCTGGAAATTTTCCTCGATAAATTCGAAAACGCCCTGCTGGGCGCTGGCGTGAAGCCGGTTTAAACGGAGTTGGATCGAATGTCAGACGTAAACCCGATTCTGTCCGGCTCGGCGCAAAGCATCGCCGCCTATCAGGACGCTATCGAGCAGAGTACGCAAGCGGTCGTTGAATGGTTGAAGCAGCCTGAGATGTATCAGGGCAAAACCGTTGAACAACTGCGTGAACGTATCAACCTGAATTTTACGTCTCAGGGCCTGGGCAACCAGGCCGCTATTGAGCGTGCGGTTGAATACTTTCTCAAAGACAGCCTGTTGGTTCACCATCCTCAGTGCGTGGCGCACCTGCACTGCCCAAGCCTGGTGATTAGCCAGGCGGCGGAAGTGCTGATCAACGCCACTAACCAGAGTATGGACTCCTGGGACCAAAGCCCGTCGGCCACGATCATTGAGATCAAACTGATCGAATGGCTACGTGAGCAGGTGGGTTATGCGGCAGGCGATGCCGGCGTGTTCACCAGCGGCGGCACCCAGAGCAACCTGATGGGCCTGATGCTGGCGCGCGACGCCTTCTTTGCTCGCCTGGGACATTCCATTCAGCAAGATGGTCTGACCGGTGATCTGAGCAAAATTAAAGTGTTCTGCTCTGAAAGCGCGCACTTCTCCGTGCAGAAGAACATGGCGTTAATGGGGCTGGGCTACCGCTCCGTCACCCAGGTGAAGACCGATGCGTTTTCACGCATGGATCTGGCTGACCTGAAAGACAAGCTGGCCCAGGCGAAAGCCAACGGTGAGCAGGTGATGGCCATTGTTGCGACGGCTGGTACGACAGATGCGGGCGCCATCGATCCGTTAGCGGATATTGCGGCGCTGGCGGCAGAACATCAGATCTGGATGCACGTGGATGCGGCATGGGGCGGGGCGTTACTGCTTTCTGAGCAGTATCGTCACTTCCTCAACGGCCTTGAGCTGGCAGATTCCGTGACACTGGATTTCCACAAGCAGTTCTTCCAGACCATCAGTTGCGGTGCGTTCCTGTTAAAAGATGCGCGCCACTACGAGCTGATGCGTTACCAGGCGGCGTACCTGAACTCTGATTTCGATGAAGAGGCTGGCGTACCAAACTTGGTATCGAAGTCGCTGCAGACCACGCGTCGTTTCGATGCGCTGAAGTTGTGGATGGGCCTCGAAGCGCTGGGCAAAAAGCAGTATGCCGAAATCATTGATAATGGCGTAACGCTGGCGCGTGATGTTGCTGAGTTTGTCAAAAACCAGTCGCATCTTGAACTGGTGATGGAACCACAGCTGGCAAGCGTGCTGTTCCGCTTCCGTCCTGAAAGCGACGATATGGCGTTCGTTGCGCTGCTGAACCAGCGTATTGGCGACGTGCTGCTGGCTTCAGGTAGCGCCAACGTCGGCGTGACTGAAGCGGATGGCATCACCTGCCTGAAGCTGACGCTGCTGAACCCGACGGTGTGCCTGGAAGATGTGAAAGTCCTGCTGGCCAGCGTGAAGGCAACGGCATTGAGCATTTTAAGCGCGTAATTGCCCGGTGGCACTGCGTTTATCGGGCCTACGGGGTCGGCGCAACGTTTGGGTTTTGTAGGCCGGATAAGAGAAGCGCATCCGGCAATAAAAAGGCTCCCATTCACGGGAGCCTTTTTGCTATTTAATATCCGCTAAAGCGGCGTCTTTATTCGGGAAGAATGCCAGACGACCGGGAATCGGCTGAATACCGGCGCGCGCCATGGTGCGCAGCGGCTGAAATTCCAGGTTAGATACCCGCAGCTCGCAGCCTTCAGGCAGCTTTTTCACAAAGCGCTGGAAAGCGTCCAGACCACCGGCATCCAGTACCGGGACCGCGTCCCACTTCAAGACTACGATGCGTTTACCTTCAATACGCGACTCGAGATCGGTAAATAATCCTTCCGCCGCGGCAAAGAATAGCGGGCCAATGACGCGCAACACCAGCACATCGTCCGGTACGTCAACGTTAACCGGCGCCAGACGCGTCATGCGCGCAATACGACGCATAAACAGTAGAGATGCAAGAACGATACCGACGCTGATGGCGATAACCATATCGAACAGCACCGTCAGCGACATACACATCAGCATGACGATGATGTCGTCTTTCGGCGCATGACGCAGCAAATCCACCACTTTATGCGCTTCACTCATGTTCCATGCCACCATTAGCAGCAGGGCGGCCATGGCGGAAAGCGGTAACCAGGAAAGCAGCGGTGCAAGCACCAGCAGGGCAAGGATCACCAGAATCGCATGGATAACCGCTGAGATTGGCGAGGTTGCACCCGCGCGGACGTTTGCCGCAGAACGGGCAATTGCCGCCGTGGCGGTGATACCGCCAAAGAACGGTGCGACGATGTTGCCCAGTCCCTGACCAATCAGTTCACTGTTAGCTTTGTGTTTGGTGCCGGTCATCCCATCGAGTACGACGGCGCACAGCAGAGATTCGATCGCCCCGAGCATTGCCATCGAGAAGGCTGCCGGTAACAGCGCCTGTAACGAGCTCCAGCTCAGAGTAAAGTTTGACTCTGGCATATTCCACGGTAATACCAGTTGCGGCAGCAACTGTGGGATACCATTGCCCTGCGAGCCGTCAGCCAGAATATAGTGAAACTGAGATCCGATGGTGGCGACATGGCCGCCGGTCAGGTTCACGATACCCATTACCGCACAACCTGCCAGTAGTGCGGGAAGGTGGCCCGGTAATCGGATACCCAGACGCGGCCAGAAAATCAGGATCCCCAGTGTCACCACGCCAATCGCGGCATCACCCACGTTGATGGTCGGCAAGGCCATAAATAGCGCGCCCACCTTCTGCAAATAGTGCTCTGGCACGTGGGTCATTTGCAGGCCGAGAAAATCTTTAATCTGCATGGTACCGATGGTGATACCGATACCTGAGGTAAAACCTAACGTCACGGAGACCGGAATATATTCGATCAAACGACCAAAGCGGGCGAGGCCGAAAAGGATCAGGAATATCCCGGACATGAGCGTGGCAACCAGCAGGCCTGCCAGCCCAAACTGTTGCGACACCGGATACAGAATCACCACGAAGGCGGCGGTTGGGCCAGATACGCTAAAGCGCGAGCCCCCGGTAAGGGCGATAACAATCCCAGCAACGGCTGAGGTATACAGACCGTACTGCGGAGCAACGCCACTGCCTATTGCCAGCGCCATCGCCAGTGGAATGGCAATGATCCCAACCGTTATCCCGGCGATCAGGTCGCGGGTGAAGCGGGAAGCAGTATATTTTTCTTTCCAACAAGCGTCGATGAGGGCGCGGAAAGGCATCACATGTGAGGAAAATAATCTGTTCACAATAATGTTTCATCCATGGGCGCATCATCTGTCAACTGAATGGCAGGTGAAGGAGGCAAAAGTCATACAAATAAATATTACAGATAAAAAAACCCGCCGCAGCGGGTTTTTGAGCCGGGCTCGATTAATGCTCGAACATAGCAGAGATGGATTCTTCGTTGCTGATACGACGAATCGCTTCGGCCAGCATACCCGACAGGGTCAATGTACGCACGTTTGGCAGTGCTTTGATTTCGTCAGTCAGTGGAATGGTGTCACAGACAACGACTTCATCAATAACAGAGTTGCGCAGGTTGTTTGCCGCATTACCTGAGAAGATCGGGTGGGTTGCGTAAGCAAATACGCGTTTTGCACCACGTTCTTTCAGTGCTTCTGCTGCTTTGCACAGCGTACCGCCGGTATCGATCATGTCATCAACCAGCACGCAGTCACGACCTGCAACGTCACCAATAATGTGCATCACCTGAGAAACGTTCGCACGCGGGCGACGTTTGTCGATGATAGCCATATCGGTATCGTTCAGCAGTTTAGCGATAGCGCGGGCACGCACGACGCCACCGATATCTGGAGAAACCACAATTGGGTTGTCCAGGTTCAGCTGCAGCATGTCTTCTAACAGGATCGGGCTACCGAATACGTTATCAACCGGTACATCGAAGAAGCCCTGGATCTGTTCAGCATGCAGGTCAACGGTGAGGACGCGGTCAACGCCAACGCTGGACAGGAAATCAGCGACGACTTTAGCGGTAATCGGTACACGAGCGGAACGTACGCGACGATCCTGACGAGCATAGCCGAAGTAAGGAATAACGGCGGTGATACGGCCTGCGGAAGCACGGCGCAGCGCATCAACCATAACGACCAATTCCATCAGGTTGTCGTTAGTAGGGGCACAAGTGGACTGGATGATGAAAATATCACCACCGCGTACATTTTCATTAATTTGTACGCTGACTTCGCCGTCGCTAAAGCGACCTACAGCGGC
Organism: Citrobacter sp. Cf132; assembly: GCF_030333885.1. Lineage (NCBI taxonomy): Bacteria > Pseudomonadati > Pseudomonadota > Gammaproteobacteria > Enterobacterales > Enterobacteriaceae > Citrobacter > Citrobacter sp. Cf132. Next base: position 749,705 of record NZ_JAOWFA010000057.1, read on the forward strand.
GTCGCCGAGTGAAGTGTACAGGCGGTTGGCAATACGTTGTGCTAGTTCCGGGGTGGCGTTACCAGCAAAAAGCTTCATATCAGGCACGAGAAGAACCTCAGGCATGCGTCCATTGGTGGAAAGAATCTGCCGAAAACTGTGCGGGCCAGGCAGTATCCTCTCCATGCGGTGTATTAAAGAGCGCGATGCAACGTCTGGAACAGGGTGACGTTGTCACCGCAACTCAGCTTGCCCGGCTTACTCGTTATCCTTCGTGTTTCATGTTCGTTGGCATCAATTCCTCACATCAGTCACATACTTTTGTATGCTCCTGGCGGTTCGTCATTTCGCCATCTTCCTGAAACCAGAAGGATTTAGAGTAACGCTCTGTGCAATGGGGAGAGGTTGACGCCTTTCGCCACAAAGCCTTTGAGCCATTCCGGGGCTTGCTCAAGCACCTGGCGAGCACGAGACTCAGTGTCAAATTCAGCAAAGACACAAGCCCCTGTACCAGTCAGGCGCGACGGCGCGTATTCTAACAGCCAGGAAAGCGCCGCATCAACCTCGCGAAAACGTTTTCTTGCGATAACCTCGCAATCATTGCCGAATTCACATTTTAGTAACGTTTTTATTGACCTTTTTGGCGTGTTGCGCGGGAGGTCGGGATCGTTAAAAATCACCGGTGTCGGAATGCTGACTCCCGGGTGAGCAACCAGATACCACTTTTCTTCAGGCTCGACCGGCGTCAGAATTTCTCCTACGCCTTCGGCAAAGGCCGCATGGCCGCGCACGAACACGGGAACATCCGCTCCTAGGGTTAAACCGAGTGCCGCCAGTTCATCAATCGAAAGTCCACACTGCCAGAGATGGTTCAGCGCCACCAGAACGGTTGCCGCATTTGATGAACCACCGCCAAGACCGCCGCCCATCGGCAGGCGTTTGTCGATACTGATGTCCGCACCGCTCCCTTTGGGAAGGCGATTGCTTTCAGATGCCACCTTCATCAGCAAACGTGCCGCACGGACGATCAGGTTGTCTTCGTGCGCAACGCCTTCCACCGGGGTTAACAGGCGGATTTCGCCGTCGCCACGCAGCGCAATATCTATCGTGTCGCCATAATCAAGAAACTGAAATAGCGTTTGCAGCGAATGGTAACCGTCCGTACGTTGCCCGGTGATGTATAAAAACAGATTCAGTTTTGCCGGAGAGGGCCAATGAGTCATCATTTCACAATCCAGTTATCCATTTTTAGCTTAATACGCTGGGAGCCGTCCGACAGCTCCATGTTTGCCGGCATCGCTGGCTGCGTTTTGCTGTCGTAGGCGCTATAGACCACTTTCCAGCTTTTACCGTCTTTGCTGTAGTTCACTTCACTTAGACGATATTGATCATCGAGTTTGTAATCGGTGGCATCTCCCGGCAGACCCAGGATCCACTGGCGCAGGCTATTCAATGGGATAGGCATGCCGGTCAGTTTGCCGATCATCTCTTCAGCGTCGTCGGCGGTGTAGTGCTTACCTTTGTTATCGACAAGTTCAACGTTGCCCGGCTGCGCGTTGAGTTCCAGTTCCGTGCTGCCCAGCGGGTTGGTCAGCAGCAGACGATAGCGATCCTGACCGGTTTGCTGCCAGAAAAAGCGGGCATACACTTTCTGTTGATCGGAGATATAAGCGAACGCACCGCGCGTCTGATATTGGTTCAGGGCGCGTACTTCCTGCTGGTGCTGGCGCCACTGCGGGGAATCGGGGCTTTTGCCGGGACCTTTCGGCGCGTTGAGGGTACAGGCACTAAGAACCAGGGCCGCAAGGGGCAGCAGGCGAATCAGGCGAAAATCAGGCAGGGTCATAATGATGACAAATCCTTGAGATACGTTGCAGTTATAACTCTCAATGCTAGCGCCACCATCTGACATCGTCTACGTTCAAGTTATCTTAAATCGCTTAAATTTGTGCACTAAGCTATTACTCCAAAAGGGGTCAGTCTCTTTTATTGACCGCACGCATCCTGTATGATGCACCCAGTCTAACCTTATCAACGCTGGTACTATTCCCGCACACATGACCCTTTTAGCGCTTGGTATTAACCATAAAACGGCACCTGTATCGCTGCGAGAACGCGTAACGTTTTCGCCGGATACGCTCGATCAGGCGCTGGACAGCCTGCAAGCGCTGCCAATGGTGCAGGGCGGGGTAGTGCTGTCGACGTGTAACCGCACAGAGATTTACCTCAGCGTGGAAGAGCAGGATAACCTGCGAGAAGCGCTGATTCGCTGGCTGTGCGAATACCATAACCTCAATGAAGAAGACCTGCGAAATAGCCTGTACTGGCACCAGGACAACGACGCAGTCAGTCATTTGATGCGCGTTGCCAGTGGTCTGGATTCACTGGTGCTCGGTGAACCGCAAATTTTGGGGCAGGTGAAAAAAGCATTTGCGGATTCGCAAAAAGGCCACCAGAACGCCAGTGCGCTGGAGCGCATGTTCCAGAAATCATTCTCTGTTGCTAAACGTGTACGTACAGAAACTGACATCGGTGCCAGCGCCGTGTCGGTGGCGTTTGCCGCCTGTACTCTGGCGCGGCAGATATTTGAATCGCTCTCAACGGTAACCGTGCTGTTAGTCGGTGCGGGCGAAACCATCGAACTGGTAGCGCGACACTTGCGCGAGCATAAAGTGAAGAAGATGATCATCGCCAACCGTACGCGCGAGCGTGCGCAGGTGCTGGCGGATGAAGTCGGCGCCGAGGTGATTTCACTGAGTGATATCGACGCACGTTTGCAGGATGCCGATATCATTATCAGTTCTACTGCCAGTCCGCTGCCGATTATCGGTAAAGGAATGGTGGAACGCGCGCTTAAAAACCGCCGCAATCAGCCTATGTTGCTGGTGGATATCGCCGTACCGCGCGATGTCGAGCCGGAAGTGGGTAAATTGTCTAACGCCTATCTGTACAGCGTTGATGACCTGCAAAGCATCATTTCGCATAACCTTGCCCAGCGCAAAGCGGCGGCGGTGGAAGCCGAAACGATTGTGGAGCAGGAAGCCAGCGAGTTTATGGCCTGGCTACGCGCCCAGGGCGCAAGCGACACTATCCGCGAGTATCGCAGTCAGTCAGAACAGATCCGTGATGAACTGACCGCTAAAGCGTTGGCCGCTCTTCAACAGGGCGGTGATGCGCAAGCCATTATGCAGGATTTGGCCTGGAAACTGACCAACCGCCTGATCCATGCACCAACCAAATCACTTCAACAGGCTGCCCGTGACGGGGATAGTGAACGCCTGAATATTCTGCGCGACAGCCTCGGGCTGGAGTAGCAGCACACCAATCTTATTTTTTACAGGGTGCATTTACGCCTATGAAGCCTTCTATCGTTGCCAAACTGGAAGCCCTGCATGAACGCCATGAAGAAGTTCAGGCGCTGCTCGGTGATGCGGGTACTATCGCAGACCAGGATCGCTTTCGTGCGCTGTCGCGCGAATATGCGCAATTAAGCGATGTCTCTCGCTGTTTTACGGACTGGCAACAGGTTCAGGAAGATATCGAGACGGCTCAGATGATGCTCGACGATCCTGAAATGCGTGAAATGGCGCAGGATGAACTGCGCGAAGCAAAAGAGAAATGCGAGCAACTGGAACAGCATCTGCAGGTCCTGCTGTTACCTAAAGACCCCGATGACGAACGTAACGCCTTCCTCGAAGTGCGTGCGGGAACCGGTGGTGATGAAGCGGCGCTGTTTGCCGGCGATCTTTTCCGCATGTACAGCCGTTATGCTGAATCGCGTCGCTGGCGGGTAGAGATCATGAGCGCCAGCGAAGGCGAACATGGCGGGTTTAAAGAAGTCATTGCCAAGATTAGCGGCGAAGGCGTTTACGGGCGACTGAAGTTTGAGTCCGGCGGCCATCGCGTGCAGCGCGTACCTGCGACGGAATCGCAGGGGCGTATTCATACTTCTGCCTGTACGGTCGCTGTCATGCCGGAACTGCCGGATGCCGAACTGCCGGATATCAACCCGGCCGATCTGCGTATTGATACCTTCCGTTCATCAGGCGCGGGCGGTCAGCACGTTAACACCACCGACTCCGCAATCCGTATTACCCACTTACCGACCGGTATCGTGGTGGAATGCCAGGACGAACGTTCACAGCATAAAAACAAAGCCAAAGCGATGTCGGTGCTGGGGGCGCGAATTCGTGCCGCCGAAGTGGCAAGACGTCAACAGGCGGAAGCCTCTGAACGTCGTAACCTGTTGGGCAGCGGCGATCGCAGCGATCGTAACCGCACCTATAACTTCCCGCAGGGTCGTGTGACCGATCACCGCATTAACCTGACGCTCTACCGTCTGGATGAAGCGATGGAAGGCAAACTGGATATGCTGATTGAGCCGATTGTCCAGGAATACCAGGCCGACCAACTGGCGGCGTTGTCCGAGCAGGATTAATGGATTATCAGCACTGGCTGCGTGAAGCGATAAGCCAATTACAGGCAAGCGAAAGCCCGCGCCGCGACGCCGAGATTTTACTCGAGTTTGTCACCGGTAAGGGGCGCACCTTTATTCTGGCGTTCGGCGAAACGGTGTTAACCGAGGCGCAGCGTCAACGGCTCGATACATTACTGGAACGCCGTCAGCGGGGTGAGCCGGTGGCACATCTGACCGGCGTGCGCGAGTTCTGGTCGCTGCCGCTGTTTGTCTCTCCGGCTACGCTTATTCCACGCCCGGATACTGAGTGTCTTGTTGAGCAGGCGCTGGCTCGTCTGCCTGCCTCTGCGTGTCGTATTCTCGATTTGGGAACCGGTACGGGCGCCATCGCGCTGGCGCTGGCAACTGAGCGTCCGGATTGCGCGGTGACCGCGGTTGACCGCATGCCCGATGCCGTGGCGCTGGCAACTCGCAACAAACAGCATCTGGCCATCGACAATGTTTGCGTGCTGCAAAGCGACTGGTTCAGTGCTTTGCAGGGGCAGCAGTTTGACATGATTGTCAGCAATCCGCCGTATATCGACGAACAGGACCCGCACCTGGCGCTTGGCGATGTACGTTTTGAGCCGCTATCGGCACTGGTGGCGGGCGAGCAGGGTATGGCGGATATCGTGCATATCATTGACGAGTCTCGACACATGCTAACGCCCGGCGGCTATTTGTTGCTGGAGCACGGCTGGCAGCAAGGACAGGCAGTCCGTGACGCCTATACTCATGCCGGTTACCAGGCGGTTGAAACCTGCCGCGACTATGGCGGCAACGAGCGAATTACGCTTGGACGCATCCCATCATGAGTACTTTCAGCGTGTTACTCAACGTCCATCTCATCAGCATTGCGCTTTCAGTTGGTCTGTTAACGCTGCGTTTTTGGTGGCGTTACACCGACTCGCGCCTTGCCTGCGCGCGCTGGACGCGCATCGTGCCGCCGGTTGTCGATACCGTTTTATTACTCAGCGGCATAGCGTTAATGGTTAAAGCGCACATCCTGCCATTCACTGAGCACGGGACATGGCTGACTGAAAAGCTGTTTGGGGTTATCATTTACATCGTTTTGGGTTTTATTGCGCTCGATTATCGTCGGGCGCGCAGTCAGCAGGCGCGATTAGTCGCATTTCCGCTGGCGCTGGTGGTGCTGTACATCATCATTAAACTCGCCACCACAAAAATACCGTTACTGGGGTAAGCATGAGGTCGTTAGCTGATTTCGAATTTAATAAAGCGCCATTGTGTGATGGGATGATCCTGGCGTCGGAGTCTATCCGTCTGGATTTTCCAACACAAACTGTGTATGACGAACTGGAACGTCTGGTTAGTCTGGCGCAAGAAGAAATTAGCCAGCTCCTGTCTCAGGATGAGCAACTGGAAAAACTGCTGGCACTTTTTTACGGCGAATGGGGGTTTACGGATACCCACGGCGTCTATCGTCTTTCTGATGCATTATGGCTTGATAAGGTACTGAAAAATCGTCAGGGCAGCGCTGTATCTCTGGGCGCTATCTTGTTGTGGATTGCCAACCGACTGGAGCTACCGCTGGTGCCGGTGATTTTCCCGACACAACTCATCCTGCGTATTGAATCGCTCGATGGCGAAATGTGGCTAATCAATCCGTTTAATGGCGAAACGTTAAATGAGCACACGCTGGAAGTGTGGCTGAAGGGGAATATCAGCCCGGTCGCGGAGCTGTTTAACGAAGACCTGGATGAGGCGGATAATGCAGAAGTAATCCGCAAGCTGCTCGACACGCTGAAATCATCGCTGATGGAAGAGCGGCAAATGGAGCTGGCGCTGCGTGCCAGCGAAGCACTATTACAGTTTAATCCTGAAGACCCGTATGAAATACGCGATCGTGGATTAATCTACGCGCAGCTCGAGTGTGAACATGTTGCGCTGACCGATTTAAGTTATTTCGTTGAGCAGTGTCCGGAAGACCCGATCAGCGAAATGATTCGTGCGCAGATTAATACTATTTCGCACAAGCAAATTGTATTGCATTGATTAATGACACTTTACCTACCGTTTAAGGCGATCCTATGAAACAAAAAGTGGTTAGCATTGGCGACATCAACGTGGCAAATGACCTGCCGTTCGTGCTGTTTGGCGGAATGAACGTGCTGGAATCCCGCGATCTGGCGATGCGCATTTGTGAGCACTACGTAACCGTTACTCAAAAGCTGGGTATCCCTTACGTGTTCAAAGCCTCCTTTGATAAAGCCAACCGTTCTTCCATCCACTCTTACCGTGGACCGGGCCTTGAAGAAGGGATGAAAATCTTCCAGGAACTGAAGCAGACTTTTGGCGTAAAAGTGATCACCGACGTTCACGAAGCCAGCCAGGCGCAGCCTGTTGCTGACGTGGTGGATGTGATTCAGCTGCCGGCATTCCTCGCGCGTCAGACCGATCTGGTGGAAGCGATGGCGAAAACCGGTGCCGTTATCAACGTGAAGAAACCGCAGTTCGTAAGCCCTGGCCAGATGGGCAATATTGTGGATAAATTCCATGAAGGTGGTAACGATAAAGTTATTCTGTGCGACCGTGGCGCGAACTTTGGTTATGACAACCTGGTTGTGGACATGCTGGGCTTCAGCGTGATGAAGAAAGTCTCCGGAAACTCACCAGTGATTTTTGACGTTACCCATGCGCTGCAATGCCGTGATCCGTTTGGCGCAGCAAGCGGCGGTCGTCGTGCGCAGGTTACCGAACTGGCTCGCGCCGGTATGGCGGTAGGTCTGGCAGGTCTGTTTATTGAAGCGCATCCGGATCCAGCCAATGCGAAATGCGATGGCCCATCCGCGCTGCCGCTGGCGAAACTGGAACAGTTCCTGACGCAGATTAAAGCGATTGATGACCTGGTGAAAAGCTTCGACGAGCTGGATACCGAGAACTAATTCATTTTGTGTGCCTGATAGAGCTTGCGCTTATCAGGTATACGAAAGGAAATAAGAAGCCGGACCCCGACAAGTTATGTCGGTGTCCGGCTTTTTTCATCAGGCAAATATCGTCATCAGATAGGCGATAAACAGCGCCAGATGTGCCGCACCGTTAAGCACATTGGTGCGTCCGGTGGAGAAAGAGATATGGCACAGTACCAGTGAAGAAACCATCACAATCATCTCTGGCGCGCCCAGCGCAAACACCAAATCATTCCCGGTTGCCCATGCGATCAGCGTCACCACTGGTACGGTCAGTGAAATAGTGGCTAATACTGAACCGAAGAACAAATTCATCGCCCGCTGTACCTGATTGCTCAGAACCGCTTTCAGCGCGCCCAGCCCTTCAGGAGAGAGGATGAGTAACGCGACCAGGAAACCGGTAAAGGCCACTGGGGCATTCAGTTCAGTCAGCAATGTCTCCAGAGGGCTGGCGTTCATCTTGGTTACGGCGATAACGGCGATCAGATGAATGATAAGCCAGGCGGCGTGCCACATATTGCTGTGTGCTGACGGCTTGCCGTGATGCGGGTCGTCATCGTCGCCTTCATCTTCATGCTCGTAAATGAACAGGCTTTGGTGCGTTTTGGTTTGGATTAGTAAAAATACGCCGTACATCGCTGCAGAAATTAACGCGACCAACAACGCCTGCGCAGTGGTGAAATTAGCGCCCGGTAGAGCCATTGGGAACACCAGGACAATAATGGCCAGTGGGAACAGGGCAATTAAATACTGTTTAATACCAAACAGGTTCATATACTGAGTAGCAAATTTACGGCCACCCAACAGTAATGAAAAACCGACCAGACCGCCGGTGACGATCATAATGATTGAATACAGCGTGTCGCGCATGAGGGTAGGCGCAGCATCACCGGTCGCCATTAATGCGGAGATTAAGCTGACTTCGAGAATAACGACGGACAGGCTGAGGATCAGCGACCCGTAGGGCTCGCCAAGTCGATGCGCTAATACATCCGCATGACGGACAACGCTGAATGCGCTGCTTAATATACCAATAAGGGCCAGCGCATTAATACCGATGACCACTGGTAGTGACTGACTGCTCCCCCAGAAGAACAGGACTACCAGCGCCAAAATCGGGAAGACGAGAGAGGTCTCCTTGTGGCGGGTTTTTACCGCCTCATGTACTTGTGTCATTGAACTAATTCTCCATCTCTGCAGGTATTTATAATTATAAAAGTATTAAAGAATGTAAAAAATAACAGATCTTTCGGTATTTCCGATCCGATTTTACGTAATTTTACGGCATGGACCAATTTTTGCATCAAAGCGAATAAAATTGCATATCTTGTTTATAGAATATTTAAATAACAAAGCATTAGGCTTTAGCGTCAACAAAAATTGCTGATAATCCTGATACAAATGATAGTGCAGGACGTACCAACGCGAGAGGATATAAAATGCCGTTGACGCTTTGCTGGCTTGCAAGCGAGCGGTGAATTGCCTATTGTCCAGCTATTGGTTTCAAAATGAGCAGTAAAAAAGCCCGGAAGGCGTCAAAAAAGTTGTCGCAGGGAAGCAGCAGTGGCGGAGGTGTAAGGTGTTAACGCGTGATTTTTTATTGAATGCTGACTGTAAGACGGCATTTGGTGCTATTGAAGAATCACTACTCTGGTCAGCGGAACAACGGGCAGCCTCACTGGCCGCCACGCTCGCTTGCCGACCAGATGATGGACCGGTGTGGATCTTCGGTTATGGATCGTTGATGTGGAATCCGGCCTTAGAGTTTGATGAGTCCTGTACCGGGACGTTAGTCGGCTGGCACCGCGCTTTTTGCCTGCGCCTGACGGCGGGGCGAGGAACGGCGGGTCAGCCAGGACGTATGCTGGCCTTGAAAGAGGGCGGACGCACTACTGGTGTAGCCTACCGTTTGCCGAATGCGTCGCTGGAACAAGAGCTCTCTTTGCTGTGGAAGCGTGAAATGATCACCGGATGCTATCTGCCCACCTGGTGCCAGTTAGCGCTGGATGATGGTCGGACGGTGAACGCGCTGGTCTTTATTATGGATCCGCGTCATCCGCTGTTTGAGTCAGACACGCGCGCACAGGTGATTGCGCCGCTTATCGCCGCGGCGAGCGGACCTTTAGGCACCAACGCCCAGTATTTGTTCTCGCTGGAACAAGAGCTGGTCAAGTTGGGAATGCAGGATGACTGTCTTAACGATCTGGTGATCACGGTCAAACGATTGTTGGGAGAGAATCTGCCGGAAGGCGTTATGCGGCCAGGGTTTGCCTGAATCCAGCCGGGAACTGAATGCCCGAAAGCCAGGCGCTTTTCGGGCAATTAACGCTTAGGCTGCAATATAACTTATTGAATGCTCTAGCGACTGGCTGTGGCTGTCGATCAGCACATTCCAGATGCCGGTATAGGGCACGGTCAACCATGCGTTGTCACGATCCTGCACGCTTAAGATGTCGGACTGCGTGTCTTTGACGTGATTTTTCTCGCTCATCAGATGGATGTGACAGCGCTCGGAACAGCGCACAACCACCGTATCGCCACCAAATAACTTTAAACTTGCCTTCACTAATGCCATTTTTCACCCCGTTCTTGAAAACAACGTACTTTCTGTCGAAAGTGCTGCGTGATGTTGTTCACATTTCACTCATTGCATAACACCAAAGGGGGAGCAACGGGATGCTGATTTTGATCAAAAAATGGCATAACGATTAAACAAAAGTGACAAAATCCCTCAAAAGGATTGAAAGGGCGTGCTAACGTTCAACGAAACCGCGCCCATCTACGATTAAATCCGGAAATTATCGACACTTTCAGTGTGCTTGCCTGAAAGCGGTGTATCAGAAGGTCAGTACTTTATCTGCAGCCAGCGTCCATTGAGCCAGTTCAACCAGCGTGCCGACGGCTACTCCGTCAATTAACGGCAGCGTGGTGATTCCACGGCCATCGGTGCAGGTTTTGCACAGTTTTACCGGCACATTTTGCGCCGTAAGAATCTCCAGCATTTGCTGAATATTGTATCCTTCCGCAGGTTTTTGACCACGCAATCCCGCGGTTACCGCGTCCGACATTAAAAACAAACGCAGGTCGAGATCTCCTTCCTGCTCGCGCAAGGCGATAGCCAGACGTAGGCTGTTAAATAACGATTCGCTTCCATAGGCTGCACCGTTCGCGACGATCACTATCTTTTGCATTTTTACTCCTTTTGCTGCATGTGAGCGTTAAAAACTGACACATATGTTACACCTATTTCTAGATGCCAGGATAATGCCGAAAAAGGAAGGAAGGGCTGAAAATCAATACTGAAGACGTTATGGTTTAAGATAAGTATGCCGCTGTGGCTAATAGATATAAGAAACCACTAACGATTTGAGCCGTAATATTTATTTATCTCTCGCTGTATTTGCACTCTTGCCGTTGGCAGGCGGTACTGCCAGCGCGCAATCGTCATTTATTCACCAGGCGGAAAACCCTTTCGATAACAATAGTGATGGCTTGCCCGATCTTGGTATGGCGCCGGAGTCGCGGGCAGGCGAAAAGCACTTTGCCGAAATGGTCAAAGCGTTTGGTGAAGCCAGCATGACCGATAACGGGCTTGATACCGGTGAACAGGCGAAGCAGTTTGCGTTTGGCCAGGTGCGCGACAGGGTCAGCGAACAGGTGAATCAGCAACTGGAATCCTGGCTCTCTCCCTGGGGAAACGCCAGCGTCGGGTTGCAGGTGGATAACGAAGGCAGCTTTACCGGGAGTCGGGGAAGTTGGTTTATACCGTGGCAGGATAATCAACGTTATCTTACCTGGAGCCAGTTGGGGCTGACGCAACAGGACGGAGGCCTGGTCAGTAATGCGGGGATTGGGCAGCGCTGGGTTCGTGACGGTTGGTTACTGGGTTACAACACCTTTTATGACAACCTGCTGGATGAGAATCTGCCTCGGGGAGGCGTGGGGGCGGAAGCGTGGGGTGAATACCTCCGTTTATCTGCTAATTACTATCAACCGTTGTCCTCTTGGCAGGATCGTTTTGCAACTCAAGAACAACGGATGGCCCGGGGATACGACCTGACCGCGCAAATGCGCATGCCGTTCTATCAACATCTCAATACCAGCGTCAGCGTGGAGCAGTATTTTGGCGACCAGGTGGATCTGTTTCATTCCGGAACCGGGTACCACAATCCTGTGGCGGTGAATCTGGGATTGAGCTATACGCCGGTGCCGCTGATCACCGTGACAGCACAGCATAAGCAGGGTGAAAATGGCGTCAGTCAGAATAACCTCGGATTAACGTTAAATTACCGTTTTGGCGTGCCGCTAAAAAAACAGCTGATGGTAAGCGAGGTGGCAAACAGCCGATCGCTGCGCGGCAGTCGTTATGACGATCCACAACGTAACAATCTGCCGACGCTGGAGTATCGCCAGCGTAAAACACTGTCGGTATTTTTGGCCACGCCGCCCTGGGATCTCAAGCCTGGTGAGACGGTGGCGTTGAAGGTGCAGGTGCGTAGTTTGCATGGGATCCGTCGTCTGGCATGGCAGGGTGATACTCAGGCGTTGAGCTTAACGGCGGGCAGCAATAGCCGAAGCGCTCAGGGTTGGACGATTATTATGCCGAAGTGGGACAACAGAGAAGGTGCGACAAACCGCTGGCGGTTGTCTGTGGTGGTAGAAGATGAGCAGGGCCAGCGTGTCTCTTCCAATGAGATCACGCTATCACTGACCGAACCGTTTATTACCGTTTCGGAAAATGATCCTCGTTAACAATGACGCATGAGCGCGTTATCAGAAAATGCGTTCCTGGTGCACCCATACCGCGGCTTCAACGCGTGATTTGAGCTTCATTTTCTTCAGCATATGCTTCACGTGAACTTTTACTGTGCTTTCGGTGATGTCGAGGCGGCGGGCGATCATCTTATTAGGCAGACCCTGGGCGATGAGTTTAAGAATATCGCGTTCGCGCGGCGTCAGTTGAGTAACATCACGGTCGGATGTTGCGCGATTGGCGCGCAGGCTGGCGGCCAGAACCGGGGTTAAGGCTTCGCTCAGCACCATTTCACCAGCGGCAGCCTGCTGCAATGCTTTCAGTAAATCTTCCGGCTCCATATCTTTCAGCAGGTAACCGTCGGCACCACGCTTCAGTGCGGTAACCACATCTTCTTCATGATTGGATACGCTAAACACAACGATACGGCCCGACAGTGATTTTTCACGCAGCTTATCGAGGGTTTCCAGACCGTTCATGCCGGGCATGTTGAGATCAAGCAGGATCAGATCGGGATCAAGGGATTCAGCCAGCTCGATACCCTGCTCACCATTGCTGGCTTCGCCGACAACGGTAATATCGGGCGCCATGCTGACAAGCTGTTTTACACCGGTTCTCAGCATCGGATGATCGTCGATCAACAGGATAGTTGCCGGTTCCAGATTACTCATGGGTATCTCCTTGGACTTCTGTGAAGTTTGTTTCGGGAATAAAAGTGACAGCAACTTCAGTACCGCCCGTCTCGCGACGGCGTACGCGGCAATCGCCGCGCAAGCTCTGCGCGCGGTCGCGCATTATTATCATGCCGTAGTGGTTACTGCGTTCGGCGTTTTCCGGTACGCCGCAGCCGTTATCTTGCACTGTCAGTTTGACCTGCTTGCCATTTTGCACCACCGTCACGACCACTTCATTGGCCTGAGAGTGTTTCAGTGCGTTGCTCAGGGCTTCGCGCGCAATTTGTAGCAGGTGAATCGCCTGATGCGAAGGGACCAGGCGTGGCGGTAGCTGATAATCCAGCTTAACCGTAAATCCAAAACGGGCGCTGTACTCCTGACAGCTGGCTTCCAGCGCCGGTCGTAATCCAGGTTCCGTGAGCTGTAAACGGAAGGTGGTTAACAGTTCTCGCAGTTGTGCCCATGAAGCATTTAGCTCGTTACGAATCTGGCTGAGCAACTCGCGACAGTTATCTGAAAGTGCATCGCCCTGCATCTGTAAACAGCTAACCTGCATCTTCATACAAGAGAGCGATTGTGCAATAGAATCATGAAGTTCGCGCGCAATGGTGGCACGCTCTTCCATCACAATCAACTGCTGTTGACGCTCCTGATGCCTGTCGAGCGCAAGCGTTGCGGTCAGTTGCTCAACCAGAGTATCAACCAACTGCTGCTGATCGTGGCTGAGATGGCGTCCGTTCGGCAAGGTGGCGAGCAGAATACCATACTGGGTATGCGCGTCGGTCAGCCGCCATTTCAATGTAATCCCGCCGTCAATCGCGGGCAGCGTTCCGCGAGGACACAGATGGCAACCTTTCTCATCACAGCTGGCATTTGACTGACAGGTAAATTCCTGATGATTGTCTTCATCTTCCAGGTCGTAAACCCGGAGCTCAATATCATGCAGCAAGGTCAAATTTTGCAAACCATTCAGTACCGGAGAGAGGCGTTCGCACAACGGCACCTGAGAGTGCAGGCGGCGGTTAGCTTGCCACAGGAAAGAAAGAATCTGATTTTTGTGCTCCAGCCCCGCCGTTTTCTCCTGTACTCGCTGTTCCAGCACAGCGTAACTTTCGGCCAGTTCTTCCGACATATTATTTAGCGCCGAACCCAGAGCCGCCATCTCATTACGACCGCTGATATGCGCGCGTTGGGTAAAATCACGCTGGCTGACGGCTCGCGCCATCGACAGCAGCTGTTTCCACGGCTCTAACAGGCGCACGCGCAGCCAGATAATGGTGAAAACCAGCAGCAATGCCATAAATACGGCCATCAGGCGATGCAGCAGGACGACGCGTTCAATGCGTAATTCGGTGGTATGGTCAAAGGCGGTGACCAATTTATCCAGTCCGCCCACAAAGCGCGTCACATCCTGCGCTACCGCATCAGGCGTTTGCGCATGCGCAAGTCCCGGCGCAAGTTCAGTGTGCCAGTAATCCTGTAATGCTTTTAACTGCGCCTGTTGTCCGTCTCGTTTTGCGGCCCGCGTCAACTCCGGGCTAAACGCCGTTTGCTCCATTTCATCCAGTAGCGGTTGATCGCTAGCGTCCAGTGGTACGGCAGCCAGCAGGCGATAACTCTGCATGCGCAGCGATCCCGCTTTGTTGATTGCATGGGCGCTACCCTGAACGCCCTGAACCAGCCAGCCGGAGACAGCCATACCCGCCACGCCGATGGCTGTGGACAATAAAACAATCAGCGCCACCTGGTTGACCAGCGTAAGCGGGGAGAGACAACGTTTAAACATGGTGACTTGTTCCTTCGGGTTTTCGTCGAACAGAAAACCTTATTGAATGACGATTCTGCTGCAGGCAGTGGCGTTATTCTCGGCGATACACTGGAGTATACCCATACCTCAAACGGGCTACCTCTTAATTGCCAGTTGAGGGAGAGATCCTGGGCGACGGGGAGTAGGGGGCGACAGAAGCGTGAAAAACCACATCTTTTTTACCGAAGTTATGTACTCATTAAGGGTAATAATAAATTTTAGGCATGAATAATGACACCTTTTCCTTTGATTTATATCAACTTACCTCCAGCTGTAAACCCTAATGTTGCAGGCATCGAAACAAGTATCAGAGGTGTCTATGAGTCACTCATCTGCCCCGGAAAGGGCATCTGGAGCTGTAATTACCGAATGGCGGCCGGAAGATCCCGCCTTTTGGCAGCAGCGTGGTCAACGAATCGCCAGCCGTAACCTGTGGATTTCCGTCCCTTGCTTGCTGCTGGCGTTTTGCGTGTGGATGTTATTTAGCGCCGTGGCGGTGAACTTACCGAAAGTCGGATTTGATTTCACCACTGAACAGCTGTTCATGCTGACGGCATTACCTTCGGTGTCCGGCGCGCTGCTGCGTGTTCCGTACTCCTTTATGGTCCCCCTGTTTGGTGGACGTCGCTGGACGGCATTTAGCACCGGCATCCTGATCATTCCTTGCGTATGGTTAGGTTTTGCGGTGCAGGATACCTCCACGCCGTTTAGTACCTTTATTATTATCTCCCTGCTGTGCGGCTTCGCTGGTGCGAACTTTGCGTCCAGTATGGCAAACATCAGCTTCTTCTTTCCAAAACAGAAACAGGGCGGCGCGCTGGGTCTGAACGGTGGCCTGGGCAACATGGGCGTCAGCGTGATGCAGCTGGTCGCGCCGCTGGTGGTTTCATTGTCAATCTTTGCCGCATTTGGTAGCCACGGGGTTGAACAACCGGATGGTACACAGCTGTATCTGGCAAACGCCGCATGGATTTGGGTGCCGTTCCTCGCTATTTTCACGCTGGCCGCATGGTTCGGTATGAACGAACTGGCAACCTCCAAAGCCTCGCTGAAAGAGCAATTGCCGGTGCTGAAACGCGGGCATTTGTGGATTATGAGCCTGCTGTATCTGGCGACCTTCGGTTCCTTTATCGGTTTCTCTGCCGGTTTCGCGATGCTGTCGAAAACGCAGTTCCCTGAGGTGCAGATCCTGCATTACGCCTTCTTTGGCCCGTTCATTGGTGCGTTGGCGCGTTCTGCGGGTGGCGCAATCTCTGACCGTCTGGGCGGGACCCGCGTCACGCTGGTGAACTTTATTCTGATGGCTATTTTCAGTGCCTTACTGTTCCTGACGCTGCCATCAAACGGTGTCGGCGGCAACTTTATCGCCTTCTTTGCGGTATTCCTGGCATTGTTCCTGACGGCTGGTCTGGGGAGTGGTTCAACCTTCCAGATGATCTCTGTAATCTTTCGCAAACTGACGATGGACAGAGTAAAAGCTGAAGGTGGTTCAGAGGAGAAAGCGATGCGCGAGGCGGCAACCGATACGGCGGCAGCGTTGGGCTTTATCTCTGCTATTGGTGCGATCGGCGGCTTCTTTATCCCGAAAGCATTTGGCACGTCCCTGGCATTAACCGGTTCTCCGGTCGGTGCGATGAAAGTATTTCTGATCTTCTATGTCGCTTGTGTGGTTATCACCTGGGCGGTATACGGACGTCATTCTAAAAAGTAAAAAAGTGGTATACACAAAATCATTCTAACTGCATCAAGGCGGCAAGTGAGAAATCCCCAGGAGCTAACAGAAGTAAGTGACTGGGGAGAACGAGCGCAGCCAACGCGAAGCAGTTTGAAGGATGAAGTGTAAGTTGATTATCCATTGCGCGGTGTTAGACCGCGCTTTTTTTTTGTCTGTAATTAGTTACAACATACTTTTGTATTGTGGCATGACAACAGCCTGTGAGAACGGCGTACGCAACATGCTAAGCAGGGGGGATACCCCTTAATACCCACTTATAAAGAATTTAACATTTGCATGATAATTGAATTATTAAAAATCCTTTAAATTCAATTTATTACGTTAAATATCAATATCCCACTTTGGGGGTATGTAAAAACCAACCCTCATTTTTCATCCCTGCCTGCCTTGATCGTTATCAATTCTCACGCCCTTTCAGAGCGTTACCTTCGCTCTCAATCAAGCAATGTCGATTTATCAGAGAGCCGTCAGGCTCCTACAGGAGAAAACCGATGAGTAAATTCCTGGACCGGTTTCGCTACTTCAAGCAGAAGGGCGAAACCTTTGCCGATGGGCATGGCCAGCTTCTCAATACCAACAGGGACTGGGAGGACGGATACCGCCAGCGTTGGCAGCATGACAAAATCGTGCGTTCAACCCACGGGGTAAACTGCACTGGCTCATGCAGCTGGAAAATCTATGTGAAAAATGGTCTGGTGACCTGGGAAACCCAGCAAACCGATTATCCGCGTACCCGTCCGGACCTGCCAAACCACGAGCCTCGTGGTTGCCCTCGTGGTGCAAGCTATTCCTGGTATCTCTACAGCGCTAACCGTCTGAAATACCCGCTGATGCGCAAACGCCTGATGAAAATGTGGCGTGAAGCGAAAAGACTGCACAGCGATCCGGTAGACGCATGGGCCTCCATCATCGAAGACGCCGATAAAGCAAAAAGCTTCAAACAAGCGCGTGGTCGTGGTGGTTTCGTGCGTTCTTCCTGGCAGGAAGTGAATGAGCTGATTGCCGCTTCTAACGTTTACACCGTTAAAACCTACGGTCCTGACCGCGTGGCGGGCTTCTCGCCGATCCCTGCGATGTCGATGGTTTCCTACGCCTCCGGTGCACGATATCTGTCGCTGATTGGCGGCACCTGCCTGAGCTTCTACGATTGGTACTGTGACTTGCCGCCTGCGTCTCCGCAGACCTGGGGTGAGCAGACTGACGTTCCGGAATCTGCCGACTGGTATAACTCCAGCTACATCATCGCCTGGGGTTCCAACGTTCCGCAGACCCGTACCCCAGATGCGCACTTCTTCACGGAAGTTCGCTACAAAGGGACTAAAACGGTCGCCATCACCCCGGATTACGCCGAAATCGCCAAACTCTGCGATCTGTGGCTGGCTCCGAAGCAGGGCACCGATGCCGCAATGGCGCTGGCAATGGGCCACGTCATGCTGCGCGAGTTCCACCTTGATAACCCGAGCCAATACTTCACCGACTACGTGCGTCGTTACACCGACTTCCCGATGCTGGTGATGCTCGAAGAGCGTGACGGGTATTATGCGGCGGGTCGTATGCTGCGTGCCGCCGATCTGGTTGACTCCCTGGGTCAGGAAAATAATCCAGAGTGGAAAA
The DNA here is from genome assembly GCF_030333885.1 of Citrobacter sp. Cf132. NCBI lineage: Bacteria > Pseudomonadati > Pseudomonadota > Gammaproteobacteria > Enterobacterales > Enterobacteriaceae > Citrobacter > Citrobacter sp. Cf132. The sequence goes on from NZ_JAOWFA010000057.1 coordinate 767,653, forward strand.
CTGTTGCCATCAATACCGACGGCGAAATGGTTGCGCCAAACGGTTCAATTGGTTTCCGTTGGGGTGAAAAAGGTAAATGGAACCTTGAACAGCGCGACGGCACGTCCGGTAACGAAACCGAACTGCAGCTCAGCCTGTTGGGCAGCCAGGACGACATCGCTGAAGTCGGCTTCCCGTATTTTGGCGGCGAAGGCACCGAGCACTTTAGCAAAGTTGAACTGGAAAATGTTCTGCTGCACAAACTGCCGGTAAAACGCCTGCAACTGGCAGATGGCAGCACCGCGCTGGTGACCACCGTTTACGATCTGACCATGGCCAACTACGGTCTGGAACGCGGTCTGAACGATGAAAACTGCGCCTCCAGCTACGACGATATCAAAGCGTATACCCCGGCATGGGCAGAGAAAATCACTGGCGTATCGCGCGCTCAGATCGTGCGTATTGCCCGTGAATTTGCCGATAACGCAGATAAAACGCACGGCCGCTCAATGATTATTGTCGGCGCGGGTCTGAACCACTGGTACCACCTCGATATGAACTATCGTGGTCTGATTAACATGCTGGTGTTCTGCGGCTGCGTCGGTCAGAGCGGCGGCGGCTGGGCGCACTACGTGGGCCAGGAAAAACTGCGTCCGCAGACCGGCTGGCAGCCGCTGGCGTTTGCCCTTGACTGGCAGCGTCCGGCGCGTCACATGAACAGTACGTCCTACTTCTATAACCACTCCAGCCAATGGCGCTATGAGACGGTTACGGCACAGGAACTGCTGTCCCCGATGGCAGACAAATCCCGCTATAGTGGCCATTTGATTGACTTTAACGTACGCGCTGAACGTATGGGCTGGTTGCCATCTGCGCCGCAATTGGGTACTAACCCGCTGTACATTGCGCGTGAGGCGGAAAAAGTCGGGATGACACCGGTGGATTACACCGTTAAATCTCTGAAGGAAGGTTCTATTCGCTTTGCGGCTGAACAACCAGAGAACGGTAAAAACCATCCGCGTAACCTGTTTATCTGGCGTTCTAACCTGCTCGGCTCTTCCGGTAAAGGCCACGAGTACATGCTGAAGTATCTGCTGGGTACTGAACATGGTATTCAGGGGCTGGATCTGGGTAAACAGGGGGGCGTGAAGCCAGAAGAAGTGGAATGGCAGGATAACGGACTGGACGGCAAGCTGGATCTGGTCGTCACCCTGGACTTCCGTCTGTCGAGCACCTGTCTGTACTCCGACATCGTGCTGCCGACCGCCACCTGGTATGAAAAAGACGATATGAATACCTCGGATATGCATCCGTTTATTCACCCGTTGTCTGCCGCCGTTGACCCAGCCTGGGAATCGAAGAGCGACTGGGAAATCTACAAGGCTATCGCCAAGAAATTCTCTGAAGTTTGCGTGGGTCACCTTGGCAAAGAAACCGACGTAGTGACGTTGCCTATCCAGCACGACTCGGCCGCCGAACTGGCGCAGCCGTTGGATGTTAAAGACTGGAAGAAAGGCGAATGCGATCTGATTCCAGGCGTTACCGCGCCGCACATCATGACAGTTGAGCGTGATTACCCGGCAACCTACGAACGCTTCACGTCCATCGGCCCACTGATGGATAAAGTCGGGAACGGCGGGAAAGGGATTGCCTGGAACACCCAGAGCGAAATGGACCTGCTGCGTAAGCTCAACTACACCAAGGCTGAAGGCCCGGCAAAAGGCCAGCCGATGCTGAATACGGCGATTGATGCCGCTGAGATGATCCTCACCTTGGCACCGGAAACCAACGGTCAGGTGGCGGTGAAAGCCTGGGCGGCGCTGAGTGAATTTACCGGCCGTGACCATACGCATCTGGCGCTGAATAAAGAAGACGAGAAAATCCGCTTCCGCGATATTCAGGCGCAGCCGCGCAAAATTATCTCCAGCCCGACCTGGTCAGGACTGGAAGATGAACATGTTTCTTACAACGCTGGTTACACCAACGTTCACGAGCTGATCCCATGGCGTACGCTGACTGGTCGCCAGCAGCTGTATCAGGATCATCAGTGGATGCGAGACTTCGGTGAAAGCCTGCTGGTTTACCGCCCACCAATTGATACTCGTTCGGTGAAAGAGGTGATGGGCGAGAAATCAAATGGTAACCCTGAAAAAGCGCTCAACTTCCTGACGCCACACCAGAAGTGGGGTATCCACTCCACCTACAGCGATAACCTGCTGATGCTGACGTTAGGCCGCGGCGGTCCGATCGTGTGGATGAGCGAAGCGGATGCGAAAGATCTGGGTATCGAGGATAACGACTGGATCGAAGTCTTTAACAGTAACGGGGCACTCACCGCCCGTGCGGTTGTGAGTCAACGTGTCCCGGCCGGGATGACCATGATGTACCACGCCCAGGAACGTATTGTGAATATTCCGGGGTCGGAGATTACCGAGCAGCGCGGCGGGATCCATAACTCGGTGACCCGTATCACACCGAAACCGACGCACATGATTGGTGGTTATGCCCACCTGGCCTACGGCTTTAACTACTACGGCACCGTAGGTTCGAACCGTGATGAGTTCGTGGTGGTTCGTAAGATGAAGAACATTGACTGGTTGGATGGCGAAGGCAATGACCAGGTACAGGAGAGCGTAAAATGAAAATTCGTTCACAAGTCGGCATGGTGCTGAATCTCGATAAGTGCATCGGTTGCCACACCTGTTCAGTAACCTGTAAAAACGTCTGGACCAGCCGTGAAGGTGCGGAGTATGCCTGGTTTAACAACGTTGAAACCAAACCGGGTACTGGCTTCCCCACTGATTGGGAAAACCAGGAAAAATGGAAGGGCGGTTGGATCCGTAAGATCAACGGTAAACTGGTGCCGCGCATGGGTAACAAAGCGCTGCTGCTGGGCAAAATTTTTGCTAACCCGCATTTGCCAGGTATTGATGACTACTACGAACCGTTTGACTTCGATTACCAGACTCTGCACAACACCCCGGCAGACAGCAAAGCGCAGCCGATTGCCCGCCCGCGCTCGCTGATCACCGGTCAGCGTATGGATAAAATCACCAAAGGTCCGAACTGGGAAGATGACCTCGGCGGTGAGTTCGAGAAGCTGGCGAAAGACAAAAATTTCGAGAACATGCAGAAGGCGATGTACGGTCAGTTCGAAAACACCTTCATGATGTATTTGCCGCGTCTGTGCGAGCACTGCCTTAACCCGGCGTGCGTGGCGACTTGCCCGAGCGGTGCCATCTACAAGCGTGAAGAAGATGGCATCGTGCTGATCGATCAGGACAAATGCCGCGGCTGGCGTATGTGCATCACCGGTTGCCCGTATAAAAAAATCTACTTCAACTGGAAGAGCGGTAAGTCAGAGAAGTGCATTTTCTGCTATCCACGTATTGAAGCCGGTCAGCCGACCGTGTGCTCCGAAACCTGCGTCGGTCGTATCCGTTACCTCGGCGTACTGCTGTATGACGCGGATGCGATTGAAAGCGCGGCAAGCACCGAGCATGAGAAAGATCTGTACCAGCGTCAACTGGACGTGTTCCTCGATCCGAACGATCCGGCTGTTATTGAACAGGCGCTGAAAGATGGTATTCCGCTGAGCGTTATCGATGCCGCACAGCAGTCTCCGGTTTATAAAATGGCGATGGACTGGAAGTTGGCGCTGCCGCTGCATCCGGAATACCGCACATTGCCGATGGTTTGGTACGTGCCGCCATTGTCACCGATTCAGTCTGCCGCCGATGCGGGCGAGCTGGGCAGCAACGGTATACTGCCGGACGTTGACAGTCTGCGTATCCCGGTTCAGTACCTGGCGAACCTGCTGACCGCAGGCGATACTCAGCCGGTGCTGTTGGCGCTGAAACGTATGCTGGCAATGCGTCACTACAAACGTACGGAAACCGTTGACGGTAAAGTCGATACCCGTGCGCTGGAAGAGGTGGGCTTGAGCGAAGCGCAGGCACAGGAAATGTATCGTTATCTGGCGATCGCGAACTACGAAGATCGTTTCGTGGTACCGAGCAGCCATCGTGAACTGGCGCGTGACGCGTTCCCGGAGAAAAGCGGTTGTGGCTTTACCTTCGGTGACGGTTGCCACGGTTCTGATACTAAATTCAATCTGTTCAACAGCCGCCGCATCGACGCTGTCGATGTGACCAGCAAAACGGAGCCGCACCAATGATTGAACTCGTCATTGTTTCGCGTTTGCTCGAGTACCCGGATGCTGCCCTGTGGCAGCATCAGCAGGAACTTTTCGATGCACTCGCGTCATCTGAGAACCTGGATAAAGAGGATGCCCAGACTCTGGGCGTTTTCCTGCGCGATCTAATCGCGCAAGACGTGCTGGATGTGCAGGCAAGTTACAGCGAACTGTTTGATCGTGGCCGTGCCACCTCGCTGCTGCTGTTTGAACATGTACACGGTGAATCCCGCGATCGCGGTCAGGCGATGGTTGACCTGATGGCACAGTATGAACAGCACGGTTTGCAGCTCGACAGCCGCGAACTTCCCGATCATCTGCCGTTGTATCTGGAATATCTTGCGCAACTGCCGAAAAGCGAAGCGCTAGGTGGCTTGCAGGATATTGCGCCGATCCTGGCTTTGCTCAGCGCTCGTTTGCAGCAGCGTGGAAGCCGTTATGCAGTGCTGTTCGATTTGCTGTTAAAACTGGCGAATACCGTTATCGACAGCGATAAAGTGGCTGAAAAAATTGCGGATGAAGCCCGTGATGATACTCCACAAGCGCTGGATGCGGTCTGGGAAGAAGAGCAGGTAAAATTCTTCGCCGATCAGGGGTGTGGCGAGTCGGAAATCTCCGCTCACCAGCGTCGTTTTGCCGGGGCCGTTGCGCCGCAGTATCTGAATATCACCACCGGAGGACAGCACTAATGCACTTCCTGAATACGTTCTTCTTTGACATCTATCCGTACATCGCGGGTTCTGTCTTTCTGATCGGCAGTTGGCTGCGTTATGACTACGGGCAGTATACATGGCGTGCGGCCTCCAGTCAGATGCTGGATCGCAAAGGGATGAACCTGGCGTCAAACCTGTTTCACATTGGGATCCTGGGGATTTTTGCCGGGCACTTCTTGGGTATGTTAACGCCACACTGGATGTATGAAGCGTGGCTGCCGCTTGAAGTGAAACAAAAGATGGCGATGTTCGCGGGTGGCGCTAGCGGCGTAATGTGTCTGATTGGCGGTGTACTGCTGCTGAAACGTCGTTTGTTCAGCCCACGAGTGCGGGCTACCACCACCGGAGCGGATATTCTGATCCTCTCTCTGTTGGTTATCCAGTGTGCGCTGGGTCTGCTGACCATTCCGTTCTCCGCCCAGCATATGGACGGCAGCGAGATGATGAAGCTGGTGAACTGGGCGCAGACAGTGGTGACCTTCCATGGCGGAGCGTCTCAGTATCTGGATGGCGTCGCATTTATTTTCCGTGTGCACCTTGTGCTGGGTATGACGCTGTTCCTGTTGTTTCCATTCTCGCGTCTGGTACACATCTGGAGCGTCCCGGTCGAATATCTGACACGCAAATACCAGATTGTTCGTGCACGTCACTAATCGTATTTCTGTGAAAGATAAAACCCTGCTTCGGCGGGGTTTTTTTATGCCTGTTTGCCGGATGGCGGCGCAAGCGCCTTATCCAGCCTACGCAGGTTTAAGCGAGCGCCGTAGGCCTGCGTAGTGCATCAGGCAATTTGTGGGCATGTGTCGAGTTTGTAGGTCTGATAAGCACAGCGCATCAGGCAAATAAAGGGCATTGCAGATTGATTTTGTGTTGGTGCTTTATGAAGTGATGGTGGTGGGGGAAGGATTACTCAGCGCTGCGCGCTTCGCCCTTCGCCCTTCGGGTCGTTGCCTGCGGCAACGCTTTCTCGCTAACACTCGAATCGAACCCTGGTCGAAGCTTCTCATCCTTCCCGCATAGGAAGAATATGAGGCATTGCAGATTGATTATGTGTTGGTGCTTTATGAAGTGATGGTGGTGGGGGAAGGATTCGAACCTTCGAAGTCGATGACGGCAGATTTACAGTCTGCTCCCTTTGGCCGCTCGGGAACCCCACCAGGGGTATACTAATTTTGTGAATCTAAAAGAATGAATGGTGGTGGGGGAAGGATTCGAACCTTCGAAGTCGATGACGGCAGATTTACAGTCTGCTCCCTTTGGCCGCTCGGGAACCCCACCACGGGGTAATGCTAATTACTGGCCTGCTTCCGTTGGAAGCGGGGCGCATCATATCAAATGATGCGCCCCTGTAAAGCATTCCGTTGATAAAAAAGAACTGGTTGCCTGATTTTTACACGTAAAGATGTAAAGGTAACCAATTAACTTATCAATCGATTACAGAATAATCGTTCGGTTACCGTAAACAAAGACGCGCTGAGCCAGAACCTGATACAGCGCACGGCTTAAAACATTTTTTTCAACGTCGCGACCCGCACGCATCATATCTTCGGCAGTGTAAGTGTGATCAACATGGATCACGTCCTGCATAATGATTGGCCCTTCATCAAGGTTATCATTTACGTAGTGGGCCGTCGCGCCGATGATTTTCACGCCGCGCTCATAAGCTTGATGGTACGGGCGAGCACCAATGAATGCTGGCAGGAATGAATGGTGAATATTGATAATTTTATTTGGGAAGCGTGAAACAAATGTCGGGGTCAGAACGCGCATGTATTTAGCCAACACGACATAGTCCGGCTGGTGGGCGTCGATAGCGTCAGCCATTTTCTGATCATGTTCGTCACGTGTTAAACCTTCATGGCTGACCAGCTCAAACGGAATATCAAACCGTTCAACCAGAGGACGCAACGTCTCGTGATTGCCGATCACCGCGGCGATTTCAACATCCAGCCCGCCATAATTGGCCTTCATTAACAGATCGCCCAGGCAATGCGCTTCCTTAGTGACCAAAATGACGATGCGGCGGCGGCCTGCTGGGGTTAATTCACGAATTGAGCCTTCAGGTAAGGCGCTGTCCAGATCGGCAAGCAGCGTGACGTCGTTAAAAATGCCCTCAAGTTCGGTGCGCATAAAAAAGCGTCCGGTGCGGTGGTCCACAAACTCATTGTTTTGCACGATGTTCAGTTCATGCTTGTAACAGATATTCGTAATGCGCGCGATCAGACCTTTTTGGTCCGGGCAAATAGTACGCAGCACTTTTCTTTGTAATGAATGCATTTGCAGCGGTGATCCTGTTGAGAATGTTTGCAAAATTGATACTGTCGGCGTTGATTAGCCGCAGCACTTTTTAAATTTTTTACCGGAGCCACAAGGGCAGGTATCGTTTCGTCCAATTTGAGGGCGTGTACCGTCTATATAGTACCACTGACCGTTTTCTTTTAAAAAACGAGAGCGCTCGATAATTGCACCTGTTTTACCTTGTTCAGAAAACCGCGCGACAAAACTGACATAGCCGGTATTTTCTGTGTCTGCCGTCTCTTGTTCAAAAACGGTCAGTCCGAGCCATTCTGTATGACTAAATCCTGCGATAATGTCGTCGCGAAACGAGGCCGCATGACAATCTGGATGCCAGGTCCTGATAAGGTAATCTGCGTCTTTCATCACAAAAGCACAGTAACGAGAACGCATGAGGTGTGACGGCGTAGGTGCTACTTGCGCGCCGGACACATAACGGTAGCAACATAGGCTATACTCGACAGCGCTACCACAGGGACAAAGCTGAGACACAAAGTACTCCCTGGAATATAAAAACGGCGTAAAAACGCCAGAGTGGCACTATGTTAACTGAGCGGTAGCGATGTTGCTACGTCTGCAAGCCAGGGGAAGTTTGTACGTATAATGAGAAAAATAAAAATTGGGCTGGCGCTAGGTTCCGGCGCGGCGCGAGGTTGGTCGCATATTGGGGTTATTAAAGCCCTTAAGCATATGGGCATCGATGTTGATATCGTGGCAGGGTGCTCCATCGGTTCGCTGGTTGGCGCTGCCTACGCCTGCAATAAGTTACCTGCTCTTGAAAAGTGGGTATGTTCTTTCAGCTATTGGGATGTTTTACGGCTGATGGATCTCTCGTGGCGCAGGGGAGGTTTACTGCGCGGTGAACGGGTATTCAATCAGTACCGTAATGTCATGCCGGTAGAAGCAATTGAGCAATGCACACGCCGTTTCGCAACAGTTGCTACTAATCTGAGTACGGGGCGGGAGCTGTGGTTTACCGAAGGTGATTTGCATCTGGCTGTCCGAGCCTCCTGTAGTATTCCTGGTCTGATGTCTCCCGTGGCGCATAATGGTTACTGGCTGGTCGATGGCGCGGTGGTGAATCCCGTCCCAGTATCCCTGACTCGTGCGTTGGGGGCCGATATTGTTATCGCGGTCGACCTGCAACACGATGCTCATCTCATGCAACAAGATTTACTCTCCTTCAACGTCAATAGCGATGCCGAATCGGGTAATGATGCTGACGAGCTTTCATGGCATGCCCGCCTGAAAGAGCGATTGAGCAACATTACGGCCAGGCGTGCGGTCACGGCACCGACGGCGATGGAGATCATGACGACGTCTATTCAGGTTCTGGAAAATCGTCTGAAACGTAACCGCATGGCCGGCGACCCTCCAGACATACTGATTCAGCCGTTTTGTCCACAAATATCCACGCTGGATTTTCACCGCGCCAGTGCAGCAATTGCTGCCGGGCAGTTGGCGGTCGAGAAGAAAATGGATGAACTTCTACCCCTGGTGAAAACCAACGTCTAACGCATTTTTTATCAACACTTAAGCTAATTCTGACAGGCGTGAGTGGCAATAGCATGCCACTATTTATTAAAGCCAGTCAGGGGGGAGAATATGACGCAGCCATTGGTCGGAAAACAGATTCTTATCGTTGAGGATGAGCCGGTATTTCGCTCACTCATGGACTCATGGTTTTCCTCTTTGGGAGCGACAACGGCGGTGGCTGGCGACGGGCTTGAAGCACTTGAACTACTTGGACACTTCACACCAGACCTGATGATTTGCGATCTGGCTATGCCAAGAATGAACGGCCTCAAACTGGTTGAGTATCTACGCAATCGTGGCGATCAGACCCCGATACTGGTGATTTCTGCGACGGAAAACATGTCCGACATAGCCAAAGCGCTACGACTCGGGGTGGATGATGTCCTATTGAAGCCGGTGAAAGACCTTAATCGCTTGAGAGAAACCGTCTTTGCATGTCTTTATCCCAACATGTTTAATTCACGCGTAGAAGAAGAAGAGCGGCTGTTTCGCGACTGGGATGCGATGGTGGACGATCCTGCCGCCGCCGCGAAGCTGCTAAAAGAATTACAGCCTCCAGTGTCGCAAGTGATTTCGCACTGTCGCATTAACTATCGACAATTGGTAGTAGCCGACCAACCGGGGCTGGTGCTGGATATTGCGCCGCTGTCGGATCATGACCTTGCATTCTATTGCCTTGATGTGACGCGGGCAGGGGATAATGGTGTTTTGGCTGCATTATTATTGCGGGCGCTATTTAATGGTTTACTGCAGGAGCAACTGACACAACAAAATCAGCGCTTGCCGGAGTTAGGTACGTTATTGAAACAGGTAAATCATTTGTTGCGGCAAGCCAATTTACCAGGGCAGTTTCCCTTGCTGGTGGGGTATTACCATAGCGGATTAAAAAATCTGATTCTGGTATCTGCAGGGCTGAATGCGACATTAAATACAGGTTCCCACCAAGTGCAAATCAGCAATGGCGTTCCGCTGGGTACCTTAGGTAATACGTATCTTAATCAGTTGAGCCAACATTGTGAGTCATGGCAATGCCAAATATGGGGGGCGGGAGGGCGCCTGCGCTTGATGTTGTCTGCGGAATGAACAATTGAGAGGCGTGCAAATGAAATTGGTTCACCCTCCCCGTGCTGTGAGTGCTACTATCAGCGCCAGATTTATTCGTATTTATCTTAATTATACCGACGCGCGTCCTTTTCAGACCAGAAGTTTGTCGCTGTACTGATATACTCGGATGCGATACAGAATGATGAACACGTTCAATACATGAACAGTCCAGGAGAGTTTTAAATGGCTGCCCTTAATTCAAAAGTCAAAAAAGCCGTTATCCCAGTTGCGGGATTAGGAACCAGGATGTTACCGGCTACGAAAGCAATCCCGAAAGAGATGCTACCGTTGGTTGATAAGCCATTAATTCAGTACGTCGTAAACGAATGTATTGCTGCGGGCATCACTGAAATTGTACTTGTAACTCACTCGTCTAAAAATTCTATTGAAAACCACTTCGATACCAGCTTTGAACTTGAAGCGATGCTGGAAAAACGTGTAAAACGTCAGCTGCTGGAAGAAGTGCAATCTATTTGCCCGCCGCATGTGACTATTATGCAGGTACGTCAGGGTCTGGCAAAAGGTCTGGGCCACGCAGTATTGTGCGCGCACCCTGTGGTTGGCGATGAACCGGTTGCTGTAATCCTGCCGGACGTAATTCTTGACGAATACGAATCTGATTTATCCCGCGACAACCTTGCCGAAATGATTCATCGCTTTGATGAAACAGGTAGCAGCCAGATTATGGTTGAGCCGGTAGAAGATGTTACGGCTTATGGTGTTGTTGATTGTAAAGGCGTTGAATTATCCCCGGGCGAAAGTGTCCCGATGGTTGGCGTGGTTGAAAAACCAAAAGCTGACGTAGCGCCTTCTAATCTGGCCGTTGTGGGTCGTTACGTTCTTAGTGCCGATATCTGGCCTCTGCTGGCTAAAACGCCTCCGGGAGCGGGTGATGAAATTCAGCTGACAGATGCAATCGATATGCTGATTGAAAAAGAGACGGTTGAAGCTTATCACATGAAGGGCAAAAGCCATGACTGTGGTAATAAACTGGGCTATATGCAGGCGTTCGTCGAATATGGTATTCGCCATAATACTCTCGGCGCTGAATTTAAAGCCTGGCTGGAAGACGAGATGGGTATTAAGAAGTAACCTTCTTGCATTATCTGGTCAGAACGGCGCTGTATTAACAGCGCCATTTTTTTATACCTAATCCGGGTAAGGCTGAGCGAAGTACCAGTAAAAAAAATCCCGCCAATGGCGGGATTTTAAGCAAAGTATTTCTGAATTATTCCTTGATCAGGAAATCGTCCAGTTGTTTACCTTGCTCTTCCATCGCTTTTTTGATCACTGCCGGTGTACGACCCTGGCCAGTCCAGGTTTTAGTTTCACCGTTTTCGTCAACATAGCTATATTTAGCCGGACGTGCAGCGCGTTTAGCTTTGGTGCCAGATTTAACAGCAGCCATGCTATTCAGCAGTTCGTTCGGATCAATGCCGTCAGCGATCAGCATTTCACGATATTGTTGCAGTTTACGAGTGCGTTCTTCAACTTCAGCGGCAGCAGCGCTTTCTTCTTCGCGACGCTCGCTAACTACAACTTCTAATTTTTCCAGCATTTCTTCAAGCGTTTCCAGAGTGCATTCTCTTGCCTGCGCACGAAGAGTACGGATGTTGTTCAGAATTTTAAGTGCTTCGCTCATTGTAGTAATCTCAAACTTATATTGGGGTGGTTTGTTGAGCTAATAATAGAGCGATAAATTCAGTTGTGCAATAGCCAGGAATGTAAGGAATTCAAAATTGCGCTTTATTTAGTAACAGAATTAATTCTCCTGTCTTAAATTCCCCATGATGTTGGGCATAAAAAAGGCTTATTGGCGAGGGGGCTTCTCAGCGGCTGAGAGTAAAAATTCAAGATTCAGGTCACATTTTATGGTGTACAAATAGTATCTCTTTGCAGTGATTTCAACCTTTTGTATTAGTTTTGCTTACGTGAATTCGCTAATACATGGTGAGAGTGGGTAGATTCAATAACAATATGGGAAGGGTTTCTTTATTGCCGTATGATGATAAGTGACATTGATAAATTTCATGAGCACTATTTGTGAAAGAGAGTGTATATACGCGTCCGAGCTCGGGCTGTATGGTCGATGGTTGTATGCTCTCTCACAACCTGCTACTTAAATTCAGGCGGCACTGAGCGGGCTTGCCCGCGCATTTATACGCCTTTGGGCGCAACGCTACACCGACACTTTCGTGAAATATGATACAATCCCGCGCATATTTATTTCCCCATGTGAGGGCCTTCGGTCAATGGCACAGCTATATTTTTACTATTCTGCAATGAATGCCGGTAAGTCGACTGCATTGCTGCAATCTTCGTACAATTATCAGGAACGTGGGATGCGTGCTGTTGTATATACAGCGGAAATTGATGACCGTTTTGGTGCTGGAAAAGTAAGTTCACGTATAGGTCTGTCGTCGCCTGCAAAATTGTTTAACCAAAATTCATCTTTGTACGAAGAGATTCGTGCTGAAAATGAGCAGCAAAGAATACACTGTGTACTGGTTGATGAGTCGCAGTTTCTGACTCGACAACAGGTTTATGAATTATCTGAAGTTGTCGATCGGCTGGATATTCCTGTGTTGTGCTATGGCTTACGCACAGATTTCCGTGGTGAATTATTTGGCGGTAGCGAATACCTGCTTGCGTGGTCAGATAAGCTCGTTGAATTAAAAACCATTTGTTTCTGTGGGCGTAAGGCCAGCATGGTTTTACGTCTTGATCAGTCTGGAAGGCCCTATAACGAGGGCGAGCAGGTGGTTATTGGCGGGAATGAACGCTATGTGTCGGTATGCCGTAAACACTACAAACAGGCGCAGTCTGAGGGCTCTCTGACGGCGATACAAGAACGACACAGCCACGATTAACCTGCAGGCTTCTGAGCGCTTATAAATACAGGGTAGGCCGGGACATTCGTCAATATTCTCTACCCTGTCAGACTCTCTTCTGACGGCTATTCTCACATCTTCCTGAATACATCTCTTACCGTGCCATTCTATTCACATGGTTAAATTGGGGAGCACTCAATTTTCATAACACAAGACGAAAAAAAACGGTCCCAACTGGGACCGTTTATAGTGAAACTAAAACTTATCTGAGAAAATTAAGCGGATTTCTTCGCTTTCTTTTCTGCTTTCGGTGCAGCTACTGCTTCAGTCTTAGCGGTGGTCTGGCCTTCGCTGTACTCACGACCGTAGTATGTATCCAGCAGGATCTGTTTCAGTTCAGCAATCAGCGGGTAACGTGGGTTTGCACCAGTACACTGGTCATCAAACGCATCTTCAGACAGTTTGTCCACGTGTGCCAGGAAGTCAGCTTCCTGAACGCCAGCTTCACGGATAGACTTAGGAATACCCAGCTCAGCTTTGATTTCTTCCAGCCAGCCCAGCAGTTTCTGGATTTTCGCGGCAGTACGGTCGCCCGGTGCGCTCAGACCCAGATGGTCTGCGATTTCAGCGTAGCGACGGCGTGCCTGCGGACGGTCGTACTGGCTGAATGCAGTCTGTTTAGTCGGGTTGTCGTTCGCGTTATAACGAATAACGTTGCTGATCAGCAGGGCGTTCGCCAGACCGTGAGGAATGTGGAACTGAGAACCCAGTTTGTGCGCCATTGAGTGACATACACCCAGGAAGGCGTTAGCAAACGCGATACCGGCGATGGTTGCTGCACTGTGTACACGCTCACGTGCTACCGGGTTCTTAGAACCTTCATGGTAGGACGCCGGCAGGTTTTCTTTCAGCAGTTTCAGCGCTTGCAGAGCCTGACCGTCGGAGAACTCAGAAGCCAGTACGGAAACGTAAGCTTCCAGAGCGTGAGTGACGGCATCGAGGCCACCGAACGCACACAGGGACTTCGGCATATCCATCACCAGGTTGGCGTCAACAATCGCCATATCCGGAGTCAGCGCATAGTCTGCCAGCGGGTATTTCTGCCCAGTTGCATCGTCAGTAACAACCGCAAACGGAGTCACTTCAGAGCCGGTACCGGAAGTGGTGGTGACGGCGACCATCTTCGCTTTCACACCCATTTTCGGGAACTTGTAGATACGTTTACGGATGTCCATAAAGCGCAGCGCCAGTTCTTCGAAGTGAGTTTCCGGGTGCTCGTACATAACCCACATGATTTTCGCGGCGTCCATCGGGGAACCGCCGCCCAGCGCGATGATTACGTCTGGTTTGAAGGAGTTAGCCAGCTCAGCACCTTTGCGAACAACGGTCAGAGTTGGGTCAGCTTCAACTTCAAAGAACACTTCGGTTTCAACGCCAGCAGCTTTCAGAACGGAGGTGATCTGGTCTGCATAACCGTTGTTGAACAGGAAGCGGTCGGTCACGATGAGCGCACGTTTGTGACCATCGGTAATCACTTCATCCAGTGCGATTGGCAGAGAGCCACGACGGAAGTAGATAGATTTCGGAAGTTTGTGCCACAACATGTTTTCAGCTCGCTTAGCAACGGTTTTCTTGTTGATCAGGTGCTTAGGACCAACGTTTTCAGAGATGGAGTTACCACCCCAGGAACCACAACCCAGAGTCAGGGAAGGTGCGAGTTTGAAGTTGTACAGGTCACCGATACCACCCTGAGAAGCTGGGGTGTTAATCAGGATACGTGCGGTTTTCATCATCTGGCCGAAGTAAGCAACACGTTCTGGCTGGTTGTCCTGGTCAGTGTACAGGCAAGAGGTATGACCGATACCGCCCATCGCAACCAGTTTTTCAGCTTTAATGACTGCGTCTTCGAAGTCCTTCGCACGGTACATTGCCAGCGTCGGAGACAGTTTCTCATGAGCAAACGGTTCGCTTTCATCGACAACCGTCACTTCACCGATCAGAATCTTAGTGGTTTCTGGTACGGAGAAGCCTGCCAGTTCAGCAATCTTGTATGCCGGCTGACCAACGATAGCTGCGTTCAGCGCGCCATTTTTCAGGATAACGTCCTGGACTGCTTTCAACTCTTTGCCCTGCAGCATGTAGCCGCCGTGAGTCGCAAAACGCTCACGTACTGCATCATATACAGAGTCAACCACGACGACAGACTGCTCAGAAGCACAGATTACGCCGTTATCGAAGGTTTTAGACATCAGAACAGATGCAACAGCACGTTTGATATCAGCGGTTTCGTCGATAACAACAGGGGTGTTACCTGCGCCTACGCCGATAGCCGGTTTACCGGAGCTGTATGCCGCTTTAACCATGCCTGGACCACCGGTCGCAAGGATCAGGTTGATGTCCGGGTGGTGCATCAGCGCATTAGACAGTTCAACGGAAGGTTGATCGATCCAGCCGATCAGATCTTTCGGTGCGCCAGCAGCGATTGCTGCTTGCAGAACGATGTCTGCTGCTTTGTTAGTTGCATCTTTTGCACGCGGATGCGGAGAGAAGATGATGGCGTTACGGGTCTTCAGGCTGATCAGCGATTTGAAGATAGCGGTAGAAGTTGGGTTAGTGGTTGGAACGATACCGCAGATGATACCAATTGGTTCCGCAATGGTAATGGTACCGAAAGTGTCGTCTTCAGACAGCACACCACAGGTTTTTTCATCTTTGTAAGCGTTGTAAATGTATTCAGAAGCAAAGTGGTTTTTGATCACTTTATCTTCGACAATACCCATGCCGGATTCGGCAACGGCCATTTTCGCGAGAGGGATTCGAGCGTCTGCGGCAGCCAGAGCGGCGGCGCGGAAGATTTTGTCAACCTGTTCTTGAGTGAAACTGGCATATTCACGCTGGGCTTTTTTTACGCGCTCTACAAGTGCGTTAAGTTCAGCGACATTAGTAACAGCCATGATGCTCTCCTGATAATGTTAAACTTTTTTAGTAAATCATCTGCTCGATACGAGAGTATAGACAGACCGACGAAAATTTGTGTAACGGTTTGAAAATCAAACGGTTAATTAACGTCCACTTTACTTTGATTTACTAAAAGAGCTTATACGCTAGTGCCAGTTAACTCTAACGCGTTACCTCCAGGTGGCGTAAGCAAGATTACTCACTTCTGAGTAGTAATTGCGTGATCTGGATCAAAAAATCGCAAAGCTGACACCTTTCAGCAGGCCCTTTTAGCGTTTCTCGTTAAGTGTTAATAAATTGACGTAATGAATGCTAATAACGTTAGCATAATTAATACATATTAATAACACTGAGTATTGGTAGCGTATTTACGTAGATATACGAAGATAGAAGGTGAAGTATGCTGACAAAAGGCGTATCTTCAGCGCGGATTTTATCAAT
Source organism: Citrobacter sp. Cf132 (assembly GCF_030333885.1). Classification (NCBI taxonomy): domain Bacteria; kingdom Pseudomonadati; phylum Pseudomonadota; class Gammaproteobacteria; order Enterobacterales; family Enterobacteriaceae; genus Citrobacter; species Citrobacter sp. Cf132. Next base: position 783,705 of record NZ_JAOWFA010000057.1, read on the forward strand.
TTTTATGACTCATTTTATCCGGCTAACGCTTCGGAGCTAACCGTGATCCAAACGCTATTTGATTTTCCTGTCTATTTTAAATTTTTCATTGGGTTATTTGCGTTGGTCAACCCGGTAGGGATCATCCCTGTCTTTATCAGTATGACCAGTTATCAAACTGCTGCAGCGCGAAACAAAACCAACCTTACGGCAAACCTGTCGGTCGCTATCATTCTGTGGACTTCGCTGTTTCTTGGTGATGGTATTCTGCAACTTTTCGGTATCTCAATAGATTCGTTCAGGATTGCCGGCGGCATTCTGGTTGTGACTATCGCGATGTCAATGATTAGCGGAAAACTAGGGGAAGATAAACAAAACAAACAGGAAAAATCAGAAACCGCAATTCGTGAGAGTATCGGCGTTGTACCGTTGGCATTGCCGTTGATGGCGGGACCGGGGGCGATAAGCTCAACTATTGTTTGGGGTACGCGATATCACAGTGCGATTAACCTGTTTGGCTTTTTTGTCGCGATTGCGCTGTTTGCCCTGTGCTGCTGGGGGCTGTTTCGCATGGCGCCATGGCTGGTACGACTGTTGGGACAAACTGGCATCAACGTCATTACGCGTATTATGGGGCTACTGTTAATGGCCTTGGGTATCGAATTCGTTGTTACAGGTATCAAATCCATTTTCCCTGGTTTGCTGGCCTGATATCTCTCTTCTGTACAAACGGAGTCGGTCCCGGCTCCGTTTCCTTTCATTATCAGTAAAACTTCTCACTAAAGTTGAAAATCAGCATAGTGATAATAAAAAATGCTGATGGTTATTCATTTGTTTATTCATTGATTTTATGAATGTAACGCTCATCCATCTGCCAGAGAGAGCCTGATATCGCTGTTATTTAATTAACATCATACTCTGGGGCTTGCTGAAGGATTATCGAAATGTTATTAGTTATTTCAGCGTTTTTTTCAGTTGAATGTGCTAATTAATAACCAATTGTTAAATTTATGTGCATTTTGACGTAGTGTTGACACCTGACAGGGTAGTTAACACCTGGCTTGATGTAATTTATTGTTTTTTATGGATTTTTTATAAAAAACCTTCATTCGTAAGACTTTCTTTGTGAGATTTATTTCCAATAAAAGAGAATTGGTTAACAAATTTGTAAAATGTATTGGCGGTTAAGAAACGCATTTGATACTTTCCGGCCAGGTATTATGCAGAAGAATTCACGTTGATGAGAATCATTTGCAGTTAGTTTCTCTCAACAGGGTAATAGCGTGTTTCCGGCAGGGGAGGCACGTAGATAATCGACGAAAGGCGGTCATACGAACCGCCAGAATAAATAAAGTCGGTGATAGCAAGCAGTAAAACAAAAAACGACCTGACGGCAGAAAATCTCCGGTGCCGTACAGTGATCCTGACAGGATTAACAGTCTGGTTAAAAAACCAGCCATAATAATGAGGGAGTACAACACAATGACTAACATCACTAAAAAAAGTTTAGTAGCTGCGGGGATCTTAACTGCGCTAGTCGCTGGAAATGTTGCCACGGCGGCAGTAGTGCCAGCGGGTGTGCAGCTTGCTGAAAAGCAGACTCTGGTGCGTAATAACGGTTCGGAAGTGCAGTCACTCGATCCCCACAAAATCGAAGGTGTACCTGAATCCAACATTAACCGTGACCTGTTTGAAGGTTTATTAATCAGTGATGTCGATGGCAAACCATCGCCTGGCGTGGCTGAAAAATGGGAAAATAAAGATTTTAAAGTCTGGACATTCCATCTGCGTAAAGATGCTAAGTGGTCTGACGGCACGCCTGTTACCGCGCAAGATTTCGTGTATAGCTGGCAACGTTTGGCTAATCCAAATACTGCATCACCGTACGCCAGTTATTTGCAGTACGGTCACATCGTCAATATTGATGATATTATCGCCGGTAAAAAACCGATCACCGATCTCGGCGTAAAAGCTCTCGACGATCATACTTTTGAAGTCACCCTCAGCGAACCTGTTCCTTATTTCTACAAACTGCTTGTGCACTCTTCCGTTTCACCAGTTCCTAGAGCTGCTGTTGAAAAATTCGGCGAGAAGTGGACCCAGCCCGCTAACATCGTTACTAACGGTGCGTATAAACTGAAAGACTGGGTTGTGAACGAACGCATTGTGCTTGAGCGTAATACCAACTATTGGGACAACGCCAAAACGGTTATTAACCAGGTAACCTACCTACCTATTTCTTCTGAAGTGACTGACGTTAACCGCTATCGCAGCGGTGAAATCGACATGACCTATAACAACATGCCGATTGAGTTATTCCAGAAACTGAAAAAAGAGATCCCGAACGAAGTCCACGTTGACCCGTATCTGTGCACCTATTATTACGAAATCAACAACCAGAAAGCACCGTTCAACGATGTTCGTGTTCGTACCGCCCTGAAGCTGGCGTTGGATCGTGACATTATCGTCAATAAAGTGAAAAACCAGGGTGATCTGCCAGCGTATAGCTTTACTCCTCCATACACCGATGGCGCGAAACTGGTTGAGCCAGAGTGGTTCAAGTGGTCTCAGGAAAAACGTAATGAAGAAGCGAAGAAACTGCTGGCTGAGGCTGGATATACCGCTGAGAAACCGCTGACCTTTGACCTGCTGTATAACACTTCAGACCTGCATAAGAAGCTGGCTATTGCCGCGGCATCTATCTGGAAGAAAAATCTGGGTGCTAATGTGAAGCTGGAAAACCAGGAATGGAAAACGTTCCTCGATACCCGCCATCAGGGCAACTATGATGTTTCACGTGCGGGCTGGTGTGCGGACTATAACGAACCGACGTCCTTCCTGAATATGGTGCTGTCCGACAGCTCCAATAATACCGTCCACTATAAGAGCCCGGCATTTGATAAGCTGATTGCGGATACGCTGAAAGTGACGGATGAAGCGCAGCGCAGCGAACTGTATTCGAAAGCGGAACAGCAGCTGGATAAAGATTCTGCGATTGTACCGGTTTATTACTATGTTAATGCCCGCCTGGTGAAACCATGGGTTGGCGGCTACTCCGGTAAAGACCCGATGGATAATATCCACGTTAAAGACTTGTATATTATCAAGCATTAATGGCAAGACGTGGGGCAATCATTTTTGCCCCACAGTGTCTTTTTTCTTCGAACTATTAATACCGCTTTACCTGAACGTCGGGGTTAAAGAGGTATAAAGGCACACGCCAGAAGGTACGGGCAATGTTAAAATTCATATTACGTCGCTGTCTGGAAGCGATTCCGACGCTGTTTATTCTTATTACGATTTCATTCTTTATGATGCGCCTTGCGCCCGGAAGCCCATTCACCGGGGAACGCGCGTTACCGCCAGAGGTGCTGGCGAATATTGAAGCGAAATATCATCTTAACGATCCTATCTCGACGCAGTACTTCAGCTATCTGAAACAGCTGGCGCATGGCGATTTTGGACCATCCTTTAAATATAAAGACTACACGGTTAACGACCTCGTTGCCTCGAGTTTTCCGGTTTCTGCGAAGCTGGGTGCGGCAGCCTTTATTCTGGCGGTACTCGTCGGCGTTAGCGCCGGGGTGATAGCCGCGCTGAAGCAAAATACACGTTGGGATTACACGGTGATGGGGGTGGCAATGACTGGGGTAGTTATCCCCAGTTTCGTGGTCGCTCCCTTATTGGTCATGATATTTGCCATAACCTTGAAATGGCTGCCCGGCGGGGGCTGGAACGGTGGGGCGTTGAAATTTATGATCCTGCCAATGGTGGCCTTATCACTGGCCTACATCGCCAGCATCGCTCGTATTACTCGCGGTTCGATGATTGAAGTGCTGCACTCTAACTTTATTCGTACCGCGCGCGCCAAAGGGCTGCCGATGCGGCGGATTATTTTCCGCCATGCGTTAAAACCTGCGCTGTTGCCAGTGCTGTCCTATATGGGACCGGCATTTGTCGGCATCATCACCGGTTCGATGGTTATTGAAACCATCTATGGTTTGCCTGGCATTGGTCAGTTGTTCGTCAACGGCGCGTTAAACCGCGACTATTCGCTGGTTCTGAGTCTGACCATACTGGTGGGTACTCTGACCATCGTATTTAACGCGATTGTCGATGTGCTTTATGCCGTTATCGACCCGAAAATTCGTTACTGATACTGGAGCTCGCTATGATGTTAAGTAAGAAAAACAGCGAAGCGCTGGAGAATTTCAGTGAAAAGCTGGAGGTCGAAGGCCGCAGCCTGTGGCAGGACGCGCGTCGACGCTTTATGCATAACCGTGCTGCGGTAGCAAGCCTGGTGGTGCTGGTTATTATTGCGCTGTTCGTGACGCTCGCGCCGATGCTGTCGCAGTTTACCTACTTCGATACTGACTGGGGCATGATGTCCAGCGCGCCGGATACGGAATCAGGCCACTATTTCGGTACTGACTCGTCGGGACGCGACCTGTTGGTGCGCGTGGCGATTGGCGGGCGCATCTCGCTAATGGTCGGCATTGCGGCGGCGTTGGTCGCGGTGGTTGTCGGTACACTGTACGGTTCTCTGTCGGGCTACCTCGGCGGAAAAATCGACTCGGTGATGATGCGTCTGCTGGAAATTCTCAACTCCTTCCCGTTCATGTTCTTCGTGATCCTGCTGGTCACCTTCTTTGGGCAAAATATCCTGCTGATTTTTGTCGCTATCGGGATGGTCTCCTGGCTGGATATGGCGCGTATCGTGCGTGGACAAACGCTGAGCCTCAAGCGCAAAGAGTTTATTGAAGCGGCGCAAGTGGGTGGGGTGTCTACCGTGCGTATCGTTATCCGCCATATTGTGCCGAACGTGCTGGGTGTGGTGGTGGTATACGCTTCATTGCTGGTGCCGAGCATGATCCTGTTTGAATCCTTCCTGAGCTTTTTGGGACTAGGTACGCAGGAGCCGTTAAGTAGCTGGGGCGCTCTGCTCAGTGATGGTGCCAACTCAATGGAAGTCTCACCATGGCTGCTGCTGTTTCCGGCAGGTTTCCTGGTGGTCACTTTGTTCTGTTTTAACTTTATTGGCGATGGCTTGCGTGATGCCCTCGACCCGAAAGACCGTTAAGGAGTGCAGCCATGAGCGTAATTGAAACCTCAACCGCGCCGCTCGCGCAACAACAGGCTAACGCACTGCTGAACGTAAAAGATTTGCGTGTGACGTTCGCTACCCCCGACGGCGATGTAACTGCGGTCAACGATTTAAACTTTTCTCTGCGAGCTGGAGAAACGCTGGGTATTGTCGGAGAATCCGGTTCAGGTAAATCGCAAACGGCCTTTGCCCTGATGGGCCTGCTGGCGGCTAATGGTCGTATCGGGGGCTCCGCAACGTTCAACGGACGTGAAATTCTGAACTTACCGGAACGTGAACTGAACAAACTGCGCGCCGAGCAAATCTCGATGATTTTCCAGGACCCGATGACGTCTCTCAATCCGTACATGCGGGTCGGGGAGCAGTTGATGGAAGTTCTGATGCTGCATAAAGGCATGGGCAAAGCGGAAGCTTTTGAAGAGTCGGTCAGAATGCTGGATGCGGTGAAAATGCCGGAAGCGCGTAAGCGCATGAAAATGTATCCGCATGAATTCTCCGGTGGTATGCGTCAGCGCGTTATGATCGCTATGGCGTTGCTGTGCAGGCCCAAATTACTGATAGCCGATGAACCGACCACTGCGCTCGATGTGACGGTACAGGCGCAAATCATGACGCTGCTGAATGAACTGAAAAGCGAATTCAACACCGCGATTATCATGATCACCCACGATCTGGGGGTTGTTGCCGGTATTTGCGATAAAGTTCTGGTGATGTACGCCGGTCGTACGATGGAATACGGCAGTGCGCGGGATGTCTTTTATAAGCCCGTTCATCCGTATTCGATTGGTTTGCTGAATGCCGTACCTCGTCTGGATGCAGAAGGGGAAGAGATGCTCACGATCCCGGGCAACCCACCGAACCTGCTGCGTCTGCCAAAAGGCTGTCCATTCCAGCCGCGTTGCCCGCATGCGATGGAAATCTGTAGCAGTGCTCCGCCACTGGAGGAATTTAGTCCAGGCCGTTTGCGCGCCTGCTTTAAGCCGGTGGAGGAACTGGTATGAATGCGGTAACCGAACAACGTAAAGTGCTCCTTGAGATTGCTGACCTTAAAGTCCATTTCGATATTAAAGATGGCAAACAGTGGTTCTGGCAACCATCTAAAACCTTGAAGGCAGTTGATGGCGTAACCCTGCGACTGTATGAGGGCGAAACCCTGGGCGTGGTCGGTGAATCAGGCTGCGGGAAATCGACCTTTGCCCGTGCGATTATCGGCCTGGTGAAGGCCACCGATGGAAAGGTTGCCTGGCTGGGTAAAGATTTACTCGGCATGAAACCCGATGAGTGGCGGGAAGTACGCAGTGATATCCAGATGATTTTCCAGGATCCGCTGGCATCGTTAAACCCGCGCATGACCATTGGTGAAATCATTGCCGAACCGCTGCGTACTTATCATCCGAATCTTCCTGGTCAGGAAGTCCGCGATCGTGTGAAAGCGATGATGATGAAGGTAGGATTACTGCCCAACCTGATTAACCGCTACCCACATGAGTTTTCAGGTGGCCAGTGTCAGCGTATTGGTATTGCCCGCGCGCTGATCCTCGAACCGAAGTTGATTATCTGCGATGAACCCGTTTCGGCGCTGGACGTGTCAATCCAGGCCCAGGTGGTTAACCTGCTGCAACAACTTCAGCGAGAAATGGGATTATCGTTAATCTTCATTGCCCACGACCTCGCGGTGGTTAAACATATCTCCGACCGTGTGCTGGTTATGTATCTCGGACATGCGGTGGAATTAGGGACCTATGACGAGGTGTACCATAACCCGCTGCATCCTTATACCAAAGCGCTGATGTCTGCGGTGCCTATCCCCGATCCGGATCAGGAAAGGAACAAGGTTATCCAGTTGCTGGAAGGCGAGTTACCGTCCCCGATTAACCCTCCTTCCGGTTGCGTGTTCCGTACGCGCTGCCCGATTGCAGGGCCGGAATGCGCAAAAACGCGCCCGGTTCTCGAAGGAAGTTTCCGACACGCAGTTTCCTGCCTGAAAGTAGACCCGCTATAATTCCGAGGGCTGACAAAAGTCAGCCCTTTTTTTGGTGAGGTATCTGTGCCAGGTTTAGTCTCTTCTGTCCGCCGCGCGCTCTTTCGCAAATTATTCGATTTAAACACCCGTTCAGGGCGTCGCTTTGAAGGTATGTGCGCGCTATTCGCCTTGCTCAGCGTTATTGTTATCTTCATTGAGTCCGGAGTAGGGACGCAATACCATTTAACCTTTGAGGAATGGCGCGTTTTTGTCTGGCTGGAGATCTTTATTACTCTGGTCTTTACTCTCGAATATCTTCTGCGCTTATGCTGTTGGGCCAATCCCGCCAAATATGTGTTTAGTTTCTGGGGGATAGTTGACCTTGCCACCATTCTGCCGCTGTATGTGATGTGGCTATGGCCGGAAATCAGTCTGAGTTATGTTTTCGCCTGGCGGGCGATGCGTGTCCTGCGCGTCCTGCGTATTCTCAAGCTGTTGCGCTTTATGCCTTCTCTACGGGTGTTCTGGAATGCGTTAAAAAGTGCCCGACATCAGCTGATGTTGTTCTATTCCTTTATCGCCATTCTGATGGTGGTTTTTGGTGCGATGATGTATCTGATTGAAGGGCCAAAATATGGATTTACTACGCTGAATGCGTCGGTGTATTGGGCGATTGTTACTGTAACCACCGTCGGCTATGGCGATATCACACCGCACACCCCGTTGGGGCGCATGGTAGCGTCCGTGCTTATCCTGATTGGTTACTCGGTGATTGCCATACCGACGGGATTGATTACCACGCACATGAGCAGTGCGTTCCAGCATCGCGGGCACCAACGAAAATGTCCCCAGTGTCAGCAGGCGCAGCACGAACATAGCGCGCAGTTTTGTAACCGTTGCGGAAGCAAACTACCGGGCTAAAAATAAAAAAAGCTGCGAGAGCAGCTTTTTTGTTTGATTATTCGCGCCAGAGAATATGGCAGAGCTTATGATCTTTTTCGCGACATAATAAAACGCGCGCAAAAATATCGTTAATCTCACCGTCTTCTGTATCTGCCAGACCAATCACCACTTCGGCGAAGAAATCAGGGTTCAGGTCAAAATCAACATGCTCCTGCCAGTCTTCTGCCGGATCGAATAACTCGGCACCGCCGCGTTCTTCAAACTGCAAATTGAACAGAATGATATCTGCCGGATCGAGGTTATCCGCAGCCAGTTCGAGAAAAATGTCGTAAGCCTGCTCAAGCGTTTCGTCTTCGGTCAGGCGATTGTTCAAATCCATATCCATAATGACTACCTGTTTACTGTCTGATGGGCACGTTTTACAGCAACGGACTAAAGAAGTAAAACAGTCGCTCTGCTATCCGCTGCCAGAGTGGTCGTTTTACCCACAAACGGGCATCAAGCAGGCGGGAACGCGAAATATAATCATCCTGCACGGCGGCGAGATCGCCGCCGAATCCAGCATCGTCAATGACCAGCGTGATTTCAAAATTGAGCCATAGACTGCGCATATCCAGGTTAACGGTACCGACCAGGCTCAGCTCGCCATCGACCAGTACGCTCTTGGTGTGCAGCAGGCCGCCTTCGAACTGATAAATTTTAACGCCAGCTGCCAGCAACTCAGTGAAAAAGGCCCGGCTTGCCCAGCCAACCAGCAGGGAATCATTCTTACGTGGAAGAATGATACTGACGTCGACCCCACGCTGCGCTGCTGTACAAATTGCATGCAGCAAATCGTCGCTGGGAACAAAGTAAGGCGTGGTCATAATTAAATATTCGCGCGCTGAATAAGCTGCGGTTAACAGCGCCTGATGAATCAAGTCTTCTGGGAAACCAGGACCCGAGGCAATTGTGTGAATGGTGTGCCCGCTGGCCTGTTCAAACGGCATGATATTAACGTCCGGCGGCGGGGGCAAAATGCGCTTTCCGGTCTCAATTTCCCAGTCGCAAGAATAGACGATGCCCATAGCGGTGGCTACCGGGCCTTCCATTCTTGCCATTAAATCAACCCATTGCCCAACGCCTGCATCTTGTTTGAAGAAGCGCGGATCGACCATGTTCATGCTGCCGGTATACGCAATGTAGTTGTCGATCATGATCATTTTGCGGTGCTGACGCAGGTCCATACGGCGTAAAAATACACGCATCAGGTTCACCTTCAGCGCTTCTACAACCTCGATACCTGCGTTACGCATCATGGCCGCCCAAGGGCTGCGGAAGAACGCCACGCTGCCGGCGGAGTCCAGCATCAGTCGACAGTGAATGCCTCGCCTCGCGGCAGCCATTAACGACTCGGCTACCTGATCGGCCATACCACCCGGCTGCCAGATGTAGAACACCATCTCTATGTTGTGGCGCGCCAGCTGAATATCGCGGATCAGCGCCTGCATCACGTCATCTGAACTGGTGAGCAGCTGCAGCTGATTACCCTTAACGCCGGCGATTCCTTGACGACGCTCGCACAGTTTAAATAAGGAGGAGGCGACGCTGCTGTTTTCCTGCGCAAAAATATGCTTACAGGCTTTAAGATCGTTCAGCCACTTGGCCGTTGACGGCCACATTGCCCGGGCACGTTCGGCGCGGCGTTTACCCAGGTGGAGCTCACCGAAGGACAGATAAGCAATGATCCCTACCAATGGCAGAATATAGATGATCAAAAGCCAGGCCATTGCGGAGGGCACTGCGCGTCGTTTCATTAGAATGCGTAATGTTACGCCAGCAATGAGTACCCAGTAACCCAGAATGACCAGCCAACTCACCACGGTGTAGAAGGTTGTCATAAATTTAAAAATCCTTTTGAAAGCGTATTGTTAAGAGTTTACGCATCAGGATTAATCTGGCAAATAAAAACACGGGAAAACCGCTGGTCTGCATTCGGTGTGGCGTTATAATGGTCACTCAGTGACTGAAAGAGTAGTAAACATGAAGCGTAGTAGAACGGAAGTGGGACGCTGGCGGATGCTGCGTCAGGCTAGCCGCCGTAAAGCACGTTGGCTTGAAGGACAATCGCGTCGTAATATGCGTATCCACACTATCAGAAAGTGCATTCTCAACCATCAACGCAACTCGTTGCTGTTTGCGATCCACAGCATCTGATCCCAAAAGGGCACCGCTGGCGGTGCCCAATGTCTGTTTTCTCGTTCTGATCCTTAAATACTTGCCTGACTATCATGATCGCTTTTGGTCCAGGTAAGAGATAACCATTTTATTATTTATATTATTGTCATCTTTCAGGTACCGTATCTACTTGAAAAGAAAAATGCTGCTGACAAGAAAATATGTTTTATTTCAGTAAGAATTGATACATTTTAACGATTAAACAACGAGACAGTATGATGGCATTCGACAACATTAAAGCCGATACCCACCGTGAATTTGGTTATTTCTCATGGAGTAAACTAATAATTGGCACAGTAATTAGCAGAACATTCCGTATCATTGTGATGATGCGTATATGCCAATACTGTGCGGTTTCGCGCACACCGCTGCGTATCATGCTCTATCCATTTAAGATATTGCATCGGTGTGCTGCACATATGGGTTCAATGGATTTTCCATCGAGCACGCAGGTTGGTGCCGGGTTGGCTATCACTCATGGCTGGGGGATAGTGATATCGCCGAGTGCAAGAATTGGAAAAAACGTTACCTTATTTCATGGTGTAACCATCGGTCAGCGAGATACTATTCAGGGACAAGGAACCCGCATTACAGCTTACCCCATTATTGAAGATGAAGTTTGGATTGGTCCAAATGCTGTCATCGTCGGTGGGGTTATCATTGGGCAAGGGAGTAAAATTGCTGCTGGGGCGTTTGTTACCGAAAGTATCCCGCCTTTTTCTGTCGTTGTTGGTAATCCTGGTGTGATTGTTAAAACCGGGTGCATCCCGGACGTAATGAATAAAGCGCCTTTGTTGCAAGGAAGAACTGTTGAAAAAACGGCGGCGTAAATTTCTCGCTGATTATACTTTTCTTTTTATTATCAAAACGATAACTCTATTTTGGAGTGCGTGGTACATAATAATGTGGTCAGGTATTACCCGTTATCCTATTCTGTAAGTTTATTGTCTTTTGAGGAAAGTCATTATGTGTACAAATCTTTTTGACAACGCTCGTCGCTACACTGACGAGAAAAAGTAACAATCAAAGCCGCTATCTGGACTGACCCCATAAAGTTGGACAGTTCATGTTAAGCGGCTTTTTACTTGGGTGAATATTGGTATCCGAATGGATGTGACCCCATATTTTGGTCAAGCGTCAACGCTGCAGGGCGCTAGTCGCCTCGGTATGTTCTGCTTGTTTAAATGCGCGTTGAAACATGGGGAGCAAAAGAGTACTGCCAAATGCGCTCAGATGGTTACTGTCTGAGTAAAGTGGACGTCCAGCTGCATCTCCCCAACACCGGCCATCCTTGCAAAGATAGGGTAACGGATTGAGAATATTGACGCCGCAGCGCAGGGCAGCCTCATCCTGTGCTGCCCAAATGGCTGTTTGTCGATGGTAATATTCATCGAGCGAAATAGATACTTTATTGTCTGACTTCCCAAACATCAGTGCCCTGGCCATTGTATTAGGCACATCGATTGCCATTTCAGGAATAGGGCGGACCAGAAATACCCTCTGACTATTCTCTATGGAACACAGAGTTTTTACGAGTTGCTGGCTAAACTGTTGTGTTAAATTCTGATTGGGGTGTTCAATCGGCGTATCAAAAAATCCCATAGGAATATTAAAAAAATCGTCCTTTTCATTTTGTCCCAGGATAGCGAGGCTGCTTCTGTTAGCGATAAAGACGAGTTTATTTTTATATTCATTATTTAGTAAATTAATAGCTCGATCATTAAATAGTTTACAGTCATCATTAATATCCTCTCTTCGTTTCATGCCTAACACGGTCGGACAGCTCGCATAGGTCATCTCAATAACCTCACCGGGTGCAGCCTCTGCGACAGCTGAAACCAGCATGCTTGCATGGCTGTCTCCCAGGACAATGGCTGTTAACTCTCCCTTGCCATACCTGCACATCGGAGACTCACTTCCTCTACCCGGCGCGAGCAGGCATTTTTCAAATCGGGATGCGTAATCAAGTTTCGGGATCATCGCTAATTCAATTGCCGGGTTAATTCTGCCGTCGACTTGCTGATAACGAGCCCCTGCAGCCATTCCACCAGTGCTCAAAATCAACAGTAATAATACCCAGCTCTGTTTGCGTGCAGGGGTTATTGCAAGCTGTTTGCGTGTCGGAATCTCCACGAGCAATAAAGAGATCTTTCCCAACAGCACACTCATTACGATGCCAGTAGCAATCCACCAGGCGTTGTGCTGTTTGTCGGCATAACTGAGCAGTACCGCCAGCGGCCAGTGCCACAAATAAATTGAGTAAGAACTGGCACCTATCTGTCGAAAAATTGCCGTAGAGGTAAAAAAAGACTGCTGGCGATTAGCCGCAAGAACCAGCATGGTCCCCAGCACAGGAACCACGGCATAACTTCCCGGCCATGGTCGTGTCGCATCCAGGAATGTGACTGACAGGGCAATTAAAATAAAACCCATCAACTCTAGTATTCGGGCTGGGCGCTGCGACATAGAATGCTGACGAGTTATCCACCATACAGCTCCTCCAGATAATAATTCCCAAATGCGGGTAGGGAGTAAATAAAATGCACTACCTGGGAGTCGAGGGCTCACGTAAATTGATAGTGCTAATGACAGTACGCCTGCGGCGATAAGTGCAAACTTAACACCCTGCTTGCCAAACCAGCGCCAGAGTAAAATGCAGCCAACAGGCAGCAAAATGTAAAATTGCCACTCCACTGAAAGAGACCATGTGTGCAGCAACCAATTTTCTCTGGAAGTGATATCGAAATAACCCGCTTCGCGCCAAAATTTTAGATTGGAAACGAAAGTAAGCGCTGTTATGGCATTGATTGCCAGCACATGATAATCAGCGGTAGGCAACCAAAACCAACCTAAGAAAAGTAATGTGCTACATAATGCAATTAAGGCAGGAATAATTCGTCTGGCACGTGCCAGATAGAAACCCCATAATGAAAAATTACCACGTTCAAGGCCGTTTACGATGATGGCGGTCATCAGGAAACCTGATATAACAAAAAAAACATCAACACCGATAAAACCACCGCTAAATCCGGGTACGCCAAAGTGATAAAATACGACCGCTAATACAGCCCATGCTCGCAGGTCATTGATATCATGGCGGAATGATTTAGGCGTGGGAGAGGCGGGACGGAACGAATCAAAAGCCATAATTGACTAAAATCCCGTATATCGTGACAACACAGCCTGTCTGCATTGTGACAAATTAATCTCGATAGGTAATAAAATACACTGGGGTTGAGTAAGAAACAATCAATGAAACGCTAATATACGGTCGTTGCTACCTTTTAAAAGGGTACTTATCATTGCTTTGATATGCTGAATTAATGCAAAGAGACGAGAAGTGAGGGCGTTTAGACTAATGTGCACCTAAATGCGCCCTCACTGGCTATGTATTTTGCTTACTGCTCAGTATTTTTATAAATGAAAATGGCTTTTTGTTTTGTCAAAATACTTTCTTGTAAGGTTTTACTGAAACCTGAGCATAAACGCCCGCTGCAACATACGGATCGGCTTCCGCCCACGCCTGTGCCGCCTCCAAAGATTCAAATTCGGCAATCACCGTCGAGCCGGTAAAACCCGCCGCACCGGGATCGTTACTATCGACCGCTGGCATGGGGCCCGCCGTGAGCAAACGACCTTCGTCATGAAGGAGTTGCAGGCGAGCCAGATGAGCAGGGCGCACGGAAAGACGTTTTTCGAGAGAGTCTGCGATATCTTGGGCGTAAATAACATACAGCACGGGTAGAACTCCTTGAACGGTAAAAGTCGTTAATAACGTTATTGGAAAGGCCTAACAACTGCAACGGAAAGATAACTGATATGTTAAGGCCATACTCTGAAAGTGGTTTATTATCATAAAATCGCGTTTTAAATGTCAGTTACCGCCACGGGCTTATTGAATATGATTGCTATTTGCATTTAAAATCAGGGCCTGGTTTTTTTACTGAAACGATTATGACTTCAATGACCCTTGATTTACCTCGTCGCTTTCCCTGGCCAACATTACTGTCTGTAGGCATTCATGGTGCCGTAGTGGCTGGTTTGCTGTATACCTCGGTACATCAGGTTATTGAACTGCCTGCGCCAGCGCAGCCGATCTCTGTCACGATGGTCGCGCCTGCCGATCTCGAACCACCTCAGGCCGTTCAGCCGCCGCCGGAACCCGTTGTCGAGCCTGAACCGGAACCAGAGCCGATTCCAGAGCCACCAAAAGAGGCGCCGGTGGTGATTGAAAAACCGAAGCCCAAGCCTAAACCGAAGCCAAAACCGGTGAAAAAGGTGGAAGAGCAGCCGAAACGCGATGTTAAACCAGCAGAACCGCGCCCGGCCTCCCCGCTGGAAAATACGGCACCTACGCGCACAATGACCAATACCGCGCCGGCAACTACCAGCAAACCGGTGGTCAGTGCGCCATCGGGTCCACGCGCTTTAAGCCGTAATCAGCCTCAGTATCCGGCGCGAGCTCAGGCGCTGCGCATTGAAGGGCGGGTAAAGGTCAAATTTAACGTAACGCCGGATGGTCGGGTTGAAAATGTGGAGATCCTGTCTGCACAGCCTGCCAATATGTTTGAGCGTGAAGTGAAAAACGCGATGCGTAGATGGCGTTATGAAGCAGGTAAACCCGGTTCTGGACTCGTGGTGAATATTGTTTTCAAATTAAACGGCACAACTCAGATCGAATAAGTATCAGGCCGTCCGGCAATGATCAAGAGTGATGATTGCCGGATAGCATTACTGGCGTGTGCTATCAGGCCAACGTGGGGATTGGACGCGGTTTCCCGTCTTTATCAACGGCAACGTAGATAAACAGAGCTTCGGTGGCCTTATAACGCTGGCCAATAGGTTCAGAAGCGACTTTCTTCACCCAAACTTCAATATTGATGCTGATTGAGGTTGTCCCGCGCTTCACACAGCGCGCATAGCAGCACACTACATCACCTACGGCGACCGGGCGCAAAAAGCTCATTCCTTCAACCCGCACCGTTACCACACGACCATGTGCGATCTCTTTGGCCTGAATCGCGCCACCTATATCCATTTGTGACATCAGCCAGCCGCCAAAAATATCACCGTTCGCGTTGGTATCGGCAGGCATGGCCAGAGTGCGTAAAACAAGTTCACCCTGGGGAGTGTTATTCGTTGTTGTCATTGTAGAACCGACTATAGAGAAAGATTACAGGCGCGATGCTACTAGAATTTGTGCGTTGAGAACAGAGGGGATGCGGCATGCAGAGCAGATGTAAGTCAGGTTGTCAGCTCTATGGAACGCGAGGGGATAAAAATTCGCCAGATCCGCAGATCTGGCGAGCATGTATTACGATTTATCTTCTTGCGGCAGATGACGGTAAATATAGACCCCACTCAGCAGCGTAAAGAATAAAGTCAGGGCGGTCAGGCCGAACACTTTGAAGTTGACCCAAATGTTCTGCGGTAGCCAAAATGCAATATAGATATTCGCCAGACCACACAGGATGAAAAAGACTGCCCAGGCTAAATTTAGTTTCGACCACACTGGCTGCGGCAGGGTCAGTTCTTTACCTAACATGCGCTGGATCAGCGGCTTTTTCATCACCCACTGGCTTACCAGCAATGCACCAGCAAACAGCCCGTAAATCACCGTTACTTTCCACTTAATGAATTCATCGTTGTGGAAAAAAATAGTCAGGCCACCAAATACGGCCACCAGGACAAAGGTGATTAACGCCATCTTCTCGACCTTGCGATAGCGAACCCAGCTGTAAATCAACACTACAGCCGTCGCGACAATCAGCGCCGAGGTCGCCGCATAGATGTCGTAAAGCTTATAAAAAGCAAAAAAGACAACCAGCGGTAAAAAATCAAGAAACTGCTTCATTCTTCGATTCCGTCATCAAAAGCACCGGGTACAAGCCCGGAATGCGTTCAGGGTTTATTGGCGAATCAGCATGTACAGGCGGAACAAATAGATCAGCAACACCGCGGAGATCATATTGCTCAGCGTATTCGCCAATACCGCGCCTACATTCGGCGTAAGTACTGCAAAACTTGGCGCAAAAAGCAACAGCAGCGTTTTTGCCAGCAACCAACCGATTACTGCCGGCGCAACCAGTCGCATATTCGACCACGCCAGACGCATACTGTTGCGCATCGCGGCAAAGACACCCATTTTGTCCTGTACCAACATCACAGGTGCGAGTGCCAGCAGGATGGCCAGCAGAATACCGGGAACAACAACCAGCATAATACCGATTTGCACCAGCAGAGTAGTCAAAAAAATCAGAATAAACAGCTTTGGCAACACTGGCGCACTGGCGCCGATGGCACGTAATGCGCTGACCCGATGACCTGCTGAAATCAGCTGAATCATCAGGATGACACCACCGGCGAGGATGGCATTACCAATCAGACCGGAAAACGTAGACGCCGCGGAAGCGCGTAGCAAAATTTGCTGTTGCTCCGGGGTCATGTTTTGCACCAGATCGAACAACCCCACGCTGCTGGTTAACTGATCGCCTTCACTGAGTTGCGCAATTTGTGCGTCAGTGGGGGAAAAGGCATGCCCTAACACCACTGTGATAAACGCGCACAACAACGATACCAGCAAGATGGTAATGAATTGATTACGGAAAAAGTTTCCCGTGTCACGGTAAACGGATTTCGCCGTGATAGACATGCACTCTCCTTGAGTTTTGCAGGTGTTCATTTGCGGGCAATTGTACCCTGGATAACTCTACAGTGGCAGCATCGCGCGATGTATGGAAAAGCATATCTTTGTAAAGCTGCGGTAATTTTTGGCTATGACTTCAGCGTCGTGCATGAACGCTGTTTGTTATCTGCGCATCGCGTGCAGATAACAATCACCCATCAGCAATGAGCTGGAGGTACTTGCACATTGAAAATATATCAAAATTGATCTGAATTAATTTAACCAGGATTTTGAATGCAAGTTCTAACTTAATCTGGATCAATAAATGTTAAATTATCAAAGTCAATGTGATCCATGTTAGATCATTTATTACTCCAAAGTAGGTATATTCATTCCGCTTTTATAACCATAACGATGGAGCGGACATGAAAAAATTAACAGTTGCAGCATTGGCTTTAACAACTCTTCTCTCTGGTAACGCATTTGCGCATGAAGCTGGAGAGTTCTTTATTCGTGCAGGTTCAGCCACCGTCAGGCCGACGGAAGGTGCAGGTGGTACGCTGGGCAGCTTAGGTGGCTTTGATGTCAGCAATAACACGCAGTTGGGTCTGACATTTACCTACATGGCAACCGACAATATCGGTGTTGAATTACTGGCGGCTACGCCGTTCCGCCATAAAATTGGTACTGCAGCAACGGGTGATATTGCCACCGTACATCATTTGCCGCCGACGTTAATGGCACAGTGGTACTTCGGTAACTCCAGCAGTAAACTGCGTCCGTACGTAGGTGTTGGTGTGAACTACACGACCTTCTTCGATGAAGGCTTTAACGATAACGGTAAAGAAACAGGATTATCGGACCTGAGTCTGAAAGATTCCTGGGGTGCAGCAGGGCAAGTCGGTATGGACTATCTGATTAACCGCGACTGGCTGATTAACATGTCGGTCTGGTACATGGATATCGATACTACTGCGAAGTACAAATCTAATGGTGCTGTTCTGCCGCAAGCCCGTTATAGCGACAGTGTACGCCTCGATCCGTGGGTGTTTATGTTCTCTGCGGGTTATCGTTTTTAAGTTCTTCTGCAAAACTCCTCTGCAAAACTGGTCATCAAATGACCAGTTTTTTCCATTCTTTTCCACGCGTATTGTTGTTTTGACCAGCCGTAGTCAACTGAGTCACGTGTGCTTCTGAACGCATCAGTCAGAGATGCTGGTTGTACCGCTCCACCCATTTAGCATTTCCCTTTGTTGGAGTGGTGGAGTAAATATAGGCTAAGTATCTTGTCCCGGTACTAAACGAACACACTATCAAATAAGGCGCAGTGCAAGATGACTTGTAGCGCTCTCTTTAAGCAGTACCGCGGTAACTTTAATAGCCAGTGTGTTTATCTGGAATATCGCTTTTGTTTCTATTCTCTTATGCATTATTACTGCGGCTCATTTATTACGTACAAAAAAGAACCTGCAGATAATCAGGGGATAACTTATCCAAAATGTTAACTATTGATAAAATTAAAGTAACATATCGTAAAATTTGGATATTTTATTTTTCATGGACTAAGGTTTATACATCATGATATAATGTGATGGCAGATTATTTACCATTCAATAATGTAAATGAATTTTCGAGGAGATCATTCCAGTGGGACGTAAGTGGGCAAATATTGTTGCTAAAAAAACAGCTAAAGACGGTGCAACGTCTAATGTATATGCAAAATTCGGTGTAGAAATTTATGCTGCTGCTAAACAAGGCGAACCAGACCCAGAATTAAATACATCTTTAAAATTCGTTATTGAACGTGCGAAACAAGCGCAGGTTCCAAAACACGTTATTGATAAAGCCATTGATAAAGCCAAAGGCGGCAGCGATGAAACGTTCGTGCAAGGGCGTTATGAAGGCTTTGGTCCCAGTGGCTCACTGATTATCGCTGAAACATTGACTTCAAACGTTAACCGTACGATTGCTAATGTCCGCTCAATTTTTAATAAAAAAGGCGGGAATATCGGAGCGGCGGGTTCTGTCAGCTATATGTTTGACAATACCGGAGTAATTGTATTTGAAGGGACAGACCCTGACCATATTTTTGAAATTCTGCTTAATGCTGAAGTAGATGTTCGTGATGTAACCGAGGAAGAAGGAAACATCGTTATTTATACTGAATCTACAGATCTTCACAAAGGCATTGCAGCTCTAAAAGCAGCAGGAATTACTGAGTTTTCAACCACAGAATTAGAAATGATTGCTCAATCAGAAATTGAACTTTCACCAGAAGATTTAGAAGTCTTTGCAGGGCTTGTTGATGCTCTTGAAGATGACGATGATGTTCAAAAAGTATATCATAACGTTGCAAATCTCTAATGATAGATTAAAGAAATCTGTCATTATGGCAGATTTTTTTAACTCATAAAGTTGTAATGAGTGCACTATTTATTACAAACTCGGATATTTTCCATCATCATCAACTAAAAATATCTGAGATAGGTACCAGGTATCATTCTCTTTGGACAATTGATATTCATAAATAGGTGAATAATACTGCCTCGATAATCTGGTCGTCACGGTCGCTACTTTTTCAGAAATCTGAACCGATATGATGTTCTCTTGCTCAGGATCATGACTAGACTCAGAACCAAAAGCTATAGGCTCGCCCTGAAAACCAGGTTTTGTATATTTATTCAAAAGCTCATTCCAACCCTTCTGGGCCAGGAGCATAACTTCTTGCTTTCCGTAGTTCTGATTTCTCTGAAATGACTGGTCATTCCAATATTTATAATCCCTCTGGAAAGCGGTGATTACCTGTTCCGGAGTATTTGCCAGTATGTCCCCAGCGCTTAAAAATCCAACGCTTAACATAACTAATTTAATCAACAGATGTCTCAACAAGTTCACCCATATTTGGCATGCTTTCCTTCAGTGTCTCGCAAAGGACTTTTTGAAGTCAACTTCATTAATGGTTGCACAACCAAAACGACTGAACTGTATAGATTCCGGGCATACCGGCCCGTGGTTAGCAACCAGGAAAAATTCCTCTCGTTCTTCATTTAAAAAATTCTGGGGAAAACATCCTGCCTTTCTCCCCTTTGATGTAGTGCTACTCTTTAAGCAAACCAACTTTGAGGGTATTGCTGATGATGTTGACCCGCCATCTGCTACAGCAAAAATCACACTTCTGGAACCGTTCTACGAGGATCAAACGGCAGCGTTTGCCGTGAGTGTTGCACGTGAATTATTGCTTTACATGGATAAAACTGAGGCGCTGGAGAAACTTATTGCGACTCCGGTTACACTACCTTATTGCAGCGCAAGTCCGGTTTGTGAGATTGAGGCGGGCTATGCCGCAGGCGTAAACGACTGCCGCGAGGCCATCCGGCGGGCAGGGTATCCTATCGAAGGTGATGATTAGTTTGCGCTTATGTTAACAAATATGTGCTTTTATTGTATAAATCTGTAACCTAAGCGCGCGATTGCGGGCTACATCAACGTACCTGCTTCGGAGTGGCAAACATCCTCTATCAACGTACAACGCTGTTATGCAACAACATAAACGGGTAACCGATTTGGCAATACTGTTAACTATCAGGGTGGACTCGTGAAGATTGTGCAGGATAAGCTCAGAAACAGGCAGGCTCTGCTGGTATCCGGGCTCATTACGTTGATTTTTACCTCGTTGTTTCTGTTTATCATTTATGAACAGCGTATGGCTGCCGCCAGTGAAGGCGTTAGCCGCCTGCAAGCTCACATGTTGGACATTTTTAACGATAATGAACTGATTGCCGATGCGATTGGCGAGCGTTATTACCACATCAAAACCGGCGAACAGTGTGGTGTTATGGCGCAGTTTGTTCCGCGAAACAAAGATGAATGGGGAATTAACGCCGACCCAAAGCGGGTTCATTCTGCAACGGGGACGATTATTGCCCAGCAACCCAGCCATAATGCGCTGTGTATGTATACTGCGGCGGAGTTCATTCGCGGAATGGTTAATGAGCTAAATCCAGGCAGCTTCGATGCGCACCGTTACATTATCGCCAGCAATTCAGATTATTTTTATTGGTTTATGGCTTCTGACTCGCGCAATTTCAGTTTTTCTGACTCCGAAATGGCGATGGATATAACGCATTTTTTCTATCCGCCCACCGATTTCTATACCCGGTTGTTGCAAAAAAACGTCAAAAATAAAGCTCTCAGTTCAACAAACTTCTATACCGATAAAATTACCGGTGAAAAAGCCTACAGCGTAGTGAGCTATATCTACGATCTGTCGGGTAAGGAGATATCAGACCAAATCGTTGCCTATCTGGTCTATGATCATTCGAAGCCTGAGCTGCAGGAAGCGTTAGCCGAGGCGTTTGATAATCAAATCCTTCCCGGATTGAACGTGGAGTTAGTGAATCTGACCAACAAAGAGAGCCTCTGCTTATCCGGCAAATGTGCGGGGCAATCCAGCTATTTGGTGCGCAATTTTTCGGAGAAATATGCGCTGCACTATTCGCTTTCATTAGGCCGTTTTATGGCGCGCGATACACATGCCGGGATTGTTATCCTGCTGGCGCCGTTCTTTTTCATCATCATTAGCTTCTCGTTAAAGTCATGGCTAAACGAAAGCGACCTCAAGGTTTATATCGATACTCTGACCGGCTGTTTTAACCGCCGAATACTCGACATTATCAAGCGTCGGGATTTATCACACTGTTCGGTGGTGCTACTGGACTGCAATAAATTTAAGGCCGTCAATGATACCTGGGGCCACGCGGCAGGCGATCGCGCGTTGCAAATTATCGCCAACAGGATGCTGTCAAACACCCGCACCAGCCACGATATTGTGATTCGTACCGGCGGGGATGAATTTATGATCCTGCTGTTTCGATCGCAGGCAACTGACGCCATAGCAATCGCGCAACGTATTAGCGGGCAGGTGACCAGTCATGTGTTTGTGGTGGATGGGCATACCGTGCCATTGTCAGTATCGTGGGGAATTGCAGAGGTGAACGGTGAACTGGATGTGGCCATTCAGAATGCGGATAGCGCTATGTATAGAATGAAGCTGAAACCGCCAGACGTCTCTGGCGGTTGATTTAACTTACTGGTGGGTGGCGGCTTTCATCGTGCTGACAAACGCTTTCAGCTCAGCCAGCATCTGTTCCGGTGCCGCAACATTTTTCTCAATGATTTTCACAATTGCCGAGCCGGAAATTGCACCGGCAGCACCGGCTTCAATAGCTCCGGCTACCTGTTCAGGCGCAGAGATACCGAAGCCCTGTAAAGAAGGCGGAGCATCATATTGTTTCAGTTTTTCAACCAAATGATGCAGCGGCAATGCCGCACGATTTTCGGCACCGGTCACGCCTGCACGTGAAAGCAGATAAGTGTAGCCACGACCGTAAGAGGCAATCTGGCGTAGCAGTTCTTCATCAGCGTTCGGCGGGCAGATGAAAATCGGTGCGATGTTGTGACGCAGTGCAGCAGTTCTGAATGGCGCAGACTCCTCAACAGGGACATCGGCTACCAACACAGAATCCACACCCACTTTTTCGCACTGGGCGTAAAACTCGTCAATGCCCTTGCTGAAGACCAGGTTGGCATACATCAGCAACCCAATGGGAATCGTCGGATGCTTCTGGCGAATCAGCGCCAGCATTTCAAAGCATTGCGATGGTGTGACGCCGGCGGCAAACGCACGCAGAGTGGCTTCCTGAATGGTTGGGCCATCGGCCAGCGGATCGGAGAACGGAATGCCGAGTTCAAGCGCGTCGGCACCAGCTTCAATCAGCGTATCAATGATTTTCAGTGACTGCTCAACAGACGGATCGCCCAGGGTTACGAAGGGGACAAAAGCACCTTCTTTGCGGTCCTTCAGCTGTGCAAACAGGTTTTCGTAACGTTCCATCAGATTTCCCCTCGCGCTTTCAGAATATCGTGTACGGTGAAAATGTCTTTGTCGCCGCGACCGGAGAGATTAACCACCAGTAACTGCTCTTTTTCCGGATTTTCACGCATCATTTTCAACGCGTGCGCCAGGGCATGGGAGGACTCCAGTGCCGGAATAATCCCCTCGTGCAGACACAGCGTTTTGAAGGCTTCCAGTGCTTCATCATCGGTTATTGAAACATAATCGGCGCGACCAATGCTGTTCAGGTACGCATGCTGTGGCCCGACCGACGGGAAATCGAGTCCGGCGGAAATAGAGTAAGACTCTTCAATCTGTCCTTCTTCGGTCTGCATCATCGGGGACTTCATGCCGAAGTAAATCCCGACACGACCATGTTTCAACGGCGCGCCGTGTTCTCCAGACTCAATCCCGTGACCGCCTGGCTCTACGCCAATCAAACCGACGCTGGTTTCATTAATAAAATCGGCGAACATACCGATGGCGTTAGAACCGCCGCCCACGCAGGCGATAACGGCGTCCGGCAGACGACCTTCTTTTTCCAGAATCTGCGCCTTGGTTTCTTCACCGATCATCCGCTGGAACTCACGCACAATAGTCGGGAAGGGGTGCGGACCTGCCGCTGTACCGAGCATATAGTGCGCGGTATCGTAGCTGCCAGACCAGTCGCGCAGCGCTTCGTTACAGGCATCTTTCAGCGTTGCGGAACCGCTGTGAACGGGGATAACTTCTGCACCCATCAAACGCATACGGAAAACGTTCGGCGACTGACGTTCAACATCTTTCGCGCCCATGTAAATACGGCATTTCAACCCCAGCAGTGCGCTGGCGAGAGCAGATGCAACACCGTGCTGCCCCGCGCCTGTTTCGGCGATAATTTCCGTTTTACCCATGCGCTTCGCCAGCAACGCCTGGCCCAGCACCTGGTTGGTTTTGTGCGCGCCGCCGTGCAGTAAATCTTCACGCTTGAGATACAGCGTCGTGTTGGTGCCTTGAGTAATGTTCTGGCACTTGGTCAGTGCGGTTGGGCGACCCGCATAGTTTTTCAGCAGGTCTGTAAACTGCGCCTGAAATTCAGGATCTTTTTGCGCGCTGACAAAAGCTTCTTCCAGCTGGCGCAGGGCAGGCATCAGAATCTGTGGCACATACATACCGCCAAATTCACCAAAATACGGATTGAGTAATGTTGTCATGTCCTTTTCCTTAATATGCGCGCAGCGTCTGAAAGACCGAAGCCAGAAGACGTGCATCTTTGATGCCCGGCTGTGACTCTACGCCAGAATTGAAATCGAGACCGGCACAGCCGGTTTTTGCCGCGTCAACGCAGTTATCTGCGCCAAGTCCGCCAGCCAGTAATACGTTATCCAGCGATTGTCCGCCTAAAAGTGACCAGTCGAAGCGTTGCCCGCTGCCGCCCTGACCGTTGTCGAATACGTATTTATCGACATGCTGATAATCCCGGGCTGGCAACTTATCGCTGACGCTGAGCGCCTTCCAGATTTGTACCTGTGCGGGTAGCGCATTGCGTAGCGCGTCTACGTAGGCCTGATCTTCGCTACCATGCAGTTGCACGGCCGTGAGTCCCAGAGCAGCCGCTGTTTCACGTACGTCGATAATTTCTGTGTTGCGAAACACCCCGACGTATTGCAGCGGCGCGCCGGTCATGACCTCTCGCGCTTGCTCAACGCTAACCGCGCGTGGCGATGTGGGTACAAAAATCAGTCCGCCATAAATCGCGCCGGATTTATACGCCGCGTTGGCATCCTGAGCCCGGGTTAAACCGCAGACTTTATTCTCGCCGAGCAGTACGCGACGCACGGCGGCGTGCAGATCATCATGCGACATCAGCGCGGAACCAATCAGAAAACCGTTGGCGAAGTGGCTGAGCTCGCGCACCTGACCATAGGTATTGATCCCGGACTCGCTGATGACGGTCACACCGTGGCCCAGTCGCGGCGCAAGCTGGCGGGTGCGATTCAAATCAATCGACAAGTCGCGTAAATCGCGGTTGTTGATACCAACGACTTTGGCGCCCAGTGCGATAGCACGCTCCAGCTCTTCTTCGTTGCTGACTTCGGTCAGTACGCCCATTTTCAGGCTGTGGGCGACGGCGGCGAGTTGACGATATTGTTCATCATCGAGGACCGACAGCATCAACAAACAGGCGTCCGCCTGGTAGAAACGCGCCAGGTAAATCTGGTAAGGATCGATAATAAAGTCCTTACACAGAACAGGTTGCGGCGCGATGCGGCTGACGATAGACAGGAAATCAAAACTGCCCTGGAAATATTTCTCATCGGTCAGTACGGAAATCGCGGAAGCATAATGTTTATATACGCCCGCAATCTGTGCCGGATCGAAGTCATCACGGATCACGCCTTTTGACGGAGATGCTTTTTTACATTCCAGAATAAAGGCGGTGCGCGCACCTTGCAGCGCATCGTAGAAATCACGGGAGCTGGGTTGAACATCATTTTGAAAGCTGCCCAGCGGTTGTTGTTGTTTGCGGGCTTCTACCCAAATCGCCTTGTCTGCGACAATTTTCGCTAAAACGGTTTGCATCATTTACCCTCTTGCTGCCAGTGCAGTGACACGGTCATAGGCCGCACCGCTGCGCAGTACATTAATCACGGTTTGCGCATTGGCTTTCAAATCTTCTTCACCGTGCAAGCGCATTAACATGGCGACATTCGCGGCAACAGCGGCTTCATGAGCGGCTTCACCTTTACCTTGTAACAAGCGACTAAGAATGTCACGGTTTTCTTCCGGCGTGCCGCCAGCCAGCTGTTCCTGGTGGTAAGGCGTCAGGCCAAAGTCTTCTGCCGTCAGTTGATAACTCTTGATTTCCCCATCGTGCAGCTCTGCCACAATGGTCGGTGCATGCAGCGAAACTTCGTCCATGCCACCACTGTGCACTACGGCTGCCCGCTGATATCCGAGCACGCGCAGCGTTTCAGCAATCGGCAGCACCAGCTCCGGGCTGTAAACGCCGATCAGCGCCAGCGGCGGATGTGCCGGGTTAATCAACGGGCCGAGCACGTTAAACAGCGTGCGGGTTTTCAACTGCTGGCGTACCGGCATGGCATGGCGAAAACCGGTGTGGTATTTCGGCGCAAACAGAAAGCACACGCCGAGATCGTCAAGCGCCTGACGTGATTTGTCGGCGTTCATATCCAGATTGATGCCAAATGCCGCTAACAGATCCGAAGAGCCTGACTTGCTGGAGACGCTGCGGTTGCCGTGTTTGGCAACTTTCAGTCCGCAAGCCGCTGCAACAAAGGCGCTGGCGGTAGAAATATTGATGCTGTTGCTGCCGTCGCCGCCGGTACCGACAATATCGGCAAACAGATAATCAGGACGCGGGAACGGAGCGGCGTTTTCCAGTAGCGCGGTTGCCGCACCGGCAATTTCATTCGGGTGTTCACCACGAATTTTCATGCTCACCAGCGCCGCAGCCAGTTGTTCCGGCTTCAGTTCACCGCATACCACGGCAGAGAACAGCTGGTGGCTTTCCTGCTGGGACAGCGTTTGGGCCTGATACAGTTTCTCCAGAATTGGTTGCAACGTATTGGTTTGTTCAAGCTTCTGTTGCGCCCAGGCCAGCGTTTGTTCCAGCAAACGCGCGCCCTGGGTGGTCAGAATGGATTCCGGATGGAACTGGAAGCCGCAGACGCGATCGGTATCGTGACGCACCGCCATCACCATGCCGTTAAAGTGGGCGTTAATGGTTAATCCTGCCGGAACGTTGCTGCCAACCAGCGAATGATAGCGTGCCACCGGCAGCGGATTAGCCAGACCAGCAAACATTGCCTGACCGTCGTGTTCAATGCTGGACGCTTTGCCGTGCAGGATTTCTCCAGCCTGGCCCACATATCCACCATAGGCCTCAACAATGGCCTGATGTCCCAGACAAATGCCGATGATTGGCAGCTTGCCGCGCAGACGGGTTAACAGCTCCGGCATGCAACCTGCTTCGCTTGGCGCACCTGGGCCTGGAGAGAGCATCAGCACAGGATTTTTCATCGTTGCTAAGCGGTCAATCAACGTCTGGGCCGGAATATGGTTGCGGTAAATCACCACGTTGTGACCATTAGTACGCAGCTGATCCGCCAGGTTATAGGTAAAAGAGTCGATATTATCGAGCAGCAGAATGTCAGCCATTAGAAGGTCTCCTGTGCGTGGTGCGCGGTGGCGATAGCACGCAGAACCGCGCGCGCTTTATTACGGGTTTCATCGGCTTCAGACTGCGGTACAGAATCCAGAACAATCCCGGCACCGGCTTGTACGGTGGCAATACCGTCTTCCACGAGGGCGGAACGAATGACAATACAGGTATCCAGATCGCCATGAGCCGTGAAGTAACCTACCGCGCCGCCGTAGCTGCCACGGCGACGACCTTCTGCCTCGGCGATAAGCTGCATAGCGCGAACTTTTGGCGCTCCGCTTAACGTACCCATATTCATACAGGCGCGGTAAGCGTGCAGCACATCCAGATCGTTACGCAGCTCGCCGACCACGCGTGAAACCAGGTGCATAACGAAGGAGTAACGATCGACTTTGGTGAGGTCAGCAACATAACGGCTGCCAGGCGTACAGATGCGCGCCAGGTCGTTACGCGCAAGGTCAACCAGCATCAGGTGCTCAGAAAGCTCTTTATGGTCGGTACGCATCTCCAGCTCGATACGGCTGTCAAGGTCGCGGTCAAGTGAACCGTCCGCACGACGACCGCGCGGGCGAGTGCCGGCAATCGGGTAGATCTCAATCTGGCGGCTGGAGGCATCGTATTTCAGCGAGCTTTCCGGGGAGGCGCCAAACAGCGTGAAATCGTTGTCCTGCATGAAAAACATGTATGGGCTGGGGTTACTTTTCTTCAGCACATAGTAGGCTGCCAGCGGTGACGGGCAGGGCAGCGAGAAACGGCGGGACGGAACCACCTGGAAAATTTCGCCCGCGCGAATCGCTTTTTGCATCCCACGCACCACGGCGCCAAACTCTTCATCGCTCTGATTGCATTCGCAGCGCATCTGCGGGACTTCAGTGACCGGCAGCGGCGGCGCAGGCTCGGTAAGCTGTTGGCTCAGTTGCGCCAGACGGGCGTTAAGACGCTGTTTCTCCGCATCATTGGGGGTAAAAACACTGGCCTGAATTCGGGTGCTTTTTTTCTGGTGGTCGATAACCATCAGCGTTTCTGCCAGATAGAAGCAGTAGTCAGGACAACGGTTGCCCGCTTCAAGCTGAGGTAAATCTTCAAAACCGGCAACCAGGTCGTAGGAAAACAGACCGCCGAAGAACATCGCTTCACGTTCTTGCACAGGAACATTCACCAGCCCCTGCAGTAAGCGAAAAGCATCAAATACGGAAAGAGAACATAAACGAGCGTCTTCATCCAACAGAGGGCTGACGGCAGGGAATCGCAGATGACGACCATTCGGCTGTTTTTCATTCTCAACGCCAGCGGGCAGGGCTGCATCCAGCAAGGGCAGCAGCGATGCGCCGTTTGCGGATAACGCCTGAATAGTGACAGTGTCACCGAGGGCGGTAATGCGCAATGCGCTGTCGACTAGCAGCAAGCTCTTCAGATCGTCTTTGCTGTCGATATCTGCAGATTCCAGCAGCAGCGTTGCCGGACGTGCGCCACACACCTGATGAAACAGCGATGTCGGATTCTCACGGTAGGCGGCATCGCAGGCAAGCAGTTCGAGTATCGGTTTTTGTGTTTGCATCGTTATTCTCATTAATTTTGTTCAAAAAAAAGCCCGCTCATTAGGCGGGCCGGGTATCTGGTTGCAAATTGCAGACGTAAGACACTGCCCGAAATCAGGAAGTGCGCCACCAACCGTGCAGAAAAAATGTTGCTTTCATTTCAGATACCTTCTTCATGTGAACTTGCGTACTAGTTAACTAGTTCGGTGGGATAAAGTCAACACCTGATTTCAGTATATTTGCCGAAACCGCTATGATGGGCGTGTTACGACATTTATTGAAACGGGAGCCGCCTTGAGCGACACGAATTACGCAGTGATTTATGACCTGCATAGTCATACTACAGCCTCCGATGGGCGATTAACCCCAGAAGCCTTAGTACACCGTGCGGTAGAGATGCGAGTCGGTACACTGGCGATCACCGATCATGACACCACGGCGGGCATTGCGGCGGCAAGAGAAGAAATTTCACGTTCGGGATTAGCGTTAAATTTGATACCTGGTGTCGAGATATCAACTGTCTGGGAAAACCATGAGATCCATATAGTGGGTCTGAACATTGATATCGCCCATCCCATGATGTGCGATTTTCTGGCGCAACAAACGGAACGTCGTCAGCAGCGTGCGCGCCTGATTGCCGAACGACTCGACAAAGCGCATATCCCCGGCGCGTGGGAAGGGGCGTTGCGCCTGGCTGATGGCGGGGCGGTTACGCGGGGCCATTTTGCGCGTTTCCTGGTGGAATGTGGCAAAGCCACAACCATGGCGGATGTCTTTAAAAAATATCTTGCCCGTGGGAAAACCGGTTACGTTCCGCCACAGTGGTGTACAATAGAACAAGCTATTGATGTCATTCATCATTCTGGCGGTAAGGCTGTTCTGGCTCATCCTGGGCGGTACGATCTTAGCGCTAAGTGGCTGAAAAGACTGGTTGCACATTTTGCTGAACATCGCGGCGACGCGATGGAAGTAGCGCAGTGTCAGCAGTCTCCCAATGAACGCACCCATCTGGCGACGCTTGCGCGTCAGCATCAATTGTGGGCATCGCAAGGGTCTGATTTTCATCTACCCTGCCCATGGATTGAGTTGGGTCGTAAACTTTGGTTGCCCGCAGGCGTAGAAGGCGTCTGGCAACTTTGGGAGCAGCCCGAGATCACAGAGAGGAAAGTATGAGCCAGTTTTTTTATATTCATCCCGAAAACCCGCAGCAGCGGCTGATCAATCAGGCCGTTGAAATCGTGCGTAAAGGTGGGGTGATCGTCTATCCAACCGATTCCGGTTATGCGTTGGGCTGCAAAATTGAAGATAAAGGCGCAATGGAGCGCATTTGCCGCATCCGTCACCTGCCGGACGGGCACAACTTTACGCTGATGTGCCGTGACCTGTCTGAACTGTCGACCTATTCGTTTGTCGACAACGTGGCCTTCCGTTTAATTAAAAACAACACGCCGGGCAACTACACCTTCATCCTGAAGGGGACGAAAGAGGTTCCGCGCCGCTTGTTGCAAGAAAAACGTAAGACCATCGGCCTGCGTGTACCCTCAAACCCGATAGCACTGGCGCTGCTTGAAGCGCTGGGCGAGCCGATGCTCTCCACGTCACTGATGCTGCCGGGTAGCGAATTTACCGAGTCAGATCCGGAAGAAATTAAAGACCGCCTGGAGAAACAGGTGGATTTAATTATCCACGGCGGATATCTCGGCCAGCAGCCGACCACGGTCATTGATTTAACCGACGATTCTCCGGTGGTGTTGCGTGAAGGCGTCGGTGACGTTAAACCTTTCTTATAAGGGCGCGAACCGCTATACTACGCGGCCTTAAAATGGCGCTGACTGGCGCCGTTGATTCTCCTGTTCGACGCCTGTGAAGGCGACACCTAAAGGAAGCTCTATGAGCGAAAAGTTACAAAAAGTGCTGGCGCGTGCTGGCCACGGTTCTCGCCGTGAAATCGAATCTATTATTGCCGCGGGTCGCGTGAGCGTTGATGGCAAAATTGCCACGCTCGGCGATCGCGTTGAAGTCACTCCGGGTCTGAAAATCCGTATCGACGGTCATCTGATTTCGGTTAAAGAGTCTGCGGAGCAAATCTGCCGTGTTCTGGCCTATTACAAGCCAGAAGGCGAACTGTGTACCCGAAACGACCCAGAAGGTCGTCCGACCGTGTTTGATCGTTTACCAAAACTGCGTGATGCGCGCTGG
Source organism: Citrobacter sp. Cf132 (assembly GCF_030333885.1). Classification (NCBI taxonomy): domain Bacteria; kingdom Pseudomonadati; phylum Pseudomonadota; class Gammaproteobacteria; order Enterobacterales; family Enterobacteriaceae; genus Citrobacter; species Citrobacter sp. Cf132. The sequence goes on from NZ_JAOWFA010000057.1 coordinate 814,291, forward strand.
ATTGCCGTAGGGCGTCTGGACGTGAATACCTGCGGTTTACTGCTGTTTACCACCGATGGTGAACTGGCTAACCGTTTGATGCACCCAAGCCGCGAAGTTGAGCGTGAATATGCGGTACGTGTGTTTGGTCAGGTTGATGATGCAAAACTGCGCGATCTGAGTCGTGGCGTGCAGCTGGAAGATGGTCCGGCGGCATTTAAAACGATCAAGTTCAGCGGTGGTGAAGGGATCAACCAGTGGTATAACGTCACGCTGACCGAAGGGCGTAACCGTGAAGTCCGCCGCCTGTGGGAAGCTGTAGGTGTACAGGTAAGCCGTCTGATTCGTGTCCGTTACGGTGATATCCCGCTGCCGAAAGGCCTGCCGCGTGGTGGCTGGACAGAGCTTGATCTTGCTCAGACCAACTATCTGCGTGAACTGGTGGAGCTGAAGCCGGAAACGACTTCTAAAGTGGCCGTCGAGAAAGATCGTCGTCGCATGAAGGCGAATCAGATCCGTCGTGCGGTGAAGCGCCACTCTCAGGTCGGCAGCAGCCGTCGTCCGGGTGGTCGCAGCAACAACGGTTAATCATAACCAGGCCTGATAAGCAAAGCGCCATCAGGCGTTAGCGTGGAGCCGGATGCGGCGCAAACGCCTTATCCGGCCTACACTCAATAATCGATCCCTGGTTGGGCTTTCACGCCCGCTTCAAACGCATGCTTGACCGGGCGCAGCTCGCTGACTGTATCTGCTAACTCCAGAATATCGCGATGACATCCACGGCCGGTGATAATGACCGTTTGATGGGCTGGGCGCGCGTTCAGGGCATTGATGACCTCTTCAAGCGGCAGATAGTCGTATGCCACCATGTAGGTCAGCTCATCCAGTATCACCATATCCAGTTCATCGTCGGCCAGCATCCGCTTGCCGTGTTCCCACACGGCCATACAGGCTGCGGTGTCAGACTCGCGGTTCTGCGTTTCCCAGGTAAATCCTGTCGCCATAACCTGAAACTCTACGCCGTGGGGTTCAAGTAAGTTACGTTCTCCGTTTGGCCACGTACCTTTAATAAATTGTACGACGCCGACTTTTTTACCATGGCCCACCGCGCGCGTGGCGGTACCGAATGCGGCGGTGGTTTTACCCTTACCATTTCCGGTGAACACGATGATAATTCCGCGCTCATCTTTCGCTGCGGCAACGCGTGCGTCAACCCGATCTTTTACGCGCTGTTGACGTTGCTGATAGCGTTCTTCACTCATTGGGCAATTCCTGGTTTACGGCCCGGCTGGGCATCAAAAGTCATACCGGTTTTACGGCGGCTGTCATCGCCCATCAGCCACAGGTAGAGTGGCATAATATCGGCGGGAGTTTTCAATTTTTGCGGATCTTCCGTTGGGAATGCGCTGGCTCGCATGCCAGTTCGCGTCCCACCAGGATTGATACAGTTTACGCGCAGATGACGGTTTTGATACTCATCAGCCAGAACCTGCATCATCCCTTCGGTCGCAAATTTTGAGGTGGCATATGCTCCCCAATTGGCGCGTCCCTGGCGACCGACACTGGAAGAGGTAAAGACCAGCGATCCGGCATCGGATTTGAGTAACAACGGCAGTAATGCCTGAGTCAGCATAAAAGTGGCATTTACATTTACCTGCATCACATCCTGCCAGATCTGCGGGTTTTGTTCACTCATTGGACAAATATCGCCGAGTAATCCGGCGTTATGCAGTACGCCATCCAGACGCGGGAAATGTGCAGCAATGCGCTGCGCAAGCTGGTGACATTCTTCAGAGGTACAGGTCAGTAGATCCAGTGTAAACCACTGTGGTTGTGTTCCGTTTTCATCGGCGATAGTGCGGGCAACCTGACGCAGTTTTTCTTCGTTACGCCCAAGCAGGATAACGGTCGCGCCATAGCGTGCATAGGTCTGCGCGGCTTCGCGTCCGATACCATCGCTGGCACCGGTGATAAGAATAATGCGGCCCTGTAGAAGGTCTTGTTTAGGTTGGTAATGCACGGCTACTCCTCGGCGACGTCCTGGATATCTCGTTCGCGATAACTTTTGGGCTTTATGCCTTAAACCCTGTACTTTTTCAATCAGCCAAAGGCAATAACACCGCAAAATGAACGCTTTGTCATGCTTTTTACTGATTCAGCACTGGATGTATGAAGCAAGACGAGGTGACACGCCTGTTGTACACTGAGCGGAAGTCGCGTTGTTTAACCAAGGTGGGTCTCGTGGAATTGTTGTCTGAATATGGGCTGTTTTTGGCAAAAATTGTCACTGTCGTGGTGGCTATTGCAGTGGTGGTGATGCTGATCGTAAACGCGACACAACGCAAACGTCAGCGTGGGGAATTGCGGGTTATTAACCTCAGCGATCAATATAAAGAGATGAAGGAAGACCTGTCGCTAGCCTTATTGGATGGGCATCAGCAAAAATTCTGGCATAAGGCGCAGAAAAAGAAACAAAAGCTGGAGGCGAAAGCGGCTAAGGCAAAAGCGAAACTGGGTGACAGTACGTCATCAGATAAACCTCGTGTATGGGTGCTTGATTTTAAAGGCAGTATGGATGCCCATGAGGTCAGCGCATTACGCGAAGAGGTGACGGCTGTGCTGGCGGTTGTTAAACCTCAGGATCAAGTGGTGGTTCGTCTGGAAAGTCCGGGTGGTGTGGTACATGGTTATGGCCTGGCTGCGTCCCAGTTACAACGTCTGCGCGATAAGCAGATCCCGCTGACCGTTACGGTAGATAAAGTCGCTGCGAGCGGCGGATATATGATGGCCTGCGTGGCGGATAAAATTGTCTCGGCGCCGTTTGCTATCGTCGGCTCAATTGGCGTGGTGGCGCAGATCCCGAACTTTAACCGCTTCCTGAAAGGGAAAGATATTGATATCGAACTGCACACCGCCGGACAGTATAAGCGTACGTTGACCTTACTCGGTGAAAACACGGAAGAAGGGCGGCAGAAATTTCGCGAAGATCTGAACGAAACGCATCATCTGTTTAAAGATTTTGTGCAGCGCATGCGTCCGACTCTGGACATTGAGCAGGTTGCCACCGGTGAACACTGGTTTGGTCAACAGGCGCTGGCAAATGGGCTGGTGGATGAGATCAATACCAGCGATGAGGTGATCCTCGGGCTGATGGAAGGTCGTGAAGTGTTGAACGTTCGCTATCTGCAGCGTAAAAAGCTGATGGATCGTTTTACCGGTAGTGCGGCGGAGAGCGCCGATCGTTTGCTGATGCGCTGGTGGCAGCGGGGGCAGAAGCCACTGATGTAAAATTGTCATTGCCGGATAGCGATGCTCACATATCTCCTATCCGGCCTACAAATATGCATCAATATAGGCTGGACAAGGCGATGCCGCCATCCGGCAAATTATTACTCGTGTTAATCGATCAAGTGATACTTTTCGGAAAGTACGTGCGCCAGGTGTTTAAACATATTAAACACCGCCGTACTTTTGGGCGTTGGTAGCCCTTGCTCGTCTAAAAAGTAATCTCCGCTGAAAACCAGCACGCCGTTTCGCTGCGTAACGCCGGTGGCGACAATCCCCGCCAGCGTGTCCTCATGCTCACGAATGATTTTGTTGGCTTCAATCAGCAGTGTTTCGCGATCGATGGGTTGAGTGTCTTTATGCATGATTTACTCCTTAAACAAGGACATTAGTCTACGCTGAGCCCGCCTTATGGGCAAATATTCCCTGACATAAATGAAGGTTTTACGACAGTGTTACAACTGGCGAGATTTGTTTTTGCATGCTAATAAAGTTGCGTAACGCATTTTATCAGGTACAGTGTGACGCTTTCGTCAATCTGGCAACAGATTTGCTTGACATTCGACCAATACTTCGTCGTGCTAGAGCGTTTGTGAGAAAAAAAGCCTGTTAACTCAGTTACATGAGAGTTACATTACAAGCGCGAATCAGTTTAAAGGGTTGATATCCGCCGACGCAGAGACCATATCGATGTCTCGTCGCCAGTGGAAGGTGAATCAACGTGCGACGCATTCTGGAAGAATCAAATTAGGTAAAGGTGAATATGGGTAAAGCTCTTGTCATCGTTGAGTCCCCGGCAAAAGCCAAAACGATCAACAAGTATCTGGGTAATGACTACGTGGTGAAATCCAGCGTCGGTCATATCCGTGATTTGCCGACCAGTGGCTCAGCAACTAAAAAGAGCGCCGACTCAACCTCCACCAAAACGGCTAAAAAGCCCAAAAAGGATGAACGTGGCGCTCTCGTCAACCGTATGGGTGTTGACCCGTGGCACAACTGGGATGCGCGCTATGAAGTGCTGCCTGGTAAAGAGAAAGTTGTTTCTGAACTGAAGCAACTGGCTGAAAAAGCCGACCACATCTATCTCGCAACTGACCTTGACCGCGAAGGGGAAGCCATTGCATGGCACCTGCGGGAAGTCATCGGTGGCGACGACACCCGCTACAGCCGCGTGGTGTTTAATGAAATTACCAAAAATGCTATTCGCCAGGCGTTTGAAAAACCGGGCGAGTTGAACATCGATCGTGTTAATGCGCAACAGGCGCGCCGCTTTATGGACCGTGTTGTGGGCTATATGGTGTCGCCACTGCTGTGGAAAAAAATTGCACGCGGTCTGTCAGCTGGTCGCGTACAGTCTGTGGCTGTGCGTCTGGTGGTTGAGCGTGAACGCGAAATCAAAGCATTTGTTCCAGAAGAGTTCTGGGAAATTGATGCTAACACGACCACGCCGGGCGGCGACGCGTTGCCGCTTGAGGTGACGCATCAAAATGATAAGCCGTTCCGTCCCGTAAATCGGGAACAAACGCTTGCCGCTGTTAGCCTGTTGGAAAAAGCGCGCTATAGCGTATTGGAACGTGAAGATAAACCGACCAGCAGCAAGCCGGGCGCACCGTTCATTACCTCCACGCTACAGCAGGCTGCGAGCACGCGTCTCGGCTTCGGTGTGAAGAAAACCATGATGATGGCGCAGCGCTTGTATGAAGCGGGTTACATCACTTACATGCGTACTGACTCAACCAACCTGAGCCAGGATGCAGTGACCATGGTTCGCGATTACATCAGCGATAATTTTGGTAAAAAATATTTGCCGGAAAACGCGAACCAGTACGCCAGCAAAGAGAACTCGCAGGAAGCGCACGAAGCTATCCGTCCTTCTGATGTCGCCGTACAGGCGGAATCGCTGAAAGATATGGAAGCTGATGCGCAAAAACTGTATCAGCTGATCTGGCGCCAGTTTGTTGCCTGTCAGATGACCCCAGCTAAATACGATTCCACCACGCTCACCGTGGGTGCGGGTGATTTCCGCCTGAAGGCGCGCGGTCGTATTCTGCGCTTCGATGGCTGGACGAAAGTGATGCCAGCGTTGCGTAAAGGCGATGAAGATCGCATCTTACCGGCGGTGGACAAAGGCGATACGCTGACGCTTATCGAACTGACGCCAGCACAGCACTTTACTAAACCGCCTGCGCGCTTCAGTGAAGCTTCGCTGGTTAAAGAGCTTGAAAAGCGTGGTATTGGTCGCCCATCTACCTATGCGTCGATCATTTCTACGATTCAGGATCGCGGTTATGTTCGCGTTGAAAATCGTCGCTTTTACGCTGAAAAAATGGGTGAAATCGTCACCGATCGTCTGGAAGAAAACTTCCGCGAACTGATGAACTACGATTTTACCGCGCAGATGGAAGATAGCCTCGACCAGGTGGCGAATAAAGAAGCCGAATGGAAGGGCGTACTCGACAACTTCTTCACTGATTTTACTCAGCAACTGGATAAAGCCGAGAAAGATCCTGAAGAAGGCGGTATGCGTCCGAACCAGATGGTGCTGACCAGCATTGATTGCCCGACCTGCGGACGCAAAATGGGTATTCGTACCGCCAGTACCGGCGTTTTCCTTGGTTGCTCCGGCTACGCACTTTCCCCGAAAGAGCGTTGCAAAACCACCATTAACCTGGTGCCGGAAAACGAAGTATTGAACGTGCTGGAAGGCGACGACGCGGAAACGAACGCATTGCGCGCCAAACGCCGCTGTCAGAAGTGCGGTACGGCAATGGACAGTTATCTTATCGATCCTAAGCGTAAATTGCATGTGTGTGGTAATAACCCAACCTGCGACGGCTACGAGATCGAAGAGGGCGAGTTCCGTATCAAGGGTTATGACGGTCCTATCGTCGAGTGCGAAAAATGTGGTTCTGAAATGCACCTGAAAATGGGACGTTTCGGCAAGTACATGGCGTGTACTAACGACGAGTGCAAAAACACCCGTAAGATCCTGCGTAACGGTGAGGTCGCTCCGCCGAAAGAAGACCCAGTTCCGTTGCCGGAACTGCCGTGTGAAAAATCTGACGCGTATTTCGTGTTACGTGATGGTGCTGCAGGTATCTTCCTGGCTGCAAATACGTTCCCGAAATCACGTGAGACTCGTGCGCCGTTGGTGGAAGAGTTGTACCGCTTCCGCGATCGCCTGCCGGAAAAACTGCGTTATCTGGCAGATGCGCCGCAAACTGATCCGGATGGTAACAAGTCCATGGTTCGTTTCAGCCGTAAAACCAAGCAGCAATACGTTGCCGCTGAGAAAGACGGTAAGGCGACTGGCTGGTCCGCGTTCTTCGTTGACGGCAAATGGGTAGAAGGGAAGAAATAACAGCGTTTCGGCTGAATTTCTCCTCAAAGGGTCGCGTAAGCGGCCCTTTTTGTTTCTCGCATATTATTTTTTGTCATACCTATACAGCGTACATATAAATGATATAGTGGTTATAGTTAACAGACTTTTTATTATTAAATCGTATTAGCAGCGCCCGCGAGCCTGCACTGAAACGATGATTTGATGGCGCGAATCGGGATGGCATAACATGAAATTACAGCAGCTTCGCTACATTGTTGAGGTGGTGAACCACAACCTTAATGTCTCCTCAACAGCGGAAGGGCTTTATACCTCGCAGCCCGGTATCAGTAAGCAAGTTCGTATGCTGGAAGATGAACTTGGCATCCAGATTTTTGCCCGTAGCGGTAAGCACCTGACGCAGGTTACGCCAGCGGGGCAGGAAGTTATTCGTATTGCGCGAGAAGTTCTGTCGAAGGTGGATGCCATTAAGTCCGTTGCTGGCGAACATACCTGGCCGGACAAAGGCTCGTTATATATCGCCACTACGCATACTCAGGCGCGTTACGCTTTACCGAACGTGATTAAAGGTTTTATTGAGCGCTATCCTCGCGTCTCATTGCATATGCACCAGGGATCGCCGACACAAATCGCCGAAGCCGTTTCGAAAGGAAATGCAGATTTTGCTATCGCGACGGAAGCTTTGCACCTGTATGACGACCTGGTGATGTTACCTTGCTACCACTGGAACCGCTCAATCGTCGTCACGCCGGATCATCCGTTGGCGGGAAAATCTTCGGTTTCTATTGAGGAACTGGCACAGTATCCGCTGGTGACCTACACGTTTGGTTTTACCGGACGCTCGGAGCTGGACACCGCGTTTAACCGCGCGGGTCTGGAGCCACGTATTGTCTTTACCGCGACCGATGCTGATGTCATTAAAACCTATGTCCGTCTGGGCCTTGGCGTGGGTGTGATTGCCAGTATGGCGGTTGATCCTGTTTCCGATCCTGACCTGGTACGCGTGGATGCTCACGATATCTTCAGCCATAGCACCACCAAAATTGGTTTTCGTCGCAGCACCTTCTTACGCAGTTACATGTATGATTTCATTCAACGTTTCGCGCCGCATCTGACGCGTGATGTGGTGGACACGGCGGTGGCGCTGCGTTCCAACGATGATATTGAAGCCATGTTTAAAGATATTAAATTGCCTGAGAAATAATAACGACTGTAACCTCGTCGGTATCCATAAGCATAAAGCGATACCGACGGGAAACACTGAATTAATTGATAATTTACCGTGGATAAATTAACCATATATAGCTTGTGGAAAAAGTTCTCTAAAGTAGTTTCAAATTAGTCAGCTTGCCAAAAATTCCTTTCAAATATTTATAACCGATCAAACAATCGATTTATTTATCAGGACGAGTCTGAAAATTAACTGGCTTTTTTTCGCCTTTTTTATTAGGATTCCTCCTATCTGATGATTAATTGTACCGATTGTTTGGTGCCTAAATGATAAGTGATTTCGATAGTATGAGGTTAGCGATGCCTTCAGGAAACCAGCCAGCACGCAGGGATCCGGTGATGAAACGTAAAGCCTGGTTCGCCGTATTTCTTGGTTCTGCGATATTCTGGATTATTGTCGCACTCGTGGCCTGGAATGTGTGGGGGTAAGTATGTCCGCACCAGAGCAGCACTCTACCGAAACGCTATCGCCTCATGACCATGAACAAGAGAGCAAAACCGTCGCAGAGAAGGGGCAGAAGGTACCCGAATCCTGGAACCTTTCTCCTGAACAACGGGCGTTTATTGATCTGTTAACTGATGATGATGAACAGAAACAATAATTCGTACGTATTTTATAATAATAACGATTACCTTGTGCCCTTGAATATCGAATCATTTATCCATGTAATCGTCATCAACAACCTAATCAACGTATTATCCATTGCTCTATTGCCTGCTGAATATCCATCCTATTAATCTACACGGCTAGACCTTCCTCCTTACCATCGACCTCAGTTCGCGCTTTTATATCGCCCGCTACTTTTATCATTTTGAGTTGTTATCAAAGCGTTACATTTTGTTTGTGTTATCTTTAATACTAACCCTGAGGAAAATCAGGGGATCCAACCCTGTCATTTAAGGAGGAGCTATGTCGTCGACCCTACGAGAAGCCAGTAAGGACACATTGCAGGTTAAAGATAAAACCTACCGCTACTACAGTTTACCTCTGGCTGCTAAATCACTGGGTGATATCACCCGACTACCCAAATCGCTAAAAGTGTTGCTGGAAAACCTGCTTCGTTGGCAGGATGGTAATTCCGTTACCGAAGATGATATTCATGCTCTCGCACATTGGCTGAAGACCGCCCATGCCGATCGTGAAATTGCCTATCGACCCGCTCGTGTTCTGATGCAGGATTTTACCGGCGTTCCGGCGGTGGTCGATCTTGCCGCCATGCGCGAAGCGGTGAAACGTCTGGGGGGAGATACGGCAAAAGTGAATCCGCTTTCGCCAGTGGACCTTGTCATTGACCACTCGGTAACGGTGGACCGTTTTGGTGATGATGATGCTTTCGAAGAAAACGTTCGCCTGGAAATGGAACGTAACCATGAACGTTATGTGTTCCTGAAATGGGGACAGCAAGCATTTAGTCGCTTCAGCGTTGTACCGCCGGGAACGGGGATTTGCCACCAGGTAAACCTTGAATACCTTGGCAAAGCCGTCTGGAGCGAGTTACAGGACGGTGAGTGGGTGGCTTATCCCGATACGCTGGTCGGTACCGATTCCCATACGACAATGATTAATGGTCTCGGTGTGCTGGGATGGGGCGTTGGAGGCATTGAGGCTGAAGCAGCAATGCTGGGTCAACCGGTCTCTATGCTTATTCCGGATGTTGTGGGCTTTAAACTAGTGGGCAAACTGCGGGAAGGTATCACCGCTACCGACCTGGTTTTAACCGTTACCCAGATGCTGCGTAAGCACGGCGTGGTTGGTAAATTTGTTGAATTCTATGGTGATGGCCTCGACACCTTACCGCTGGCCGATCGGGCAACCATTGCGAACATGTCGCCGGAATACGGCGCAACCTGCGGTTTCTTCCCGATCGATGGCATCACTCTTGAATATATGCGTCTGAGTGGACGCAGTGAGGAGCAGGTTGAGTTGGTCAGCGCCTATGCCAAAGCGCAGGGAATGTGGCGTAATCCAGGGGATGAACCCGTATTTACCAGTTCACTGGAGCTGGATATGGGCAGTGTGGAAGCTAGCCTTGCCGGACCGAAGCGCCCGCAGGATCGGGTGGCACTGGCTGATGTTCCGAAAGCGTTTTCGGCGAGCAATGAACTCGAAGTAAATAGCTCGCTGAAAGACCGTCAGCCCGTGGACTACACCATGAGCGGTCAGCAGTATAAGCTGCCGGACGGTGCGGTGGTGATAGCAGCTATCACTTCCTGTACCAACACCTCCAACCCAAGCGTATTGATGGCGGCGGGACTGCTGGCGAAAAAAGCAGTGACGCTTGGTTTGAAACGTCAGCCGTGGGTGAAAGCCTCGCTGGCGCCAGGATCGAAGGTGGTGTCTGATTATCTGGCGCAGGCTGGGTTCACGCCGTACCTTGATGAGCTGGGATTTAACCTTGTAGGTTATGGCTGTACCACCTGTATTGGTAACTCGGGTCCGTTACCCGATCCTATCGAGACAGCCATCAAAAAAGGCGATCTCACCGTTGGCGCCGTGCTTTCCGGCAACCGAAACTTTGAGGGGCGTATCCATCCGCTCGTGAAGACCAACTGGTTAGCGTCTCCGCCGCTGGTGGTGGCCTATGCGCTAGCAGGGAATATGAATATCAATCTGACGAAAGATCCGTTAGGCCATGATAGAAAGGGCGATCCCGTTTATCTGAAAGATATCTGGCCGACGGCTCAGGAAATTGCCCGTGCCGTGGAGCAGGTTTCTACCGCCATGTTCCATAAAGAGTACGCTGAAGTCTTTGAAGGCACGCCAGAATGGAAAGCTATCCAGGTTGATCGGGCTGATACCTATGGTTGGCAGTCTGACTCAACTTATATCCGCTTGTCCCCGTTCTTCGATGGTATGCAGGCTACGCCGGATCCGGTCCAGGACATTCATGGTGCGCGTATCCTCGCAATGCTTGGGGATTCCGTCACCACCGACCATATTTCTCCTGCCGGCAGTATCAAGCCGGATAGCCCGGCAGGTCGTTATCTGCAAAGCCACGGCGTTGAGCGTAAAGATTTTAACTCCTATGGTTCACGACGCGGGAATCATGAAGTGATGATGCGTGGTACCTTTGCCAATATTCGTATTCGTAATGAGATGGTACCCGGCGTGGAAGGTGGGATGACGCGTCATTTGCCGGGAACCGAGGTAGTGGCTATCTATGATGCGGCTATGCAATATCAACAGGAGAATATCCCCCTGGCGGTTATTGCCGGGAAAGAGTATGGCTCTGGCTCCAGTCGCGACTGGGCGGCAAAAGGCCCGCGCTTGCTGGGGATTCGCGTGGTTATCGCTGAGTCCTTTGAGCGAATTCACCGTTCTAACCTGATTGGTATGGGGATTTTGCCGCTGGAATTTCCGCAGGGCGTCACGCGCAAAACGCTGGGACTAACAGGTGAGGAAGCGATCGATATTACGGACCTGCAAAACATCAAGCCGGGCGCAACAGTGCCGGTGAATATGGTTCGCTCAGATGGACGTAAAGAGGTGATTTTATGCCGCTGCCGTATCGATACCGCGACGGAGCTAACTTACTACCAAAACGATGGTATTCTGCACTACGTGATTCGTAATATGTTGAATTAAAATGTATAAAGCCTGCGAGAGCAGGCTTTTTTATCGGCGGTAACAACCATTACTTGCCCAGCAAATGCCCCATCTTGGCGGCTTTGGTGTCCAGGTAATGTTCATTGTTCGGGTTACGACCCACAATCAGCGGCACGCGTTCAACAATATTGATTCCCGCTTCGGTCAGAATTTCCACTTTTTTCGGGTTATTGGTCAGCAAACGAACTTCGTCCACGCCCAGCAGCTTGAACATATCCGCACACAGCGTGAAATCACGCTCATCTGCCGCAAAGCCCAACTGATGGTTAGCCTCAACGGTATCATAACCCTGGTCCTGCAACGCGTAGGCGCGGATTTTATTGAGCAGGCCGATATTGCGTCCTTCCTGACGATGATAAAGCAGGATACCGCGCCCTTCTTCAGCAATGTGGGTGAGAGCCGCTTCGAGCTGGAAGCCGCAATCGCAACGCAGGCTAAACAATGCATCGCCAGTCAGACATTCGGAGTGGACACGCGCCAGAACAGGCGTTTGACCAGTGATATCGCCAAAAACCAGTGCGACGTGATCGTGTCCGGTTGCCAGTTCTTCAAATCCCACCATCAGGAAATCACCCCAGGGGGTTGGCAGTTTGGCTTCTGCCACACGTTTAAGCTGCATGTAATTCTCCAGATTATGCTGGCACTGTCGTGCCGTCGCCTGTTGGCTTCTTGTTCTGTATTGCACTATTTTGCCATAAGGCAACGATGTTCACCTAATCGCGACAACGGATTCGCCTTTGGAATGGCACAAAAATGTCAATTTTCCCGGCATGCACTTTTTTCAGTTATGATTGTGAGACTTATCGACGAAAGGAGAGGCAATGCTGTCAATTGCAAAGCGCACTGCGGTCGGGGCCGGGCTGCTACTTATTATGCCGGTTGCTGTATGGGTATCGGGCTGGAGTTGGCAGCCGGGACACAACGTTTGGTGGCTAAAATCTCTGTACTGGGTAACGGAAACGGTGACGCAGCCGTGGGGGATTATCACTCACGTTGTGCTCTGCGCATGGTTTCTGTGGTGTCTGCGTTTTCGTCTGAAAGCTGCGGTAATGCTGTTTGCGATCCTGGCCGCGGCAATTTTAGTCGGTCAGGGTGTGAAGTCCTGGGTTAAAGACAGGGTGCAGGAACCTAGGCCCTTTGTCGTATGGCTGGAAAAAACGCACCATATCCCGGTTGATGAGTTCTACACTTTAAAACGTAAAGATCGTGGCAACTTAGTTAAAGAGCAATTGGCCGAACAACAGGATATTCCGACGTTTCTACGTAAGCACTGGCAAAAAGAAACGGGTTTTGCCTTTCCGTCAGGACATACGATGTTTGCTGCCAGTTGGGCTTTACTGGCAGTAGGGCTGTTATGGCCACGCAGACGTACGCTGACGATTGTGTTTTTGCTTATCTGGGCGACAAGTGTTATGGGTAGCCGCTTGCTGTTGGGCATGCACTGGCCGCGTGATTTGGTCGTTGCAACGCTGATTTCATGGCTGCTGGTAACGCTGGCGACCTGGCTCGCGCAGCGAGTATGCGGACCACTTACGCCGCCTGTGCAGGAGGCAAAAGAAATCGCGCAACGCGAGCAAGAAAGCTAGCTATGATTGATTTTTCAAATTTTGCCCTTAAATCAGAAAGCGGAAAGCGCTTTTCCATTTCGCACTCGTTGTGAAAATGGTAATTTAAAGGGCTCAACGCGGTAAGTTGTACACGATTTATTCGCTTAAACCACATAACGGGAAGTAATGTGAAATATTTACTCATTTTCTTACTGGTGTTGGCGATTTTTGTTATTTCGGTGACATTAGGTGCGCAAAACGATCAACAGGTTACGTTTAATTACCTGCTGGCTCAGGGTGAGTATCGTATCTCTACGCTGCTTGCTGTATTGTTTGCCGCAGGTTTTGCGATTGGTTGGTTAATTTGCGGCCTTTTCTGGCTGAAGGTTCGTGTGTCTCTTGCGCGCGCCGAACGTAAAATCAAACGACTGGAAAACCAGCTTACGCCTGCGACCGACGTTGCGGTTTCTGCCGATTCGTCGGTTGTGAAGGAATAATTATTTATGTTGGAGTTGTTGTTTCTGCTTTTACCTGTAGCCGCTGCCTATGGGTGGTATATGGGTCGCAGAAGTGCGCAACAAACCAAGCAGGATGAAGCTAACCGTCTTTCCCGTGACTATGTCGCCGGGGTTAACTTCCTCCTGAGCAACCAACAAGACAAAGCGGTGGATCTGTTCCTCGATATGCTAAAAGAGGATACGGGCACCGTTGAGGCTCATCTCACTCTCGGAAACCTGTTTCGCTCGCGCGGTGAAGTCGATCGCGCAATCCGCATCCATCAAACGTTAATGGAAAGTGCTTCGCTGACCTACGAGCAGCGTTTGTTGGCCGTACAACAGCTGGGGCGCGATTACATGGCCGCAGGTCTGTACGACCGCGCGGAAGACATGTTCAATCAGCTTACCGATGAAACAGATTTTCGCGTCGGTGCATTACAGCAACTGCTGCAAATTTATCAGGCGACCAGCGATTGGCAGAAAGCCATTGATGTCGCAGAACGTCTGGTGAAGCTAGGCAAAGATAAACAGCGTATTGAGATAGCCCACTTCTACTGCGAACTGGCCTTACAGCAGATGGGCAGCGACGATATGGATCGTGCCATGGCGCTGTTGAAAAAAGGGGCTGCGGCAGACAAAAACAGTGCCCGGGTTTCCATCATGATGGGCCGTGTGTACATGGTGAAAGGCGAGTACGCGAAGGCCGTTGAAAGTCTGCAACGCGTGATTTCTCAGGATAAAGAACTGGTCAGCGAAACGCTGGAAATGCTGCAAAGCTGCTACCAGCATCTGGGGAAAACCGATGAGTGGGCAGAGTTTTTACGTCGGGCCGTTGAAGAGAATACTGGCGCCGCCGCCGAGCTGATGCTGGCCGATATTCTTGAAGCGCGCGAGGGGACTGATACCGCTCAGGTTTATATTACCCGCCAACTACAACGCCATCCTACGATGCGCGTTTTCCACAAATTAATGGATTACCATCTTAACGAAGCAGAAGAAGGGCGCGCGAAAGAGAGCCTGATGGTTCTGCGCGATATGGTCGGGGAGCAGGTGCGCAGCAAGCCGCGCTATCGTTGCCAGAAATGCGGATTTACCGCATATACACTGTACTGGCACTGCCCATCTTGTCGCTCATGGTCAACCATTAAGCCTATTCGCGGACTTGATGGGTTGTAATTTTTAAAAAAATCTTACTTTAGTTACAACATACTAATGTTGAGTAACAAAGCCATCCTCAGCCGCCGTGGCCAAATTCGCCTGGCAGAAATGGAATCGCGCCTGTTAATTTTCTATTACCGCAGGTAGAATGCACGCCGTTTACCCATTTCGCGCTACTGTCGGCGCCCATCCTCAAGAAGGTCTGGTCATGACGTTTACTGCTTCATCTTCTTCTCGTGCTGTTACTGATTCTCCTGTCGTTGTCGCCCTCGATTATTCCAATCGTGATAAAGCATTAGCTTTTGTCGACAGAATTGATCCTCGTGATTGCCGTTTGAAAGTGGGCAAAGAGATGTTCACGCTTTTTGGACCTCAGTTGGTTCGCGATTTACAACAGCGTGGCTTTGACATTTTTCTTGATTTGAAATTTCATGATATTCCCAACACTACCGCGCATGCCGTTGCGGCAGCGGCTGAGCTTGGCGTGTGGATGGTTAACGTTCATGCTTCTGGTGGGGCGCGTATGATGACCGCCGCACGTGAAGCCTTATTACCTTTTGGAAAGGACGCACCGCTGCTGATTGCGGTAACGGTTCTGACCAGTATGGAAGCCAGCGACCTCGCCGATCTCGGCGTGACGTTGTCACCTGCAGAACATGCTGAAAGGCTGGCGCGCTTAACCCAGCATTGTGGTTTGGATGGCGTTGTATGCTCCGCGCAGGAAGCGGTGCGATTCAAGCAGGCGTTTGGCCAGGCATTTAAATTGGTTACGCCGGGTATTCGTCCTGAAGGCAGCGAGGCGGGCGACCAGCGTCGCATTATGACGCCGGAACAAGCACAGTTAGCTGGTGTGGATTATATGGTTATTGGTCGTCCGGTCACGCAGTCGGCAGATCCGGCTCAGACGCTGAAGATGATTAATGCCTCACTGAAACGAGGTGCGTAAATGAACGACTCAAACTCTCGCCTGGTCTACTCAACCGACTCCGGGCGCATTGATGAACCAAAAGCTGCTCCTGTGCGTCCACAAGGCGATGGCATTGTCCGTATCCAGCGCCAGACCAGTGGCCGCAAAGGCAAGGGCGTGTGTTTGATTACCGGTATTGATCAAGATGATGCCGAACTGACCAAATTAGCTGCGGAACTGAAGAAAAAATGTGGTTGCGGCGGGGCAGTGAAGGATGGCGTGATTGAGATACAGGGTGATAAACGCGACCTGATTAAATCGCTGCTGGAAGCCAAAGGAATGAAAGTTAAACTGGCTGGCGGTTAATAAAAAAGCCACGGAATTTTTCCGTGGCTTTTTAATAATACAGACCTGAAAAAGTAAACGTATTATTATATCGAGCCGTTCAACCGTAGATTATTTACCCACCTGGTGGCCAATGATACCACCTACTGCAGCACCACCCAGCGTACCCAGCGTGCTGCCGTCAGTCAGGACTGCACCACCTATTGCACCTGCACCAGCACCGATTGCGGTGTTACGATCGCGTTTGGACCAGTTAGAGCAGGCGCTTAGCGACATTGCCAGAGTAATCGCCAGAATGGCAGCGGTCATTTTTTTGCTCGTTACTAACATAATACTTTCTCCTGAATTATTGATTCACGGAATCCAGTGTTCTTTAAGAATAGCGCTAAATTTAGGCTAACGAAGATATTTCCGTGAAACCGTTTAGCGAAGGCATTACAAACACTATCCTGAAGTTGGAGGTTCGTTCCTGTTATATCGCTAACATTAATTTTACGACTTAATCCTGTTAACGACAGGTAAAAAGTCTTAATTGGGCTGTCAGATAACTCTCAGAGAGGAGATGATTTGCCAACTGACAAATCATCTGCTGAAGATGTTACGCGTGGGCATCAATGATATTGACGGTTAATCCGGAGTGCTCAAGCTGCATTTGTACGCTGGCGCTAAGTCTGGAGTCCGTGACTACGCGGCTGAATCGCTCTAATGGACCCAGCGTGTACGGGTGAATGGCTTCGAATTTTGAGCTGTCAGTAAGCACAATAACTTCTGCACCTTTTTCCAGCACCGCGTTAACCACATCAGAACGCATCATGTCGCGTCCGGTGAAGCCGGTGTCAGCCTGCCAGCCATCAATGCCGATAAAGGCCTTGCTGAAGTGTACCTGCTGGATAAACTGGCGAGTTAAGGGCCCAACCATACTTTCGCTTTTTTTCTGATAGATGCCGCCAAGGAGAATCACTTCGCAAGGGGTTTCTTTCAGCAGATGGGCTATATAGCTGCTGACGGTAATGATGGTGACATCTTTTTGCTCCGCGAGCGTTCTGGCTAAGAGCGCATTGCTACTGCCGTTTTCAATGAATACGGACTCGCCTGGGCTTACCAGCGATGCGGCGAATTCAGCCAGCTCACGCTTCAGCGTAAAATTAGTCATCATGCGCGTTTCCACATCATCGCTGTTCAATGAAACAGCAAAACCGTGCGCTCGGCGTAAATAACTCTGTTTTTCCAGTGTGTTCAGATCCTGTCGAATCGTCACTTCTGAGACACCGGTGATTTTTGCCAGTTCGGCAACGCTCATCTGACCTTTATCAGTCACCATCTGCAAAATAGATTGTTGTCGGGAATTCATAATATTAATTTTATTGCGATATCGTATCGGAAATTAAACGGAAACTGCCTCACGTGCAGTTTGCTTACAGCAGCGACATTAAAGGGTTAATGCCATCAGATCTCCCAGGGAGCCTTGTGCTTTTTGGGCAAAGATTCGGCATCTTCTTTGGTCATGTTTAGCAGCTCAGCCTTCAGAATTTCGAGATTATGGATAGCTGAGTGGTAATCACCTGCAACGAGGATATCCAGCACAGTATCAATGCGTTCGGCCAGACGCTGAGCGTCGATATCAGACATGGTTATCATCCTAATGGCAATAGAGTTTGAATTTCATGATGCAGAATTTCATGGCAAAAGAGAAGGGAAAAATAGTATTAACTTCAACGATAGAAGAATATTATATATTCTGTGATTACATGCAGATAGGATCGTTACGTAATGTCCATTTATGGCTATTCTCAACGTTTGATCCCACTGCATTAGCGTGTTTTTTTATTCAGGTGTCGTCGATACCAACGTTCAAATGCAACTGCTGGCATTGGCTTGGCAAACAAAAAACCCTGACGCTCGTTGACGCCATTTTTGGTTAAAAACGCATCCTCTTTCGCGCTTTCAACACCTTCGGCGATGACCTGTAGGTTGAGTGCCTGTGCGACCGCAACAATGGCACGTACCAGCGACTGCGAAACAGGTTGTTTGTGTACATCCCTGACAAAGGTTTGATCCAGTTTAATTGCATCAAGTGGGAACCGGGCCAGTTGAGACAGTGACGAATAACCGGTACCAAAATCATCCAAATGGATTTGCGCCCCCATCTGGCTAAACTGCTGAATGACGGACAGTGCCAGTTGCTCATTTTCAATTAAACTGCTTTCCGTTAACTCGACATCGATGGGGCAATATTCAAAGTCGAGTTCATGAAGCACCTGCTTGAGATCGGTAAATAGCGTCTGATCGGCGAGCTGCCGGGCAGAAACGTTTACCGCCACGCGCAGATTGATTCCCTTTGCGCGCCATTTTGCTATCTGACGCACAACGTCCAGAATAACCCAGCGACCCAGAGGAACGATAAGCCCTGATTCTTCGGCGTAGGAGATAAATTCCAGTGGTGGAATGAGGCCTCGTTCCGGAGACTGCCAGCGAACCAGCGCCTCCAGGCTGCGCACTTCGCCTCGCCAGGTTATCTTTGGCTGATAATGGATGACCAGTTGATCGTTTTCCAGCGCCTTGCGCAGATTAGTATCCAGCCACAGATATTCAAATACCCGCTGATTCATTTCCGGAGAGAAAACACAAAACTGTCCGCGGCCACCTTCTTTCGCGGTGTACATGGCCGTATCGGCGTTACGAATGACGCTCTCGCAGTCCTGACCATGTTGTGGAGCGAGGGAAATACCAATAGAGCATCCGGTATAGATTTCAATCAGGCCGATGCGAAAAGGTTGACGCAGGCGTGTCAGAATACGCGACGCGGTGGCTTCCAGTGAACCCTGGGATGTTTCGGTGGCAAGGACAATAAACTCATCGCCGCCAAACCGTGCCAGTAACTGGTTTTCGCTAAGGCAACTGAGAATTGCCAGCGATACGCTTTGCAATAGCTGATCGCCAAACATATGCCCGTAGGCATCGTTTACCTTTTTGAAGTTATCCAGATCGAGGTACACAATCCCGACCTGAGTATCGCCCGCGTTCTCAATTGCATTGCTGATCAGATCATGAATAGCGTTGCGATTGGGTAATCCAGTGATAGAGTCGGTATTCGCCAACACCCGCAAACGCTCCTGGGCGCGGCGTTCTTCAGTGATATCGGTCCCGGAACAGATCAGAAATATTTCGTTCTTGCCGCTACCGTTATGCACAAATTTATTACGAAATAAAAACAGACGCTGTCCTTTGCAGGTCTTCACCCAGCGTTCAACTTCATATGAGTTACCTTCGCGAAAAAAGACCTCGATATTGCGTCGTGACGCGGCAGCTTCACGTCGACTCATAAATAATGTAAATACACTTTGGCCAATGACTTCACGTTCTTTGAGTCCGGTATACTCTTCGCACAGTCGATTAAACCGCTGAATGTTGCCCATGCGATCAAGAATGACAATGACTGAATTGGCTTCAGAAACCACCTGTTCGGCAAAAGAGAGGCCGTGAGCCAGGTCACGGGCGACGGAAGGGGTGTCATCCCAGGCGGATGCGCTACCGGCCCATTCACGCTTATTGATTTTACGGCCGACCAGATGCACGGGAATGTTGTCATCTTCAATCGGTAACGTCATTAATAAACTTGACGTAATTACCGTCATCTCGCGAATGCGTTCGGCTTGTTCCGGGGATAATTCGATGGTCTGATCGGCCTCTGACGTTTCTTCGACAGAGAAATGCAGGATGTTGCAATCCTCTGACAAACGCCAGTAAGGGTTATTAGTGCCCACATAGCTATACAACGTAATCAGCTCCCGGACGTCTTTCATGATGTGTACTATCCCGTTTAAAGGTAAGCGTACAGCGAGAACCGTATTGACGGGAACGGGTTATTCAGTTGGCAGGGTTATTCGCCAGGGTAACAGTTCGCTGACCTGATTGACCGGCCAGTCAGCTATGACGTTGAGCACATGACAGAGATACCTCTCTGGCTCCACGCCGTTCAGTTTGCACGTCCCGATCAGGCTGTACAGCAGTGCTCCGCGCTCACCACCGTGGTCAGAGCCGAAGAACAAGAAGTTTTTGCGGCCCAGGCTGACCGTCCGCAGCGCATTTTCAGCGATATTGTTATCGGCTTCAGCCCAGCCATCGTCTGCATAGTACGTCAGTGCTGGCCACTGGTTCAGTGCGTACGCGAACGCCTTCGCCAGCTCTGAGTGTCGCGACAGCGTTTTCATCTTTTCACGCAGCCAGCTTTCCAGGGATTTCAGTCGCGGTTTAGCTTTCTGCTGACGCTCACCAAGACGCTGCTCTGCCGGCATTCCCCGTATTTCAGCCTCGATAGCATACAGTTCGCCTATCCGTTTCAGGGCTTCCTCCGTCAGCACTGATGGAGTACGAACGTGCACATCATGGATCTTGCGGCGGGCGTGAGCCCAGCAGGCTGCTTCAGTTATCTGTCCATTGCGGTACAGCTCGTTGAACCCGGCGTACGCATCCGCCTGCAGAACACCGCTGAAGCCCGCAAGATGGCTCTGCGGATGGATGCCTTTTCTGTCCGGGCTGTAAGCGAACCACACGGCCGG
Source organism: Citrobacter sp. Cf132 (assembly GCF_030333885.1). Classification (NCBI taxonomy): domain Bacteria; kingdom Pseudomonadati; phylum Pseudomonadota; class Gammaproteobacteria; order Enterobacterales; family Enterobacteriaceae; genus Citrobacter; species Citrobacter sp. Cf132. The sequence continues at coordinate 834,745 of NZ_JAOWFA010000057.1, forward strand.
CGCCAGCGCTGACCCGGCGTTGCGGTCGTCGCGAACGTACGTCCACAACCGCCCGGTCTTCGTCTTTTTATTACCTGGTAACAGTACCGGGACGGGCGTGTCATCGGCGTGGAGTTTGCCACCCATCAGGACATAGTCCTGAAGCGCCTCTTCCAGCGGCGACAGTAGCCGGCAGCATGCATCCACCCAGCCCGACAGCAGTGAGCGACTCAGTTCCACGCCCTGGCGGCCGTATATTTCAGACTGGCGGTACAGTGGTGTGTGCTCTGCATACTTTGAGGTCAGCACGCGGGCCAGCAACCCCGGGCCGGCGATACCCCGCTCAATGGGCCGTGAAGGCGCCGCTGCCTGCACGATCGCATCGCACTGAGTACAGGCATGTTTTTCACGTACTGTCCGGATAACCCGGAAGGCGCTGCGCATCAGCTCCAGCTGTTCGGCGGCATCTTCACCCAGGTAACTCAGCGAACCACCGCACTCCGGGCAACAGGATTCTGCCGGAAGCATACGCTTTTCATCACGCGGGAGTGATTCGGGGAACGGTCTGCGGGTGCGGGTCTGACGCAGCGAGCGCTGCACTTCCGGGTCATCCACACGACCGGTCAGCGTATCGCTTTCTTTCTGAAGCACCTTCAGGTCAGCTTCCATCTGTGCGATACGACGGGATACTTTTTCGGAACGGCTGCCGAAGTTCATCCGGCGGAGTTTATCCAGCTGCGCCTGCAGGTGGTCTATTTCGCGCTCACGGTCGGCCAGCTTTTCCAGCAGGGCGCGGTTCAGCGCTTCCTGTTCGGCAAGCCGCTGTTTCAGCAGAAGGATTTCGTCAGAAGAGGTGTCGTTCATAAGCCCGTATTTTACCAGGCTTATTCAGCAACAACCAGGATAAAGAGGCCTACAACATGGTCAGAGATGTCAGCAACCGTTTAGGTTGTCGCCAGTCGATGCCTTCCATCAGCATCGCCAGCTGGGCCGGGGTCAGGAACACTTTGCCATCACGGGCAGAGGGCCAGGCGAAGCGACCACGCTCCAGCCGTTTGGTCAGCAGGCACAGCCCGTCGCCGGTGGACCACAGCAGTTTGACCTGGTTGCCGCTGCGACCCCGGAAGATGAAGACGTGGCCGGACATCGGATCGTCTTTCAGCGCCGTCTGTACTTTTGCGGCAAGACCGTTGAAGCCATTTCTCATATCAGTGGTACCGGCAACCAGCCAGATTTTGGTACCTGTTGGTAACGGGATCATCGCTTCAGCTCCTGTATCAGCAGAGCCAGGAACTTTTCGCTGACAGTGCCGTTGAGGCGGAGCGTCCCGTGCCGGAACGTTATCTCACAGCTGATACTGAGGGCTTCCGGGCTCTCAGTGGGCGGCTCTGGCTGTACGTCAGCGGCATCGAGAGTCACAGGAAGTAGCTGCGGGTTCTCTGAAGAAGGTAATAGCAGCTTTCCCTCGCGCCATTGTTGGCGCCATTTGAACAGCAGATTGGCGTTAATGCCATTTTCAAGCGCCAGTTTTGAGATGGATGTTCCTGGTTCGCAGGAGGCAGCAACGAGTTGTTGCTTAAACTCAGGAGAATAATTAGGGCAGCCTTTTCGCCTGCCGGGAGTCACATTTTTCTGCATATCTGACACTTTGGTTCCCACTACTTATTTGGTGGACACCACTTTGTCGGATGCTTCGGATTATGACCAGACGGTTCACGCTGTACGCTTAC